>JAXDQK010000077.1:0-126166 GCA_034667905.1 Gammaproteobacteria bacterium | reverse complement strand
GGCGGTGATGCTCATGGGCACGTCCTTGAGCTTCTCTTCCTTTTTTTCCGCCGTCACCACGATGGTCTCCAGCGCATCGTTGGACGCAGGGGCGGCATCGGCGGCGAGGCTTTGTTGCGAGAGCAGCGGCCCTGCGGCCCCAAGCGCAGCGAGGACCGCAACTTTCAGTGTCGTATTCATGATTTATCCCCTGGTTTTTTCTTTATGTCGATCCACGTGCTGCCAAGCAAGCGGCGGAAATTTCCGCCGAGTACGTCTTGAATGTTGGCTTCGCTATAGCCGCGGCGAAGCAACGCGGCCGTCAGGTCGTACATCTTTCGCGGATGATTGAAGCCGTCTGTGTCGATTTTGTCGCGGAAGGCATAGGAAGCCTTGTAGCCTGCTTTGAGCTGCTTGTATTGATCGGGAGGCATATGGTCGTAGCCCATCAAGTCCGAATCCGTGCCGATGCCGACGTGCTCGATGCCGACCAGCTTTACGACATGATCGATGTGATCGACGACGTCCTCCACCGTGGTGGGTTCTTTATCTTTCACGAAATTGCGCACCCCGGTGATGCCCATCACGCCGCCCTTCGCCGCCAGCTTGGCTATAGCCTCGTCGGTTTTCAGGCGCGGATGATTGTTGAGCGCGCGGCAATTCGAATGCGTGAAAGCGATGGGTCGGGGCGAGAGCTCGATGGCGTCCAAGGTGGTGCGATCACCGCTGTGCGAGACGTCGATGAGCATGCCCACCTCGTTCATCGCCTTGATGATTTGAATCCCGTAATCGCTGATTCCGCCATCGACCCGCTCGGTCGAGCCGCTGCCGATGAGATTCTGGGTGTTGTAAGTCAGCTGCGCGCACCGCAGTCCGAGTTCGTAAAATGCTCCGACGTCTTTGGGATCGCGAAACTCATCCGCATTCTGCAAGCCAATGATGACTGCAATTTTTTTCTTCGCCTTCGCGTGGTCGATGTCCTCTGCCCGCCCGACGAGGGAAAACACTTCCGAGTTGCGTCCGACGAACCCGCTCCACGCGGCAATGAATTGCAGCGCGTCATCATAAGCACCCGCACCTCCCACGCCGACCGAGTTGTGAAAGGCGGTGATGCCGCTCGAGCGGAACATGGCCGCTTCTTCGTCGGTCAACGGCATGGCGTACGCTTCAGGCGTGAAATCAAGCTTTAGGGGCCCGAGCATATCGATGACGACGGAACGCTCGACCAGATCGATGACCCTGGACGGATAGCTGCTCTTCGGGTCTGTGCGCTGCGCGGCTCGACCAAAATTTAGTCGCGGCATTGCGAGCGCCGCCACGGCACCCGCCATGGCAGCAATCGAGCGGCGTCGGCTCAGTCGAAACTCGGACGGCATTGTTTCACCCCAACATGATGTCCAACGGAGACAGACTAATCCTGATTAGAGAATTGTCAACGCTATTCTCCATGCAGGCGCATTGCAGCAAGGTCAGGCAGCTGTTGACCTGTCATATGCCACAGGTATGCTTCATGCCGAACCGCTGGGGAAGGGAGTTGAAAAAGTGATGCCGTTGGACTTATGGACGTAAAGACGCGTCACCCCACGCTGGGAAGCCTGCTGCGTTCGCTGCGTTCCAGGAACGGGTGGACACTGAAGGAAATGAGCCAGCGCACGAATATCCCGGTCTCGACCCTGTCGAAAGTCGAGCACGATCGCCTTACCTTAAGCTACGACAAACTGGTGCAACTGAGCCAACGGCTCAATATTCGTATGTCGGAGTTATTCGCCGATCCGGCGGATAGCATCGAACCGGCGGTGACGGCACGTCGCAGCATCGGCCTCATCGACGATGCGGTCCGCGTGAATACGAAGAACTACGATTACTACTACATGTGCCCTGAGCTGCGCAAAAAGCGCATGATTCCCGTTCTGACTCGCATTAGCGCCAAGAGCGCGCAAGAGTTTGGCGATCTGGTGCGTCACTCGGGCGAGGAATATATCTACGTTTTAAAAGGCGGCATCAAAGTTCTTACGGAATTTTACGATCCGGTCAATCTCGCCGTGGGCGAATCGATCTATCTCGACAGCAATATGGGCCATGCTTACGTCACAGCAGAAGGTTGCGACGAGGCAACGGTGCTTGGCGTCTGTTCAAGCCCGGATGAAAGTCTGTTGGACTCGTTGATGTCGCTGCACGGCGATGCGAGCCCCGCCGTGCCGGAGCAAACGCCTTCGCCGGTGCGCCCGCCCGCTAAAGCGGCGAAGAATCGCCGGCGCTAGCCCGTGTCACGTTTCTCGCGAGCAATTGCCTTAATCCCAAGGTCATGACCGGCAAAACGAACACGGCGAGAAATAAGTAAGCGAGACCACGATAGCCTCGCGCGATCAAAGTCACCAATCCAAAGCGCGCGGCCAGGAAAATTGAACCGAGCAGCAGAATGCCGGTGATGGATAAGCGCGCTGCTTTTGTGAGCGTTCGGGCGCGCCGCGCCGCATACGCTTCGGCCACCCGCTCATTGAATGCGTGCACGCAGCCGGTGCCGCTCTCCAGCAGCGCCAGAAAGATCATGAGCTGAAAGAGGTAGTGAAATGCCGGAAAATGCAGGCGTTGCAGCAGAAAGTCCGAGGGTAGCGCTTCGGCGCCTATCTGCGGATAGAAGGCTATCATGCAGACGAAAAACAGCAGCGCCGGAAGCATGGCCAGAGGTCCTGCCAGGGCTCCGGCGACCAGCGCATTGCGATTGCTACGCAAGTGCCGCAGCACAGGCAGAATGATCACGGCGCCGACCACGTTGTAGCCCGCATAAGTCAAGCCACCGAGCACCCACCCATCGCTGGGGGTGGAAACCGAGAAGTTCGCGAGAATTCTATCGCCGAACGTAAAGAACGATAGCGCGACGAAGAGGCCATAAATCGTGTACAGGAATATCGACACCCATTTGAACAGTCGCTCCACCGATGTGCTTCCGTAAGCAGCGACCAGACTGATGCAAACGATCAGGCACAAGGTCCCCGCTATGGGCGGCCAACCCAGCACCGCGGTTCCGATTGCCCCGGAGGCTGCGCCGAAGACGGCAAGAATCAAAATGATGAAGAGCAGATAAGCGGCTTCGAAGAGCACCCAGAAGGGCCCCAGCAAATTTTTAAAAAAAGCCCGGTAGTTCCAGCTTCTCGTGGCATAGGCCAGCGCGAAGGTAAGGGCGCACACCAGGCTCCAGATCACCATGGCGAGCAGGATGGCGAGCAAGCCTCCGCGCGGTCCGCTGGGTAGGAAAAATTCCGCCAACTCCCGGCCGGTTGCATAGCCGCCGCCGATGACGACGGCTTTGAAGGCAAACCCCGGTAGTAAATAGCGCTGGAACCAGGAAGGTTGTTGCGGGGCCGTGACCGCCGGCCCGCTCACCTCGCGAGTCCCGGAGCGACAGGGTCCGCTCCGACGCCCCGCAGTACGCTGCCCGGTTTCGCGCCCGTATGGCGGCCTTGATCGATGACCAGTTGTCCGTTCACCAGTACGTAATCAATGCCAGCTGGGTAGCTGGTGGGATTCTCGTAATTCGCTACATCCTCGATGCGGTCTTCATTGAAAATCGTCACGTCCGCCTTGAGTCCCTCGCGGATGGCGCCGCGGTCGTAAAGCCGCATGCGCGTGGCCGGCCATGAGGTCATTTTACGAATCGCATCTTCCAGGCTCAGCACGTGGCGCTTCTTGACATATTCGGCAATGACCCGCGGGAAATTGGCATAGGCACGCGGGTGCGGCAAGCCGATGGCATCGATAGTCCCGGGACCTTCGTTCGCTCCCGCATCGCTACCGATACCCATCCAAGGCCAGCGCAGCGCCGTCGCAATGTCCGGTTCGCTCATCATGAAAAATAACCCCATGGCGCGATTAGGTTGTGCGCCGAGAACAATATCCCACGATACGTCCGCGGGGTCTTGGCGCAACTGCTTGGCGATATAGTCGATACTCTTGAAACGATAGCGGTCGTACTTGGGATTGAACGCATTAGCAAGGACGATGTGGTCCCATCCGCCGCTCGCCTCGACCAAATTCGACCAGCCAGGCATCGAACCGGCAACGACTTCTTTTTTGAGCCTGACTCGCACGGCAGGATCCTTGAGCCGCTGCAAGCCTTGCTTCGCACCGTGCTCCCAAACCCAATTCGGCACCGTGATGTCGAGGCCCGTCCCGCCGGCAGTATAGACGTACATGTCCGAAGCGATATTGACCCCCCGAGCCCGCGCCGCTTCGATGAGTTCGCCGGCTTGCGGAACCAGCTCACCCCAGCCTGGCGCGTAAGCGCCTTTGAAGTGGAAGATTTCGACTTGAATGCCGGTTTTTTCGCCGATCTCGATGGATTCACCGATCGCGGTTAACAGCTTTGCGCTTTCATCCCGCATATGGCTTGCGTAAATGCCGCCGTACTTTGCCGCTACGCGCGCCACCTCGACGAGATCATCGGTGCTCTGAAAGCTATCCGGCGGATAAATCAGTGCCGTCGCTATTCCCATCGCGCCGGCGCGCATGGCTTCCTCGACGTGCGCCTTGATACCGTCCATCTGCCGTGTGGTCGGGTGTCCCGCCACATCGCCCATGACTTCAACGCGAGCTTGCGCGCTGCTGTAGTAGGTACCGAAATTCAGCGAGATACCTTGGGTTTCGAGTTGCTTGAAATACTCGACGATCTTTGCCGAGGGTACAGGGGTGCCGCCTTCACCGGCGATCGCCGTTGTGACGCCTTCGCGCAGCTTGTTCTCCGCCAAGCCATTCTTGAGCAACACGGCTCCGGACTGATCCATCATGTCGATCCAGCCCGGCGAGACATACTCGCCGGCAGCATCGATCTCTCGTGCGCCGCGACCCTCGACCCGGCCGACCTTGGCGAAACGCCCGTCCTTGATCCCGATGTCCGCCTTGACCCAGGGATTTCCCAACCCATCGAGAAGCCTGCCGTTACGTATGACGACATCGTACGCAGCAGGACTTTGTGCCAATGCGCTGGCCGCAGCCAGGATTAGCAGCAAAGTTGTCGAAGCAATGCGGACTCTCATAGCGCACCTCTATTTTTTTGCCACCGCACCGGTGACGGCGGCTGCCTAGGGCAAAACTAGCACAAGATAAGCCTCCTGTTTTCCAATTAGGCTCGCGACAACCTATTGGAGCCTATTTTTCCCTAAACGCGTTGCTATTTTTTCTGTAGAACAGCGAAATTCCGACCATGGGTAGCTCCGTTTGCCTACACCTGCACAAACTCAAGCAGCGCGATGATGCCTACATCAACTACCTTCGGAGAGAACGATGGCCGCTAAGAAAGGCAAACCCTCGACACGCACCAAACCCGCCGACGCTGTCGCCCTGCTCAAGGCGGATCATCGGCAGGTCGAAGACTGGTTCGACCAATTCAGCAAATCGCGATCAGATTCGAAGAAAGAGGCTTTGGCGGCGCAGATCTGCTCTGCGCTGAAGGCCCACACCACGATTGAAGAGGAGATTTTCTACCCGGCTTTCCTCGCGGCCACTTCCGACAAGGACATGCATCACGAGGCGATCGTCGAGCACGATGGCGCGAAGACGCTCATTGCACAAATCGAGGGTATGAGCGCCGCCGACGATTATTTCGATGCCAAGGTCACCGTGCTCTCCGAAATGATCAAACATCACGTCAAGGAAGAAGAACAACCGGGCGGCATGTTTGCAGAGGCCAAAAAATCCGACATGGATTTGAAGGCATTGGGCGAGAAGATGCTTGCGCGTAAAGCTACGCTACAGGCTCGCGAACAAGCCGCATAGCCGGAGGGCAAAGCTTCCGAAGACCTGTAGGAATTTGCTGACCGGGATTTCCAAACCTGGGTCCTATCGCACCGCCACGCAGGGCCGCAGAGTTCCTCGTATCGTTTTACGTGGCAGTAAGGAGAAAACGGTGCCTAAAGACCATCGCTCAGTCGACGAAATCGCTTATCAACTCTGGCAAGCCCGCGGCTGCCCTCCAGGGAGTGCCGAGCAGGACTGGCTGGAAGCCGAGAAACAACTGGATGCGGCACAGCCGAAGCCGCCGGCGGCCGCAACGAAAGCCGTCGATGATTCGTTGAAAGCGACCTTTCCCGCAAGCGATCCCCCCGCCTCCCAATTGCCCGACCATCCGCCGGTGAATGCCGATGACAAGTGGAAAGCGGCCGGAGTCGTACGCAAAACGTCGACTCGCCGCAGTCCGCCGCCCGCGCCGACTAAATAGCTTCCCGGGTGACAGTGAAGTCGACCGGTAAAAGTCCGTGCCAAAAACTTATGCTCGTCTCGCCCTCGCGGCATTGCTGTTGTGCGCCTTCATTCCTCGGTCTGCGTGGTCGCAGACCCCCTCGCCGCTGCCTGAATGGCAGTACTCCGCAGGCATTATTCTCTCGAAGCTTTTCGAGCCGGACCTTCCCAATTGGCTGAGGGTGCTCGGCGTCGCCGCTGAAACTCAGCCAGCCTACGCAGGCGCTGCGGCGTACAAGGTTCAAGGCGGCCCGGTCATCAACATCCTGTATAAGGACATTGCTTTCCTCAGCACGGGCGACGGCATCGGCGTCAATTTCTTGCGCGGGGATCACTACCGTGTCGGCGCGGCGCTGGCTTACGATCTGGGCCGACGCGAACGGGACGATTACAACAATCTGCGGGGCTTGGGCGACATCCACGCGGCGCCCGCCGCCAAGGTGTTCGCCTCCTACGTGCTGTCGAAAAAGTTTCCGTTAATACTGCGCCTCGACGCCAGGCAAAATCTGGGCGGCGCCAATGGCAGCGTCGGGGATGTGGGCTTATACATGCCGCTTCCGGGCAGTTCTCGAAAATTTGTCATGTTCGCCGGGCCATCGGTAACTTTCGCCACCCATCGCTACCTGCAAAGTGAATATGGCGTGACCCTGGCCCAGTCGCGGGCCTCAGGTCACCCCGTTTTTTATACCCATGGCGGCATGGAATCGATCGGCGCCGGATTCACCGCTACTCGATTCATCTCGGATCATTGGCTGGTCAATCTGGACTTGGGCATCTCGAAATTTCGAGGCAGCGCGGATGAGAGCCCCGTGACCGAGAGCGCCACGCAGCGCGAAATGGCACTGTCGGTCAATTATCAATGGTAGGGCGAGCGGTAAAAAGGACTCCCCGGGGGTAAAGTCCCGGAGAGTTCCTGTCGGATTACGCGGCAATTCTTCCCGCGTTACCAGCCTATCGAGTCTCCGTCCTCTCTCAAATTGGAGCCGGCTCTGTAGAAACCGTTCACGCCGCACTCCGCGTCCCTGTCGCTCTCGTCGTGATTGCTGTTGCAGGTCGAGATTCGCCCGCCTTCCGGATTCGGCACAAACATAATGCCTTGATATCCGCCGGCGATTCCGCCGCCAGCGCTCGAAGCCTTGTGGCCCATGCCGATGAGCTGCGGACCGACGAGGCTGAACAGCTGGCTCTCGAGTTGCAATGTATTGGCGACTTGCGCATGGGTGAACCGAGCCATGTCGCCGGCCGCCTGCATGTTCGCGCCCAGATCGAGAATGTTGACCAGCACCTGCATGTTGCCCATGCCCTGCTGATCCCCGCCGTGCTGGCCGGTGGTCAGCAGGGGATTGCCGTTTTGCGTGGCGAAGACAGCGGATAGCGTGTTGTACGGCCGCTTATGGGGAGCGATGACATTGGGACTGTTAGGATCCAACGTGAACAGGCCTCCCCGGTTGTGCAAAATGAAGCCGTATTTGGGAACCGTGATGCCGGAACCGAACCCAGCGAAATTGCTGTTGATCCAGGACACCATGTTGCCCCAGCGGTCGGCGGTGGTGAGGTAGATGGTGTCTCCGCCAATGTTCCCGGCGGCCGTGGCGGCCGGTGCCGAATCAAAGCTGGGCTTGACGGTGGGACCTGCGTGTGAAGGATCGACCTTTTTGCACTGCGAGGCCGCGTACGTCTTGGAAGTCAGAAGGGCCACCGGCACCGACACCACGTCGGGATCCGCGTTGTTCGCATACGTATCGGAGTACACCAATTTCTTCGTCTCGATAAGCGCATGCCAGAACAGGGGACTGGCGGGCCCCAGTGTTGCGAGGCTTTGGCCCGGATACCAGATCGGCACGCACGCTTCGAGTATGTTCATCGCCTCCATAATGCCCCACGCTTGCGACGGCGCCGTCGATGCATAAAGAGTGAATTCACCATTGTGATAGGTAGTGGACGCCGGCGTTACCCACTCGCCCTTGTAATTCGCAAGATCGTCGAGCGTCATCGTGCCGCCGAGCGCATTGGACTTGGCGACAATGGCTTGCGCGATCTCACCTTTGTAAAACACGTCGCGCCCGTGCTGTTGAATCAGTCGCAACGTACGGGCCAAGTCGGGGTTCCTGAAGACGGTGCCGATCGAGGGCGGCACACCGTTGATATAGTAGGTATTGATCGAGTCCGGATCGAGCTGCGTACAGCATCCCTGCAAGGGCAGGGCCTTGGGCAGCTGCCATCCGTCGCCGATCTCTTCGGTGATGGGAAAGCCATTCTCAGCAAGGTCGACCGCCGGTTGCAGGACTTTCTTGAAGTTCATGGTTCCGAAGCGGGTCAGCGCTTCCTGCCATCCCCACAGCGAACCTGGCGTCGTCACGGTCAGTATGCCGCCCGAGGGCATCCCGGAGCCCGGTCCCCAATTGGAGGACTTCCATTGGTAGCCAAGTGCATTGAGATGCGTCAGCGTCGCGCCTGTGGGCGCAATACCGCTCGCATTCAGCTGGTAGATTTTCTTCTCTTTCGCAATGTATATGATCGCGAACAGATCACCGCCGATACCAACATTCGCGGGATAAGTGACATTGAGCGCGGCCGCGGTGGCCACGGCGGCGTCGATGGCGTTGCCGCCCTGCATGAGAATCCGCGCGCCTGCCATGGCCGCAAGCGGCTGAACGGTGGAGACCATTCCATGCTGCGCCATCACCTCCGACCGACTTTGCGGTACCCATCCCTCCGAGCGATCGCCGCGCACGGCGCTGCAGGCTGGCGCCGATGGTGATTCGCTGCACATTTGGACCGGCGGTGAATCGGCGAATGCCCCATTCGTGGCCAGACAAACATAAGCCGTCAAAGCCAATGCGCAAGACAAGAAATTCCGCATGAGTGCCAACTCCTTACTAATTCAGATTTTTAAGATCGGATTCATCAGCCCTAGTTAGATATTTTCTCCATGAGAATAATCGGAATTTCTGTCAGGACAACGCCAGGGGCCTAGGAAAATCCCTGTTTTATCCCTGGGGTTTTTTTGCCTTTTCCGCAAGGCAATGCCGGCAAAATATATTTCTTGAGCATGTCCGCGGTTTGAATCGATGAGCCATGGACGTTGTAGGCGGTGCGGGTGATTACGATGGCGGAGCGCGGTGCGCGGTCAAGAATTTCGTGGCCGATCGCGTATTGTGAGCCGCTCTTTGCTGCCGTCGCCGAAATAATTTTCAAACGCCACCTCGCCATTACGAACGATCAGCACGCTGGTGGTCTTTGGATATTCCCCTCGCGCAATTGCCTGGCCGAGAGCCGCCATGGGGTCGGCATTGATGAGGCCGGCGATGGCATGGTGCAGTCCGTCCTGCGAGTGCGCAGCGCTGCTCGCCAACGCCGCTGCGACGATCAAGAAGGCAAGCCGGTTCACCCGAAGAACACCTCCAGACGCAAGACATTGAGGCCTTTGTGGTAGGTTAGCCTCGCGAACAGGGTGGTCAGGCGCATTTAGGGGCTCAAGTTTGCGGCTTTGCCGCGTTCGTCACGAGGGTAAAGCCGTGGATGGAATCGACCGGAGAATATTGGCCTTGTACCAGCACGACACCCGCCGGATCGCCGCGTCCATCGGCGCAGAAGTGGGTTTGTCGGCCGCGGCGGTGCAGCGGCGACTAAAACGGCTGCGCGCGGACGGGATTATTGCGGCGGAAATCGCGGTGCTCGACAAGCGTGTCATCGGGCCCTCGATCATTACCTGTATCGTGACCTTGAGCATGGCCTCGGCCCCGGCACCGGGCAAGCACCTGGACGGTTTTCGCCGTCAGATGGTCGAGCACCCGATGGTTCAGCAGTGTTATCACGTCACGGGTACCAGCGATTTCATCGTCATCGTGATCGCCGATGGCATGGAATCCTACGGTGCTTTCGTGCGCCGCTGGTTCGAGTCCAATGAGCATGTCATTCGTTTCGACACGCACGTGGCGCTCGAGCGCGTCAAGGTTGGCTTAGCGTTGCCCATCGGCGGCGACGCCGGCCGTTTGCTTCGCGCATGACGGTTGACCCCCGCTCTTGGGTGTCGATCAGTTCCGGCACCTTGTCAGCCGAGATCGACCCGCTCGGCGCTCAATTGTCGTCACTCAAAAATCGCGCGGCCCTCGATCTCTTGTGGAACGGCGATCCCAAGGTTTGGGCAGGACGAGCGCCGCTGCTCTTCCCCATCATAGGTGTTCTGGCCGGCGGTACCTACCGTGCGGGTTCAAAGAGGTTTCAGTTGCCGAGACACGGCTTCGCGCGTGACAAGTTGTTCTCGGTTGAGAACACCAGTGCGTCCGCGGCGAGATTTCGGTTGACTGCGGACGCGGCAACCCTGCAGCTCTATCCGTTTCATTTCGAACTGGAAGTGACGTACGCGATCAGCGGCAGCACCTTGTCTGTGACCACGCAAATCAGCAACCGGGGCGACGAGGATATGCCGTCGAGCTTCGGCTATCATCCAGGCTTCCGATGGCCCCTGCCCTTCGGGCAAGTGCGTTCAGCGCATTTCGTCGAATTCGAAATGGACGAGCCGGCCCCTGCCAGACGGATCGACTCTGCGGGATTGCTCACCGCCGAACGTCATCCGACGCCGATCGCCGGCCGGCGGCTAAACTTGACCGACTCGCTGTTTCAAAATGACGTCATCATCTTCGATGAAATCAAAAGCCGCTCAGTGGTCTACGGCAGCGCTGAAGGCTCGCGCATTAAAATCGACTTTCCCGATGCGAGCTATCTCGGTATTTGGACCAAACCTGACGCGCCGTTTATCTGTATCGAACCGTGGCACGGGATCACGGACCCGGAGGGCTTCTCGGGGGATCTCAGAAACAAACCCGGGATATTTGTGCTTTCCGCGGGCGCTTCCCTGTCCGCCCACATGGACATAACGTTGATCGAAAATTAGGGCTTCGCGCAGACGCATGCGCATCGAGACCCGGCCGTTCGCGACCCTGTAACCCCGTTTGCGCCGTCCCGCCGGCTTTCCGGCGCAAATACCCCGCGCCGGCGCCCTGATATTTATAGTAGCTCCACGGTCCTAAACCCTTACGGAGATACCCATGAAAATCAACCTCGTCGCCCTCCCCCTCTCCTTCATCCTGGGCTTGATGCCTTTCGCCCTCATTGCGGTAGACGACGTTGCCGCCGCCAAGACAGACGCACAAGTACAGGGCAACACGAGCGTTGTCCAGGCCGAGCATGCGTCGTGGCTCGAAGGGCGATAAACTCGAGGTTGGCGGGGGACGCTGAGCATCGATGAAGACCAATTTGCAAAGCAACGGTTTTTCGCCGTTCGACGATACTGACGACTCGGTGATCGATTTTTTGCGGCGTCGACTGCCCATGACGCTGGCCATCAATACGGTCATCGCGCTGATGATTGCGCTGCTGCTGCGTTCCTGGGAAGCGGTGGTGCCGAACCTCGTCATTTCCTACTGCATTGGCCTGTCGATACTCGCGCTGATTGCCTCGGTGCGCTGCACCGTGATGCGGCACTTTCGCGGCAACGTTGGCTCGCGCATCGGAATTTATTTCGGGCTGGTGATCCTCGGCGCCATCATCGGCGAGCTGTTCTCACAGCTGTTCTTGAGCGGCCAGAACTCCACCGTCTTCAGCTGGCACCAGAGCTACGTCTGGATCGTGTGCATTGTGTTCTCGCTCATCGCAGGCAGCATTGCACTGTTCATCAATTTCAGCTGGGTGCAACTCGCCCAAAGCAAGCGTGATGTGGAACGCGCCGAACGCGCGGCCGTCGAAGCGCAGTTGCGGGCGCTGCAGGCGCAGATCGAGCCGCATTTTCTTTTCAACACGCTGGCCAATCTCGATGCGCTCATCGCGGTGGACCCTGCGGAGGCACGCGCACTGCTTGCCAATCTGATTCGTTATTTGCGAGCCGCGCTCACGCATGCGCGCAGTGAAACCGCGACGCTGCAAACCGAGGTCGAGTTATTGAAGGCCTACCTCGCCATCATGGCGCTGCGCCTGCCCAATCGCCTCATCACGGAATTCGAGTGCGACCCGGATTGCCTGCGACTGAAATTTCCCGCGATGCTGCTGCAGCCGCTCGTGGAAAACGCCATCACCCACGGCATCGAGCCGGCAGGCGACGGCGGTACCATCCGCGTCAGCGTGCACTGTACCGCGGATACACTGAAACTCTGGGTCGACGATACCGGTATTGGCCTCGGCAATGCGCACACCGCCGGCACCGGTGCCGGCATTCAAAATATACGCGCCCGCCTGCAGTCGCTATTCGGCAGTTCGGCGCGATTGATTTTGGAACCGCGCACGCCGCGCGGGACCCATGCCGCCATCGAGGTACCGCTGAATTTGCTCTCCAGACCTGCCGGATGAGCACTCCGCATAGCTACATCATCGCGGAGGATGAGCCGCTGCTCGCCCGGGCCCTGGCGAAGCAACTGCGCGAGCATTGGCCCGCGGCGCGGTGTGCGGCCATTGCAGCCAACGGTGCCGAAGCGCTGAAGCTCGCGGAGCAGTTTTCTCCCGATGTCGCGTTTCTCGACGTGCGCATGCCGCAGCTTGATGGCCTGGAAGCAGCGCGGCAGCTTTGCTTGAAGGACCAGCCGCCCCTCATCGTCTTCGTGACCGCCTACGATGCCTATGCACTGGACGCCTTCGAAACCGCCGCAGTCGATTATTTGCTCAAGCCCGTCGAGGTGGCGCGACTGATCAAATGCATCGAGCGCTTGACCCATCAGCTCGGCCGCACCGGGAGCGAGGACTCCACCGGCGAAATGGCGGCGCGCATTGCTCACTTGTTGGGGTCGGGCACCCGGGGCAAGGAAAAGCTGCGCTTTGTGCGTGCCGGGGCCGGCACCACGGTCAAGCTCATTCCGGTGAACGACGTGCTGTGGTTCGAGGCCGAAGATAAATACATCACGGTTGCCACGCGCGAAGGCGACAGCATCATCCGCATGCCTTTAAGGGAACTGCTGGAGCAGCTGGACGCAGAGACATTCTGGCAGGTTCACCGCGGCACGGTAGTCAACTCTCAGCACATTGAGCATGCGAAACGTGATGAGTTGGGACACCTGAGCCTGGCGCTCAAAGGCCGCAGGGAAGAGATTGCGGTCAGCCGGCAATTTGCGCACCTCTTCAAACAGATGTAAGCACGCCGGCGCTGAGCACCGATTACCCGGCCTCGGAGCCCTCGCCCTGGAGTCCGTATACCGGCCTCCTGTTCCGGGCTAGGCACGCCCCGCGACTAGGCTGGGTGTAATATTGCAGAACCATCCCCATACAGCAGCATCACCCCACACATAGGTGCCCTCAAGTGACCCGTAAACCATCAAGGCTGGACCCGGCATTCATCGAACGGCAAAAACGCGGGCTGACCAAACTGCGCCAGCAGATCCTGCGGGTCAGGCGCGATCTCGAGCAGGAACAGGCGAGCGTCAAAAGCGAATTGAGCGGCCAAGCGCGCGAGTTCGAAGACGAGGCTCAAAAACTTGCCACTTTGGAGCTGGAGGAAAATCTGGAAGCCGTGGAAGACAGCCGCTTAAGCGACATCGAGCGCGCATTGCAGAAAATCGATGAAGGCACGTACGGCTTGTCCGACGCGAGCGGCGCGCCGATTCCCATCGAGCGGCTGGAGGCCATCCCGGAAGCGCTGTACACGCTGGAAGAACAGAAAACCCGCGATGCCGCTGGCGGCGTCGTACGATCATGAGTGAAGGAGTAACGTGACCATGTCTGCACCAACTGAACGCGCAATTCTCGCAGGCGGCTGTTTCTGGGGCGTCCAGGATCTGCTGCGTCGTTATCCTGGCGTCGTCTCCACACGGGTGGGGTATTCGGGCGGCGATGTGCCGAATGCAACATATCGCAATCACGGCACCCATACGGAAGCGGTGGAAATCCTCTTCAACCCCAAGCTCATCAGCTATCGCAAGCTGCTGGAGTTTTTCTTCCAGATACATGATCCGACCACGCTGAATCGCCAGGGAAACGATCGCGGCCTGAGCTATCGGTCCGCGATCTTCTATACGAGCGATGAACAGAAACGTGTGGCGGAGGACACCATCGAGGACGTTGAGGCATCGGGTCTTTGGCCGGGAAAAGTCGTGACCGAACTCGCTCCGGCGGGCGATTTCTGGGAAGCGGAGCCTGAACATCAGGACTACCTGGAACGAATCCCCGACGGATACACCTGCCATTTCATCCGTCCTGAGTGGAAGCTTCCGGTTCGCCCCGCCGCCCGTCAGGCATGATTTACGGCGGCGGGGACACGTAACCCATTAATATCATAGGGCTTTTACGTGTAACAAGGGCCCGGCGCACGAGCGTGCCGCCCGCTGCCAAGTTGCCTGCCACCGGCAGGCCTACGCGTGTTTGAGGCAAAATCACTTGAAACCAGGTGCTATTGTTCCTAGGCTTAGCGCTAAACCGTAAGTAATCGAAGGTCTTGCGCGCGTTTGTTCAATAAAATCAGAAAGAACCGCACTCATTATTGTTAGGGATGGTGTCACCATGGCTACTCAGGCTCGATCAATCGCTTCACTGACAATCTCATTCGGGCTTGTCGCTATTCCGGTGAAGCTCTATTCGGCCACCGTGTCCTCCGAGCGAATCTCTTTTAATCTGCTGCGGCAAAAAGACAGCTCTCGGGTCAAGCAGCAGTATGTTGCCGTCAATGACGGCAAGCTCGTGGAGCGCTCCGAAATGGTAAAGGGCTATGAGTTTGCCAAAGACCAGTATGTAATCTTCAGCCCCGAGGAATTGAAGGCGCTCGAGGATACGACCAGCCACGCCATCGACATCGGTCAGTTCGTTCCGCTGGAATCGGTGGACCCGATGTACTTCGACGGCACCTATTATTTGGCTCCCGACAAGGGAGGCGCGAAGCCTTACACCTTGCTGGCGACGGCGCTTCGCAAGCAGCGCCAATGCGCCGTCGGCCGCTGGATCTCGCGGGGCAAGGAACACATCGTGGTCATCAGACCCATCGAAGATGGATTGGCGCTGCATCAATTGCATTTCAAAGCCGAGGTGCGCGAGCTGAAGGATTTGGGGATCGAGCCCGCGCCGGTGTCCGAACCCGAGTTGAAGCTAGCCCAGCAACTGATCGAGCATTTGGCGGCAAAGCGTTTTGACCCCAACGAATTCACCGATGAGCATCGTGCCCGCGTGCAAGCAGCCATCCAGAAAAAGGTCGAGGGCAAGGAAGTCTCCATTGCCGAAGGTCCGGTTGCGGCCAAGAGCGGCAATGTGATCGACCTGATGGAAGCGCTGCGCGCCAGCATCGATGCACGCGGATCGAAGTCCGCCGATCTGAAGGAGCGCAAGGCGCCCAAGCGTGCGGCCGCGCAAGGGTCCGCGCGCAAGTCCGCTCGAAGATGAGATGCATGCCTACGACAGCAAAGACCTGGAACGGCTGTTCGGGTTGCCGTCTTCCGCCGTTCGTGCTTTAGCACGCGCAGGCAACATCAATCCGGTCAGGCGCGCGGGTAGGCTGCACTATTCGTTTCACGACTTGGTCGTGCTGCGCACCGCGAGTGCGCTTCGGGCAGCGAAGATCTCATCGCATCGGATCAACAAAACCTTACACGAGCTGCGTTCGGCGTTGCCGGCCGATTCAGCGCTGAATCAACTTTCTCTCACCGCGCTCGGCAATCGAATCGCCATCCGCGAAGGTCAGACGCTGCGCGAGTCGGACTCGGGCCAGTACGCACTGGCGCTGGAAATCGTCGAGGAGAAGGGCCGCCTGCATGTGATTACGCGCCAGGAAACCCGTTCTCCTGAAGGCGCGTCGGCGCCCGGCGCAGCGCCGTCCGGCGCGTCGGCGCCCGGCGCGTCCTCCGATGAGCTTTACGCTGACGCTCTGATGCTGGAGGACCGCGATCCGCAACAGGCGCGCAGCGCCTACGAAGCAATCCTCAAAGCCGATCCGAGTCATCTGGAAGCGCGCATCAACTTGGGCAGGTTGCTGCATTTGGACGGGCGCCTGGCGGAGGCCGAGCAAGTCTACCGATTCGGCGGGCAGGCAGAGCCGTTCCTGGTATTCAATCTCGCCGTGCTGCTCGAAGATTTGGGACGCGAGCCCGAGGCGATTGTCGCCTATCGCGAGGCGTTGGCGCTCGATCCACAATTCCCGGATGCGCACTTCAACCTGGCGCGGCTATACGAGCGAGCGAAAGATCCGAAAGCATCGCTGCGCCATCTGCTCGCCTACCGCCGAATGATGGATCAAGGCGCGTGATAGCGAAGCGCGAAATCCCCTCCTTCATCGAGCCCCAACTGAGCAAACTGGTCGACCGACCTCCGACGCAAGCCGGGTGGGCCCATGAGGTCAAGTTCGACGGCTACCGCGCACAGCTCAGGGTGAAAAGCGGCAGCGCAGTGATTCGTACGCGCAAGGGTCTTGACTGGACCGATCGCTTCGGCGCGGTGGCCAAGCAAGGCGCAGGCCTGTCCGACTGCATCATTGATGGCGAAATCGTGGCGCTTGATGAGCATCAGCTGCCGAATTTCGGCGCGTTGCAGACCGCGCTGTCCGAGCAAAAGACCGACCAGCTGATCTACTACGTGTTCGACTTTTTGTTCGAGGGACGCAAGGATTTGCGTACCCTGCCCTTGAGCGAGCGCAAAAGCCGCCTCGAGAAATTCTTGAGCGTTCAAAAGTCCGATGGACCAATCCGCTATGTCCCGCATCTGGTGTCCGATGCCAACGCGGTTCTCGCCTCAGCCTGCGAGATCGGACTGGAGGGCATCATTTCCAAAAAGCTCGACGCACCCTATTACTCGGGCCGTGGCAACAGTTGGGTCAAAGCCAAATGCCGGGCGGGCCAAGAGGTCATCCTCGGCGGCTGGACGACGGAGGAAGGTACGCTGCGATCCTTGTTGGCGGGCGTCAATCGCGACGGCCAATTGGTCTACGTGGGCCGAATCGGCACCGGCTACGGGCGCGAAGCGGTAAAAATGCTGCTGCCTAAATTGCAAAGGCTCACCCGTGAGACCAGCCCTTTCGCCGGTCCCAATGCGCCTCGACAAGAGAGCAACGTGCGGTGGCTCAAGCCCGCTTTGATCGCGGAAATCGAGTTCGAGGGTTGGACGGCATCGCGAATGATTCGGCAAGCGGCTTTCAAGGGCTTGCGGGAGGACAAGGATCCGAAGGACGTCGTAGCGGAAACGCCGGCGACGGTCCGAAAGCTGATTCAAGGAACGGCTCCTCGCAAACGGACAGCCGACGGGTTAGCAACGGTACACGGCGTGACCATCTCCAACCCGGCCAAAGTGTTATGGCCCGCGGCGGCGGGCGAGGCGGCAATCACGAAACTCGATCTCGCTCACTACTTTGAGCAGGTGGGCGAATGGCTGCTGCCGCATCTTAAGGGCCGTCCGTGTTCACTGGTGCGCGCGCCGGATGGCTTGACGGGCGAGCATTTTTTTCAGCGCCACGCCATGCCCGGCATGTCCGACTTGTTCGACTTCGTCAAAGTACGCGGCGACAAGGCCGCCTATGTGCAAATCGACCGCGTCGAAGCGCTCGCCGCCGTCGCTCAAATCGGTGGGTTGGAGTTGCATCCTTGGAATTGCGCGCCGGACGCGCCCGAGGTTGCCGGCCGATTGGTCTTTGATTTGGACCCGGCACCCGATGTCCCATTCGACGCCGTCATAGCGGCCGCGCATGACATACGCGAACGCTTGGAGAAGATAGGCCTGGTGTGTTTCTGCAAGACCACCGGCGGCAAGGGCTTGCACGTCGTCACGCCCTTGAGCGCCGGCAAGAAAGCCGTGGGATGGCCCATCGCCAAGAATTTCGCACACCTTGTGTGCGCGCAAATGGCGCACGACAGTCCAACGCGCTATCTGGACAACATGTCCAAGGCAAAGCGCTCCGGCAGAATATTTTTGGACTACTTAAGAAACGACCGCACCGCGACTGCGGTGGCGGTGCTCTCCCCGAGAGCCCGGGATGGGGCACCCGTATCGATGCCGGTCGAGTGGCGAAACGTGAAGAAAGGACTGGACTCCCAGTCCTTCACATTACGCACCGCGCCGCGGCTACTGAACAAACTCAAACACTGGGAAAATTACGGCGCGGGCGCACGTCCGCTGGCCGACGCCATCAAACGGATCACACGCGGCTAACCATGGGCAGCGAGCACAACACGCAAGCCTTGGACATTGAGGTTGGCTCTGGGACGCGAGTGTCGGGAATCTTGATGACCCCGGCGGAACCCAAAGCATGCTTCGTGGTGGCGCACGGCGCAGGGGCCGGGATGGTGCACCCCTTCATGGAGAATTTGGCGAACGATCTTGCGGCGCGGCGCATCGCTACATTGCGCTATCAATTTCCGTACATGGAAAAGCTCGGCAGAAGGCCGGATCCTCCCGCGCTTTGTCATGCCACCGTACGCGCTGCCGTGCAGGGGGCTCGCCAGCTGCTGCCCTCTGTCGCGCTGTTCGCCGGTGGAAAGTCGTTCGGCGGACGCATGACATCGCAGGCGCAGTCGGCCATTCCACTGGCCGAAGTCCGCGGCTTGATCTTCCTAGGCTTCCCGCTTCATCCGCCGAAGCAACCTTCCGATGCACGCGCCGAGCATCTGTCGAAAGTCCGCATCCCGATGCTGTTTGTGCAGGGCGCACGCGATGAGTTCGCGCAACCTGCGCTTTTGAACCCGGTCATCTCACGGCTAGGTGATTTCGCGACCTTGCGCGTGCTTCCCACTGCCGACCACTCCTTTCGTGTCCCTGCCCGCAGCCATCTAACCCAGGAGCAAATCAACGATGAGATGCTCGATGCACTCGCAAGCTGGGTCGAGAAGATAGCGCCCACGTGACGTTTCTCGCCGAAATCGTGCGCGCGTCGCAGCGAGTGGGCGCCAGCGCCTCGCGAAAAACCAAGATACGGGAATTGTCCTCGCTGCTGCGTTCCCTCGCACCGGAAGAAATCGATACCGGCGTGCATTATCTGTCGGGCGAGATCCCTCAGGGCAAAATCGGCGTGGGTTTCTCATCCGTGCGCGCCGCCGCCTCGACGCCCCCTACGACACGGGAGACGCTGTCGATTGCAGAGGTGGACCGGCGTCTTACGGAGCTCGCGGCAATCCAGGGCACCGGATCGGCAGCGCGCCGCTCGGCCTCGCTCGAGGAGTTGTTCGGGCTTGCGACGGCCGATGAACAAGAATTCCTGCAGCGCTTAATTGTCGGCGAGCTGCGCCAGGGCGCATTGGCGGGAATCATGGTCGATACAATCGCGGCTGCCGCGGAATTGCCCGTTGCAGAGGTGCGCCGCGCCGCCATGTATTCCCCGAGTTTGGGCGCGGTTGCAAATGCAGCCATGCGCGAGGGCGCGGCGGCGCTGGCACGATTCCAGCTCGAGCTGTTCTCGCCGGTTTCGCCCATGCTGGCGCAAACGGCAGTCGATGCGGATGAAGCCTTGCAGCAGATTCACGGCGAGGCCGCGTTCGAGTGGAAGATGGATGGAGCGCGTATTCAGGTGCACAAGCTGGGCTCCGAGGTGCGCATCTATACCCGCAGCCTGAACGAAATTTCCGCTGCGATACCCGAGATCGTGGAGCTTGCGCGGACGTTTTCGGCGCACTCGCTGGTGCTCGATGGCGAGGCCATCGCATTCGACGCCGGCGGGCGGCCGCACCCTTTCCAAGTGACGATGAAGCGCTTCGGCCGCAAGCTCAATGTAGAAGAATCGCGCACGAGCTTGCCCATCCAAGCCTTCTTTTTCGACTGCCTGAGATTCGAGGATGAAAGTATCGCGAATCGCTCGACCCAAGAGCGCGTTGAAGCGCTGGCCAAAGCGGTTCCCGCATCGCTGATGATTCCGCGGCTGGTCACTTCATCCGAGCCGGCGGCCCGCGCTTTCTATGACGCCGCCATCGCCGCGGGCCACGAAGGCGTCATGGCAAAGGCGCTTGATGCGCCCTACGAGGCCGGCAATCGCGGCGCAAGTTGGCTCAAGATCAAGCGCGTTCACACACTGGATCTGGTCGTTCTTGCCGCCGAATGGGGCAGCGGCCGGCGCACCGGCAAGCTTTCCAACCTGCATCTGGGCGCGCTCGATCCCACGACGGGCGAGTACGTCATGCTCGGCAAGACCTTCAAAGGACTCACCGACACACTGCTCGCCTGGCAAACGGATCAGTTCCTGGCAAGCGAGATTCGACGCGATGAAATGACCGTGTATGTCCGCCCGGAGCTGGTCGTGGAAATTGCATTCAGTGATTTACAAGCCAGCATTCGCTATCCCGGCGGCCTCGCCCTGCGGCTCGCGCGCGTGAAGCGCTACCGAGATGACAAGCGCGTCGAAGAGGCCGATGACATGGATGCCGTGCGCAAGATATACGCTGCTCAATCCAGCGCCGCAAAGGACTAGCGCGCGATTTCCCGGGGTAGCACCGGCGTGATGGGCACAATCGTGCGCGGCCGGCTCGCATAGTCAAACAAGTCATCGATATCTTTGCACGCGGCGATCTCCTTCAAAATCGCACGGGTGGGAAACATGAGCAGCAGCTGGTGGTTGGCGTGCTCGGACAAGGCCTCGGCCGCGGTGCGCCACACGAGCTCGGACATTTCATCGCCGGCCAGGAAGGCGTGTTGCCGCGGCGGCGCCAGGCTCAAGAAAAATCGCGTGTCGAAGCGCAGCTTTCCGGGAGGTGTAATCCAATGACTGAAAAAGGTCAGCTTGTCCACCGCCAGGCGCCAGCCGTGCGTTTCGCAAAGCGCCGCCAGATCCAGCCGCCCCGCCGATATTTGCAGCCGCGCTTCCCGCACGTGCGCTTCATCCCAAATTGACAGGTCCACCCACTCTCCGGTCGGCCCATAAGCCAGCAATAGGCCGCATTCCTCGAACGCCTCGCGCACGGCCGCAACGAAAAATCGCAGCCCGTTCGATGGCAACGCCAGCCGCTCGCTGGCAGCGCGGTCATCCAACCCCGCGCACAACTCATAGATGTCGGCGCCCTCATCGCCGGCATCGATCGCGCCGCCCGCGAACACATAGGCATTGGGCATGAATCGAGCATGTGCGCCGCGCTTCAAGAGAAGCATTTCAGGCTGAGATCCGCGTGCACGCACCAGAATCGTGGTTGCCGCAAGCCGCGGTGTCACCTCGCGCTCATTGGTCGTCGCGCTCACTTCAGTTCCGCCCCGAACAGCGTGAACAAGCGTTCCCAGTGCCGCTCCGCCGAGGGCTTGTCGTAAGCGGGACGCGAGGGGAAGGCGAAGCCGTGCTGCGCACCCGGATAAATCTCCACTTCGGCATTCGCGCGCTTGGCGGCAAGTTCGGCGCGCAGCTTTTCAACCATCTCCAGGGGCGCATAGTGATCGTTTTCGGCGCATCCGAAATACAGCCGCGCGTCGGTGCGTTGCGCGGCGAGATGCGGACTGTCAGCACGGTCAGTCACCAGCGCCACACCGTACATCGAGGCTGCGGCGCGAATTCGTTCCGGATGACGGGCCGCCGCGTTGATGGCGTAGGGGCCGCTCATGCAATAGCCGACGCATCCCATTGGGCCCTTGGAAGCCGCCTGATCGGTCTCGGCAAACGCGACGAGCGCGTCGATGTCTTGCATCACCTTAGGGATATTGATCGTCGTCATCAGCTCGAGCGCCCTTTGACGGGTAGCAATGTTGGCCTCGCCGACCACCGAGCCCAGCTCTTCGACGTTCGAGCGGTAGTAGAGATTCGGCAGCATCACATGATAGCCGACGCACCCTAAGCGGCGCGCCATATCGCGCAGCTCCTCTCGAATGCCGGGAGCATCCATGAGGAAAATGAGGGTGGAGTGCGGGCCTCCGCGTTCCGGGTGACAGACGAATGTGCTCATGCGCCCGTCGTTCGTGGCGATTTCCACTTGCCGTTCAAACACTACCTCTCTCCTCAGTCATGCGCTCCGGCCCCCACGGCCACCCAGGCCAAATCCGCGTTCGATACGGAATCGACTTTGAAATTCTTGGTTGCCGCGGCCATGCGCGTCTGGGCGGACTGCTCTTACGCGTGCGCCCTGTCTTTATCTTCGCCTTTGCAGCTGCCATGAGAAAAGTTTTAGACTCGCGGCGTCTTGCTGTTGTGGTCGACTTGAGTAATGAGGCACGCGCTGCGGCTGCCGGTGAGATAAATCCAAAGCCAGCTCAAGGCGACAACAAGCCGATTACGCAAACCGATCAAGAAGTAAATGTGTGCCAGCCCCCATACCCACCAAGCAATCCAGCCTTTGACCTTGCACCAACCGAAATCGATGACCGCAGAGCGCTTGCCGATGGTCGCGAGATCCCCGGAGTGCCGATACCGAAATGCCCGCGGTTGGGAATCCCCTGCCAGCCTTCGCTTGATGGTGCGTCCAACGTGAATTCCCTGTTGTTTGGCGGCCGGGGCGATTCCAGGAGCAGGTTTTCCGTTCCAGACATTGACGGTCGCGGTGTCGCCGATCACGAAGATGTCCGAATGCCCCGGGACAGTCAAATCCGCAGCCACCTTCACCCGGCCGGCGTTATCGGCGGGCGCTGCGAGCCAGGCGGCGGCGGGCGATGCGCGAACGCCGGCAGCCCACAGAATGACGTCAGCGGCAATCGGCTGGCCTCCGACGACGACGCCGTTCGCGTTGCAGTCGGTCACGGCGCGGTTCACCTGCACTTCGACCCCGAGGCGTTCCAAGGCACGATGCGCATAAGCAGAGAGGTCCGGCGCGAAGCTCGGGAGAATGCGCGGCCCGGCCTCGATCAACAGTACCCGCGCTTTGCGGGTGTCGATGCACCGAAACTGCCCCACGAGATTTTGATAAACGAGCTCGACGATCGCGCCGGCCAGTTCCACACCCGTTGGCCCGCCGCCGACGATAGCGAAAGTGAGTAATGCGGCGCGGCGTTCCAGGTCGCTCTCCCGTTCAGCCCGCTCCAACGACAGCAAGACTCGTCGGCGAATGGCGGTGGCATCTTCGAGTGTCTTGAGCCCGGGTGCGTAACGCTCCCACTCATCGTGTCCAAAATAGGCGTGACGCACGCCGGTGGCGAGAATCAAGGTATCGAAGCCGATCACGGCGCCGTCTTCGAGCAGTACGTTGCGGCGCTCCGTATCGATACCGCTCACCACTCCTAGCAAGGTAGTGACTTCTCGGCGCCTGCGAAGCAAGAAACGAATCGGCCAAGCAATCTCCGAGGTTGCCAGCACGGCGGTGCCTACCTGGTAGAGCAGCGGCTGGAATAAATGATGATTGCGCTGGTCGATCATGGTAATCCGAACCGCAGCGCCGCCGAGCGCTTGAGCGGCGGCGAGGCCGCCAAAACCCGCCCCGACAATCACGACATGGTGCGCAGACACGTGATTTCCCTACAATTTGGCGAGGATGGCTTGAGCCAGCTCATTCTCGATCGATTTGGTCTGATCGACCGGGAAGCCGTACACCCTAATTTGGAAAGCTGAGATCCCTTTCTTGACGTTCAGCCCGACGCCCAATCCGGGCGTGTCGATATAGTAAGCATCATCGCCGATGCCGCCGACTGGCGTCTTTGCAATGCCTTGCACGGGAAGCTTGCCATTTTCAAATCGCTGGACGGGCGTGAGCTTGCCTACGGTGCGGTAAATGGTGAGCAGGCCCCTCTTTCCGGTATGGTTGGTATCGTCTGGCTGATTCCACCCACACAGGGCGCTGCCCGGGCCGATATGATGCGCGGGGTCCACCGCGACGCCGAGCGCGGCGCTTAGCTGGGCCTGGGTGAGAAACGAACATGCGTCATCGGCAGCGGGTGCGCACAACACGGGGCTCCCGCACATTGAAAGAATCGCCGTCAATGGGATGCAAATGCGGGAATCGAAGCGCAAATTGATCTCCTTCAACTCTGCCGCGCAGCTTCAGCCGCTGCGGTAACATGCATGTTCCCGACAATGCCCTGCACTTGTCAAAGTTCCTCAGCTTGTGGTGTCACCATGTCCGTCTCCATAACCGCTGTCGATCGAATCGCCGTCATTCGCCTGCTGCGCCCCGAGCGTCGCAATGCCGTCGACGCCTCAATGGCCAAGTCTCTTGTGGATGCCTTCCGCGGCTTCGATGCCGATGCGGCACTCGATGTCGCGGTACTGGCGGGAACGGATGAGGTTTTTTGTGCCGGTGCGGATCTGAAAGCCATCGCTTCGGGCGCACGCCCCCGGATCTCGACACGGGGCGATTCGCCCATGGGACCACCGCGCCTGCGTCTGTGCAAGCCTGTCATTGCCGCCATCGAGGGCCCCGCGGTAGCGGGAGGCCTGGAACTGGCACTATGGGCGGATCTGCGGATTGCCGCGGCGGGCGCGGTTTTCGGCGTCTTTAACCGCCGCTTCGGGGTGCCGTTGGTCGATCTGGGCACCATCCGGCTCCCGAGAATCATCGGCCATGGCAGAGCCATGGATCTGATCTTGAGCGGCCGGTCCATCGGCGCTCAAGAGGCGCTCGCAATGGGCTTGATCAACCGGTGCGTTCCCGACGGCCAAGCACTGCCGGCTGCGATCGAACTTGCGCGCACGCTATCGAGTTTCCCCCAGACCGCGATGCGCCAGGATCGCCTTTCGGTCATTGAGCAGTGGGGTATGGACGAAGATTCAGCCATAGCGAACGAAATTGCACATGGGTTGGCCACGATCGCCTCGGGCGAGACGGCTCTCGGCGCGCAACGGTTCGCAACCGGTGTCGGCCGGCACGGGGAGATGTAGTCCTACATCGCTTCGGGATGGAACGCGTATCATTCGGAAACTCCCGTTCATGGAAATTCAATGACCACGCCGCTGCATTCGACGCTGAAACGCGCCTTGATCATCGATGGCCGGGACTACGTGGTCACATTGACCAACACCACGCTGAAACTCACGCTCAAAGGCAAAAGGAACGGCGTTGAATTGCCTTGGAGCCAATTGGTAAACGGCGATGCCGCGCTGGCGGTTGCACTCAATGCATCGGTGGGCGCCTTCACGCCCAAGGGCAGGGCCGTTCCGGCCAACGATGAGAGCGCGGTTTCCAACGACAAAACGGCACCGGCCAAAAAACCTCGGCCGCCCGCGAAACTCAAGCAGCCATCGCGGGGGCGACGGCGGCGCTAGTGAACGCTGCTGCTCGGCAGGGGCGCCAGGTAAGTGGCCTCGAAGACTTCGCGCGGCACCGGACGGCCGAACCAATAACCTTGTATTTCGTCGCAATTGAGCATGCGCAGGAGCCGCGATTGTTCCTCGGTCTCAACGCCTTCGGCGACCACATTGAGCTTCATCGAATGTGCCAAGTTAATGATGGTGGATACCAAGGATAGTCCTTCCGGGCTCGCGGCCATGCCCGTGACGAACGATCGATCGATTTTCAGCGTATGAACGGGCAGCTTGGCCAAGTAGCTCAAGGAAGAAAATCCAGTGCCGAAATCATCGATGGCAATTCTCACACCCAGCGCTCGAATAGCCCTTAAGGCTGCAATGCTGATGCGCATGTCTTCCATGATGAGGCTTTCTGTGATCTCCAGCTCCAATCCGGCCGCCGCTTGAGGCTTGTCATCAATCGCGCGCCGAATCTCGTTCACGAAACTGCGATTGCGAAGCTGCATGGGTGACACGTTGACCGCGATGCGCACCCCCTTCAGACCCGCGGTAAGCCAGCGGCGATGGGTCTCGACGGCTTGGTTCAGAGCCCAACACCCGACATCGTGCATGAGACCGGTCTCCTCCAGGATGGGGATGATGCGGCTCGGGCTCACCACACCGGTGAGCGGATCATTCCAGCGCAGCAATGCTTCCGCGCCGGTGACCTCGCCGCTGACGAGATTCATTTTCGGCTGGTAAAAAAGCTCGAACTCGTTCCTCTCCAGCGCCTGGCGAAGCTGGGTTTCCAACGTGAGCCGTCCCGCGCGCGCAGTCATGTTTTGCGAATAGGACAAATATTTTTCGCCGCTGGCTTTCGCTTTCTTCAGCGCTGATTCCGCATTTCTGAACAACGTGTCCGCATCGGAACCGTCTTCCGGGCACACAGCCACGCCCACCTTGGCGGCGATTCGAAACACCGCGCCGTTCAGCTCAAAAGGTTGAGACAAGAAAGTCTGCATGGTCTTTTTCAGCAAGCGCGGCACATCCCGCGTGCGGCTGATATCCGGCAGCACAACCCCGAAATGGTCGGCACCCAGCCGTGCGACCAAATTGGCGTCTCCCACCACTTGCGTCAGCCACGCCGCAACCTGTTGCAACAGCAAGTCCCCGGCGGCGCGGCCGAGGCTGTCGTTGATGTTCTTGAATCGCTCCAGATCGACCAGAAATACGGCCAATTTGCGCCGACCGGGAGCTGCGCTGCGGATGTATTGCGCCGTGCGTTCGAGAAACAATTGCCGGTTAGCCAGGCCGGTGAGCACATCGTAATATGACAGGTAGTCCAATCGCTCTTGCTTCTCGATGTGATCGATCGCGTAGGCGATGTCCCCGGTCAGCTGAGTCAGGAGCTTCATCTCGCCTTCGTGAAAGAATTCCACTTCGTCTGCGTAAAGCGCCACCAGTCCTATGACCGCGCCTGCATTGAGCATGGGAAGCACCGCCATGGAACGCATGCCGGCGGCGAAGAGCTGCTCGTGGAAGAATACGTGAGCATCGTTTTCCAAATCGTTCGCGCGCTGGGGCTTCTTCTCCCTGACCGCCCGGGCGGTCAGGGTATCGCCGAAGGGCGTTCCTTCCTGCAATGAAAATCTATCCCTGATGGTCACCAGCATTTCCTCAGTTGCGCCCACCGAGGCAACCGGGGTGATCTTCTGCGACACCGGATCGACCATTCCGATCCAGATCATTCGAAAGCCGCCCTCCGCCGTGGCGATGCGGCAAGCCTCATGGAACAATTCGTCTCGGCTGCGCACCCGCACGATCAGGGTGTTGATGCCGCTCAACACCGCGTGTACGTGATTCAAATGGACGATTCGCATCGCCGCTTCCTTCCGATCAGTGACATCTCGCACCATTGTCACGATGGTCCAGCTCTCATCCGATTGTTGGGCGTGTCGCCGCACCTCCAGCCAGGCATCGGCGCCGTCCCGGCCGCGCTGCAGAATTTCCAGAGGCCTCGCATCGGTATCGCCCGCGATCAGCGCATCGTAAATTTGCGCTAACTGCTGTTCCGAGTCGCCGAAGACTTGCGCAGGTGACGAGGCAAGCAGCGCACGGCGGGTTTGCGCCTGCATCCGGCAAGCCGCCTCGTTGACGTGAATGAGGCGCATGCTCGCCCGATCCACGATGTAAATCGCATCCGACGTCGCGTCCATCGCCGCGGCATAGCGCCGCAGTGCCGCCTCGCCGCGCTTTTGGTCGCTGATATCCACGTGCATGACGACGACGCCGCCACGCTGCTCCTCGGAAAGAGGCGTTGTCGTCAATAGAAACCAGCGGCGTTTGCTCGGCAAACCACACCGATATTCCATGGAGAAGTTCTTTTTCGTGCCGGCCAACACGCAACGGATACCCGCAGTCGCGCGGTGTGAATCGAGGGCTTCCACGCCGGGCTCGATATCGCATTGGTCGAGGTAACTTGAGCCGACGTGGTAGCCGGGCCCGTGCAGCGCACCGCCCGCACCCAGGCGCATCCACAATTCGTTCACCGACAGGATGTGCCCATTCATGTCGAGCACGGCCACGCAAGCCGGCAAGGCATTGAGGATCGCCGCCTGCTTGGCCGCCTCAGTTTGGCGCAGTTGATTCTGTGCACGCTGCAATAGAAAGGCGCGCCCGTCGCGGTCGGCCACCGTGTCCACTTCGCCCGCCGTCAGCTCTTCCAGGCGCAGGTCCGCTTCGCGCAGCGCCCTGATCACGACCGAAATCTCGTCGCTGTCAAGCGTGTTGAATCGGGAACTCATATGACGTGCGTATCTAATCCCAAGGTTTCCAGCACGCGGTGGGTATCGACCAGGGTCCCGACTATTCTTCGGATGGGCAGCGGTGAAAGCTTCAGAAGGGTTGGGGTCATGCGAATACCCTCCAGAATCGCGCGCTGTGGCTCTTTGAAGACGTCGATCACCTCGATCTCGAAGCGACCTGATAAGTGCCTTTCGCACAGGGTGGTCAGGTTCGCCCTGGCTTGGTTCGAGTTCATCGTGTCATCGGCTACGAACAGCCGGAACTTATAGATTGAGCGTCTGCTCATGGAAGGCTCACTTCCGGCGGGGGGCGTCGGCCCCGCGCAACTCGCGCATGCGTTCGCCGCCGCGCCGGATCACCGCTTTGCGGCTGGCGGTGGTGCGTGTCAGGAGGGTCTTCTCGACTTGCTTTGCGATCAGTTCGGTTTGCACTGCTTTGAGCCGTACCTGCAGTTCCGCCTGTTGAGCAGCGAGCGTCACCCGGCTCAATTTTCCGGCCACGTCGGCAACCTCACTGGCCACTCGTTCCGCGCTCTCTTTCTCCCAGCGCATGGTGCCCATCAATACCTCGCCGCCGGCGGTGAAAATATCGGCCAGAGTCACGCCGGCGTTGCTCAAGATCAGCTCGCGCACCTGGTTCGAATGCGCGGTGCCGCGCGACTTGATGATGGACATGCCGCGATTTCGCTCGCCTGCCTGGACCAGATAATTGAGATGGATCCATGTGTCCGCCAAGGTCGAGATGTGCAATGAGGTATCGCTTTCTGCTTGTCCCGATATCTCGTTCAGAAGACTGGTACACACCAAGGTGATGCCATCCGCCTTCGACCAGTCGATGAGGCGCTGGCCTACGCCATAGGGGCGCATGTCGTTGTCGGAATTCGACAGTGCGGACACGGGATCGATCACTAGGCAGCGGGCCCGATGCGCCAGCGCAATGGCCTTGATTCGCACCAGAGAGGTTTCCGCACTGCCTATGATGGTTCGAGCCGATACCATGCGCAGCAAACCACTCTTTAAGTGCCGGCCCAAGCGGATTCCGACGGAAGCCAAGTTGCGAATGACCTCGGTACCGTCCGAGTCGAAACTGACGAACATGGTGCGCTCGCCGCGCTTGCAGGCCGCTTCCGCAAATGCCCCGCTCAAGGTGGTCTTGGCCGTTCCCGGAAACCCGGTAATGAGCACGCAGGCGGCACGGTAATAACCCCCGCCCAGCATGGTATCCATGCGTTTGATGCCGCTGGTCACACGTTCGTTGGTCACTTTGGCGCTGGCGCGTCCTAAAACGCGCACCACGGCGACGTCAAATCCATCATCGCCGATGACGAATGGCGACTCGTTCTCGTCGAAACCCGAGCCCCGATATTTCAGCAGGCGCATATTGCGTTGCGAAACTCCGAGCACGACGCTGTGATTGAGAATCACCGAACAGTCCATCATGAACTGCATGAATCCGTAGGGCTGCTGGGTGATGGAATAGGGCTCTGCGGGAGCAGCTTTCAGCGTGACGATGCAAGTGAGTTCGCGGGCCCTGAGCCACTCATGGATCCGATAGATTTCCCTCCTTCGAGCCGCGAGATCAGGAAGCAAGGCCAACACGATGTCGAGCGCGTCGAAGACGATGCGCTTGGCTTTCATCTGTTTGGCCTGCAGCCCGAGTCCTGCCAACATGCCGCACAGATCGAAGTCTCCCGCCTGCACCAGATCGAAATTCGGCTGGGCGTCGATGAACAGCAGCTGTTTCTTTCGCCGCAGCTGAGGCAGCTGCCAGTCGAAGCTCTCGGCATTCGCCATGACACGTTGCGAGGTTTCCTCGAACGCCACAAAGATGCCTGATTCGCCAAAGCCGCGCGCACCATTGACCAGGTATTGAAGGCCGAAAATGGTTTTCCCGGATCCGGGACCGCCCACCACAAGGGTGGTGCGACCGCGAGGCAGTCCGCCGCCGGTGATTTCATCGAAACCGATAATGCCGCTCGGTGCCTTCCTCAACGGCGTCGCCGGTGATAAGCCATCGAGTTTCATACGGGTTTCCTTTCCCTAGTAGTTGGGCGCACAAGCAACTGTGCGGGTCGCTCGGGGGGCATAGCTCCCGAACGGAGCAGGCTATCGCTTTCGGCATCTATCGTATGTGCGTTACGCCACACAGGCCGCGGCGGAAAGGTCTACGCTGCGCCCCATGAGGATGTCTATTCGTTTGCCGTACTGGCCGTTGCGACCGCAACCGATGGTTGTGCTTGGCTTTCTGGCGATAACCGGCACCGCCGTCTCAACCTTCACCTTGAGCAGCTTATATATCAGCGCCTCCACCCTGCCGAGCGACGCACTCTTGCGTCGCGCCATTTGGGTGGCCGCGGTCGTCGGCATCAGCATCATCATCTGCGCGATTCTCCTGGCGGCACAAAATTCGCAACGTATCTCACGTCGGCTGGCATCGATCGCCGGAGCGGCGAATCGGGTTGCGGCCGGCGATGCTTCTCACGCACGGCTCGATGACAAGGCCAAGGATGAAATCGGCGCATTGGCACATGCCTTCAATGTCATGGTCGATGAGCTGAACCGCTTGTCCGGCGAGTACGATCAGCTGGTGCTGTCCGAAAGAGCGCAGCTCGAGTATTTGGTCAAGGAGCGCACGCTGGACTTGGAACAAAGCCGGGAAATGTTCAAACAGATGGCCGAAAGCACCAACGCCATCCCCTTCACGCTGGATCTCACGCGCAGCTGTTTCAGCTACATCGGCGCGCGCGCCATTGCGGAGTCCGATGTCCCTGAACCCAATTGGAAAGAGCCCGGGTCGCTCGAAATCGTGATTCCCCGCGCCGTCAACCCTGAGCTTCGCCAACACCTGGACGAAATCGTCGGCGGCCCGTTCGAATTCGTCAGCACTTTGATCCGCCGCGAAAACCGCCGCGCCGAAATGCGATGGACCGGCACCTGTGAAATGTCCCCTACCAGCAAGGTACTGCGCGGCCTGATGCTGGACATCACCGAACTGCGCCGCTTGGGACGGGAGTTGGCCGCGGCGCAAAAGCTCGAGTCCGTCGGCCGATTGGCCGCTGGTGTTGCGCATGAGATCAATACGCCGGTACAGTTCGTCTCCGACAATGTCGAGTTCGTGCGCACATCGATAGCCGAACTGGCCACCGTGGTTCATGCGTACCGGAAACTCCTACGAGCGGTGACCGCCGGCGTCGATATCGCCGCAGCGGCACACACGGCGGCTGAGACGGAGAAAAAAGCCGACCTGGATTATATTCTGGAGAACGTCCCCCAGGCGGTCGAAAGCTCCATCGACGGGCTGGGGCGCATCGCAACCATCGTGCGTTCGATGAAGGAGTTTGCCCATCCTGATCAGGCTCAAAAAACCCCCGCGGACTTGAATCAAGCGATTCGCAGCACCTTGGTCATTGCTCACAACGAGTACAAGTACGTGGCCGATCTCGATGCTCAATACGCCGACCTGCCGCCCGTACCGTGCCACTTGGGCGAAATCAACCAAGTGGTCCTCAATCTACTGGTGAATGCATCGCATGCCATCAGCGATGTCGTCAGGGGCAGCAACGTGCGCGGCAGGCTGTCGGTCAGCACGCGACTGGATGGCAACATGGTGGAGATCACCGTTGGCGATACCGGCGGAGGGATTCCCGAAGACATTCGAGATCGGGTCTATGATCCGTTTTTCACCACCAAGGAAGTCGGCAAGGGCACCGGACAAGGCCTCGCTCTCGCCCACAGCACCATTGTCATCAAACACGGCGGCACGCTGCGCTTCGAAACCGAATGCGGCAAGGGCACCACATTCTTCATCCGCTTACCCATCAAGGCAACGGAATCAGGAACCGCGCGCGCGTGACAGTCCGACACTCATGGTTGCGAATCACGAAGGCGCTCCAAGCCCACAAGAGCTGCGTGTTGAAGCAACATGATAGTTTTACCGTCCTGGATGGCCCCGCTTTTGATCATTTGCATTGCGCTCGCCAGCGGCATTTCCAGTACTTCTATGTCCTCTCCTTCGGCCGTATCGCCGCCGCCGGACCTCGCGCGATCACCATCAACGTATTCAGCCACGAAAAAGTGCAGCTTTTCCGTGACCGAACCGGGACTCATGTAAACCTCGAATAGTTTTTGCGGCGAGCGAACGGTGTAGCCGGTTTCTTCCTCCGCTTCTCTGCAGATGCAGGTTAGCGGATCCTCGCCATCCAACAGCCCGGCGCAAGCTTCTACGAGCAGGCCATCCGCGCAGCCGTTGACGTAAGCCGGAAATCGGAACTGACGCGTCAGCACAACGGATGCACGCTCTGCATTGAACAGCAAGAGTACCGCACCATTCCCACGGTCGTATGTCTCACGAACCAATTCCTGCCAGTGGCCGTCGCGGCGACGATATTTGAACTTGGTCTTCTTAAGCACATACCAGTCGTCTGAAAGAACGCGCTCCTCCAGGATCCTCACTGGATTGCTCAAAACCGGCGTCGCGGAATCCTTCATGGTTGATCCGTGCATAGTGGTGCAATTTCGTGCAATTTCGTGCAATTTCGTGCAATCATAGCCTGAGCGAATGCAGTCCGCAAGCGCAGATGCCGGAGCCCCATGCTGACCACACACCGAAAGAAACTTATCCTCTCCCGCCTCGCGGGCGACGGCCACATCATCGCCAAAGACCTTGCTCGCGAGTTTGGCACCTCAGAGGATACGATCCGCCGCGACCTCCGTGAATTGGCGCAGGCAGGAAAGCTGCAGCGAGTACACGGCGGCGCATTGCCGTCATCGGCCGCAATCGGCGATCTGCAGGTTCGCGAAAATGTTTTTCCGCAAGAAAAGATCGCTTTAGGACGATTCGGTGCGGGAATGATTGAGCACGGTCAGCTCGTCATCCTCGACGGCGGCACGACGGCGATGCAGGTCGCGCGGCACCTGGACCCTTCCTTGCGTGCCACGATCGTTACGCACAGCCCCACAGTAGCTGTCCAGCTCGCTGCCCATCCCCTGATCGACATCATCGTGCTTGGAGGACGGCTGTTTAGACATTCGATGGTTGGCGTCGGCGCGTCTGTAATTGATGCCGCCTCGCGTTTACGCGCCGACCTATATTTCATGGGGGTAACCGGCGTACATCCCGATGCCGGCCTTAGCACCGGGGACGCCGAAGAGGCGGCCGTTAAGCGTGCCCTGCATGAACGCGCCGCTGAAACTGTTGTGCTTGCATCGACCGAAAAGCTCATGGCCGCGTCCCCATTTTTGGTGGCGTCGCTACACGATTTGAGCCTGCTGGTTGTGCCCCGAAGGACGCCCGAACGCACGGTTCGCAGGTTGCGTACGGCAGGCGTCACGGTTCAGAAATGCAATTCGTAATTCCGGCCACGCGGTGTCCGATGACTGGCGGCGCGATCGCCGTCTATGGGGCAGGTTGCTCGTCGCACGAAACGCGAGTGTTCCAATCCGCAAACGTACCCTGCGGGTTGTGCTCCCACGCCCACACGTGCAACTCATAGAATGCAGGCAGTCCGTAGCGGTTCGGCGCGTCGATGAAGTTCAGCAGATTTCCGTCGAGAGAGGGCGTGCCACCCTCCGGGTGGCGGGCTGCCCACTCGCTGGCGATGACGACGAACTCGACTCCAACGAGGCGCATCGCACCGTTCGGCATCGGCTCATAAATCAGGAACTCCGGTTCCGCTGCGTTTATGGCGCCATCATGAACTCGGTCCGGCTGACCGGGCTGCGGAGTTAGAGCGAAGTGAACCCCCATCGCCCCCGCTTCTGGCCCGCTGACACACGGTGTGGCCGGCACCCACCCGTGGCGAAGCGCGACGTTAAGATCCTTGAACTGTTTCGTCGCGTTTTGCACCTTGTCTACCAGCGGTGAATGCTCGGTACGACGGCTCCCAGGGTCCCCGGACTCCTGGGCCATCGCGCTGAAGGAGAAGGCCATAGGCACGAGCAACGTCAGTCGCAGAAGCGCTTGCAATGTTTGATATCTCAACAAAACTTTCATGTCATTTCCTTTGCCGAGTACCGGCTGTTATTGGTGAGAACGCTTATTTGTAGAAATAAGGGTCGAGGACACGAACCTCGGTGATGTGACCGACCGGAAGCTTGCTGCGGCCGGCGGTACGGCGAATCGCCTCGGGCGACGGAGCGTCGTACACACAGAAGGTCTTCTTCTTGTCGGCACTCACATAGGAATGAATCCAGGTAACTTGGTCAGACAGGTTGCTGTCAACCACGGCCACGCAAGCCCTGGCACCGTTCTCGTCGACCGGAATCAAAAGTCCACTCGGAAATTCTCTCTCGACCACGTAGCGGGGCATGGCGTATTCCTCTTGGCTGAGATCACGACTCTTACGCAACGCACCATAGAGGTTTGCGCCTTGCATAAAATCGGCAGAACCACCCAAATTAGTCGATGTTGCTCCCCATATTGGGCCACCCGTACCCAAACGAGGCGCGTTGCCCGATACTGTCGCCATAACATCATGATTCTCCTGGAACGACAAACACAGCTCGAGGAACTGGCGCGGCTGCTGCGCGAAGCAGGAACGAGCGCCGGGAAAATCGCGTTCGTGTGCGGCGAGGCCGGCGTCGGCAAGAGCGCGCTCGTCGAACAATTCGCGCAACAGGCCACGAGTTCCGTGCGGGTGTCGTGGGGCCACTGCGATGCTTTGCAAACTTCACGCACCTTGGGCCCCGTCAACGAACTGGCAGCAGCACTATCACTGGTGTCGGGAATTCCTGCCGATGCGGGGCTAAGTCGGGAGCAGCTTTTCCCGCGCCTGTTCGAACAATTCTCGCCGCCTAATCCGGTCAGCCTCGTGGTAATTGAGGACCTGCACTGGGCCGACGAAGCGACGCTCGATTTCGTGCGCTTTCTCGGCCGGCGTATTCAGCGTACGCGATGTCTGCTGATCGTTACCTTTCGTGACGATGAGTTGGCACCAACGCATTTGCTGCGCGGAGTTCTCGGCGAGCTTACGGGACAGCATACGGCCCGTATCCCTGTGCCCGCTCTGTCCCTCGTTGCCGTCGAAGAGCTCGCCCAAGGCACGCATCGCGACGCCCATCAGGTGTATCAAGTCACCGGCGGGAACCCGTTTTTCGTGCGCGAACTGCTCTGCGCTCCGGTGGACGTGGTGCCGGAGACCGTCAGAGATGCCGTGGTGGCGCGTCTGATGCAGCGATCTGCAGCTGCGCGCGCGCTGGCGGAATTGGTTTCGCTCGTGCCGGGAAGGACCGAGCAATGGCTTGTCACTGCCATCCTCGGCGACGTGGGGGCAACCGCCGACGAGGCGGTGACGCACGGGCTCCTTCGCCACTACGACGCCGCACTCGGGTTTCGGCACGAGTTGGGAAGGCTCGCCGTCGAGGGCACCATCCCGAGATCGCGCGCTCAAGCTATGCATCGATCAATTCTTAAATGCCTTTCAGAGCACGATGCCGATCTCTCACAACTCGTGCATCACGCCTCACTCGCCCAGGACGCAGAGGCTCTCATCAAGTACGCCCCGCGAGCGGCGGAACAGGCGGCTCATGCAGGGTCTCATCAGCAGGCTGTGGCGCATCTCGAAACCGCCCTTCGGCATCTCGATTCGCTCACCGTACCGCAGCGCGCGTGCCTTTTTGAACTGCACGCCGGCGCGTGCGACATTACAAACCGGGTGGCTGCCTCTGTTAACTCCGGAGCACAGTCACTCGCACTCTGGCAGAAGGTGGGCGATGTCGAGGCGCAGGCGCGCGTGCTGTTGCTGCTGGGACGGCAGCATTGGAAGTCCGGCCAGACGGAGCTCGCGGGCCGGGATGTCGCTGCGGCAATCGCGCTGCTCGAAAACCTTCCAGAATCGGCGGAACTCGCCATGGCCTATAGCGCCCGCGCGCAGTTGGCCATGACCCGCCAGCTTGTGCCGGAGACGCTTGAGTTTGCCCAGCGCGCGCTCGATCTCGCCGCGAAGTTCGGGGACCATGGCGTGCGGGCGCACGCCCTGAACAATATCGGTTCCGTGCTTCTGATATCCGGTGATGCGGGCGGACTTGAGAAGTTGGAACTGAGTCTGCGCATCGCTCTGGAGCATCATTTGCAAGAACACGCGGGACGTGCATATGCCAATTTGGTGGTCGTCGCCGTGCGAGACCGGCGTCAGTCGGCCCTGGCAAGACGCTATCTATGCGAGGCTCTCGAATACTGCGAAGTGCACGAAGTCCAGACCCACCTTTCCTACATTCGCGTCTACAGCGCACACTTTGACCTGAACAACGGTGAATGGGACAAAGCAGCGAGGGTGGCGGAGGAACTGATCGAGCATCACTCCCTCGCCATCTCACAACGGCTCCCCGCCCTCATCGTTTTAGCCACTATTCGGGCACGCCGTGGCGACCCCGGCGTCGATCGATTGCTCGATGAAGCCATGCAACTCGCCTTGCCGACAGGAGAATTGCAGCGTATTGGACGGGTCGCCGCGACTCGCGCCGAGGTGGCCTGGTATCGCGGCGACCTGGAGCGCGTCGCGGCGGAAGCAGACGTTGGCCTGCGGGCGGCCGCGGGCCTTGGGGAACAATGGATTCAAGGCGAGCTTGCATACTGGGGGCGTCGGGCGAACCCGTCACTCGACATTCCCACGGACCTCGCGGAGCCGTATGCATTGATGATCAATGGTAACTGGGAAGCTGCGGCTGCAGCTTGGCTTAAGCTCGGCGCACCCTATGAACGCGCTCTGGCGCTCGCCGACGGATCCGAAGGGGCACTGCGCGAATCATTGGGCATCCTCGAGCAACTGGCCGCCGGCCCGCTGACCGCAATCGTGCGCCAGCGGCTGCGCGACCTCGGTGTGCGCGGAATTCCACGCGGCCCGCGCACCTCGACGCGCGGCAATCCGGCCGGACTCACATCGCGCGAGATCCAAGTGCTCGCGCTGCTGGTCCACGGGCACACCAATACCGAGCTTGCTCACCGACTGCACATTTCGGTAAAGACCATCGATCACCATGTCTCCTCCATTCTGGAGAAGTTAGAAGTGCGTTCTCGCACCGAAGCCGTGGCGGCCGCGTTCGGCCTAGGGATCGTGGAGGCGGCTGATCAGGAAAAGGCGCAACGACCTGGAGCGCGAGGACGGTGAGTTCCACCGTCCTCGGATCGCCTCTATTGCTCAGCAAGCCTGAGCGGTTGCTTGGTTCTTTCGCGATGATAGCCCGTTAACACGGGCGCATTCACATCGGCAACGGCGCGGGCAATTGCGTCATCCTCGCACCGGTGCACACGCAGCATTGAATCTCGCAGCGTGTACACAACCAGCGGATCGCAAACCTGCCTGGCGGCGGACTTAATCCGCGAATAGAGGGTCGCCGCTCCCTCGCTGCGTGTCAGGTCCAGGTCGGCGAAGTTGACGCGGCGCGAAATGGCGCCCTCGTTGCGCTGGACCGGCGCTGCGGCGGCGCTTAACGAGCCGAGTGTTATCGACGAGCCGAGTAATATCGACGAGCCGAGCAATATTGCGTTTACAGTGCAATGGAATGCCAATTTTGTTTTCAAATTACGGTTCATAGCTCACATCTCCTAAAGATCGTCCGGGGAATTCCGGTGACAGATACACTAGATCGGCCGGTTCACGGGCGAACCGGCGATCTTGCCCAATTTGCGTTCGCGCCATACTCAATTTGACACCTCCCGCTGCGTTGCGCCGTTCCGGCGCGACCACAGCCGCGGAATCAACATTGGAGTACGGGCTCGATAGTCGAGGTATACATTCCCGAACGCGGATACCAAATCGCGCTCTTCCAGTTGGATCGCGATTAAAATGTACGCGGTTGTGGCAAGCGCGAAGACTAAATGGGCCACCGTCATTCTCGGTGCAGCCCAGAAGATCGTCAGCCAGCCGATGTAGAGCGGATGCCTTACGAGCCTGTAAAGACTCGGTGTGCGAAAAACCGGTGCGCGATAGGTTCTCTCGTGCAGACGTCGCCATACCTGTTTCAGTCCGAACAGATCGAAATGATCGATCAAGAACGTGGTGTATAGGAGAAGCAGCCATCCGAATAAGTACAGCCCGATAACGGCGTTCCCTGCGAGTCCTTCCGGGACGGTCCAAATCACGCCTCCGATCGGTTGCCAAAAAATATACAGCGCCGCCAGCGCCAGCGAACTGACCAGCACGTAAGTGCTGCGCTCCGCCGCTTCCGGCACTAAGCGTTTCCACCACCTCTTGAATCCCGGCCGCGCCATGCCGCTGTGCTGAAGAGCGAATAGGGCCAGCAATATCAGGTCCACCGTCAGGGCGTGCCCGGTAGTTGATGTGGGTACGCCGTCCAGACTGGTTGGCGTCAGAAAACCGCCAATGAAACCGATCCCATAAAGAAATACCGCAAAGAACACTAAATAGCTGAAGATTCCGTAGGCAAAAATTCCGATGCGAGACATGGGTGACTCCTTTGTTCATGCAACCCGGGCGCAAGGGTGCTTGAAGAGGAGGTTCGGCGCATGGGGGCTGGACCCCCATCTTTCGGTTCCGGTCTGCCTATTTTTTGGGCTCGGCAAGCAGGCCCCGATCGCGGGCGGCCACTGCAGCCTCTTGGCGGCTGGATACGCCGAGCCGAGCCATGATGGCCGACACGTGGTGTTCCGCGGTCTTTGCGGAAATGCACAGGCGAGCGGCGATTTCGCTGTTGCTCAGGGCTTCATGCAGCAATCCCAGAACTTGGACCTGCCGGCGGGTCAGTCCCGCCGCATTGGCGCGGGTCACCGCAATCGGGCCGCGCGGAACCGCGCGGGACCCGCCCGCCCGCATTTGGCGCCGCAGGCGCGCCGCTGCGGGTATCGCGCCTAAGCGATCGAAAATCTCCAAGGCGGCACGCTGCGCAGCGTCATCGCCGACGCTTAGGCTAATCGCTTCTTCGTAGGGACGCCCGAGCGCGCGCCATCCAGCGGCCGCTTCTTGCCACTGGCCCGCGCAGTGCTCGCGAAAAGGCGTTGACAATTTCGAGGTCGCGCGGACCTTGCACGGTGTTCGCTCGCCCGCGGCGCGCTCGCCCGCGGCGCGGTCGTCTAACAGCGAAAGCCAAAGTGCCGAATCCTCGAGGACCCAGCGCGTGTTGCGTACTTCGGCCAACTCATGCACCTCGCGAAGCATGCGCTGGGCCTCATCTCCCTCCGTGCTCATCGCCAACCAGACCCTCTCGGCCAGGATTATCGCGACGTATACGGTGCGTTGCAGTTCAGCCACGCCGGCAGCGAGATGGCGGGCGGCTGCCAGCGGAATGTCGGCGTCGGGATCGCCGCGCCGCACGCGTAAGCGAGCCAAAGCAATCAGCGCAGGAAAGCGATACATATCGACGGCGTACGTCCTGCGGCAAATCTCCAGGGCTTCGTCCTCGGCTGCGGGCCAGTCGCCTTGATCGAGCAAAATCATGCTGCGCCAGCCGCGCAGATACCCTTCCCAATGCCTCAACTCCAGAGCAACGGCGTACGACACGCCGCGGTCTATGAACTTGAGTGCTGACTGATAGTCGCGGCGCCAATAATATGTGCAAGTCAGATTGCAGGAGGCACGCTCGACATGGTCGTGATAATTGCCGGCAACCGCCAGATCGAAGCTTTTCTCCAGTTCGACGTCGCCGACGTCCTCCTTGGCCGAGCCGATATTGCCCAGTGCGTGAACGATGATTTCTTTTTCGCCCAGCACGGTTGCCAAGTCCAGCGCGCGCCGGCCCCAGAAAACGGCGCTTTCCATGCGTGAATCCAGCATGTCGAGCTGCGATTGATGCGAGTAGGCCCACGCCAGTTCCGGCCCCCGCGGCACCGTCTGCAGCACGGCGACCGCCTCTTCGACAAAGCGCTCGGCTTGGGTACGCCGCCCGCACATCCATGCAAAACGCGTCAAGCGCGTGAGGTCCCTTCCTAGCCCAAGGATGTCCCCGGTGCGTCTCCGCATCTCCGCCGCCTCGGTCATCGAGATCATCGCAATCTCGGGGTCGCCCATCAAATATGCCTGCTGCGCGTGGTGTTCGAGCACGTCGAGAACCAGATCGGAAGACAGTGCCTCGCGATGACGCAGCATGGTCGCAAAATGCGCTGCGGCTTCGCGCGGTGCTCCGGCGCGAGCTGCTTTTTCCGCGGCGCGATGCGCGAACTTCAACAGCGCGGCGACATCGCCCGCTCGCTCCGCGTGGTGTGCAATCTCGCTGGCGCGCGCATCGGATCGACGCATCAGCACGTCGATCACTTTCTGATGCAACGCGACTCGCCGGGCCGGAGCGATCGAAGCTTCGATCGCGCGGCGTGCGAGCTCGTGGCGGAATTGCACCAATCCTCGGTCCAGCGACAACATACCCTTCTCGACGCACTCATCGAGACCGGCGTCGATGGCCCCTTTGACTAGATCGGCCACCACGGCCGTGTCCGCATGGCGCGGAAATATCGATACCGCATCGAGTACCGCGCGGGCCGATTCGGGCAAGCGCGACGCCCGCGCCAGCGTCGCATCGCGCACGGCATCTGCGGGTACATCAGCCTCAACCGCCAGCGCCTCAGTAACCAGAAAAGGATTGCCCGCGGTCAAGGCGAACAGCTCCTCGCCGCGCCGTCCCCGCTGCGCCGCCAGTCGGGTGACGGCCGCGAGCGAGAGCGGCGCCAGGCTTATGCGCTCGACGTTTCCCGCCGGCGCTTCTCCAAGAAGACTGCGTACCGGCGAGCGGACGTCCACCTCTTCTTCCCTATACGTGATCAAGACCAGCGCTCCAACGCGCGAAATCCGCCGAGCGAGAAAACGGATCAGATCCAAAGTCGCTGTATCGGCCCAGTGCACGTCTTCAAGAATGAGAATGGAGGGTTTGGCATGACGAGACAGCAGCTGCAGCAGAGACTCAAAGGCTCGGATGTGATCGGCGCCGAATTCGAAGGATTCGCCGGAGGCACGGGCGATGTCCCGAAGCGGCAACAACACCTCGGGTGTGGACAGATTTTCGCAGGCTCCCCAATATACCCGCGCATCCTTGGCGTGGCCGGCGACGAAGCGCTCGGTAAGCGCCGTTTTGCCTGCGCCCGCCTCAGCGGCAATGGCAATCAGCCGGCCTCTGCCCTCGCGCGCCCGCGCCAAGGCATTGACCAAACGCTGCAATTGTTCATCCCGCTCAAGTAGCTCGATGACGCGCCCCACGACTTAACCGCTAGGGTATGCTGCCATTTCGCCGGGCTGCTGCCTACGCTCAGGGACTGCGGGTTTTGAAAAACGTGACGGGCCTGATCAAGCTTTCGATGGCTTTTGCTACATTCTTGCCACCATGAATACCCCACCGGCACCCCAAGACCCCCGTCGCGAGCTGCAAACACTGCTCGCCTCGCGCTTGGCCCTCATCGTGGTCGAGTCGCGCGAGGAGTCCCGAGTGCTGACGCTGGTGCGGGAAGCGAGCCTTCAAGTACGGCAGGGCCGTGGCTGGGGCGTGTTTCAATGGACCGTGACCGAGGGTCTGCAGCGCGTGGATATCGATATGGGCGGTCCGCAGCGTACCTTGTCCGACCCGGAGCAGCTCCTGAAGCACCTCAAGGCCACGTCGATGCCGGGAATCTATGTGCTGCTCGACTTTCATCCGTACCTTAAAGAACCGGTGAACGTAAGGCTGCTCAAAGACATCGCCTTAGGGTACGCGCAGGTGGCGCGCACCGTTGTGTTGATGAGCTACGAAGTCACACTGCCTGAGGAACTTGAGCATCTCGCGGCGCGTCTGCATCTGGCGCTGCCCTCGCCCAATGAGCGCCTCATGATCATCACGCGCGTGGTGCGTGAATGGACGGCGGCAAATCCGAGCAAGCCCTTGCACTTGGAGCCTGAGGTCGTAAAGAGACTGGTCGAGAATCTCAATGGACTGTCGGCATCCGATGCCGAACGCCTCGTGCGCCATGCGATCTTCGACCATGGCGCGTTGACCATGTCGGACTTTCCGGAAATGCTGACCGCCAAGTACGAGCTTCTCAATCGCGGCGGCACCTTATCTTATGAACCGGCCACCGCAAAGATCACCGACCTTGGCGGCATGCAGAATCTTCGCCGCTGGCTCAATACCCGCAAGCCGGCCTTCGACGGCAGCGCCCCGGAACTCGATCCGCCCAAAGGCGTGCTGCTGCTCGGTGTCCAAGGTTGCGGTAAGAGCCTGGCCGCACGCGCCGCCGCGGGTATTTTAGGCGTCCCGCTGGTGCGCCTGGATTTCGGCGCGCTCTACACCAAATGGCAAGGCGAATCCGAGAAGAACTTGCGCGACTCTCTGCAATCGGCTGAAGGGCTGGCGCCCTGCGTACTTTGGGTGGACGAGATCGAGAAGTCGCTGGCGGAAGGTGAAGGCGATAACGGCGTGTCGCGGCGGGTGCTCGGAACCTTTCTCACTTGGCTCGCTGAGCAGCGCTCACGCATTTTCGTCGTGGCCACGGCGAACGATGTCACTTCCCTGCCGCCGGAACTGATCCGCAAGGGTCGCTTCGACGAAATTTTCTTCGTCGACCTGCCCGGCCGCGATGCGCGCGCTGAAATCCTAACCATCCACGCGCGCAAGCGGGGCCTGCTATTGAATCCGCAAGAGCTGGCCGCACTCGCCAACCGCTGCGAGAGCTTTTCAGGCGCCGAGATCGAACAGGCCATCGTCGCAGCCCTTTACAGCGCGCATGCCGCGAAACAGCCGGTTACGGCGGCACTGATCGCGCACGAGATGCAGGCGACGCGGCCCCTGGCCATCGTCATGGCCGAGAAAGTGGCCGCACTGCGCGCCTGGGCCAGCGGACGCACGGTATCGGCCGACTGAACGGCACAAGGTGCGGGTTGCGTCCATATGGGCGACAATGCGCGACACACATTAAAGAGTACCGGGGAGTACCGTTGACTCACGCAGCAATTGTCGGCTGGGGCAAATGCCTACCGCCGTCCATTTTGACCAATCAGGACCTGGCAACCTTCCTGCCCACCGATGATGAATGGATTACCACTCGAACCGGCATGAAGGAGCGACGCATATCGCACGTGCCGGGCATCGAACTGGCCATTACCGCGGCGCGCCGCGCAATCGATTGCGCGGGCATGCGTGGCGAGGACATCGAACTGGTCATTTACGGCAGCTGCAGTAATGACGAGACGGTTCCCAACAGCGCATCGGGCGTACAGCAGCGCATTGGCGCGACTCAAGCGGCATCGTTCGACGTCAACACTGCCTGTACCAGCTTCATGTATGGCCTCTCGATCGGCTCATCGATGATCAAGAGCGGCATTGTCAAAAATGCGCTGGTCATCGGCGTGGAGCTGATATCTCAATACATGGACTGGGACAATCGCAACGTCGCCGTACTCTTCGGCGACGGCGCAGCGGCCATGGTGCTTCAGGAGTCGCCGCAGGAGACTGGTGTCATTGCCGAAAAGCTCCAGTGCTATGCGGACGCGCGGCAAATCCTGCGCGTGCGGGGCATGGGCACCATGTACGCGAATCTCGGCGTGCCGTTCGGACAGACCCGATGGGACTTTGACGGTCAAGAAATATTTCGCAAGGCCGTGCAAGGTATGAGCGAGGCGAGCCTCGACGTGATGCGCCGCGCAGGCGTCACCATCGACGATGTCGCACTGGTGGTACCGCATCAGGCGAACCTGCGCATCATCGATGCGGTGGCAAAACGCGCCGGAGCCGGCGCCGACAAAGTTTTTTTGACCGTGCAGAAATACGGGAATATGAGCTCGGCAACTGCGCCGGTTGCGTTGGTCGAGGCGGTGGAAGAAGGCCGCGTGCCTCCCGGCGGTTTAGTATTGATGCCTGCCTTCGGCGGCGGGCTGACCCTCTCCTCGCACTTGATTCGCTGGGGCGAGCGCATCACCCCACTACGTATAAGCGATGCTGAGTTGCCGCCTAGCCCCAAGACCGCACTGGAAATCGTGAATGAAATCCGCGCGCAGAAACAACTGGGCGAGGCTGCCGCGGCTCGCTTCGACACTTTGAAGTTTCCGGAAAATCACGCCGGCTAACGGCGGCATTCAAAAATCCTCCCCCGCCTCTCGCTCGGTCAGTCAGAATGCTGGCCGTCCAACAACATTGAGGGGATAGGTTCATGACTGATTCCGGTGATGGTTTGAGCAGACGTGATTTCGTTCAAGGTGCGCTGTCGGGTGCCGTATTGGTGGCCGCCCCCGCGGCAACGCTGGCGGCCGGCGGCGATAATGCCAAGGCCGCGGTGCTGGCGCAGATCCCCAAGATGCACGCGGACAACGTGAAGCGGCTGCAGGATTGGATTGCGCTGCCCTCCATTGCCGCCGAGAACCGCAATTACCCCCAGGGCGCGGAATACATGGCAAAACTTGCCGAGCAAGCGGGATTCACCGGTGTGAAGCTGATACCGACATCCGGCAAGCCGGGAGTATTCGGCCGCATGGATTCCGGTGCCAAGACCACCGTCGCGATCTATTTCATGTACGACGTGAAACAGTTCATTCCGGAAGAGTGGAGTTCACCGCCTCTCGAGGGGCGGCTCGTGGAAAAGCCGGGATTGGGCACGGTATGCATGGGCCGCGGCGCCGTAAATCAAAAAGGTCCGCAGAACTCGTTCCTGAGCGCCCTACAGGCTTTCAAAGCCGCGGGCAAGAAGTTGCCGGTTAACTTGGTCCTGGTCTGCGAAGGCGAAGAGGAAATCGCGTCCCCGCACTTTGGCGAGATCGTCAACAGTCCCGAGGTTTTCCCGCACATGAAAGCTTGCGTCGGAGTCATGCTCCCCGATGCCAGCCAAGGCTTGGACGGCAGCGTGCAAGTGGCCGCCGGCGCCAAAGGCGTCGTGGAACTCGAATTGGTATCGAGCGGCGAGCACTGGGGCCGCGGCCCGAAGAAGGACATCCATTCGAGCTTGGAAGCGCAGGTGGATTCCCCTTCGTGGCATTTGGTGCAAGCGCTCAACACGCTGGTGGAAAAGGACGGCCACACACCTGCGGTGGAAGGCTTCTTCGACAAGGTGAAGCCGTTGTCCGAGGCGCAAAAGAAAATGGTGCTGGCTTACGCTGCGGCGGTGCCGGAGGCTACGATAAAAGCCGAGTTCGGCGTCGATCATTGGATACATGATTTGAATTGGCAGGACTCATTGCTGCGGCTGTTCTCCCAGCCCACCATTAACATCGAAGGGCTCGTCGGCGGCTATACCGGTCCCGGGGGCAAGACGGTACTGCCTCACCGAGCCGTGGCCAAGATCGACATGCGCCTGGTGCCTGACATGACCGCAGCCGATACGCTGGCCAAACTCAAAGCACACCTTGCGAAGCACGGCTTCGGGGACATCGAGGTCAACATGAGCGGAGGCTACGATCCCACTCAGACCGATCCTGACAGCAGGTTCTTCAAGGCGGTACTCGCGACATTCACCAAGCTCGGAACGCCGCCGCTCGTGGTGCCCCGCAACCCAGGGTCCTGGCCCGGGTATCGGTTCACCAGTCCGCCGCTGAGCCTCCCCGCGGGCGATTTTGGGCTCGGGCACGGTACCGGTGCGCATGCTCCGGATGAATATTACTTAATCGACTCGAAAAATCCGAAGATTGCGGCGTTGGACGGCGCAGCCGCGTCGTTCGTCGAGTTCTTGTATGCGATAGCTTAAATGCCGCCATGAATCACCTGAAGCAGAAACCTGACTTGAGTTCGCTCTCCGAGGAAGATGTACGCACGTGCGCGCGCGTGTTGCGTGCGATCGAAGCTGATCGATCGCACCTCGCGCATCTTGCTCTCCCCCAGCGGCGCGAATTGCTGATGCTGGCCGGCTTGGTCGCCAAGCCCGAGCGGCACGATGTAACGCGAATGGCGAAGGCGTTTCGCCGGGCCAAGCGCGAAGTGACTAAGGAACATGACCGAAAGATTATTGAGCGCGCGGGCCTGCGCATCCAGCGGCGCTCGAAAGTATACGCGCCCCTCTGGCTCGAACGGCCCAAGCCCGAGGCGTCAGCCGACCCCAGAGAATTCCGTCAGGAGCGCAACTGCTACGTCTGCAAGAAGTCTTTCTCGAAGATGCATCGCTACTACGACTCGATGTGCGAGCCTTGCGGCGAGTTCAACTACGCCAAGCGCGAGCAGACCGCCGATCTCAGCGGCCACTACGCGCTCATCACCGGGGCCCGCGTCAAGATCGGCTTTCAGTCATCCTTGAAGCTGCTGCGCGCCGGCGCGTATGTCGTCGTGACCACGCGCTTTCCGGTCGATGCGGCCGATCGGTATTCGAGGGAGCGCGACTATGCGGCGTTCCGCGAGCGCCTGCAGATTCACGGCTTGGATTTACGCCATACACCGAGCGTCGAACTATTGACGCGGCACCTGGTGCAACGGCTGCCGCGGCTTGACTACATCTTAAACAACGCCTGTCAGACGGTGCGGCGGCCCGCGGGATTCTTCCAGCATCTGCTGGCCAAGGAAAACGAAACCATGGCCGCCCTACCCCAAGATTGGCGTGCTTCTCTCGCGAGTCATGAAGATTTGCGCCGAAGCCTTGAAGGATCCCGATCCGAAGGCAGCCGGGCGGTAGCGGCGGCGGTGTCGGCTGCCGTGGCAGGGCCGCGGCAGCATGGAGAGGGGCTTGTGCATAGCGCGGCGCTTTCTCAGCGTCGCTACCTCGATGAGGACTATGACTGCGGCGAGGCGTTGTTCCCCACCGACCGCTACGACGAGGATTTGCAGCAGGTCGACTTGCGCGAGGTCAATAGCTGGCGCTTGCGCATGCATGAGGTCGCCACGCCGGAACTGCTCGAGGTGCAGCTGGTGAATGCCATCGCGCCCTATGTCCTTAACGCTCGACTCAAGCCGCTCATGCTGCGCACGCCTGGGACTCACAAGCACATCGTCAATGTGAGCGCGGTCGAGGGCCAGTTCTATCGCAGCACGAAAACTGAAAAGCATCCTCACACCAATATGGCCAAGGCGGCGCTCAACATGATGACGAGAACCTGCGCCCCCGATTTCATCAAGGACGGCATACACATGAATGCCGTGGACACCGGATGGGTCACGGACGAGGATCCCGCCGTGCATGCGGCGCGCAAGGCGGAGCTAGGCTTCTCACCACCGCTCGACATCATTGACGGCGCGGCACGCATCGTCGATCCCATTTTCGCAGGCCGGCTCGGCGGTGAGCCAATATGGGGGCAGTTTTTGAAGGACTACAAGCCCGCGCCGTGGTAGTCATTCGATGACGTAATCCTCATCCGGCGCGTGCGCGCGGCCGCCGTGGCCTGATGTAAGCTTAGGGACCCGACGGCGGAGTGAAACGAATGGCTCGATCTAACTATATAGCCGTCATGATCGCCACGTCGCTGGCGATATCCAGCTGCATGGCGCCGCGCCGTTCCGAAAATACCGAGCCTAAGCCCGTCGCGCAGGCCTCGGCTCCGCTCGCTCATGAGCAGCCGGCGCAAGCGGCGCCAACGCCCCCAGCGCCAATGCCCCCCGCTCCAACGCCACCGGCTGCAACACCCGCTGCGGCGCCAGCGGCGCCTTTGCCGGCGCAGCCAAAGCCTTCATCGCCGACGGCTAGTGCACCCAATTCAGCTTCGCCCGGCGCCCCTGCCAACCGCCCGGCAGCAAAAACAACCACGCCTGGCGAGGCGCCAGCCAAGGGTGCGACGCCCGCCGCCGCCGCTGCGCCCACGGCACCGACGCTCGATTTGGGTTCGCTCGAGCAGAGACTCAAAGACACTCGGGCAATTGGCGTCTTTACGAAACTGTCGTTGAAAAATCAGGTAGATGACCTGCTGAGCGAACTGCGCGCATTTCACAGCGGATCAAGCAAGACACCGCAAACCGCGCTGCGGCAGAAATATGATACGTTGATCATCAAGGTATTGACGCTGCTTCAGAATGGCGATCCGCAGCTCGCCACGGCGGTCGCCTCATCACGAGAAGCGCTGTGGGGAATTCTGATGGATCCTAAGAAATTTTCACAAATTTAATATGAATTAAAGGAGTCACTGTGAGCGCGCGAATATTCAGTTGCATATTGATGGCCATGATCGCATCGAGCGTCACGCGCTGGGCCGCGGCGGCCGGCCCGTCCTCCAGCCAGGATTTGCAGGCCACCATCGTCCTCAATGGCCAGCCTTGCGATCAAGTTGTGAACGTGAAACGCAATGCCGACAGCGATTATGTTGCGACTTGCAAGGACGGCAATCGCTACCACGTATTTGTTAACGCCCAGGGACGAGTGGTGGTTCAGAAGGTATAAACGACCCGCCGGCGCAAGCGGCACTGATGTGAGGTACACACCCGGCCGGCGCTACACGGCCGCCAGCGCATACAAATGCATCACGTACGACAAGGTTGCATCGGCCATGCCCTGCACTTCGGGAATGCCTGATTCGATGACGTAGTACTCATCGGGCGCATGAGCGCGGCTGCCGTGGCCGGTGCCGAAATGGCCGGCGGGCAGGCTCACGGGAGCACCCGTGAAAATATAGCCGGGCCAAGAGCCGGCGAGCCGGGGCGACAAGCTGACGAGCATGCCCTGCTGCTTGTAGACCGCAGTCGAGGCTTTGATGAGTGAGGAGTTCTCGTCTGTCTGGGTCGGATCGTATCCACCTGTGACCTTCACCTCGATGTCACCGTAGCCGCGCTTGGCCAAATGCGCTTTGAGTTTGGCTTCGCAGTCCGCGGCGGTCTGGTCGGGCACCAGCCTTAAGTCTAATTTTGCGGTGGCCTTGGAGGGCAGGATGGTTTTTCCACCGGGGCCGGTATAACCGGCATACATGCCTTCGATATTCACCGTGGGCTGCGAGGCGAGCCGCTCCATCGCGTCGCGATATGGAAGATCGCGTACCCAATGCTGAACGCCGAGAAGCTTTTTGACGTCGGCTTCGCTGTTATGCGCGACTTGTTCGGCGATCAGTTCCTTCTGGCGGCCGGTAAGGGGCTTCACATGCTCGAACCAGCCGTCGATGGCGGGATCGTTGCCGTCTTCGGACACCAGGGTGGACAGCGCCTTGACCATGTGCCAAACCGCACTGTCGAGTTCTGCTTTGTAGCTGGAATGAATGTCGTCCTTGGAACCCCTGCCCCACCTTTCGGTGGACGCCACCAGTTCCACCTCGACCGCGCCTTTTGCACCCAGGGCGATCTGCACCGAGCCTTGCGGCGACTGCGAGGCGAAAGGCATGAACACTTCATGGCATTTCGATAGTGCCTTCAAGACTTCCGGCTGATGCACCACTTGCGCGAAGTGCGGCGAGGCAATTTCCTCTTCACCTTCCGCGACCAGCACGATATTGACCGGCGGCTTGCGGCCGGCGGCCTTCAGCGCATGCAGCGCGGCGAGAAAAGTCGCCTCCGGTCCTTTTTGGTTGATGGCGCCGCGGCCTATCATCACCTTGCCGAACGGCGGCCTCTCGACGATGGCGCCTTCCAGCGGCGGAGAACTCCATTCCTTGGGGTCGAACTGCTTGACGTCGTACATGAAATACATGCCGATAGTGCGCTTGGCCCCGGCGTCCAGGGTCGCGAACACGCCCGGTTGCCCGTCGGTCGGCATGACCTTGGCGCTTTGAAAGCCCGCGTCTTTCAACAGGTCGATCATCATCTGAGCACCTTCCGGCATGTTGCGGTTCTCGGCCGCGATGGAAGGCAGCGCTATCCAAGTTTGCAAGCGCTTGATGGCTTCCGGGCGCTGCTTTTCGATGGCGGCGCGAACCGAGCTCAAATCCCCGCCGTACATCGCCTTGCCGGATTGACCCGCTGCCGCGCGGATCAGCCGCGGCATGGCGAGGGTTGCACCCGCTGCGGCTGCCGTCATCAACAAACCACGCCGGTTCAGATTTTTGAGCGTCCAATCGCGCATGCTTATCCCCCAATTTGTTATCGTATGTTGAATGTAGCATTACCGCGTCTGACAGAGCGATAGGGTAGCGCCCTACATCTGCTTACCGACGTCACCGGATATGTTGCCTTTTGAGCCCGTCCTTTTGGGCCCGCGCCATTACAGGATTGCCAGGTTTAGGTGTACGGAAATGTGGATTGTTAAGCTAGCTCTCCGACGCCCGTACACCTTCATTATGCTCGCGGTGTTGATCGTCTTCCTGGGCGTGTTCGCGATCATGAATACGTCCACCGACATCTTTCCCAATATCAAGATCCCCATTGCCGCCGTCATCTGGCGCTACACGGGACTCCTGCCCGAAGAGATGGCGAATCGAATCGTGCTGTTTTCCGAGCGCACCGCGCAGACTGTGGTCAACGATGTGGAACACACCGAATCGCAATCGGTCGTCGGCACGGCTGTGGTCAAGTATTTTTTTCAACCCAAAGTGAAGCCGGAGCTGTCGTTCGCGCAAATCACAGCCGTTGCGCAGACGCAATTGCAGTCCTCGCCGCCCGGCACCACACCGCCCTTCATTCTTTCCTATAACGCTTCCACGGTGCCGATCCTGCAGCTTGCCTTATCGAGCGAATCCATCCCGGAACAAGAGATATTCGATCTCGGCAACAACATCTTGCGGACTCAACTGGCAACGGTCGCCGGAGCTTCCCTACCCTACCCGCTTGGCGGCAAACAGCGGGAAGTCCAAGTGGATCTGGACCCTCGCGCGCTTCGCGCGCGCGGCCTGTCGCCGAACGATGTGGTCAGTGCCATAGGCACCCAAAACCTCATTTTGCCGGCTGGAACGGAAAAGATCGGCAGCACGGAGTACTTCATCAAGTTGAACGCAAGCCCGGAGCAAATCGAGGCCATGAACGACCTGCCCGTGAAGGTGAGCAACGGCAGCATGGTGTACGTCCGCGACGTAGCGCATGTCCGCGATGGCTATCCGCCCCAGACCAGCATCTCGCGAGTCGATGGCAAACGCGCCATATTGATGAACGTCTTGAAAACCGGCGACGCATCCACCATCGACATCATCGACGGGGTCAACGCCAAGCTCGGCCCCGCTCGGGCAACGATGCCCAAAGATCTGAAGCTGGTGGCATTGAGCGATCAATCGGTATTCGTTCGCGGCGCGATATCAGGCGTGATCCGCGAAAGCGCAATCGCCGCGGCGCTGACCGGCCTGATGATATTGCTGTTTTTAGGCAGCTGGCGCAGCACCCTGATCATTACCGTCTCGATTCCCCTATCGATACTGGCCTCGATCGCCTGCCTGTCCGCACTGGGCGAGACCATCAATATCATGACCCTCGGTGGGTTGGCTCTGGCGGTCGGTATCCTCGTGGACGATGCCACCGTGACAATCGAAAACATCAACTACCAATTGGAGCAGGGCAAGGATGTCGAACCCGCCATCTTGGATGGCGCCCATCAGATAGCGTTGCCCGCGCTGGTCTCGACGCTGTCGATCTGCATTGTCTTTGTGCCCATGTTTCTGCTCGCCGGCGTTGCCAGATATTTGTTCGTACCCCTGGCCGAAGCCGTCGTTTTCGCAATGCTGGCCTCGTATCTGCTGTCGCGCACGTTGATTCCGACACTGGCTAACTACTTGCTCAAGAAGCACGACGATCAAGCAAAGAGAAAGAGGGGCAATTTTCTGGTGCGTTTTCAACAGGGCTTTGAGCGCCAATTCGAACGGCTGCGCCACGGCTACCGAAACCTGCTGCACATCGCCATCGAGACGGGCGGACTTTTCGCGGTCTTGTTCTTAGTGGCCATGGCGGCCACCGCCGTATTGGCCTTCCCTTTGGGTCCGCTGCCCGGACTCGGGCAAGATTTTTTCCCGACGGTCGATGCGGGTCAGCTCAAGCTGCATGTGCGCGCTCGCTCCGGCACGCGGATCGAAGAGACCGCTATCCTGTGCGATCAAATCGAGAAAACCATTCGTGACGTGATTCCGGCGGACCAGGTTGCCAGCATCGTGGACAATCTCGGGCTGCCGTACAGCGGCATCAATCTCGCGTACAGCACCTCCGCCCCCGTGGGACCCGGCGATGCGGATATTTTCATCAACTTCGCCAAAAAGCATTCCGCGCTGGGGGATTACCAACGTAGTTTGCGCAGCAAGCTCCTATCGGCTTATCCAGGCTCGCAGTTCTCATTCTTGCCGGCGGACATCGTCAGCCAAATACTGAATTTCGGCTTGCCGTCGCCTCTCGATGTGCAAATTGCAGGACCCGATCTTCAGAAAAACCAGGCCTATGCCAGGGCGTTGTTGAAGAAGATGCTGACTATTCCCGGCGCCGTCGATCTGCATATACAGCAACCCTACGATTATCCGCAGCTGAACGTCGATGTCGATCGCAGCAAGGCGGAGCTCCTCGGCCTCACCCAGCAGAACGTGGCGTCCAACATGTTGGTCTCCTTGTCCGGCAGCTTCCAGACCACGCCGTCATTTTGGATCGACCCGAAAACCGGCACGCAGTACAACGTCGTATCGCAAACGCCTCAATATCGACTGGCCTCCCTCAATGATCTCGGCAATACGCCCTTGACTCAAACCAACGGCAGCACTACGGCAGCGAGTGGTACATCGCAGATTTTGTCCAACGTCGCGACCTTTCACCGCAGCGTCGGCCCTGCGGTTGTCAGCCACTACAACGCCCAGACGGCTTTCGATATTTACGGCAGCGTGCAGGATTCGGACTTGGGGTTCGTCGCCCAACAGATGAGCAAGATCCTGAAGGATGCCAAGAATGATCTTCCCAAAGGGTCTAGCATCAGCTTGAGAGGCCAAGTGCAGACCATGCAGCAGTCATTTAGGGGCTTGTTGCTCGGGCTGCTGGCAGCCATCGTTTTGGTTTACATGCTTATCGTGGTCAATTTTCAATCCTTTTTAGATCCTCTGATCATCATCGCGGCGCTGCCCGCCGCCTTGGCCGGCATCGTCTGGATGCTGTTCTTGACCGGCACGACGGTGAGCGTGCCGGCCTTGACCGGGGCGATCATGTGCATGGGGGTGGCCACCGCGAACAGTGTCCTGGTCATCAGCTTTGCTCGAGAACAAATGGAGGAAGGAAAAGATGCGGTGGCGGCGGCTTTGGAGGCCGGATTCACCCGCCTGCGCCCCGTCATCATGACCGCTCTGGCGATGATCATCGGGATGATTCCCATGGCTCTAGGATTGGGCGAAAGCGGCGAGCAGAACGCGCCGCTCGGCCGAGCGGTGATCGGCGGCCTGATTTTCGCCACCTTCGCGACCTTGTTTTTTGTGCCGACCGTATTCACCCTCGCGCACCGGCACGACAAGAGATCGCATGGCGGGAAGGAGCCACGTGAGGCTGCGCATGCCTGAACAGGCCTCGACAGACAAGCCGCAAGACAGGAAGAAGTTGAAAAGAATCGCCAAGCGGGTCCTGTTGATCCTGATCGTGGTTGCGCTGATCTTGGCTGTCTGGGGAATTGCGAGCCGCCTGATCGCAAGATCGCATTTGAAGAAAAAAACAGCCGATGATTCGGTCGTCACGGTGGTCACCGTCAAACCCGATGCGAACGGCGACGACGATGAACTCGTGCTGCCGGGCAGCGTGTTGGCGTACATGGAAGCGCCCATTTATGCGCGAACAACCGGCTATGTGAAGATGTGGTACACGGACATCGGTGCGAAGGTCCGTAAGGGTCAATTGCTCGCGGATATTGACACTCCAGAGGTGGACAAGCAGTTGGCACAGGCTCTAGCGGATTTAGAGACTGCGCGCGCGAACGCCTCCTTGGCGAAGTCGACCAACGAGCGTTGGAAGGGTCTTGTAATCAAGCAAGCGGTATCGAGGCAGGATGCGGACGAGAAAGCCGGTGACGCGGCAGCCAAGACTGCCGCGCAAGCTTCGGCGGAACAGAACGTCGCCCGTCTGAAGGATCTCGAATCATTCAAGCGAGTGCTCTCCCCGTTCGATGGCGTGGTCACCGCCCGCAACACCGATGTCGGCGCCTTGATCAACGCAGGACAGGCGGCAGGCAGCGAACTTTTCCGAGTAGCTGACGTCCACAAATTGCGGGTTTACGGGCAAGTCCCCCAAGCATATGCCGCCGCGACCATACCCGGGCTCAAGGCAGAACTGCATTTTCCGGAACGGCCCGGCAAGGCTTATCGGGCCGAAACCATGCGCACGTCCAATGCGCTCGACCCAACTGCGCGCACCCTGCAAGTCGAGCTTCAGCTCGACAATGCGCACGGGGATTTCTTTCCAGGCGCCTACACCGAGATTCATTTCAAATTACCGAGCCCAAACCAGACGCTTCGGGTTCCATCGAACACGATTTTGTTCCGCGCCAACGGAGTGCAGGTCGCTACGGTGGATCCGTCGCACAAAATCAAAATGAAAAACATCATTCAGGGACGCGACTTTGGCAAAACCGTCGAAGTGTTGGACGGGATCGACCCGCTAGACGATCTCGTCGTTAATCCATCGGATTCTATCGAAGACGGTCTTCCGGTGCGTATCGCCCCGCCGTCGCGGCAGGGGGGAGATCCTAAGGACTCCGCCAAATGAGCCGGCGGCGCAGACCGGCGGTCTTCGCGCTGGTATGCCTGGTAAGCGCCTGCTCATTCGCGCCTCCCTATACGATTCCGTCCAGCACACCCACCCCGGGCGGGTTCAAAGAAGCCGAGGGATGGGGGCTGGCGCAGCCCAAGGACGGCGCGCCTAGGGGCCGGTGGTGGAACATTTTCGAGGACGCGTCCTTAAATGCGCTCGAGGTTGAGGCTCAAAGCGCCAATCAGAATCTCAAAGCGGCATTCGCGCGACTGCAGCAAGCGAGAGCGGATACTCGGATTGCCCGCGCCGACCTTTTTCCCAAAATCGATGCGCTGGCATCCGCCAAGCGTGCGCGCGTTTCGCAAAACTCACCCACTTATGTCAAGGGGTATCCGACTGAGGGAAATGACTTTGTCCTGGAGGCCGACCTGTCCTATGAAATAGACCTCTGGGGCCGCGTCCGTAACGAAGTCGCCTCGGCGCGTGCCAATCAACAAGCGAGCGCCGCGGACCTCGCGTCCATCGCATTGTCGATCCAAGCGGAAGTGGCGACCGATTACTTTGGCTTGCGCAGTTTTGACACCGAGCAACAGCTGCTCGCTAAAACGGTCGAGGATTACGCCAAGTCACTCGAATTGACGCAGACTTTATTTGACGGCGGAGCAGCAGCTCTCTCCGACGTCGCGCAGGCGAAAGCGCAGCTGTTCAACGCACAAACTCAAGCTGTCGATATCGACTTGCTTCGCGCGCAGCTCGAGCACGCCATCGCTGTGTTGGTCGGGGAAAACCCGTCCACGTTTCACATGCCGCCTGACCCTTTGCCGCAAACCGCCGCGCCTCCTTCGGTCGATCCCGGTATTCCGTCGGCACTGCTCGAGCGCCGCCCCGATGTCGCGGCGGCCGAGCGGCGCGTCGCAGCCGCCAACGCGCAAATTGGTGTGGCCCGAGCCGCCTACTTTCCGCAATTTACGTTGACCGGTGCAGCAGGTCTCAACTCCCTGCATTCTTCCACTTGGATCGATGCGCCCAGCCTGTATTGGTCGATCGGTCCGCAAGCAGTGCTTCCCCTATTCGAGGGCGGTCGGCTGGTTGGGCAAACTGCGCGCGCCAAGGCCGTCTACTCGGAACAGGTTGCGAATTACCGCAACACCGTGTTGACGGCGTACCAGGAGGTGGAGGACAACCTCGCAGCGCTGCACCAACTGGAGAGGGAAAGCGAGACCGAAGCTCAAGCCGTTGCGGCGACGGGTACCGCCCTTGAACAATCTCAGATTCGCTATGTGTCGGGCATCGTGACGTATCTTGAAGTGGCCGCGTCTGAAACGGCCGCTCTTCAAGCCCAGTTATCCGCCATCAACATACGCGCCCGCCGCTTGAATGCCGCCGTGGTTTTGGTGAAAGCGCTCGGTGGAGGCTGGCGAGAAGAATCGGCGAGCCTGGGAAGAAATTGACGAGGCGGTCCTTGCTGCGCTAGCGGATCGCCGGCGACAAATGCCCGCCGTTGCGACACCGGCACGCTCACGCCCCGTCGCAACTGCTGATGGATTTGCTGCCGATCGTCATTGCGGGAAGCACTGGCTATAACGCGTTATTTGGCCATATCGCGGACCGCCACATGTGCGCAACCGCCGAACCATCGAATCCCAGACCTTCTCTCGGCTGCTTGAAGTGCCTTCCAATGATGTCGGTGAAGAGTTCGGGATCGATCGGTTCCGACTTCTCGAAAAAATAGATATCGTTGAGCGTCACGAGCCGGGCGCTCATGTACCAACGATGCTTTCGCGCCGCTTGCGCTTCATGTCGAATGTATTCGGGCGGCAAGTACTCCGCGCCGAAAAATCGCACATACGCCTCGGGGTATTTGTACCCAACCGCCTCGTCAGCAAAATAACGCAACGCTTGGTGATTCTGCACGGCCCAAGCGATCTCTTCGCTCACGTAGGGACCGATCATTTGGGCTCCCCAGTAACCATGATCTGAGCGCAGCAAAATTCCATTGGAAATATCGTGCAAAAGACAAGCCAGCACGATTTTCTCTTCTTGCCCGGCGTCCAGCGCGTGTTTCGCACTCGACAACAAGTGCCGAAAGGTAATATCAGTGACTCGATAACGGAAGAAGTCGAGCAATGTCGGCCTCTCAGGCATCTTCGGCAGCTTCGGATTGTCCCCCATCATGAGAACGGTGCCCGGCGACAGCTGCGCCAGAATGGCAAGCTCCGTGTCGGGTTCCCCCGTTCCCCGCCAGGCCACCGGGGGCTTTAGGATTAACCGTTCATAGACCTGATGATCCAATCGACTTGGGGGCTTCTCGTTGATCATGAGATCGTCCGATGGGGTGCGAGATAGCGACAAGTGTAGCCAATTTCTTAATGAAAAATGCGGATGATTTGCAACCGTCGCATGCTGCGGGCATGCGCGATTCTAAGCGCAGGGACTCGCCAATAGCGGCTGCACGCGCACATCGACCTCGAGTTTGTGGCCGCCGCCGCCGACGATCACACCGCGCAGCGGCGACACGTCACCGAAGTCACGGCCCCAGGCGAGCGTGACGTGATCTTCTGCGACCATGCAATCATTGGTGGGGTCGAAGTCCACCCAACCGAGCGGGGGACAGTACACCGACACCCAGGCATGCGAGGCGTCGCCGCCGATCGCGGCCTCGCCGCCCTTGCGCACAGTTCGAATATAGCCGCTCACATAACGGGCCGCGAGTCCGGATGAACGCATGCTCGCAATCATGAAGTGGGCGAAGTCCTGACATACGCCGCGGCGAGTTTTCAGCACGTCGAGAGTGGAGGTGCGGTTGGTGGTCGATCCGGGGGCGTACTTGAATTCTCGAAACATTTTGCGCATCAGCGCATGCGCGGCCGTGCCGAGCGGGCGTCCGGGCAAGAAAATATCGCGGGTGTACTCCTCGAAGGCGAGCTTGATCGGCACGTGGCTGGAGCGCATGCGGAAGCGGCATGCCTCGAGGTCCGCGGCGGCCATCGGCGACGCGTGGTAGCTCAGGCGATCGCGAAGCGCATCCCAGGGCTCTGTCGCGTCCAGCGAGCCTAAGGCGCGAGGGAAAATCTCCACTTCCATCTGCGCCGTGACGGCCAACTTGTCGTGCGCGCGATCGTATTCGAGGCGCGCGATCCCGTTGCCGAACGCATCGACATCCTGACGGATGAAACTCGGTTGCGGGTCGAGCTCAATCGAATGGGAGAGACATCGTTGAAACGCGAACTCGCGCGGCGTCAGGTGCATGAGGTGGTGGGAATGCACCACGTCGCCCCCGTACTCGTAGGTCGTGGCGTGCCGCACGGCGTAACGCGTCATGCGGACACGGCACGCAAATCGAAATCGATATGCGAAAAATGTTGGGAGGTGAGCTGCTCGGAAAGCTGCGCGGACGCGGACATCAGATCCGTGAGGTGTTGCGCCAGGATATGCCGCGAGCCGGGCGCCAGGCCGATATCGCCGCCAAGATTTGCATATTTAAACGCTACCAAATTCGACACGGCCTCGTAGAGCGTTTCTTGGGGCTTCGAGCCCAAGGACTCCGCCACTTCGATGAGCAGGGTGTTGATGACCCGCCATTGGAACGCGAGCGCGCGCGGATTTCGCTCGTCATAGACCAGCAGGTCGATGGTCGTGTCCCACACCGGAGGGGCGCGGTGGCGTGTGCGGTAGGTGATCGCGCTGTCGCCGATCTCCAATATCCATTCGAGCTCCTGGCGCAGCGGCGTGCCGTCGCTGGCTAAGCGCCGTGAAATCAAGTCCGCCAGGAATTGCAGGCGTTCCAGCCGGCGACCGATCATCATCAGCCGCCAGCCGTCATCCTGCGTCATGTCATCGAGAGCGAAACCGGCAATCGCCGCCAAGGACAGCAGCAGGCTATCGAGGGTTTCGCGCGCATCGCTGCGCGCGGTTTCGGCGCGCCGAAAGTCTCTTTGCAGAACCGTCAGCGCGCGCCAATTTTCCGCCGACAAATTGCTTCGCACCCGCGCCGCGCATTCACCCAAGCGCCCAATGTCGCCGCGCAAGGTAAAACGCTTCTCAGGATCGAAAACCGCCGAGGCGCCGAAGTGCTTGCAAATTTCCATGGCCTGCCCGCGAAACGGCAGATTGCGCCGCAGGCCCAAAGTGGCGCGCAGCAGTCGCGTTTTATAGTCGCAACGCTCGGCATAACGGCCCATCCAAAAGAGATTCTCGACCAGCGTCGAGGGCAGCTCCTGACGCCGATGCACGGTACGATCGGCTCTGGCAATGGGGGCGGTGGCCTCTTCCGAGGCCTCTTCCGAGTCGCATAGCACCCAGATGTCCTTGCTGCCGCCGCCACGCTGCATCGAGACGATCTCGGCATGCGCATCGGATGCGAACCGCGCCAGACCGCCGGGCATGACGCGATACCCGTTTGCGCTGGCAATGGCGTAGACGCGAATGCCCAAGGCACGGGCCGAAAACGTATCGGCGCTTTTCGTGTACCACACCGGGGCTTGGGAAAATGCCAGATGTTCTTGGGCAACAAAGGCGTGCGGGCGTGCGCGAATGCGCGCGATGAGCGCCTCGCGCTCCTCGGCATCGAGGTCGCTGCCGAAGATGGGCCCCATTTTCTGATTCGGAAACGCGGGCTTGATCACCAAGCTCGATAGGTGCGCGATGACGTATTCGAACGCCGGGGGCTCGCCGCACCACCAGCTTGCGACCGAGGGTAAGCGCAGCTTCTCGCCTATGATCTGCTCGGCGAGCGGCGGCAGGAAGCCGAGCCACGCTGCCGATTCCAAGACGCCGCTTCCCAGGGCGTTGGCAACCGTGACGTGGCCTTTGCGGATGGCGCCGAGCAAGCCGGGGACACCGAGCGCCGAATCGACGCGCAGCTCCACCGGATCGCAGAAATCATCGTCGAGCCTGCGCAGGATAGTGTGCACGCGCCTCAAGCCCGAGAGCGTCTTTAAGAATACCTTTTCGTCGCGCACGGTCAGATCGTGTCCTTCGACCAGCGGGAACCCGAGCTGACGCGCCAGATACGCATGCTCGAAGTAGGTCTCGTTGAACGAACCCGGGGTCAGCACGACGGCCAGCGGCTCCTCCTCGGCATCGCGCAGCAGCTCGTCTCGAAGCGTCGCGAAAAAGGAGCCCAGCGGCCGCACGTCCATGGACTGCGCCAGGTGCGGGAAAGCACGCCGAACGATCTGGCGATTTTCGAGCGCATACCCCGGCCCCGAGGGCGCCTGGGTGCGGTCGGCAATCACCCACCAGCGCCCGTCGGCGGAACGCGCCAAGTCCGCGGCGTAAGTCGACAGCCACCGATCTCCCGGCAGGTTGATGCCGGTGCACGGCCACAAAAAATTAGGATGACCGAAGGGGATTTCGGACGGCAAAGCGCCTTTGGACAGAAGCTCCTGTTTCCCGTAAAGATCGACCAACACGGCGTTCAAAAGCTTTGCGCGTTGCGCGACGCCCGCTTCGATCATCTGCCACTCTTGCGCGGAGATGAGGTACGGCAGCGGATCGAGTATCCACGGACGGTCGCGTCCTTGACGATCGGCATATACGTTGTAGGTAATGCCGTTCTCGACGATCATGCGCCGCGTATATTCGGTGGCGCGCCGCGCCGCCCGCGCATCGTCTTCGAATATTCCCTCGACCAAGGTATGCCAGTGGCTCCTGACTTGGCCCTGGGAATCCAACAGCTCGTCGTAGCGATGCGGGTCGCTATGGTAGTTACCGAGACGCGGATCCTTAACGATGATTTCGAAGGTCCAACGTGAAGGGGAATTCCTCGCTCGGGGTAGCCGGCTCGATGCTCATGGGCCCCGGTGTGTGGCCGATTCTAAAAAATCTAGCAAGGCGCCTGCTTTCAGCCTCGAACGAATTGACCGGAAAGGTCTCGTGGCTGCGACCTCCCGGATGGACCACATGATATTGGAAACCCCCTTGCGAACGCTTCATCCAGGTGTCGACTATATCGAATGTCAATGGCGAATGAATGCCGATTGTCGGATGCAAGGCGGACCAAGGCTGCCAGGCGCGATAGCGCACGCCGGCGACGAACTCGCCTTCGCGCCCCGTAGGCCGAAGCGGAATGGCGCGCCCATTGCACGTCACCACAAAACGGTCGGGCGCGAACCCGGTTGCTTTGACCTCGACACGCTCCACCGAGGAGTCCACGTAGCGCACGGCACCGCCGGCCGTGCCCTCCTCGCCCATGACATGCCAAGGCTCGAGCGCCTGACGCAGCTCAATCAAGGCGCCCCCCACCGCGATATCGCCGAGCTTGGGAAAGCGAAATTCGAAGTGCGGCGCGAACCAGTCGACGTTCATATCGAAGCCCGCGAGTTTTTGTTCTTCGATGACCTGCGAGAAGTCCTCGAGAATAAAATGCGGCAGCAGAAACCGGTCATGCAGCGAAGTCCCCCAGCGGGTCAAGCGCTCCGGGGCATAGGGTTCGCGCCAGAAGCGAGCCACGAAGGAGCGCAGCAATAGCTGCTGAACCAGGCTCATGCGTGCGTGCGGCGGCATTTCAAAGGCGCGCATTTCGAGCAACCCGAGTCGGCCGCTCGAGGTGTCGGGCGAATACAACTTGTCGATGCAAAACTCGGCGCGGTGGGTATTGCCGGTCACATCGATCAATAGATTCCGCAGCAGGCGGTCCACCAGCCACGGGGCAACCTCGGTTCCGACTTTCGGGAATTGCTTGAACGAGATTTCAAGCTCGTATAGCGAATCGTTGCGGGCCTCGTCCACACGCGGGGCCTGCGAAGTGGGACCGATGAAAAGTCCCGAGAACAAATAAGAGAGCGAAGGATGATTGTGCCAGTACGAGATGAGGCTTCGAAGCAAATCCGGCCGGCGCAGGAACGGCGAGTCTTGCGGCGTAGCACCGCCCATCACGACGTGGTTGCCTCCGCCCGTTCCCACATGGCGGCCGTCGATCATGAATTTTTCGGAGCGTAACCCGCACTGAAGCGCCGTGTCGTAGAGATGCGTCGTGAGCGCCGTAAGCGCGTCCCAGCTCGCACTCGGCTGAACATTCACCTCGATGACGCCCGGATCGGGCGTGACCTTGAAATTCACCAGCCGCGGATCCTGCGGCGGTTCGTAGCCTTCGACGATGACGGGTTGAGCCAGGGCTTTCGCGACGGCTTCCACCGCCGCAATAATCTCAAGATAATCCTCGAGGGCTTGCGTCGGCGGCATGAACACGTACAGCACGCCGTTGCGCTCTTGCGCGCACAGCGAGGTCCGGATGACGGGCTTTGCCTTCTCCGCCGCCGTAGCGGTCTCGGGCACCGTCGCACTTTTTTCCAGCAGGTCGCGATGCGGTGCGAGTTCGTCGAACTCATCCGTCGGGTCGGCTGGATACACATATGGAAAATCGATCGGGCTGACCGCGGGCAGGGAATCCAAGGGCAGGCGGAAGCCGATCGGGGAGTCCCCAGGAACCAAATAACAGCGCTCGCTGCGCAAAAACCAGCCGCTGCTTTCCCAGGCAGCGCCCTCTCCCGGACTGGCTGACCCGGCCCGGGTTGACGCGGCCCGGCCTAGCGCGCCCCGTGCGATCGGCAATACGTATCCTGCCGGGGCGCTCAAGTCGCCGCTGAAAATGCGCGCCAAGCGTGCGCGCTCGAGCGGATCGGACAGTTTCGAGTTCAAGACTTCGACATTGGACGGCAACTTGCGCTCGCGCAGGAGATAATGAAACACATCCTCGAAGACCGGGAAGACGTAGCGAGGCGAGACCCCTAAGCGAGCTGCAATGGCACGTAAAAGCCCCGGCGCGTTGGCTGCGGCGTGCGGGTAGCGCTGCGTTTCATCAGCGACCAGTGCGGCCTGGCTCCATATCGGCTCGCCGTCCTTGCGCCAAAAGCAATTCAACGACCACCGCGGCAGTTGTTCGCCGGGATACCATTTCCCCTGGCCGAAATGCGATAGGCCGAGCGGTGCGTAGCGGTCCTTGAGCTTGCGAAACAAGGTGGCGGCTATTTTGCGTTTGTTCTCGCCGAGCGCCTCGGTATTCCATTCGGGGGCTTGCGCGTTTTCACCGGCAACAAAGGTGGGCTCGCCACCCATCGTGAGCCGCACGTCGTCAGCGAGCAAGCCTGCATCGATGCGCTTGCCGAGCGTATCGATCACGGCCCATTGCGCTTCCGAATACGGTTGGGTCACACGCGGGGCCTGCCACACCCGCTCGACCTTCATGGCGTACTCGAACCTCGTCTCGCACTGATCCACTATGCCGGAAAGCGGCGCCGCCGACTGCGGATCGGGCGTACAGGAGAGCGGGATATGGCCTTCGCCGGTGAGCAGGCCCGAGGTCGGATCCAATCCGATCCAGCCGGCGCCGGGTAAGTACACTTCGCACCAGGCATGCAAGTCCGTGAAATCATGGCTCGGGCCAGCGGGTCCCTCGGCGGGTTTTGTATCCGCCACCAGCTGAATGAGATAACCGGATACGAAGCGTGCGGCCAGGCCTAGATGGCGCAGCAGTTGCACCAACAGTTCGGCCGAGTCGCGGCAGGAGCCGGAGCGCTTGGCGAGCGTCTCTTCGGGCGACTGCACGCCGTGCTCCAGACGGATGACGTAATTGACGTCGGCGGCAAGACGGCGATTCAAGTCCACCAGAAAATCAATGGTGACGCGCGGCTCGCGCGAGATGGCCGCCAAGTAATTCGCGAACAACGGCGTTGAGGGGCCGGTATTGAGGAACGGTGCGAGCTCGCGTTTCTCGGTGGCTTCGTAATCGAACGGAATTTTCTGCGCGTAGGGTTCCAGGAAAAAATCGAAAGGATTCTGCACCGCCATTTCCGCCGTCAGATCCACCTCAACCCTAAGCTCCTGCGTGGGCTTCGGGAACACCACGCGGGCCAGGTAATTCGATAACGGGTCCTGCTGCCAATTGACGAAGTGCTCCGCCGGCCTGAGCTTCAGCGAGTAGGACAGGATGCGGGTGCGGCAATGCGGCGCCGGCCGTAGCCGAATAATCTGCGGGCCTAAATTGACCAATCGATCGTAGCGGTAATGCATGATGTGGTTGAGCGCTACGTGAATCGACACTTACACCTCCGGTGGATAGGGCATTCTACGCGGATCCGATGTTGGCGCCTCGGTACTCATCGATAATGGTATGGATGAAGCGCAGCTTGCGGATGGCGGGCGCGGATAATATGAAAGGATAGCTGTCGGGCAGCCCCAAACCGCGATTCAGGTTGTTCAGTACGTATGTCAGCGATAGCCACGACTCGATCATGGCCTCGAAGTCGCGGTAATGGGGGTTGAGCGGATCTTGCGGCGGCTGCATGCGCGGCTCATCATTGCGCTTCGGCCGCAGTGCAAGCCCGGCGGCGCCGGCCGTCTCGAGCGCGTCGACCATATGTAAGTAATGAGCCCATGATTCAGCCCAGTCTTCCCACGGGTGCATGGTCGCATAGGCGCTGATGAAATTCTTATCCCAACCGGCTGGGGGTCCTTCGCTGTAATGCCGTTCCAGCGCCTTTTGATAGCCCGCGCGCTCATCGCCGAAAAGCTCGCGAAAGGCGTAAAGATGGGCGCTGCCGGCGATCAAGTTGTCCCAGAAATAATGTCCAATCTCGTGGCGAAAATGCCCCAAAAGAGTGCGGTACGGCTCCTTTTGGAGCGTGCGTTCTTTTTCGCGATGCACGTCGTCCGCCTCCGCGATGTTGATGGTGATCAATCCATTGTCGTGGCCCGTAAACACGCGCTTCGCATCGCCATCGCTCGAGTCCTCGAGGAACTCAAACGCCAGTCCGGAAGTCCCGGCGCCGTTCTTGGGTACGACAGGGAGGGAGAGACCGAGCAGCGTGTAGAGCATGCGCCGCTTGGCGACTTCGAGGCGAAACCAAGCCACGCGATTGCGTTCGCTCGATAATCCCGGAATGATGGTATTCAAACGGCAGGAGCGGCAAAAATCGCTGGAATCATCGGCAGGAATGACCCAGTTGCACACGCTGACGCGATCATAGTTCGCACAGAGGCGGTAGCCTCGTGAAGCGGGTTCCTCGAGTTCCGCGCACCACAGTCCATCGGCGCGCTGGGTGAGCGCGCCCATGGAACCTAAATCCGGAAGGAATGCGAGCGCGTGGCCGCAATTCAAGCAACGCACATTCTCGAAGAAGATCAAGTTCTGGCAGTGCGTGCAGTGAAAGGTTTTCATGCCGCTGCGATAGTACAGAAAACCATTGGCGAAATGACGCCGCAGATCAGGGGGGGCGCGAAGTCGCACCGCCCAGCGGCTATTGCGAGGGGCGCCTACGCATATTTGGAGCGAATTCCTACGTAATGCCGCAATTCGGCATGCCATAAACAACGACGATGGCGAGTAACCGGCAAACCCTGGAGCACTTGCTTGCGCAAGCGCCCACACAAACAAAAAGCATGAAAATCCGCATCGGCTATGAATTGGTGTTTTCGTGCCCGCAGCCGGTTCCGATGATTTTCATGTTGCATGTGCACCCGAGCCGAGCGGCCGACTTGCTGCGACCGGACCGTATGGTGATCGACCCCGACGTACCGATCGACACGTATATCGATCTGTTCGGCAATACGTGCACGCGGATTGTCGCGCCGCCGGGCACGATCCGCATCACGGCAGACGGACTCATCCAAGACAGCGGGTTACCCGAACCTGGCTTTGAGGAGGCGCAAGAAACTCCTGTCGAGTTGTTACCGCATGACGCGCTGATGTATTTGCTGGGCAGCCGTTACTGCGAGACGCAAGTGCTAATGGATGAGGCCTGGCGCCTGTTCGGCCACATGGCGCCTGGGTGGTCTCGAGTCCAAGCGGTAGCCGATTTCGCGCATGAGCACATTGCGTTCGGCTATCACTTCGCCCGTCCGTCCAAGACGGCCTGTGAAGCGTACGGGGAGCGCCAAGGGGTGTGCCGCGATTTCGCTCATCTCGCAATTACGCTGTTGCGATGTCTCAATATCCCGGCACGCTATTGCACGGGATATCTCGGCGATATCGGTGTGCCGGTGGCCGATGCCCCCATGGATTTCGCAGGCTGGTTGGAAGCGTACGTCGGCGGTGCCTGGCATACCTTTGATCCACGCAATAATCAGCGGCGCATCGGACGGATATTGATTGCGCGCGGCCGCGATGCGGCCGATGTTGCCATCAGCACCGGCTTCGGGCCGAATTACCTGCAGGTGTTTAAAGTGTGGACCGACCAAGTCAAGGAGCAAGGCGCAGGCGCGCAGACCTTTGAATGACCTTTAGGTCACTCACGCTTTTTCCGACAGCGGAATATGCTTAGGCTCGCCCTCTACACGCTCGAGCCACGCGCCAATCGCCGGGTACGCAGAGAGATCGAAGCCTCCGTCCGCCGCGCAATGCGTATATCCGTAGAGCGCAATATCGGCAATGGAATAGTTCGAGCCCGCGAACCAATCATGCCGTTCCAGATGAGTTTGCATGACGCCGAGTGCCGCATTTCCCTTGGCGTGCCACTCGGGCACAAGGTGACGTTTCTTCTCCAATTCATCCTTCGGCGCGAAAGCGAGCCAGAAGCGTGCCACCGCGATGTAGGGTTCGTGACTGTACTGCTCGAAAAACATCCATTGCAGCACGTTTGCATGACTCCATCGATCCGCCGGCAGCAGAGGCGTGTTTTCGGCGAGGTACCAGAGGATGGCTCCGGACTCCGCAAGCACTCTGCCGTCCTCGAATTCCATCAACGGCACGCGCCCGTTGGCATTCTTCGCGAGAAAATTGGGCTGCCGCGTCGAGCCATCGTGCAGCCCATAATCCTTGAGTGTGAGCGGAATATTTAGTTGACGTGCGGCTAGGCGCACCTTGTAGCAATTACCGGACACGTGCATTTGATGAAGAACTGGCATTGAGCGACCCAGCGGTTTCGCAAGAGTATGCCAGATTTCAAAATCTCAGCGACAGGCAGCTTAGGCCGCCATCCATTTTTCTAAATTCCGACATGTCCAGCGCTGCGATTCGATAGCCGCGCGCCATCAGTGCTTGGGCCATGGCCGGATACCCTGCGGCGATCAGGACTCGGTCATTCACCCGGATGCAGTTCGCCGCATAGCCCTCGTCATCGGCGACTTCCAGGAACTCCTCATCCGCGATGCCGCACAGGCGCTGCAAGTCATGCGCCCCGACGAAGCAGTGCTCATCCAAGTACGCAATGCCGGACTTGAGGTGCAGAAATTTTTGCTGAGCGCGCATATCGACGACGGACGAGGTGTATGCATGGCGCGAAAGAATGGCGCGCAGTTGCGCGGCGCCGGCCTCATTGGTTCGTGCGGAGAGGCCGATCAGAAAGTGCTCATCGACCTGGCAGATGTCGCCCCCGTCGAGCGTTCCCGGCGGCTCAATGCTCTCGAGGTTGCCGCGGAAGCGGGCCAGCATGGCCGCGACCGAGGGCACCTCGCCGCGCCGTGATTCTGCGCCCGGCCGAGTCGCGATGGCCACGCGCGCGGCGACGATAGCGGTGTCCTCGACGAAAGTCCCGTCGGGATATCCTTCTGCAGCGCGCATTTCATGAACTGTGAGTCCACAAGCTCTCAGGGCTTGGCAGTATGCGGCGTGCTGGGTAGCCGCCTTGGCGACATCTGGACGGCCTTCGCCGGAACTGGTCAGCCCGTCCGCAAATTCGTCACCCGGTGGGCGCACGATGGCATGCTGAAATCGCATTTCCATGAGGGTAACCTAAAAGATAACCCTCTGCCTGCGATGCCCGGACGACCACGGCCCTGATATGCTACGCGTTGGTGTCGGCGTAGCGGCGGGGTTTCAGTGCCTTCAATTTTTCAACACTGGACAGCTCGCGCCGGTCAGTTTGCGGATGGCGTCTCGTATTTCGAAGAGTTGATTCCCGCCACCACTATCGAGTGTCCCAAGTGCGGCTTGATACAGCATTGCGGGGTAAGGACTGCCGGCGAAAAGTTGACCTGTTGCCGCTGCCTCACACCGCTGTCGCACCCGGCCGTGAAGAGCCTCGACGCCACCCTCGCCTGCGCGATCGCGCTCCTGTTGCTCCTGATTCCAGCGCTATTTGCGCCGTTCATGACGACCTCCGTTTTCAACGCCACCCGCACCAGCTACTTGGTCTTGAGCGGGTTGCCGTTATGGCAGGAGGGCTGGCCCCTCCTCGGCATCGTCGTGTTCCTCTGCCTCGTTGCATTCCCTGTGCTTCGTTATGCCTCGCTCGCGGCCGTGCTGGTCATGATCCGCAGCAGGCAAAAGCCGGCGTGGCTGGGCATCGTTTTTCGTCTCAGCAATGCGCTGCAACCCTGGGCCATGCTCGACGTATTTTTATTGGGCGTCGCGGTCGCCTACGCACGCTTGCATGCATCGTTGTTCGTGACGGTGGATGTAGGGATGGGGTCCTTCGTCGCGGCCGCCATACTCACGTTGGTCACCAGGGCCGCTTTGGACTCATCGCGCGCTTGGCAGTTGATCAGAACTGATTTTTATTGCGGCGACGGCCGAGGGGCGATCGCTTGCCCGAGTTGCGGTTACTGGATGCCGCAGGAGCAGGAAGGATGCCGCTGCGCACGCTGTGCAGCCGTCGTCAGGCGCAGAGCTCGGTTCAGCATCTCGCGCTCGAGTGCGCTGCTGATTGCGGCCGTGCTGCTTTATTTCCCGGCCAATCTCTATCCCATTGCGACCATCCCCATCGATTTCAAACCCACTGCCTATACCGTTTTGGGCGGTGTCATCGATCTGGCACAATCCCGACTGCTTGGATTGGCCATCCTGGTATTTCTCGCCAGCTTCACGATACCGATACTCAAAATGGCCGGGCTGGCCTGGTGCGTGACTTCGACGCTTCTAAGGTCGAAGAAACATCTGGTGGCCAAAACCCGTGTCTATCGGTTGGTGGAGGAAATCGGCCGCTGGTCAATGGTTGATCCCCTGACCATCGCCTGCTTCGTTCCCCTGTTGCATTACAATGGCCTGATCAACGGGCGAGCCGAGGCGGCTGCCACGCCCTTCGCCGGCGTCGTGATTTTGACCACGCTTGCCGTTCAATTTTTTGATCCGCGGCTCATGTGGGATGCGGCTAGACGCTCATGATGGAAACGCCAGAACCTGATATACCGCACCCTCAGCGTCGGATAACGCGCATGCCGGGACTTGTGTGGGCCGTGCCGCTGGCGGCGTTTATCATAGTCGGGTACTTAGGCGTACATGCGTGGGCCGAGCGCGGTGTGATCGTCACCGTCACGTTCCGCAGTGCCGCGGATGCGCGGCCCCACGACACCAAGGTTTTGTACCAGGGAGTCGAAGCCGGAGAACTGATCAAGATTCTTCCCAATGAGGACGGACGCCGGCTCGACTTCAAGTTGAGGCTCATTCCCGCTGCGAAACCGGGATTGAATACCAATGCTCGCTTTTGGCTGATCGGCGGCTCGCCTAATTTTTCCGATATCAGTTCGCTCAAGTCTTTGGTGTCCGGCGTCGCCATCGGCTATGCACCGGGCGATGGCGGAGAACCGACCAGCACCTTTGAGGGCTTGGAGGAAGCGCCCCTGGTGCTGCCCGGCGATAAAGGAACGCGCTATCGGTTAAGTGCGCATACGCTCGGCTCGATTCACAGAGGCTCCATCGTGCTCTTTCACGGACAAGGGGTCGGCAAGGTGGTGGAGCAGAAATTCAAGGGCGAGGCCGGGTTCGAGCTTGAAATTTTCATTTTTCAACCGTACGACCTGCTGATCAAACCGGATACCCGATTTTGGAGATTGACACCTCTTCGGTTGTCGCTCAGCGGCGGCGGCCTGAATGCGAGCCTGGCGCCCTTCAGCGCATTGCTGGCCGGGGGCATCGATCTGGAGTTGCCCGCGGCCGACAAAGAAGGCACACAAAGTCCGGCGGAGTCGGAATTTACCCTGTATCCCTCGCGCGATACGGCTCGTGCAGGGCTATCGGGGCCCAGCGTACTCTATGACTTCATATTCGATGGCGCGGCAGGTTCGTTGGATGAATCGGCCGGCGTAACGCTACTCGGCTTTCAGATCGGTGCAGTCGAAAAAGCTCGCCTCGTGTTCGATGCCAAGACCGGCCAACCCCTCACGCAGGTGACTGCGTCGCTGTATCCGGCACGCCTCGACTTGCCCGCCACGGCAACCGCATCGACGCAAGAGTTGCGATCCGCCATGGATACCAAGCTTCGCAAGCTGGTGCATCTCGGATATCGCGCGCGGCTGCAGCAGTCCCCGCCGGTGGTGGGGAACCAGTCCATAGCGCTTGTGCAGATCAAGGGCGCCGCACTCGCGGACCTTGCCTATCAGGGCGAGAATCCGCGCATACCCAGCATGCCCGGCGGTGCCGGCATCGAGGACGTTGCTTCACAGGCGGATCAGATTTTGACCAAGATCAATCACATTCCGATCGAACGGATTGGCGATGATTTGCGCGAGGTGACAAGCCGGCTGCGCAGCCTCGTCGCGTCGCCAAAAATGGACGAGGGCATCGCACACTTGAACAGCATCCTCGGGGAAATCGACCAGACCCTGGCGCAGGTGCAGCCTCAAATCGGACCGCTGCTGACGAAATTGAACGAAGCTGCCTCACAACTTGCGGACACGGCGAGCGCCGCTCAGCAACTTCTCGGCAGCGAGGGCGGCGCTCAGGGCGAAGGCTTGGCGGATGCCATACGGCAGCTCACCCAAGCCGCGCGGTCTGTGCAAGGGCTGGCCGATTATCTCGACCGGCATCCCGAAGCTTTGATCCGCGGCAAGAGGCGAGCACCATGAGACCAAGATACACGACCGTGCGGCTGGTTCTCGCGGCCCTGCCGGTGATGCTCCTGCTGGCGTGCCAAAGCGCGCCGACGCGGACCTATACGTTGTACGCCACTCCCGGGTCCGCCTCGAAGGAGTACGGCGGACCGGCATTGCGTGTCGACTCGGTACACATGCCCGCAACCATTGACCGCATTGAAATCATGCTCGATGTGGCACCGGGAGAACTCAAGATCAGCGATTTCGATCACTGGTCAGCGCCGTTGGGAGAAATGGCGAGGCAGACCCTCTCGCAGGACCTGATCCTGCGAATGCCGCCGGGTAAGGTCATATTTCCGCATTTGCTCAAGCCCAGCGGTGCCCTTGGAATTACGGTCGACATCTTGAACTTCCGAACTGATCGCGGAGATGCGCAACTCACGGCGAGCTGGACGATCCTGCCGCAAGCCGCCGATGCCGCGTCCAGGGGAGGCAGCGTCTCCTTGAGCACACCGAATTCGAACGGTGGCGCATTGGACACCGTGCGGGCCCTCAGCACTTTGTTGGGTCAACTGGCCGACCGCATCGTCGCGGGTCTCTAAGACGAACCTTTCACCCGAGCAGATATGGGCGTCGCGGCGGCACCGCGCGGCGACAGCCGCCGCATGATTTCAGTCAATCGCTCGAGCTCCACCGGCTTGGTCAAGTGGTAATCGAAGCCCGCCTCGATGGCTCGAGTCTTGTCATCATCCTGGCCCCAACCGGTGATCGCCACCAATTTGGCGGCCGAATCAGGATGCGATTGCCGGATTCTTTTTGCCACTTCGTATCCATTCAGTCCCGGCATGCCGATGTCGAGAAGCGCCAGCTCCGGACCGATTCGTGCAAATGCTTCGATCGCCGCCGGTCCGTCGTGCACCATGGCGACATCGTGCCCGTCTATTTGCAAGAGAGCCGCCAGCGACTCCGCCGCGTCCCGATTATCATCGGCCAGCAAGATGCGAAGCGTTGCCGGTGCCGCGATAGGCCTAGGAACGCTGGCGGCATCGGACTCGATGTCGCGCGTTTTTATCGGAAATCGAACGGTGAATTCGCTGCCCCGGCCAAGACCTGCGCTGCGTCCCTCGATGCTGCCGCCGTGCAAATCGATCAGCCCTCGGGTCAGCGCGAGTCCGATTCCCAGTCCGCCCTCGGATTTTTCCCTCGACGAAGAAACCTGGGCGAACATCTCAAAAATTTTCGGCATGGATTCGGGACTCACGCCAATGCCGTTGTCGGCCACCCTGATGACCACCTGCTCGGACTCGCAATCGGCACTCAGGGAGATCTGTCCTTGCGGATCGGTGTACTTGGCCGCGTTCGTCAACAAATTGGCGAGCACCTGCGCAATGCGCAACGGGTCGGCATTGAAGCGCTGATGCTTGTTGCGAATGTCGATCGACAGCTTATGGCGCTTAGCGTCGATCAATGGGCGCGCAATCTCAACCGCGGCATCGATCATGGAAGCGAGGTCGGTCTCCTCCATGCGCAGGGTCAGGGTGCCGCGGGTAACGCGTGAGATATCGAGCAAGTCATCGAGCAGCAACGCCATATTGCGAACCTGCCGCTCGATGATGTCGTGACTCCAGCGCTTTTGCGCCTCGGTCGCGCCGGGCGCCTTGGAAATGAGGGCAGCCTGCCGGATCGGGGCAAGCGGGTTGCGAAGTTCGTGCGCCAGGGTGGCAAGAAACTCATCCTTGCGCCGATCGGCCTCGCGCAACGCCAGCTCGGCGCGCCGCCGCGTGGTGACGTCATGAAAGACCATCACGGCACCGCAGATGTTGCCGTTGAGGTCGCGGATCGGTGCGGCGCTGTCCTCAATGGCGATTTCGGTTCCATCGCGCGCGACAAGCAACGTATGATTTGCCAAGCCTATGGTCAAACCCTCCCGCAATACTTTTCCGACCGGATTTTCGACTCGCTGAAGGCTGTATTCGTTGACGATGTTGAACACGCTTTCCAGCGGCAAACCCAAGGCCTCCGTGGTCTTCCATCCTGTCATTTGTTCGGCGACGGGATTGAGGAACGTGACCCTGCCCAGAGTGTCTGTCGTAATCACCGAATCGCCGATGCTCGCCAGGGTGACTTGAAACCATTCACGCTGCTGCCGCAGCTCAAATTCGGCGCGCTTTTGCGCCGTCACATCGCGAAAAGTCCAGACGCGACCGGCAATCTGCTCGTCAACATATTGAATCGCTGAAAACCGTTCGTAAGTACGCCCGTCCTTAAACTGGAAGATATCGGCGCTCCCAAGGACGCGGGTCGCGTTGATCTCGGCAATGCGATTCAGATATCGCTCGGGCTCCTTAAGCTGCGGCGCGCACAGCTCCATCAGGCAGTTGTGCTCTCCAAACTCGACACGCTCGCGAGGCAGGCCCCAGATGGCTAGATATCTTTCATTGAATTCGGTCACGCGCCCATTGCCATCTGTCACCAGTATTCCGTCGAAGGAGGATTCGAGTGTTGCGCGGACCATGGCCAAAGAGCGCGCGAGCTCCTGCGCCTTTTGCTCCAGCGCCTCCTTGGCGGCCACCAGCTCCCGTTCGGCGCGCTGACGTGCCCGGGCGATACTTTTGACGCTCTCGAGCGCCGATGAGCGCAGCGCTTCTTCTTCGCGCTCGTCCGAGTCCATCAGTTGAGGCCCAACGCTTCGCTCGCGAGTGCTGTGCCCTCGACTCGGGCTCGGATCTTGGCGAACGCCTTCGCCCGCGTGGTCGAGGTGTCGTCACAGAAGGGGGAGAATCCGCAGTCATCCGTGGTGCCTAACTGCTCGAGGGGAATGTATTGAGCGGCTTCCAGCACCCTGTCGCGGACCTCCTCGGGTGTTTCGATTTTAGGATCGATCGGCGCAATGACGCCGACAAAAACCCGCTGATCATCGCGAAGATGTTGCCGAATGATTTTAAGGACCTGCCGCCTGTCCGGTTCGCCAGCCAAGGCGACGTAAAAGTTGACCACGTTGAGTTCGAAAAGACTTGGCAGCAGTTCCGCGTAGTCGACATCGGCACTGTGGGTTGAATCCCGGTCTCCGCCGGGACAGGTATGCACGCCGATCTTCTGCCGGTCGCCGGCGGAAAAGCGCGAGAGTGCCAGGTTATTGAGATCGATGAAGCTGCTGAGCAGCGCGCCGGTCGGATCGACTTTGACGGCCAGGCGCCCCTCGGTGAAGTCGATCTGCACTTTATACGCACCCTTTTGCAGACAGCGACGGACTTCAGTTTCGTGCTCGCGCAGCAGGTCGTCGATGAATTGCTCCCGGGTATAGCCCGGGATGCCTTCGAGTGGATACATGAGGCTCAACGCCGACGGGGAAATCACAGCCTGCTTCAACGGAACACGCGCGTAGCGCAAGGCCGCATCGAGAAATTGATCCGCGTAGCGTTTGTAACGGAACGGCTCGGCAGTAAGGCGAGGCATGCGCCGCGTGTGGCCCGCCGAAAAGGGAATTTTAAATCCATCCGGGCTGGTGTTCTTCAGTCCGTGGACGCTGTAGGTCCAAAAATTGTGATACTTACGCTGCTCGCCATCGGTGATGACGGGCGAGCCGGTGGCTTCGAATTGCTCGATTGTGTCGCGAATCGCCTCTTCGTACAGCGGGCTGAGGCTCGGATCGGTTCCATCGCCGCGAGCGGCGATTGCCTCGAGCAATTGAAGCGGCCGCGGAATACTGCCGATCGGTTCTGTGGGCAAAACCATTGGTCACCATGCGCTTGCCATTTTTATTGTGCAAATGATACGCGAAGCGCCGGACTTTCGGGGGCGGGGTTGCTCCGCCATGCCGCTACTGGATCGAGTTCTGACTGCGCCTGTCCGTTCGCGGCGAGCGTCGTTCACCGCCCTTCGGCGGCGGCGAGGAGACAAGGACGCTGGCTTCGCGCCGGTCCTGTACGCGCCGGTCTTCATGATGCCGATAGCGGCACGTACACTCAGCCGTGTTGCAGCCCTGCACGGGCAGATGCGGTGCTTGAGTCGAGAGCCAGCGCCGACCGTGCAGTTGACCCACGGCGGCGCACGCCGGACGGCCGCGCGCAATCGACACCGCATGCCAAGCACACTTCTTCACCGGGTTGCTCGCACCCGGGACACGCGCGCCCGGCTTGATTTTTTCCGCGACCAGCGGCACGGGCCTGGCCAATTTGATGACCAGGAAAGGCCTGATGAAAGAAAATGGCTTTAGCATAAGTGACTTCCTTTGGGTTGCCTTGCTCGCAAGCGCTTGTCGGAAATGATCCTACGCCGCCGTAAAAGTGTGATCAATTGAGCAGAAATTTCTGTCGGGGGGTAGCGACAGTGGGCGTTGAGAATCTGTCAATGCGCGATTTGCGCGCGACATAATACTCACACGCCGCGTTGATTTGCCTTTAGGCGATCAAACCTCGTCTTGCGCTAAATTCGAGCGTCCTGCGCCAGCTTCAAGCCGGTACGACGAAGGCCTATTCGCTCGCCGGTTCAAATCGCGGCTGAATCTGACCAGCCCCGAGGTACTCGGTGTGGATCCGGTGCAATCCACATTCAAGGTTGCATGTTCCACCAGCGCTCCGACGAGCAGGAGGAGGCTCAAGTAGCGGGCCTGAAACAGCGTGGTAGTGCGTTCCATAGGCCAAAATTATAGGCTCGAGGAACGGCAAAACCGGTTAAGAACGTATCAAGAAATGGGTGCCCGACTTTAAGCGTCAGAGCAGCGCCAGCCACTCCAGAATTTTCCGCTGCACCGTGTCGCGTTGCTCAATTTGAGGAAAGTGCCCCGCTTCAGCAATCGTTTCGAAACGCGCATCGGGAATGCTCTTGGCGTAAATGCGGCCGTATTCAACATCCACGAACAGATCCGCCTCGCCCCACAGCACCAGGGTGGGCACCGCGATCGCGGCGAGTCGCGCGCGTAGGCTCGGATCGACCATGAATGGTATGCCCGCATACTTTTTCAAAGCGGCATAGTTTGACGCCGTCACGCCCGGGGCCGCGGGACCGCCCGGCGTAATCGAGAATTTGCCCGGATTAAAAAAGGCGCGCGCCGCGCGTTCCTGAGGCGTGAGCTCGGCGGGATTCACCATCGTCCAACCTGGGATGCCGGGGTCGATCCCAACTGCGTTCAACAGCACGATGGCGGTGATCCGCTGCGATGCGCGCAGCGCCATCTCGCACGCTATCCAGCCGCCGATCGAATTGCCGACAACGACGACATCGTGAAGATCCAGCCGTTCGAGCAATGCCAGATACAGGAGGACGAGATCGCCGACACTGGCGCACCACTCGGGACGAGGAGTACCTGCAAATCCGGGATGAGTCGGGAAGATCACGCGGCCCGCGCTTGACAGCGAAGCGGCAAAAGCCGCCATTGACTCCGGTCCGCCGCCGCCATGGAGCACGAGAAACGGGCGGCCTTGGCCCTGATCGGAAATGCGCTGCGCAAGCTCTTGCGCGAAAAGATCGATGGCCGGTGGCGCAAGATTCATGTGACGCTCCTAAATTCCTGCCGCTTGGCCGTCGCGCCGCGGATCACTCGCCGCCACGTATCCTTCCACGGCCGGATCTCCCAAGCGCCAGATGAACTGCCCCGCGCCGAAGTCCTGATAGCCATCTGGAATCATCTCGATTTGATGTCCATAGGCCAACAGCCCGCGCGTGGTAGCGCTCGGCATCGCCGTTTCGACGTTGATCGAGAGGCCTTGATTGAATCGCCATCGCGGCGCATCGCATGCGGCTTGCGGCTGCTGACGATGAACCAGCATGCGCACCAGTGTTTGCACATGTCCTTGCGGCTGCATGTTGCCGCCCATCACTCCGAAGCTCATTTGCGGCAATCCGTTTCGGGTGAGGAAGCCGGGAATGATGGTGTGAAACGGCCGCTTTCGCGGCGCGACGCAGTTCGGACTCGCTGGGTCGAGCGAGAAAGCGTGACCTCGATTCTGCAGGGACAGCCCCCACTCTGGAACCACTATCCCTGAGCCGAATCCCATGTAGTTGCTTTGAATGAAGCTCACCATCATGCCGCGTTCGTCCGCCGCGGTCAGATAGATGGTGCCGCCTTTTTCCAAATGGCCTTCGCCGAAGACTTGCGCGCGTTTGGGATCGATGAGCATGGCGCGCCTTTTTAGATGCGCGGGATCGAGCATTTGCTCCACCGAGAGGCGCATGGCACTCGGATCGGCCACATGCGCGTACGTGTCCGCGAACCCCAGCTTCATCGCTTCGATCTGCAAATGCTGGCTTGCCGCGCTATCCACCGGATGAGCCGCAACGTCCAGATGTTGCAGGATACCGAGCGCAATGAGTGCGGCAATGCCCTGGCCGTTCGGCGGAATTTGATGCAGGCGATGGCCATAGGCCTCGATGCCGATGGGTTGCACCCACTCGGGCGAGAACGCTTCGAAGTCGGACGCGCGCATCGCCCCTCCGTATCGTGCCGCGTGCGCTGCCGCTGCCGCCGCAATCTCGCCGCCATAGAAAGCCGCGCCGTGCGTGAGGGCAATGGCCCGCAGGGCACGGGCGGCCGCGGGAAATACAAACCGCTCGCCGACGCGAGGCGCGCGGCCGTTGGGCAGGAAAGTCTCGGCGAAGCCCGGGATTGCTTGTAAATCCGCGACAGCGGCCGCCCACTTTTGGTGAACCACGACCGGAACCGCGTAGCCGCGGTCGGCGATCTCGATCGCCGGAGCCAGAAGATCGGCAAACGGCAACTTGCCGAAACGCTTGGAAAGATGGACCCAGGCAGCGACGGCCCCGGGGACCGTCACCGAGTCCCATCCACGCATGGGCGGCTGCCGTGCGCCATCGCCATATTTTTTCCGAAAATATTCCACGGTCCAAGCTGCGGGCGAGGGTCCCGACCCATTGAGGCCGTGCAGCTGCTTGCCATCCCATAGAATGCAAAACGCGTCGGAACCCAAGCCGTTACTGCAGGGCTCCACGATGGCCATCGCGGCCGCCGCGCCGATGGCGGCGTCCACCGCATTACCCCCGCGTTGCAACAACGAGAGGCCCACTTGTGCGGCCAGCGGATGAGAAGTGGACACGATGTTGCGCGCGAATACCGGCAATCGAATGGACGGATAGCCGGCGTTCCAATCGAAGTTCATGTGCTGCGCCTCATTCGGCGGCCACCGGGGCGGCTGCGCCGCTGGCGGGTCGCCGTACCAAGAAACACAAGGGGATCAACAGTACGCTGATCCATGCCGAAGCGTAGAACAAGTCCAGCGACGACAGGAGATAACTCTGGCCGATGAGGGTTTGGGTGATGGCGCCCGCCGCTCCCTGATCGGTCATGCCCAATTGATGCATATGCGTCAGCGCTTCTTGGTACGCGGGCGTGTACTGCGTCACGACATCGGCGAGCTGCGACTGATGCAGCGCTTCGCGCCGATCCCAGAATGTGGTGATGAGCGAGGTAGCAAAACCGGCGGCGGTGATGCGCAAAAAATTCGACAGCCCCGACGCGGCGGGTACCTTTTGCGCCGGCAGGCCATCGAAGGCGACTGCGAGCATGGAGACGAAGAAGATTCCCATGGCCAGACCCTGCACCAGTTGCGGCGCGACGAACACAAAATAGCTCGAGTCGGCAGTGAGCAGCGCACGCATAAAATAGGACGCCGCGAACAGCGCGAAAGAGCTGGCAGCGAGCACGCGCGGATCGAAGCGGCGCATCAATTGGCCCATCATCAGCGAGGTCAGGATGGCGGTAATGCCGCTGGGAGCGGACACGAGACCCGCCCATGTGGCGGTATACCCTAAATTGCTCTGCAGCCACAACGGCATCAACACGATGTTGCCGAAAAACACGGCGTAGGCTAAACACATGGCTAGCGTGCCGATGGCGAAGCTGCGCGACTTGAACAAGCTCAAATCCACGATGGGATGCTTTTCCGTCAGCTCCCAGATGAGCCACGCCACGAAGCCGACGACGGTGACGATGAGCAGTGCGACGATCGGCGCAGAGTTGAACCAGTCGAGGTCCTTGCCCTTGTCGAGCATGATCTGCAAGGCACCCACCCAGATGAACAGCAGCGCGAGGCCGACTCGGTCGATGGGTATTTTCTTCGTCGGGGTTTCCTGAGACTTCAAATTGGTCCAGCACATCCAGGCGCAGAACACACCGACGGGCACGTTGATGAGAAAAATCCACGGCCAGACATAGTTATCCGAAATGTAGCCCCCGAGCAGCGGGCCGGCGATGGGCGCCACCAACGTGGTGATCGACCAGATGGTCAAGGCCGTGGTGCGTTTGCTGGGGCCGAACACATTGATGAGCAGCGCCTGACTGCCCGGGATCATGGGCCCGGATACGGCTCCCTGCAGGACCCGGAAAGCAATCAGCGAGGGCAGGCTCCACGCGAGCCCGCACAGCAGAGACGCGATGGTAAAGAGCGCCACCGAGAAGACGAAGGTGCGCACCACGCCGAACCGCTGCATGAGCCAGCCGGTCAAGGGCACGGACACCCCATTCGCGACCGCGAACGAAGTTATCACCCAGGTGCCTTGATCCGTGCTGACGCCTAGGTTGCCCGCGATGGTTGGGATGGACACATTCGCGATGGAAGTGTCGAGTACCTGCATAAAGGTACCCAACGCCAGGGCCACCGCCGTTATGGCTTTGCGCCCGCCAAGCAGCGCCGGCGCGGCGGCGGCATCCGCGCTCACGGACGTGCGGCTAACATCGGCGCGGCTGCGCCCGGCGCAGCTTGCCCGGAACGCGTTGTGCGGCTGAGCTTCGCGGGTTCATTGGCCCGGGGTCCCGCGTTGTCCGCGATGATGGCGGCGATCCGTGCATTGACAGAGGGGTCATCCCCCGCACTGGTCTGCTTCGGCAGCGGAACATTGCGCACCGCGGTGGACATCAGCGGACCCGTCGCATCGTGCAAATCGACGCGCACCGTGGTCGAGAGCCCGATGCGCAGCGGATGCGCCTTGAGTTCGTTCTCATCCAGCAGGATGCGCACCGGCACACGCTGCACGATCTTGATCCAATTGCCCGAGGCATTCTGCGAGGGCAGCAACGCAAATGCATTGCCGCTGCCGGCGGCGATGCCGGCGAGGCGACCGTGATACGTGACCTGGTGACCATACAAGTCGGTTCGCACCGTGACCGGTTGGCCGGTGCGCATGCGCTCGAGTTGCACTTCCTTGAAGTTGGCATCCACCCACACGTTCTCGAGGGGCACGACGGCCAGCAGCGGTGTGCCGGCAGCGACTCGCTGCCCGACCTGCACGGAGCGTTTAGCGACGACGCCGCTCACGGGCGAGTCCAGCTCAGTTCGATGCAGTGCCAGCGCGGCATTGCGCACCGCGGCTGCCGCCGCCAAGACTTGGGGGTGATTTGAAATCGTGGTGCCGTCGATTTGCGCCACGGTTTGGCTCAATTGCTCGTGCGCCGCCGCGACATTGGCGCGCGTCGTCGTCACGGCATCGCGTGCATGAGAGAGCTCTTCGGCGGAAATGGCGCCGTCCTCGATCAAGGTGCCGCGGCGTTTCAAATCATCGTCCGCCGTACGGGCGGCTTGCTCGCGCTGCGCGATCTGGGCACGCAACTCTTGGCCTTGGGCAAACAGGCCGCGCACTTGACGCACTGCGCGTGCCAAATCGGCCTCGGCGTTCTCCTCGCCGATTTTCGCATCCGCCGGATCGAGCTGCAGCAGCGCTTGGCCTTCGTTCACGAGCTGCGTATCGTCCACGTTCAATGACAGCACGGTGCCGGGAACTTCGCTGGTCACCTGCACCACGTCGCCGTTTACGTAGCCGTCATCGGTGCTTTCAAAGTACCGGGCATCAAAGAACCAGTAGCCCGCATAACCTAAGCCGCTCAAGAGCACCACGGCGCCTAGGCCGAGCAGACCTAATCGGCGCGCACGGTTCGGAGCGGCGGGTGCAGCGGGGTTGGGAGGCGCAGTCGGTTGAGCCGCCGCAGTCGATCGAGAGGGGTCGTTGGTTTCTTGGCTTGTCATGGTAGTACCCGTGTCAAAACTTGATCGGAATTCGGGGAGGGGCCCGCGGGGCCCGCGGGCGCGCCCGAGGCGCGGGCATCGAAGCTGCCGCCGATGGCGAGCAGCAGGGTCACTCGCGCCACAGCTTGATTGGCGACGATGTCGACCATCGATTGACGCGCAGTGAGCACTTGAGTTTCTGCGTTGAGCACCGAGAGGTAGCTGGCAAGGCCTGCGCGGTAGCGCTCCTCTGCTAACTTGTAGGCCGCTTCGTTGGCCTCCAAGGTCTGTTGCTGTTCCACCCGCTCACGTGCCAACGCATCGATGCGTGTGAGTTGATCTGCCGTTTGCTGAACGGCGCGCAGCACCGTGTCGTTGTAGCCGGCAATTGCTGAATCGAGCTGCGCCTCGCTGCTCTTGTACTGCGCCCGCAGACGGCCGCCGTCGAACAGAGGCAGCGAAATGAGCGGGCCCACGCCATATCCGGCCGCGTTGCCCTGAAACAAATTTTGCAAGCCAAACGCACCGATGCCGGCGAGCGCCTTGATGTTGATGTCCGGATAAAACGCGGCTCTGTCGGAGAGCCGCTGCGAATCCGCGGCTTGGATGCCGAGACGTGCGGAGAGCACATCCGGACGGCGCGCCAGCAAGTTAATGGGCAACGCCGTCGGGATCGGTAATGCCGCATCGAGATTCAAGGCTGGGCGCTGTATCGAGGCATAGGCATCGGCACCCTGCCCGCTCAATACGGCAAGCTGGTGAACGGCCAGATCCGCTGCAGCTTGTGCCTGGTCACGCGCGACGCGGGCTTGCGGCAGCTGGCCTTCGGCTTGCCGCAATTCGAGTTTGGTGTCCAGCCCGGCGGCGACGCGGCGGCGGGTGATCGCGAGGATGTTTTCGCGCTGGGCCGCCGAACGCTCCGCGATATCGGCCAAGGCGTTTTCGCGATACAGCTCGACATAGGACTGTGCGATGGCGGTGGCCAGCATGAGCTTCGCGTTCTCGAAGTCCATGGCCGCGGACTGAGTGAGTGCCTGCGCGCGATGCACCGCGTTCGCCTGCCGTCCCCAGAAATCCAGGTCCCAACCCAAGCTGACGCCCGCCTGGGCCATCCAAAAACTGTGTCCGGCGAGGGGCGGCGGAATGAGGTAGTTCTGCGGCGCATGTTGATACAGCGCGCTGGCATCCAAGTTGGCACTGGGCAATAACTTCGATTGGGCCACTTGCGTGCGCGCCAATGCGTCAGCTACGCGTGCCTGCGCATCGGCAAGCGTCGGACTGTCTTTGAGACCTGTTCGTATCAACCGGTCCAATTGCGGATCGTCGAAGGAAGTCCACCAGCCATCGGGAACCGGTTCGACCGCCACGCCGCTCAAACCCACGCGGGTATTTTCCAAGGCCTTAGCGTGCGGGGACTCTTTCGGCGGCAGCACGCAGCCGGCGAGCAAGAGGCTGCCGACGAGCAGTGCGCCTTTGAAGTACATGGCTCTCAAGCCTCCGCCGCGACAAGGTTCGGGTCGAGTTGCGCTTGCAGCGTCGTGTTGAGCTTGATCAACAAGCGCAGCATTTCCTGCACCTCGGACTTGGTGAAGTCGGTCAACGCCGCATTAAGCTTATCGACGACCATCGGAATGAGGCTCTCGATGACCTCGCGGCCCGCCGGCGTGAGCTGCAGTTCGACCTTGCGGCGGTCCCGATCCCGCCGCACGCGCTCCAACAGGCCACGCTCGGCCAGCTGGTCAATGACCCGGGTGAGAGCACCGCTGTCGTGACGGTATTGAGTGCAGATGTCCTTCGGGTTGACGACCATACCGTCGCGAAGGGAAGCCAAAATCACGTACTGGATGAAACTGAACCCGTGACTCTCGAACAAGGGTTCCATGACATCGAGGATCATGGAATGCGCACGCTTTACCAGGTACCCGATGCTGAACTGCGACTTGTACGTGGAAACTTGATAATACTGCTTGGACATTGAGTGCCTCGGCAATTACTGCTTTGGCAGCTACTTTACGCCAAAGACTTCCTATGTCAATTGCTGTTAAGACTTAGGATTCATACACTTGTAATAATCCGGCCACTCGGGACGGCCGGGCTCAAGACGGAGAAGGAGATTTTAAGCGACTGAGTCACCACCACTTCCGCGGTCGTCCTTGGAAGCTCTCATGGCACGGTAGCTTTCCCTGAAGTAAGCCACGCACAGCACGAGTCCGGCAAAGATCACGAGGAACATGGCGGCTTCGCTGATGCTCATGTGCAGTGCGCTCCGTCGCACTCCACACGCCCCGCGGTCTTTGTATCGAGCGTCAACAGCTTAATCTGGTGATGCTCGTGCGAGCTTTTCACCATCATCATCGCCAACGACCAGCACCACAACGCAACCGCAATGAAGCTGCCGCCCGGCAACGCAAATACTTCGAAGTCGAATTTAGAGCCGGCGCTTTGCCATCCACCGGCAGCCTTCGCAGCGACTGATTCAAATAATTCCTTCACAACCTTCTCCTTCCCCGTCGCTTCAGCTGCCTTCGCAACATATGCCTGGGCAACATTCAGCACAAAAAAAACCGAAAAAACTAACTATTCGCGAGCATCTGCTTCAAGGTCCTCTCGACTTCTTGCACTTGGGTCTTGGTGACGCCGTTCAACAATTTATTGAGCACCTTCACCAGACAGGCCTGCATCTTCGGAAATGCCGCCTTGCCGGCCTCCGTGACCTCGATCGATTGCTCACGCCGCGTGTGGGCGAGCGCGACGCGACGCAGCAAATTCTTGCTTTCCAAGCGGTCGATCATCCGGCTCATCGCGCCGCGGTCGTAGTCCATGGCTCTGCACAATTCACAAGCGGATTTCGCAATTCCTTTCAATAGATTCGCAATGATCACGAATTGAGCCGCCGTCACTTCCAGCGCGGCCAAATCCTGATCGAGCAAAAACTCCTGGTCCATGCCTTTGAGAATCGCCAACTTCACCTGGCCCAAAAGCGGCGCGAGAGTGTTGTTGACGTCAATCGTCTTGGGATCGTAGATGTCGCTCATATCTGTGCTTCCACCTGGCAGCCAGGATAGATGCCTCGGCAACAATTGTCAAGGCACTTGTTGAGCCGGCAACAGATGCCCGGCATCCAACCGCATGCGGCCGGAGCCCGTTGCGGGCCGCGCCGCGTGTTTCTTAACAGCGTCTTTACGGGTGAATCCATAACATGCACCCGCTCGAGGAGTTCACATCATGGCGATGCAGGATTACGTTAGGTCTATCGCAGCAACGGAAACAGTCTCGAAGGAGCAAGTGTTCCGATTTCTGGAAATGCAGTTTGCCCGGGCCGACCGGGATCACGATGGCCAATTGGCCCCGGATGAAGTCGACAGTTTCGTGCATGCCATCGCGTGCCCCGACCGCGATCAGCGATGACCGCGTCCCTCAGCTGGCGCGTTTCCTTGCCTTTGATCGGACAAATGCAATCGAGCTTCTGAGTTCCGCCATCAGCTTCTCGGCGAGCACCGGAATCTGGGCACTCTCGCCTGAGCCGGCGGCCTCTTCAAGCTGCGCTGCCGCATATGTTGTCGCCGAGGCGCGCAAATTCGCGCTTGCGCCCTTGAGTGCATGTGCAGATTCGCGCAACGCCGATGCGTCGCCAGTGCTAAGCGCCGCCGCAAGTACCAAGAGTTCCCGATCTCCCGCCCCGATATAGGCCAGCGCCAGGTCGCGCGCGAAGTCTTCATCGCCATCGATCGATTTGAGGAGCGCTCCCCAATCGACCGGGTCATTCGCGCTCTCGGCAACGATGGGCACTTTCTGAATCCTGGCGTGCATTCTGGTCGAGCGAGTTAGGAAACCGTCAAGGCACGTATATAACTTGTCCCGGTCGATCGGCTTGGAAAGGTAATCATCCATCCCGGCGGCTCTACACTTTTCGTCATCGCCCTTCATGGCGTGAGCGGTGAGCGCCACAATAGGGATGTGGTGCTTGTCCTGTTCGCGCCTGCGGATCTCACTTGCCGCCTCGTAACCATCCATCAAGGGCATTTGGCAATCCATGATGATGAGATCGTATTTTCCGGTTTCCCAGGCGGCGACCGCGGCACGGCCATCAGCTACGATATCCACGAGGTAGTCGAGCTTCTCCAGCAGTCTCGAGGCGACCTTTTGATTGACCAGGTTATCCTCAGCCAGCAAAATTCGGTTGCCCGTCCGGGCTCGCTGTGCACGAAGCGCATGGCGGGTGACCATTGGTTGGCTTTGAAGATGCCAGGAATCCGCAGTATTGGCGAGGACCAATATTAGACACTCTGTCAAATCGCGCTGCGTAACGGGCTTTAACAGATAAGCCGCAAAGCCGATATGCGCGAACAGCTGCCCATCGCCCCGTTGACCGGATGACGTGAGCAGAATGAGTCTTGTGTTTTTTATGCTCTCATCTTGAATGATGGTGCGGCCGAGTTCTGCGCCGTCGCAGCCGGGCATCAGATAATCAACGAGTGCTGCTTGGTAGGGGCGGCGTGCGTTCTCCGCCTGACGCAGGAGCGCCAGTGCCTCGTTCGCCGAGCTTGCGGACACAGCTTCGACACCGCATAAAAGAAGCTGTCCCATGAGCACTGTGCGATTGGTCGCATTATCGTCCACTACAAGCACACGCTGACCTCGGATTGAGGACGGTGCTAGGTAAGGCATCTGTAGCGCATCGGTGACGGGCGCGAAATGCGCGGTAAACCAGAAAAGAGAGCCCACGCCTTCAACACTCTCGACACCGGTTTCGCCGCTCATCAATTCCACCAAACGGCGTACGATCGACAATCCCAATCCGGTGCCACCGAATCGACGCGTTGTCGAAGAGTCCACTTGCATAAAGGGTGTGAATAAGGACTGCAGTCGATCGGCGGGAATGCCGATGCCGGTGTCGCGAACTTCGCAACGCACCCTCGTGCCGTTCGCACCCGTCTCGAGCACCTTGATCTCGAGCGATACCTCGCCTTTCGTCGTGAACTTAATGGCGTTGCCGGCAAGATTCAAGAGAATCTGGCGCACTCGACCAGCATCAGCCTTGACGAGATGGGGCAGTTTCGTGTCGATCTGGGCGGTAACCTCCAACCCCTTTGCGTGCGCCTGAATCGACAGTAGCCGGGCGGCGTCTTCGAAAGTATCGCGCAAGTCGACATCCAGGCACTCGAGTTCCAGCTTACCCGCTTCTACTTTGGAGAAGTCCAGGATGTCGTTGATAACGGTAAGCAGCGAGGCACCGCTGTCCCGGATGGTTTCTGTGTAGTCGCGCTGCAGAGCATCAAGCTCCGTATCGAGCAGCAGCTCGGCCATGCCAAGCACGCCATTCATCGGCGTGCGGATCTCGTGACTCATATTAGCCAGGAAGTCGCTCTTCGCCTGATTTGCCACTTGGGCGATCTGCGCCAACGTGGTCGCGTGTTCCGTGGCCGCGACCAGTCTCTCATTGCTGGTCGCCAGGTGCGCATTGCTTGCTTGCAATTCTTGCGTAAGTTCACTGAGGTGCTGTTCGGCCGCCACCAGTCGATCGTGTTCCAGAAGCGACAGGTTTTGTCGCACGGCTGCCAAGACTATGATCAAAGCTGCGCCGCCAACGGTTGCGATTCTAACCGAGGGGAGGACATTCGGAAGTATCCAGACCAGCGTGACGCTGATGACAGCGGCGCCGACGGCAAACAATGGAATCAGCCGCAACACCGCTTCGCAGCGCCGTTGCCAAGTCACGTCTTTGCGTGTTTCGGTATGCCACAAAAAGGCGCCGTAACCCATCGCCAGCGCGGCACCAGAAAAACCTAGGTTTAGCCATGTGGCGCCTTGCAGAGAGGTGCTGACGGATTGTGAATTCCATGCCATCCAAAACGCGCCGTTCAGAGCCGTAGCGAATGAAAAGAGAGTCCATCGATAGTCCAATCGCAACCGCAACGTGGGGGCCAGCACGGCACCCACGCAGGCAGGCGTCATAAGACTTATCGGATAGATGACGACAATGCTGAGCTCCACGAGACTCATCGTCTCGCGCTGTGGCAAATAGAGGTCTAACGTCAAGGTCAGGATCACCAGTCCAAGTGCGGTGATATCAAGCACGAAAGGTCGGCGATCGATGGGTCCGTGCGTTCGCAGAGCATCAATCAGGCCCATGACGCAACAGGGGCCGAGACCTAGAAATAACGCGTCGGAGAGGTTGGGAATCAGGGTCGAATGCGTGATCGCCTGCACATCAAGAAGCAGCTGACCCAGAAGTGATGAGCTGAGACCGTATGCAAACCAGCGACGCGCGAAACGGTCACTACTACTCGCCGCTTTCACACCCAGCCACGACAGAGCGGCAGCAGCGGCGTAGGCAATCGTCCAATGCAGGTAATCAAGTAAATGCACGACGGCTGGGTCGCTGGTGACACGGGCAACCAAGAACGCGCCGACCACAGCCACACTCGCGCTCAGCAGAACCGTCAGTGCAATCCGGTCCGAGTTAGCGACCCCAAAAGGTGTTGTGTTGCCTGGCATGACAAGAGAACGGAAACCCCGAAGCTACGCTATCGTGGCCCCCTCTTGTAGCATACTAAGATGGGGCCGACCCGTGCGCAGCTCACTCCTTGTAGCGCGGCCCCTGCACCCGGACCTGGCATTGCGCTCTCATAGGGGGATCCCCCTATGATATACCCCCCCACCCCATGTATACTTGCGTCATGACGCACACCGTTCGCGAAAAGCACAAACTTCTGATCCGCGTACGGCGCCTGCGTGGGCAGGTCGAAGCGATCGAAAGAGCGCTCGAGGAGGAGTTGGGTTGCGACAAGGTCATGCACCTGATTGCCGGCGTCAAAGGCGCGACTTCGAGCCTGATGGCGGAGGTCATGGAAGATCACGTGCGTGAACACTTCGTCGCGGCCAAGCACCGATCCTCGGGTTCATTGTCGGAGGCTGCCGAGCAGTTGATCGACGTCGTTCACGCGTACATCAAATAGCGTAACCCGTGAGCGAGCGCAGCGTGCAAAAGGCCTTCTCCCACCATCACGTGTTCCTCGCGGCCGACCACGAGCGCAGCGAACGCAAAACCTGGGCTGTCATTGTCTTGTGCGGCTTGATGATGGCGGGCGAAATCGTCGGCGGAATTCTCTTCGGCTCCATCGCTTTGGTGGCCGACGGTCTGCACATGAGTACCCATGCCGGGGCCTTGTTGCTCGCGGCGCTCGCCTACAGCTATGCGAGAAAGCACGCGCGCGATGGCCGATTCACATTCGGCACGGGCAAGCTCGGCGATCTAGCGGGATTCACAAGCGCCATCGTGCTCGCAATGATCGCGATCTTGATTGGCTATGAGTCGCTGTCGCGCGTATTCCATCCGGTGCCGATTCATTTCGCCGAGGCCATCCCCATCGCCTGCTTAGGGTTGGCGGTGAATGTGATCAGCGCCTGGCTGCTGAGCGGCGGCGGTCACCATCACGCCCATGGAGATCAGGGCCGCGGCCATGGGGATCATGGCCATGCGGATGCGGGAGTAGAAAAGCACCGTATCGCGGCAGCGGGCGGTGCGCTGCTGATCGAAATCCACGAAGACGGGGTTCCGCCGCGGTTTCGATTGCAGGGCGAGAATCTAATCCTGCCTGCCGACACGACGATCGAAACGCTGCGTCCGGACGGCAGCCGTCAGGTCTTTCAACTGCGGGACCGGGGCGGCTATCTCGAATCGGTGGAGGAGATTCCGGAGCCGCACGCGTTCACCACGCGAGTCCACATGCGCGCCCATGGTGATCACCAAGCGGTCTTTGAAGAACATCACCACGGACACGCCGGCGCGCATCGCGACAACAACATGCGCGCGGCGGTAGTTCATGTGCTCGCCGATGCCGCAGTTTCCATGCTGGTAATCATCGGTCTCGTCCTCGCCAGGGTATTTGGTTGGCTGTGGATGGACCCGCTGGCCGGCATGATCGGCGCCTGCGTGATCGCCAGCTGGTCGTATGCGCTCGTTCGCGACACCGGCGCAATTCTCCTCGACATGAATCCGGACCGCGAGCTCAGCAACAAGCTGCGCCAGGCGGTCGAATCAGAGGGCGATCGGCTCGACGACTTGCACTTGTGGCGCGTGGGACCCGGGCATCTGGCGGCAATTCTTTGCGTGGCGACCACCGGTGATCGCGACTCGAACTATTACCGCGAGCGTCTCGCTCGCTTCAAGATTCTTTCGCATCTGACGGTGGAAGTCGTTCCCCTGCACTAGATCGACTTCGACAGGCCCACGAAGAACCCGCGCCGCGGTCCAAACTGCGGTGCACCCACGCCGACGCCCGTGCCGTTTCTGATCTCGTAGATCTTGTCCAACGCGTTGATCACGTCGAAACGCGCGGTGAGCGTGCCGGCGTTGGGAATGTGAAACACGTGATTCAACCCCAAGTTGACTTGGGTGTACGAGGGTAAATGCGCCCCATTCGGAATGACGCTGCCGTCGGGCAACACTTCGCTGGCGCGCAGCCCGGAGCCGACCAGTAAATCGCCGCTGAAACGTGTATCCCGCCACAGGTATGAAACCCCGCCGGACGCGGTGAACTGCTGCTCGTGATCCAGGTGAATGTAGTGGTCGGCCACATAGGCGATTGTATCGGGCGAGAAATTGAACTGCGACGACGTGAAGGTCTTGCCTTTGGCACTTTGGCCGGCCAAGTTCAGGTACGCCGTGAAGGGGTCCCGCACGTAGTTGGCCGTCAACTCGGCGCCGTACTGCTTGCCCTGGGCGTAATTGAACGGCGTCAAAATGATGGGTGCGCCGAACTGGCCTTCATCGATTAAATTGTGGGATTGCTTGTAGTAAGTGTCGAGGCCCACCGTGAGCTCGCGCGTGATGGTTTGCTGCACACCCAAATCGTAGTAGTTGGCCTGTTCAGCTTGCGGGGTATCGAAGGTCGTCACCGCCGGCGCAGCGGTGGTATTTGCGAATTTGCTCACGGTCTCACTGCCCACCAATTCAAACGGCGGCGGGGACAGATAGCGTGAATAGCCGCCATGCACGATGGTATCGGGCAGGGCTTGCCACACGACATTGACGCGGGGACTCACCTGGTGGGCGCTCGTGAATGCGGTGAAGCGGTCGTAGCGAAGGCCGTAATTCACGGTCACGGCGGGCAGGATTTTCCACTCGTCCTGCAGATACACACTCTCAATCCATTCGGTCTTGCCGGTGTTATCGACGACGGTCTCAGGCACATCGCTGGTCTGATTGCCATTGGCGTCGAGGGCAATGACCTGAGAACTGGTCAGGCTCTTGGAGTGATCGCTCTGTACGAAGAGGCCGGCGCGCACCGTATGCGTATCGTTGAGCTTATACGCGGCGTCCGATTGCAGAGCATAGGCAACATTTTGCTTATAGGCATTTTCGGCGATGCCGTTGTAAAGCAGGTCGCCGGTGGGATCGGGCGTAAAGGTCAAGCTCGAATAGCGCGCGGTCGCGGAGGTCTGCACGTCCAAGGGCCCTTGCGAATGCTGCCAGCTGACGATCGCGAAGTGGTTCAGCTCGCGCTGATTCTCGTTGAGATTTTCACTGGGAAAGCTGGTTTGGCCATTGACCCGCAGCGGCGATCCGTCCGCATTGGTAAACCCGGGCTGCAGCCCGGCCTGGTCGGGAATCTGAAATTTTCCCACCGAAGAGCTCAAGACCAGGCTCAAGCGATTGTTCTCATCCAAAATATCTTCGAAATACCCAAACCCGTGATATTGGGTGGTGTGATCGTGGATGGGATTGGATCGGCCGTCGGGCGATTCGATACCCAGATCATTGCGCAAAAAATCGCCTGACACGAAGTAATTGATGTTGCCGAATGAGCCGCCGTAGTTGATGCTCGGCAGTACCTCTCCGTGGCTGCCCCCGTAGATGGACACGGTACCGCCCGGATCGATGATTCCGCTTTTGGTTTTCAAATCGATGATACCCGCCGTGCGTAGACCATACTCCGCAGGCAGCGCGCCGGTAACCAGCGACACCGAAGAGATGAGCCTGGGATCCAACGACTGGCCGAAGACGCTGATGCCCTCCGGCAGAATGATGCCGTTCAATCGATACTGCAGACCGTTATGTTCGCCGCGCACATGGAACTGCCCGAAGGAGTCCTGCGCCACGTCCGGCGCCTGCATGATGACTTGGTTGAGGAGTTGGTTATCGCCGCCGGGAGCCGCGTTGATGGCGGCTTGATCGATGACGTAGGTCGAGGCCCCGGTCTGTGTCTGAATATTCGCGCGCCCCTCGTTCAAGCGCTGCGCGATCACCACGATTTGTTCGACGCTCGGCGAGCCGGCGGGGTCGCCAACAGCGGCCGGGTCGGGGGAATCGGCGAAAGCCGCGGAACCGGCGGCAACGAGCGCGAGCCCTGCGGCAACACGGTAGCGCATTGCGAAGGCTGGAAATCTGGACATGAAGAGTCTCCGAAAAACTTAAAGTTCATTGAAAACCGCTACCGATGGCGTGCGGCTCAAAACGCAAACGACTTTTAAGTTTTAGACCGGAGGACCGCGGCTGCGGGGCCGAGGAACCGCCGTGTCGATGGCGGCATAAATCGGCTCGGCGCTCAGCTCATAAGCGCTTCGAATCAGCGAGGGAACAGGAAACGCATGGCTAAATGCCGGCGAGACGACCTGGGCGAAGCCCGGGCACTGCGCACAAGATGAATCGAGGACACTCGAGGAAGCATTGAGGGCATTGCTGCCATCGGAAACGTGGCTGAGTTCGTGAACCACGGCACCCTGCTGTGCGACGATCAGCAGCAGCAAGAGGCCAAGCAGTTTCACCACGTGTTTCATCGAATTTGTTAGGACAGTCGCCGTCGAATTAGTTCAGTACGCTAACAGAATATCGAGGCGTTCGCAGCATTTCCGGTTAAAGCGGTGCCCTCACGCCCTCCATCCCTGACTGCAGAGGCCCAACCGGTCAGGGAATGCTGGCCTTAACGAGGCGCAGGGATAGCCGCATCGACAGTGCGCGCGGCTTGCGCGACCAGATCCTTGGCGCGGGCAACCTGCCCTAGCGCAAGCGCACATCGCGCCATTTGCATTTGGACATCCGCGATCAAAGGGCTGCCGGCGCGCACGATGTTCTCGCGTGCGCTCAGCGCCTGCTCCAGCGATGCCGCGGCCTCCGGGGAAGGCGATTGCAAACAACGCGATTCACTATCGCTGGCCATGACCTCCGAGCGCAGAAACGCATCGCGCTTGATATCTGCTGCATCGTCGATTTCTCGTGCCGCCGCCGCGCTCGCCGCCGCGGCGGGGAATTCGCCGAGAGCCTTGGCAATCCGCGACGACAACAGCAGCAACCTCGCTCGTTGAATGCGCATGCGCCGCGTCTCACCCGTCGATGCGGATATTGCGGCACCGATTCGGCGTTGTGCGGCCAAATAGTCATGTTGCGCCAGGGCTAGCTCCGCAAGTGCTGATTCCAATTCCAACGCCATGAAGCCGTTTGGATCGCCATCAGTCTGCACAGCTCGTTGCGCCTCGTGCAATTGCGCGATCGCATCGGTAAATCTGCCCAAGCCAATCAGACCGTGGATGTCATCCAGCCGCGCGCGGCTGAGTAGGTTCACGTTCTGCTGCGTCGGCTTAAGCTCGAGTGCCTCGCTGATGCTGCGATGGGCCTCGTCGAACGCGCCGTCGCGCAGGTAGGCTTCTGTCAGGCGAACCAGACTGTTGGCAAGCGTGTTGCTCTGCGGACGCACCGACCTGATTTGCGCGGTAGTTGTCTCGAGCAGGCGCAATCCCTCATCGCGGCGCCCATCGAGATGCAGCATCTGACCGCGTAGATTTTCGTTCTGTAAATAGAAGAAATGGGCCTTGCCAACGCTGGCGGCGTACAGCTGTGAGGCGTCGTTGTAATCTTTTTCGGCGCCGTCCACCGTGCCAAGCTGGTCTTGCACGGATGCGCGCAGCGAAGTCGAATGGGCGAGTTCAGACGCATCGCCTTTGAGGGTGCGCGCAAACTCGACCGCCTGGTCCGCAACTTTCTTGGCCGCATCCATGTCATCGAGCGCCGCGTCTGCGCCGGCAAGATACATCAAGGCCCCGTCATAACCTTCGTCCTTGGGGTAGCGGGCCAAAAGGATGGCCGCTTTCTGCAACGCATCGCGTGCCTCGCGCGCCGAGCGCGGTCCATGCCGGCGCAACAAGTTGCCTTTGACCTTCATCAACTGCGCGTAGTAGAGAGAGTCGTGATCGCCACTGGCGTCGAAGGCCTGTTCCGCCTCTGTCACGGCGCCCTCGCTGTCGGCCCACCTCCCGGCAAAGGACCAGGCGCCTGCGATCAATGCGAGGAATTTTGCTTTCTGCGGGCTGTTGGGACCGTAGCTTTGATCCGCTAGGCGGACCCCTTCGCGGTAAAGCGCGACCTCTTTGTCCAGGGCGTCCATGATTTCATAGATATCCGCCATGTCCTCGATGAGCTCCATCTTTACCCCGGGCTGGGTATCGAGCGCGCCTAACAGTTCAGCGCTGCCCTCATCGAGTAACTCGAGCGCCGTCACCTCGCCAGGCGGTTTGGTACCGGCCGCACGCCTGTCCCCCGCCGTAAAAACGTGCAGCAGGAAGTTCTTGATGGCCGTGGCGCGCTCCGCTTGCCGCCTCGCTTCGTGCGCCTGAATCAGCGACACCGATGTTGCGATGACCAGCGCCAAGACGATGGCGGACGTGGCGCCCAATGCCACCCGATGGCGGCCGGCAAGCTTTCGCAGCCGGTACCAGGCCCGATCCGGGCGTGCGAGCACGGTTTCGCCGGCCAGGTAGCGCTGCAAATCAGTCGCAAACGCATCCACCGTGCCGTAGCGATCGGCCGGGTTCTTCTTCATCGCCTTGTTCAATATCGCGTCGAGATCGCCGCGCAGCTGGCGCCGACGCAATTTGTCACCCGCCGCATCGCTGGCTAGCCGCGGATCCACCTCCGCGATGGCCTCTTCCAGTTCGGCGATGCTGGCGCGCTTCAGCCGATAGGGCCGCGTGCCGGTGAGCAGCTCATACGTCACCACCGCGAGCGAATAAACATCGGTGGCGGTGCCGATGCCTTCGCCCCGGATCTGCTCGGGAGAAGCGTAGTCGGGGGTGAGTAGCCGTCCGGAGAATTGCGTTGCCTTGGCGTTCTCGATGGACTCCCCTTCGACGAGCTTCGCAATCCCGAAATCAAGCAGTCGAACGGCGCCCTCGGCCGTGACCAACATATTGGGGGGCTTGAGATCGCGGTGGATCACCAGCTTCGAGTGGGCGTAGGCCACCGCCTTGGCGACATCGAGAACCAGTCCGAGACGATCGCGCATCGAAAGCTGCCGGTCGCGGCAGTACACGTCGATGGCCTGACCCTCGACGTACTCCATTGCCATGAACGGGCGACCCATCGAATCGACCCCGGCGTCGTAGAAACGGGCGATGTGCGGATGCTCGAGTGCCGCCAGAATGTCTCGTTCGCGCGCCATGCGCTCGCCCAAGCGGCCGCCCCATGTCACGACCGGTAGCTTCAAGGCGACGGAGCGTTTGAATGCGCCGTCAGCTCTATTTGCCAGCCACACGAAGCCCATGCCGCCGCGGCCGATTTCGCGCACAAGTTCGTAAGGGCCGATGTGCTCGCCCGCCTGCAACTCCGACGCGTCGGGCTGCGCCGCGGCTGCATGTACGGCCGCGGCAATCGGCCGCATCAAGTTGATGACATCTGATGTTTCGGGTGCGGAGGTTGCCGACAGCATCCGCCGCAAGGTGGGCCTCAAGTCAGGAGATCCCGGCAGTGTGTCGATCCAACGGTCGCGCGCCTCGGGCGGTAAATCAAGTGCCTCGTCCAAGAGGCCGAGCAGGAGGGCATACTCGCCGGCCGTGCGCTTCATTAGACTGCATCGAGCAGTAACAGGCGCACCTTTTCCAAATCGCGACGAACCGTGCGGTCGGTCACGCCGAGGCATTCGGCGATCTCGTCGTTTTCGAGGGCGGCGAAATAACGCATTTCAACGACGCTGACCAGCCGCTCATCCACCGCGGCCAACTCATTCAGCAAGTCATTCACCCGCATGATTTCATCGGCCGGTGATTCGATGGACTCGGCAAGATTCGTATCCAAGGTGACTTGCACGCTCCCGCCTCCCCGGCGCTGCGTCTGCGCATGCCTCACATAGTCCACCACTACCGACCGCATCACATGCGCCGCATAGGCAAGGAATTGCTTGTGGTTTTGGACGGCAATCTTGCCGGCCTTGGCAAAGCGCAAATAGGATTCGTGCACCAGCGACGTGGTATCGAGCACCACTGCATTCTGAGAGCCGCGGACCCGTCGATGCGCGAGTGCACGCAACTCAGGATAAAGAATCGCATAGATCTGGTCGATTGCGGAGCGGTCTCCGGCAGTGGCTGCCGCAAGGATTAGGGCCACATCAGCGGCCTTATCGGTCTCTAGCTTGTCCATTCTACAAATCCCCACGACATCGCTGCTGGAATATAGCGCAGAGCCAGTTTCCGTGCCCGTCGGGCTTGACCCGGCATGGGTCACTGAGGCGCGATCGCTTGTCAGCGGCGTAGTTGCGCACCGTGATCAGCAGAGCGGCCTAACTTATATTGTTAAATTGCCGGATCACGAAAGACACCGTGGCCGCGGTGGCTCGACCGGCTGCCTGCGGCGCGTTTTGCGCCGGCTCATCGCGCTGCTCGTACAACCACTTTTCGATGGCAGCGAGGATCACGTCGGGAGAACTGTCGTCTTCGACCACCCAGATCCCGTGCGTCCCGCCTTCGCGGTTGTTCAGCGGATTCGAGGTGTCGGCGACGAAGAAATCCGCTTGATAAAAATAATAGCGAACCATTGAGGCCCCTCGTCAATTCGAGGCCAGTCTACAAGGCTGTGCAGCGAGGCGCCAATGCCCGCCAATACGCGCCAATCACGAGGCTCGGATGACCCCCTCGATTCGCCCGATGACTCCCTCGATGACTGCGTGTGCACGAATATCAGCCCGGGCGCTCGATCAGCGCGATGCCGGAAGTTTCCTGCACCCGGTCGAAGATGATCTCTTGCCCGTCGGGTGACACGTCGAAATCACCGATGGCGAAATTGCCGGGTAGATCAGTGAGTTGCCGCTCTGCTCCACTTTTAGGATCCCACAGCACGAAGTTCTTATGGCCGATCTCGCCGCGCAGAACGATGAGCGATCCTGAGCTGCGCGAAAATGCGACGCGACGTGCGCCGCGAGTCAAGATGAGGGTGGGCATTCCGTAAGGCCTGCCATCAGGGCCCAGAGCCCGCAGCGGGAAATTTGTGCCCACATCCGCGCCCGAATAAAACAGATACTTGCCGTCGTCCGACCAGACTGGATTCAGGGAATACTCTGAGGCCATTGGCTGCGGCGGCTTGCCATCCAGAAATATTCTTGCAAGGCGCGGCTCAGCATTGCGCACGATCGCGCTCACCAGGGATTGCGAGTCGGGAGCCCAAGCTAGTTCGCCGCGCAATGGCAAGTTATCGGCAATCACTCTCGCGTTCGCGCCGTCGCTGTCGATAACGTACAACTGCGTTGAGTCATTTCGCTCGACCGAAAACGCGATGCGCCGGCCGTCGGGCGCAATCGCCGGCGCCCCAATGCGCCCAGCAGATGCGTCTTGCCAGAGATCCGTTTCCGCTCCATTCGCCAGTTTGCGGATTTCGGAACGTCCGCCGCCGCTCGACACATACACCACATAGCCCAGACCGAAGCGCGGCGTACGGGCGGCGCTTTGCGCGGCAGGGGTCACGGGTAACGCGGTGCTTTGTGGCGGTCCGCCGCCGCTGATGGTCACGCGCCACAAGTCTGAATGGGAGTTGGCGATCGTGGCAACAAGCCGCATCCCGTTCGAGCTTGCGGCCAGGGATGTATACCTTTCCAGGCCCATGCTGACACGGTGTGTGCGTTTTTGCCTCACATCCATTGCGTTCAGCCAGGGTCCGGACCCGTCCGCATCGATGGCCAGGTACAGCAATGTGTGCGCATCAATCAGCACGGGGTAACTGACTTCCGTATCGTGAAAGGTGAGTCGCTCGATCCCTTCCCCGGAGGGCCGCAGGCGCCAGATGTCCCAGTGCGCCGGCGGTTCGCCGCGGATGAAGTATATAAACTGACCGTCGGGCGACCAGGTCGGGAAGTGGCAATGCACACCGGGCTCGGCGACGTATATCTGTCGTGCGACGGCCTCGGCCGCGGCGCGCACGAAAAGCGGGTCCCCGGGTGCGGTCGTATGGAATACCAGCTGCGTTCCATCCGAAGACCAATCGAACTCGGCGGCTTCCGGCATGTAAAGCCCGAGCGGGCCGCCCGCCGTCGGCGCGGCCACCAGCTTGAAGTCTTGAGGGCGGGCGCCGTCCGCATTGCGTGTCCAAATGGACACCAGAGAGCCGTCAGGGGAAAACCCGAGGGGCCGGATGGACGGGTTGGTCAGCTGCGGAAATTTCCCCTCGGTCAGATTGCGGAAGCGATTGCTGCCGGTTTTCGTCAACCAGGCATCCATCTGAGCGCCGCGTTCAGCGAGAAAGGCGACGAACTGGCCGTCGCGCGAGATCGCGGCCGCCCGTTCAGTGCCAAAGTCCGAGAGGCGAGTGACCTTGACCTCCGCCAGGGGATTTTGCCAGAAGAACCCTGCATGCCGCGCGTACCAGGCCAAGACACCGATCACCAGCAGCAACGTCAGCGCCAGCGATAACTGCCGGATCAACGCCGAGGAGCGAGTTCGCATTCGCGTCGGCGAGGGCGCGTCCTCGCCCGCCAGCCGCGTGTGGCGGTTGGCCCACCAAGCATCGAGTTCGGACCGATAGGCGTAAACGGAACCCTGTTTGGCGTGCTGGTGCCGGTGCACCGGCATGGCCTCACGTCGTTCCCAGCGCTGCACGGTCGTGACGTCGCGCTTCAGATACGTCGCTATTCGCTTCCACGAATCGAGACGATTGTCCGCGGAATTGCCGGCCTTCGCGCCTTCCGTGCCCGTTTGATTTTCCTTCATGGCGCCCAATCGCCGCTTTTTGTCTGTCCGGCGATAGTGCACGCGTGCGGCAGGCACGGCAAGGAAGCTCGGGCTGCGGCCGCCGTCCTACACGATTCGGCCCCCTGTCGCGCGTAGGCGACGCTCCTCGACTTCATTCACTTTGTGGTGCAAAGTTGAACTTCGGATGGCAAAGCACGTCTGTACTTGACGTAATGGTTTAGGGATGTCCATGTTCACCGCGTACCGTTGGTGCCGCAGACGGGTTGCAACGACTCCTCCTTGGGTCGTGCACACCATTCTGTTCGGTGCTTTTTTTAGCATGATGCCGGGCGGCAGCGCTCTCGCCGAGAATCTGGACTTGAGCGCTTACCGCGGCAAAGTCGTGTACCTAGACTTCTGGGCGTCCTGGTGTACCCCGTGCCGCGAGTCTTTTCCGTGGCTCGGGGATTTGGTGCATGAATATGGGGCACAGAACCTCGTCGTGATCGCGGTGAACGTGGATCACGACCGCCAGCGCGCGGAGCGATTTTTAAGCGCAACCCCGGGAAATTTTCCGATCATCTATGACCCCCGCGGCGAGATCGCCGCTGCCTACCAGGTGGTTGGCATGCCGAGCGCAGTGCTCATCGATCGTGCGGGCAAGGTGCGCTTCCATCACGACGGTTTTTCAGCCAAGAGGAAGGAAACCTATGCAGAGCATCTGCAAACACTCATCAGTGAACCTTCGACCTAAGTGGACCCTGCTGTTCCTCCTGATCGCCGGCGCGGGCACGGGTTGCGCCTCGTTAGGGGCTAAACCTTGGGATCATGACCTGCTTGCCGAGCGAGCGATGCAGGTGGACGCCTATCCCTTGCAGAGCGGCATGGATGATCACATTTACTTCAGCAAGGAGGCTTCCAGCGGCGGTCGCAGCTTTGCCGGAGGTGGCTGCGGATGCAATTGAAAGCAAACGGCGCCACGGGGGCTCCGACCTTGCGGCAGGCACTGAAGGTGGCGGCGGCCGGTCTGCTCGCGAACGGCGCGGCCAAAGCGCAGGAGGCGCCGGCCAAGCCACCCGCCACCAGCGTGGACTCAGGCGTTCTCTACTACCACGAGACCGGCAGGGTGCAAGCCGTTGAACCTGAGTTGAACGTCGCTCAAAAGATCAACGAAGACAGCACGCTGTCTCTGGGCTTCGTCTTTGACTCACTCACGGGACCTACGCCGTACGGGGCGGTGCCCTCGACACAGCCGCAGACGTACATTCGTCCTTACAAGATCGTCCCTGTGGGCACGCCGGTGCCCCTCACCACGTCCTCGGGCGGTGCGACGGTCGTGCTGTTGCCGCCGCCAAGCGGTGCGAAGACCGAAACCCTTGCAGCGACGTCCATCGTGCCTGCGAACACGTATCCGCTCGACCCTTCGTTTCATGATACCCGCGTGGCCGGCCATGTCGGTTGGGACCAGGCGCTCACCTCAACACTCAAGCTCGACGGCGGAGTGGCCTATTCGCACGAATACGATTATCGCTCCGCGAGCGCCAGCTTAGGGCTATCCAAGGACTTCAACGCACACAACACCACGTTGAGCGCGGGCGTGAACTACGAGTCCGATCTGTCATTTCCGGTGGGCGGGACACCTACCCCGCTCACCGCGATGAGCGGCGACTTCAAAGGTCCTGACGCGACCCGGCATGAGGTTGATGCCGTCCTCGGAATTACCCAGGTCATGAGCCGGCAATGGCTTTCGACGTTGAGCTATTCGTATGCGGATTCGCATGGCTATCAAAACAATCCCTACAAAATCATTTCCGTGGTCGACCCCATCAGTGGCCAGCCCACGGCGCAGCTCTACGAGAGCAGGCCGGAATCGCGGCGCAAGCAAAGCGTGTTCTGGGAAAACAAAATCCACCTACCCAGCGACGTCATTGCGGTCTCGCTCCGCGGTTACAAAGACGATTGGGGAATCAAGTCCGTGACCGCGGATCTTCGCTACCGCTACCAAATCACGCAGGAGTACTATCTCGAGCCGCACTTTCGCTATTACAACCAAGGCGCCGCCGACTTTTTCCACTACTATCTGGTGGCCGGTGAAGCGCTGCCGCAATATGCTTCGGCCGATACGCGCCTCGCCAAGTTCAATGCGCAAACCTATGGCCTGAAGTTCGGAATGCCGCTTAATAGAGGCTCTGAACTCAACCTACGTGTGGAGTATTACGACCAACGCGGCAATGGATCGCCCTCGTATGCGATCGGCCAGCTGAAGCAGCAAAATCTGTTTCCCGATCTCAAGGCCTTCACGGTGCTCTTGGGCTACAGCTATGCGTTCTGAAAGATCGTCGGAGACTTTCGCATCGCCGCGGTCTCACCCGGCGGCAGAACACCGTGATGTTTCAACGACCTTCACGGCGATGGCAAGTCCGTGCTTGGTATTGGTCGACACCGCCGACCCGCTCGTGGGCGCCGCCGCAGGAAACATCGTCAAGGCCGAGGCGCTGCGCATCGAGGCGAAGTTTTCGCGCTACCGCCCGAGTGTCGTGACCACGCTCAACGAGAACGCTGGCGAGGAAATGGAAGTCGATGCGGAAACGGCGGATCTGATCGATTATTCGGTGTTGTGCTACCACTTGAGCCAAGGGCGATTCGACATCACTTCGGGGGCGCTGCGTAGAGTATGGAAATTTGACGGTTCGGGAGTAGTTCCGACCCAGGACCAAGTACGCCAGACACTCAAATGCGTCGGCTGGCACCGGGCGACCTGGAACAGGCCGTTTCTGCGCTTGGGCGTTGGTATGGAAATTGATTTTGGCGGGATCGGCAAAGAATATGCCGTCGATCGCGCCTTGGCTCTGGCCAGCGAGTTCACTGACGAGCCATTGCTGGTGAATCTTGGCGGCGACCTCAAAGTTTCCGGCCCGAGGCGCGATGGCAGCCATTGGCACGTGGCAATCGAGAACGTTGACTGTCCCGGGGCCGCCGCCGGGATGCTCGAGCTTTCGCGAGGCGCCCTTGCCACGAGCGGCGACACCTACCGCTATCTGATCAAGGACGCGAAGCGATATGGACATGTGCTTGATCCCACCACCGGCTGGCCCATCGCCGACGCACCCCGATCCGTGACGGTGTACGCGGATACCTGCAGCGAAGCGGGTCAACTCGCCAAGCTGGCCCTGCTCCGCGGCGCGGGGGCCGAAGAGTTCCTCAAGGCGGAACAGGTCCGCGCGTGGTGTGCAAGGTAACCGCTGCGCACCTACAAGTTGAAGCCTTCGTCCATCGCCGCATCGAGCGGCAGGCGCAGGGTGAACGTGGTTCCCGCACCCGGCTGGCTCTCTACCGCGATCGAGCCGCCGTGCTTATTGACGATGACATCGTGCGCGATCGCGAGACCTTGGCCGGTGCCCTTACCCACTGCCTTGGTTGTAAAGAACGGGTCGAATATCCGATCGCGAATCTCCGCAGGCATTCCGCAGCCGCTGTCTTGAATGCGGATTTCGGCCCAGCTCTGGAAACCATGAGTGGAGATCGAAATGGTACCCAAACCCGCACTCGCTTCGCGCGGCACGTCCGCGATCGCATGGGCGGCATTGACGATGATGTTGAGAATCACTTGATTAAATGCGCCCGGCATCACCGGAACCTTGGGAAGCTCAGCGTCGAACGTGGTATTCATCTGCGCAACATATTTCCATTCATTGCTCGCGACAATAATGGTGCTGGCGATCGCCCTATTGATGTCGACAAGCGTCCTATCCACAGCCGGATGAGAAAACTCCTTCATCGCCCCGACGATGTTCTTGATGCGATCGATGCCCTCGGCTGATTGTTCGATCGCCCGTGGCACTTCCATCTGCAGATAGGCCACGTCGACAGCGTGCAGCGCTGATTTGATCTCGGCGGCGCACAGGTTGCCGTCGCTACTTTCCGATATCATTGAGGACACACGAGCAAAAAACCCAAAAATGTCGGTCACGGCATCTTTGAGAAAACCTATGTTGTTGCCTATGAACTGGGTCGGCGTATTGATCTCGTGCGCGATTCCGGCGGAGAGCTGGCCGATGGACTCGAGCTTTTGTGCTTGCACCAATTCGGCCTCGAGCTGCTTCTGCTTGGTAATGTCGAAGCTGATGCCCCATACACGGCTCGCGTCCGTCTGACTCGACTGTACGGCGATGTAGCTTCGTATCTGCTTGATTTTCTTGTCGGCAGCTATCATGCGGCTGTCGATGTGATCGTCGGCAGCTGAATCGGCGCTGCCGAACGTCTTGATGAAGCCCAGGAATTTCTCCCGGTCGCCTTCATGCAGCAACTCAATAAATTCAATCTCATTCGGATCGTACAGAGCAGGCCCGAAGATCAACTTTATCTGCGGACCGACATAAATCGCCCGTCCCGTTTGCCGATCCAACTCCCACGGCACCGCGCTGGTATTCTCGATCAGCATCCGGTACTTATCGCCGCTCGTTTTCAGTTCCATGACGGCGTTTTCGAGCAAGCCCTGATGCTGCCGCAGCGTCGCCGCCATTTCTTTGCGAAGAGTAATGTCGCGCAGGAATTCGACCGAATATTGAGGCGCGGCACCTTCCACGCTGACCAGCGCTACGCTCACGCGAACCCACAATGCGCTGCCGTCTTTGCGGATGTAACGCTTTTCAAGATCCAACGCCTCGATTTCTCCGGACCATAGGCGTTTTAGCTCCGTCGCCGTGAACGCGACATCATCACTGTACGTGAGTTCCGCGATGGTCCTTTGAGTTAGCTCTTCCGCAGCAAATCCCAGCAGTGCGCAGAACGAAGCGTTGCAGCGCAGGAATCTGCCGTCTCGATCCGAGTAGGCAATTCCAATGGGCGCTTGGTCAAAAGTGACACGATATAGGGCGTCCGATTTTTGCAAATCGATACGCGCGCCGCGTGCGGCAGGCGCCGCGTTTGGCACCTGTGCCATTGCGAGCCTAGGCGGCCATCGTCACGAGAATAGGGTCCGTCAGCGTCCCGAGTTCGTGAAAATGCTGCAGGTGCCGTTCGATGGCTGAAGTCACCGCCTGGCCGCGGCACACGAGTAAAATGCCCTTGGTGCTTTGCACGTCTTCGGCGATGGTCATGCCGTTTTTGACTTTATTCGGTGCTACGCGAAAGGGGGTGGGGGCGGAGACCGAGCAAATCTGCGCCAGTCGATCGGTGAGCGCCGGATCAAAGCGGCCAGTTTTGCCGCGCAGAAGTGTGAGCGCTTGAGCGTCGGTCGCGCCGCGGGTTTGTAATTGGTCGAAAGCGAGCACCAACCGCAAAACTCGGCCGCCCAAGGGTATGTCTTGTCCGCTACGTGAATCGGCGGGAACGCCGGAACCATCGAAGTTCTTGAGCTGATACAAAATGCTCTCGGCGACCCGTTCCAGTCGTGGAATCTCGCCTATCAGTTTTGCCCCCGCTTGCGGGTGCGCCTCGAATTCCGCGCGTTCTTTGGCGCCCAATGTGTCGCCGCCGGCGACGTTCTTGAGCGTTTGACCCGACAATCCAACGCAGCCCAAGCGCGACAAGCGAGCGGCGGCGCGCATTTCCCACGCATCGATGCCGGCCAAACCTTCCGAGAGCTTCGAACAGGTGCGTTCGATCCGGTCCGTGCTCCCGAAGATCTCGGGCTTCGCGATCGAGAGCGCCTCGAGCAGCACTTTGATGCTACCTTGCAGCGTGCGGGTCAATAGCTCGCGTTCCGCGGTAAGCAGTTGATATTGCCGTAGCGCCTGTTCCAAGACGTTGGTCAGCGCGGATTCCTCGCAGGGCTTATTCAGGAATTTGAATACTTCGCCGTCGTTGACAGCAGCCGCCGCAGTTTGTTGATCCAGATTGCCGGTCAACATGATGCGAATCGTGTCGGGCTTCACCTTCCTGACGCCGAGTAAGAAGTCCACCCCGGACATCTGCGGCATGCGCATGTCGGAAACGACCACCGCAAAGTCGGGTTCGGCCTGAAGCATGACCAGCGCTTCCTGGGGATTCGTCGAGGTGTGCACCTCGAAAGTCTTACGGAGCATGCGCTTGATGCCGTCCACGACGTTGGACTCATCGTCCACGAACAATACTCTTCTATTTTTCACGGTATGGCCTTGCGGAGGAATCGCCGAGCGTGTGTCTGGGAGCCCGCTTCATTTTTGCTAAGCGGCCGCTTTGGTAATGAGGGAAAGCCAGCTGCCCACGTGCGTGGACATTCCAACCGAGTCCAAGTAGCCAGGTTCGAACTCGATTTCGTCGGTTGGGTTTGTCATGTGCGCCAGTCGATCTGCCACGTGCAGAATACCGGTAAGGTCAAATCCCGGCGCCGCGGCTTTGCTCGGCGTGTGATGAAAAGCGATTGCCTCGATGAGCGGATCGGAAAATCCCCACAAACCCAACAGGTAGGCTCCCGCCTCGGCATGATCGTTCGAAGAACCCTCACTGCTTATCTCGCCGGCCGGACCCGGCCGGGTGGCAAGAACCAACTTGCCCAAATCGTGCAGCACGCCGGCGAGGAAGGCCTCCTCGGCCCGGGGGGTTTCCCATCCTTCATGCAGCGCCAACGCGCGGGCGCCGGCCGCGGTAAGAAGACTGTGTTGCCATAGCTGTTCCAAGTTAAGTCCGCCGAGCTCGGCGGCTGCGAACTCCTTGAATAGGCTATGGCCCAGGACCAATCCACCGATCGTGTCGAGTCCCAGGAACGAGACCGCGCGTTCCGCGGTTTTGAATGATTTCCCTACCCCAAAAAATGCAGAGTTCGCCAGCTTGAGGATCATTGCCGTCATCACCATGTCGGCGCGGATGATGCGCCCCACCTCGGCAATATCCGGCTCCGGCGCTCGTAAGCAGGCGAGTATTCGTTGATACACGCTCGGTAAGCTCGGCAACGTATCGACTTGACCGATTCGCCGCACCAATCGCTCATCGCGCAGCAGAAGGCGCAGCGAAAAAGCGCGGGTAACCGCCGCTTTCAACGTTGCGACATCGCAGGGTTTCGATAGGTATTGGTGCGCGGTTCCGGCCACTTGCATGATGCTGCTGGATTCAGAATACCCAGACAAAATAAAGCGCACGGCTTGGGGATACAGGCGCTTAACCTCGGCCAATAGGTCCCGGCCGGTCATTCCCGGCATGCGCATATCCGTTACCACCACGTCCGCCGGCGCCACGGCCAGCAGCGCAAGCGCTTCAGCGCCGCCCGTGGCAAACGACATGTTCCATTCGGCGCGCATGCTGTGCATGGACCGACGCAAGCCGTCGAGCACGCTTTTATCGTCGTCCACGAATAGAATCTGGATCAAGTGGAACGCCTGCACTCGGCAGACGAGTCGAGCCCAGGCGGCTCGCACTCTGACCGGTCGACGGTGTGTAATATTTTCATTCCATGACTTCCTTGATCTATGGGATTCGGATCATGCGCGTATGGGTGACCCAAGGTCGGCTCAAAGTCTCATCTTCATGCCGCGGCCTTGACGATGGGCGGCGTGGCGGCACCGACGCGCCCCTCAATGGGAAGGCGGATGAAGAACGTCGTTCCGTTGCCACCGGTTTCGAAGCGTATCGTTCCGCCGTGCTTGTTGACGATGATGCTGCGCGCGAGCGCTAATCCTTGACCCGTACCCTTGCCGACTTCTTTGGTGGTAAAAAAAGGATCGAAGATCTTACTGCGCGCGGCTTCCGGAATACCCGTGCCCGTATCGCTGATCGCGATTTCAACCTCGTTGCCGTCGCGCCGAGTGCGTACGGTGAGTTTTCCCAAGCCGCCGGTATCCTTGACGACATCGCCGATGGCATGTGCGGCATTGACCAGCAAGTTGAGCACGACCTGATTGATTTCGCCGAGAAAACATTGAATGGGCGGTAGATCGCCATAGTCGGTTTCGAGCAGCGCCACATATTTGTATTCGTTATTGGCGATCACGATGGTGCTCTGGATGGCCTGATTCAAATCGGCTTCGGTTTTTTGCGCCTGATCGGGATGGGCGAACTGCTTCATGGAGCGGACGATCGTTGCGACTCTTCCCAAGCCTTCGACAGCGCTGTCCAGGGCCAATGGCGCGTTCTCGATGATGTAGTCAATGTCGGCTGCCACTTCAGCGGCAACGGCTAGGCGCGCCGCCTCCGCAACGTCGCCTCCCGTTTGCAGCGCGAGCCGCAGTGCACGGTACGATTGAACGACCGCGGCGATATCCGTCATCGAGGAGCGTACGAATTGAACGCTGTCGGTGACAAACTGCACGGGTGTATTAATCTCGTGCGCGACACCGGCGGCCAGTCGGCCGATGGATTCGAGTTTCTGAGCCGCCGCCAGCTCGCGGCCGAGCCGGCGCAGTTCGGTGATATCGAGCATCAAGCCTCGCAAGTACTTGGTTCCCTCTACTCGCTCGCAGGTGCCGTTCCAACGCACTTCGGTCCGGCAGCCTCCCAGTTGGGTAAGCGAGGTGACAAATTCGAACGGGCCGTTTTCGCATTCATCGAAGCGCTGTCGGATGTCCTGGTTTGTGTCCCGGGGCATGACCACATCCAAAGCCCCCGGGAGCTTCCATTGCGCCTCCCCAATGCCTGAATCCGCGATGGCCTGCGGACCAATGTAGGGAAAGCAATTGCGCTTGAGATCCAGTGTGAATGGCACCGCCTTGGTGCTCTCCGCCATGAGCCTGAACATTTCCCGGCTTTGTTCGAGCGCTTGCGTGCGCTCCTTTACGGCCTGCTCGAGGCCGCCCATTTTGGACGCTGCCTGTTCGGTCATCTGCCACTTCATGGTCAGCGCATTGGCGAACTGGTACACCTCGATGGGATCAAATGGTTTCCTGAGGATCAGGAGGCGATCCCGCACATCCAGGCGCGCCAGCACGTCCATCCACGCATAGTCCGTAAAGGCGCTGCACACGACGATTTGCAACTGCGGGTCTTCCTGCCACAACCGCTCGATGGTTTCCACGCCATCCCAACCGGGAGGCATGCGCATGTCGACGAACGCCACGGCGTAGGGGCGATTGGCGAGCCGTGAAGCGCGGACTTTCTCCAGCGCCTCCGATCCTTGTAGAGCGGAGTCCATCTCGAACTGCACGACGCCGGAAACGGCCGTCTTACCAAACAGCAGAGCTTCCGCCGTTTCCAGATCTACGTTGGCTGCAGCCGGCGCCAAGCTCTTGCGAAAATCCTCGTGGATGCTCGGCATGTCATCGACGATGAGGATGCGGCGGTTTTCGTGCGTTTTCATATGAGAGACAGGGATGGATCGCGCCGGCTACGCGGCCGCTTGCTCAATACCTTGCTCATTGCGGCAATTCCGGCGAGGAAACCGCGGGCATGACATCTGCATGCGCCGCCGGCAATAGTCCTCAATGGGGGAGCATATGTCCGAATAGCGCCTGCTGTCCGTGCGCTGTAGCGCATTCGCGACCGAAGCCAAGCGGCGGCCGTGTCTTAGTGCGACGCCTCCGCAAACGAGGCAAACAGCGTTTGCAGCTTTTGTACCGGACCAAGGCGTGCGCGCTTGGCTTTCAGAGTCTCGAAGCTCGCCTCAGCGGCGCCCAGCGCGACGTCTATGTCGCCGGCCGTCATCGCGGCACTCAGGAACATATTATGCCAAGGGTGCACGTAGACTCCGCGCTTCAACATTTCGCTGCACCAGAAAAATCCCAAGCGCAAATCAGGATCATCGTCCAGCAAGAAAAGCGGCATTTGCGCAGGCCCGGTTTGCCGCAGATTGAATCCCGCCTTGGCGGCGCGCTCATGCAGGCCGTCGCGCAGCTGCAAACCCAGCCGTTCGATGCGCTCGAGGTAATCGGTGCTGTTGACGAGCTTGAGGGTTTCCAATCCGGCCGCCATGGGCGAGCTGGCGTACCAAAAAGACCCGGTTACGAAAATGTCGGCCGCGGCGGCACGAGCTTTTTCCGAGCCCAGCAACGCAGAGATAGGATGGCCATTGGCGATGCATTTGCCCCACGCAGAAAGGTCGGGCTTCACACCGACCAACGACCAGGAGCAATCGCGCGCCACCCGCAGCCCGCCGCGAACATCATCGACGATCAACAGCGCACCGCGCTCGTCGCATAGTTCACGCGCCCGCCGTGCATAGGCCGCTTCGGGTAGTTGTTGATCGACGAAAGCGTCGTGCTTGAACGGTGAGGCCATGATGGCCGCCAAATCATCACCGGCTTCGGCTACGGCGGCATCGAGACTGTCGATATCGTTGTACGCGCAGAATATCTGGTTGGCGCGATCCTCGCGCGTGGTACCGACCGGGCGTGGCGTGCACCACGGCGCCGCGCCATGATAGGCACCTTTCGCCAGCACGATGCGCTTCTTGCGGGTGTGGGCTCGCGCGGTGACCATGGCCATGGTGGTGGCGTCGGTGCCATTCTTGCAGAACATCGCCCACGCGGCGTGCTCAACCAGCGCGGTCATTTGCTCCGCAAAGGACACCATCAACTCGGTCGGACCGGTCAATGGATCGCCACGGCGGATTTGCCGGATGGCTGCATCGTCGATGGTCGCGTTGGCATAGCCGAAGAGTTGCGGCCCGTAAGCGCACATCAGATCAAGATATCGGGTTCCGTTGGCGTCCCAGAGATAGGCGTCTTCGCCACGGGAGAAAAACTGCGGGTAATCGTCCGGCAAGGCGATCACCGATTGATGACCGTACATCCCACCTGGTATTACGGCCTCTGCTCGGCGCCGCAGCGCCTGATCCGGGCTCTGAGTCTGCGACATCTTATTCTCCAAAGGATTGATCGTCTTTGGCGTCGCGTTGTCCGTATTGGGCGAAGCGGCGTAATACCTCTTCCATCTGCGGCTCGCTGAGCAATTGCGGCCCGCCGACCGCCAGCGCACCCCAGTAGACTGCCGCTTGTTCCTCCACCTCTTCTGCGATGGCGAGTGCGCGCATCAGGCTGCCCGCGGCGGCGATTTGCCCGTGGTTCGCCATCAAGCAGGCACGTCCACCGGCGAGGGCTTCAACAACCGCCTCGGCCAGTTCCGCAGAACCGAACGGATGATACGGCGCGAGCGGAATTTGCGCCCGTCCGCCCACCGCCACCATGTAATGAATGGCAGGAATCGAACGGCCGGTGCAGGCAAGTATCGTGGCGTGGCGCGAGTGGCAGTGCACGACGGCGGATAGGTCGGGTCGCTTGGCCAAGATCCCGAAGTGCATGCGCCATTCACTCGAGGGACGCATCGCTCCCGGCGGCGTATCGCCGTTCGCGTCAATCAGCACCATGCTCTCGGCGCTCAGCGCCCGCGGAGTCAACCCGGAGGGCGTTACCAATAGTTTGTCGTCGCAGCGGACCGAGGCATTGCCGGAGGTGCCGCGGTTGAGACCGCGCTCGGACATGCTTTGCATGGCACGCAGTAAATCTTGACGCAAGGTTTGTTCATCGCCCCGCTGGGTGCTTCTCGGGCTCATGCGACGGGCCCCTCGAGCAATAGCGCATCAACCTGTTCGGAAGAATTCAGACCGCCCACCGTTGCCGGCCCTTGCGCCACCAATGAGGCGGTTGCGGCCGCAAAATTCAGCGCTTCCAGCCACGGCCTCCCGCGCATCCTCGCGGCGATGAATCCGGCACAGAAACCATCGCCGCAGCTGGTCGTATCGATCAGCTCTTTGACCGGAATCGCGGCAATTTGATCGACCCGCCCTTGGGAATCGACCGCATGCGCGCCTTGCGCGCCGTTCTTGATCACGCACGCGGAGGCGCCCCAGGTGATGAACGCCTGGGCGGCACAGTGCAGATCGTCCTGTCCGGTCAGGTATCGGGCTTCAACAGCGCTGGGCAGGAACACATCCACATAAGGCAGAATTCGTTTCAATTCCGCCGCAGCCAGCGGTCCGGGGGCGATGAGATCGCAGGTCACCATTGCGCCGCCCTGCTTCGCCGCGCGCAACAACTCGACTCCCGCTTCGCGTTCCGACATCACCGCACCCACCGCGGCATAGTGCACCGCGCGGGCTTGAGTTGCCGCGGCCCGGTCTTGCGGAGTGATCTCGATGAAGGGCGCCGCTCCGGGCGCGTGATAAATCATGCGCTCGCCGGCCGGGTCGATGGGAATCAGGGTCGCGGATGTGGCTTTGCAGGGTATGACCTTCACCAAAGAAACGTCCACGCCGGCAAATGCCAGCTCGTTGCACACGAAGCGTCCCATTGCGTCCGCTCCCACGGTGCCGAGCAGCTGCGTGGATACCCCTAAGCGCGCCGCCACGAGCGCCGCCCCCGCGGCCGTCCCTGCCGGCGCCATCTGCATGGCGCCCATCAGGCGAACACCCTCGAAGCGCTCGAGCTGCACCGCAAGAGCGACGACATCCACGGTGGTCAGTCCGACGCATAACAGGCGACCCGTTGCAGGTTTGGGAGTGATCATTCGAAGCTACGATAGTAAATAGTACTGCACGGGTCAACGGATAGACCATGGTCGACAAGCGGGCATTCCCTGAACCTCTTCGGCTTCATTGAAGGTATCATCGGCGTGCCGCGAATCGTCGGCGCAGAATTGAACTGGCGCTATTGAACGAGCCCATTCAGTGGATTGGATCCCGTCCCACGGGACTGCAGATCGCGGCCATCATAATGGTCGGCACGATCGGAATCCTCATTCTTGGCGTGCAGCCTATCGTCCTCGCTGCACTGCTATCCGCGCGGCACATCACGCTGACCCAACTGGGCCATGCGGCTTCGGCCGAACTTTTGAGCATGGGATTGGCTGCGGCGCTGGCGGGCGCTGTCCTGCCTCCGCTGCGCCTGCGTGCCATCGCCATGGCCGCCAGTCTGCTGCTTGCCTATGGCAATTGGCAGACGATCCTCGCGACGGGCGAGACGGTGACGGCGCTGCGCGCGCTTACCGGCGCCGCCGGGGGCCTACTCATCTGGGTGACCTCTTGCATGATTGCGCGCTCCGCGGCGCCGGATCGCTGGGCGGGCATTTATCTGACCGTGCAGACGCTGGCGCAATTCATTTTGGCTACTGTGATGAGTGCGTGGGCCGAACCTGGCGCGTCGATGGAATTCGGATTGCTCGCCGGCTTGGGCTTGATCTCCGCCGCAGCCGCACTGCTGTTGCCGTCTGCGTTCGCGAGGCTGCCGAAGCATGCCGGGCAAGGATCTTTTGCCCCACCGTCGCCACGGGGTTTTGCCGCGTTGGCGGTGGCTTTTTTGGTCATGATGTTCATCGTCAGCATTTGGGTCTATTACGAACCGTTGGCGCGCCATGCCGGGCTCAGCGCGAAGATCTCCGACCAAGCGATATCCCTCTCGTTGGCGTGCCAGGTACTGGGGGGCTTTGCGGCCACGATGTTGGCGGGCCGCTTGCGGTGGTATCCGGTTTTCGTGATCTGTGCGCTCGTGGACTTAGGATTGGTGATGCTGCTCGGCAGCCATCCGCCGGCCTTCGTATTTCTCGCCGATGCCGCGGTGTACGGGTTCATTTGGTTATTCATTCTGCCTTTCTTGGTGCCGATGACGATCGAGGCGGATCCCTCCAGGCGCTCGGCGGTCTTGGTGACCGGCGTCGGTCTGCTCGGCGGAAGTCTCGGCCCGACCCTCGTTGGGATGATCATCAGCCCAGAAGACACGACCGGCGCCTTGTGGTTGGGAGGAGCCTGCCTCTTGTTGAGCCTGCTCATTGCAACGGCGCTGCGCTTCACGGCAGCCCCCCACAAGACGCAGGATCAATCGCTAGGAAAATGAGAAAGCACAAGAAGACGGCGCGCAAAGCCCCCGCCCGCGTACCATTAGCCACGAAGTTGCGGCCGTCTCGCGCCACCGGCCGCTCAACTTTCGAAGGCTTGCTGAGCACGGCCGGAGCGCTCTTGAGCGAGGTGGGCTTCGAAGGTCTTTCGACGAATCTGATTTGCAAGCGGGCCGGCATGACGCCGCCGGCGTTGTACCGGTACTTCCCCAACAAATATGCCGTGCTGCAAGAACTCGGCAGACGCTTGATGAAAGCCCAGGACGATGCGGTCTACGAATGGATGGAGGACGGCGGCTTGGAACCCCGCCAGCTGCGCGCGTCCGTCGAGAGCAACCGGCGACTCCAGGCCAGGGTCAACTCGATTACGCGCGCATTTCCCGGCGGAATTTGGATCTTGCGCGCGCTTCGGGCCGTGCCCATCCTGCACGCCGTCAGAATTGCATCGCGCGACGAGGTCGCGCGCCGATTGGTCAAAGCCCTGCGGCCGCGCTACCCGACGCTGCCGCCAAAACGCTTGCTGTCGGCCACTCGCTTATCGACCGAACTCATGTACGCCGCCACTGAAATGGCCATGCAGACACCGTCGCAAGAAGCACAAATCAACGAAGAAGTCTGTTGGATGGTGTGCTTGTACTACCGGGAACTCGAAGAACGGTAGCTGCCTCGAAGACCGTCAGTTGAATGTTTGTTCCCCGCACAGTTGCGCTGCACCCAAGTTATGTCGATCCGCATGGGCTCGCTTCGGCGCGCTGTGCACGGAGAGCGCGGAATGTGCTGACGGCCGCGCGCAGGGCCGTCGATTCATCCTGCCGGGAAGCGGCCTCGTCACATCGCCGGCTGGCTTCTTCACATAGTTCCGCCGCTGATTTTCCCGAACGTTATCTTCGTCCCAATTGCAGCGTGGATGCACAAAAGGGCTTCGGAGGAGATGCCGAACCTAAGTAGCGGGAGCGCAACGATGCCGCCCTTCCCGGTGCGCCACACCTGAAACGGCGGCGCCAATTTCCAGGGAGAACGACATGATCATCTTAAGACGGTTCGCACGCACTCGAGCCAGACTCAATCGATTCGCTTTCATCGTCGCGGCCGTCGCCGCGACCGGCCCCGCCTTCGCCCAACAGACAACGGCAGCCGCCCCAACGCCGACCCCCGATTTGCAAGAGATCATCGTGACCGGTTCACGCATTGCGGCGCCGAACGAGGTGAGCACCAGCCCGATCGAGGTGTTGGATTCCAAGTACATTGATGTATCGGGAAAGACTGACCTCGCCGATCTCATCACGCAATTGCCGCAGGTATTCAATAACTCGTTGGGGCAAGACCTGGGCAATGGCACCAGCGGATTGACGACCGCGGGCGGCGTGTCCACCGCGGATTTGCGCGGGCTTGGCCCAAACCGAACGCTGGTACTGGTTGATGGCCGACGCCTCGGCCAAGGTTCTCCCTATACTTTCATCCAGTCTCCCGCGCCCGATCTGGATCAAATTCCGGCGGGGCTCGTGGACCGAATCGAAGTGGTGACGGGAGGCGCGTCCGCGGCTTACGGCTCTGATGCCATCGCCGGTGTCGTGAACTTCATCATGAAAAAGAACTACGAAGGAATTCGCGTCGACGGCCAGTACGATGAGAACTGGCACGATAACAATGATACGTTCGTACAAGGCCTTGTGCGCCAATTCAACTCGACCCCGGCCACGGGCACGGCCAAAGACGGCCGCCAGCGCTACTTCGATGTGCTGATGGGGACTAATTTTGCCGACGGCAAAGGCAACATCACCGCATTCTTGAGCTACCGGCACGCCGATCCGGTGGCGAGCAGCAACCGCGATTTTGGCAGCTGTCAATTGAACCCAGTTTTTGACTCTGCCGGCAATGTCACCGGGACCACCTGCGGGGGCTCGTCGCAATCGAATTGGTTTCGTCCCACGAGCGGCCCCAACAACGGCAACGTCTACAGTGTACTCGGAAGCGGCTTCGTGCCGCTGGGCTCGGTATTGACGACGCCGCCGGCGAGCTTCAATTCGCAGCCGTACATTTTCATGACGCGCGAAGACGATCGCTACAACGCGGCAATCCTGGCGCACAGCGCCATTAACGACTATGTGCAACCGTATGCCGAGTTCTACTTCATGGATGATAGAACCCATCAGCAGATCGCGCCGGCGGCCTTGTTCAAAGGCTCGAATCCGCTCGATCCGCTGACCAACAACTACAACGTCAATTGCAACAATCCGCTCTTGAGCGCGCAGCAGCAGTCAACCCTTTGCACGCCGGCGCAAATTTCCGCCGCAGTCGCCGCGCCTGACGCGGGCTGCACGATCAGTGGCGGCGCGTTATCGCGGAATTGCACCAATGTCGAAATCGGCCGGCGCAACATCGAGGGCGGCGGACGCTTTTCGGACTTCGAGCACCAAAACTACCGGGCGGTTCTCGGCAGCAAGGGCGACTTCGCGGAGGCGTGGAGCTATGACCTCTACGGCCAGTATTACTACACGACCTTCTTCAACTCGAACCAAAAATTCCTGAATTTCGCGAGCATCGATAACGCCTTGCAGGTTACGGGAACGCCGGCCGCGCCGGTATGCGTCAGCGGCCCCCCTTGCGTGCCGTACAACATCTGGTCTGACGGCGGCGTGACCCAGCAGCAGCTCAATTATCTGTATCTCTCGGGCACCGGTCAGGGCACCTCGACCCTGCGCACTCTGCATGCGGAAGTCACCGGACATCTCGGCAAATACGGGATTACCTCGCCTTTGGCGACCGATGGCCTCGGCTTCAACATAGGCTACGAGCATCGCAACGACCATGAATTCTTCCAGCCCGATTCGGCCGAGCAGAGCGGCCTGCTGTCCGGATTCGGCAGCGCCGCGGTGCCGATCGACAACAGCTTGACGGTGGGCGAGGAATTCGCGGAGCTACGCGCGCCGCTGGTGCAGGATAAGCCCTTTGCGAAGGAGGTGCTGTTCGACACGGGCTTCAGGCATTCGGATTATTCGTACGCCGGTGCGCCCTCGACCATCACCAATACCTACAAATTCGAGGTGCAGTACGCGCCGATCGCCGATTACCGCTTCCGTGCCTCCTACGACAAGGCGATCCGCGCGCCGAGCGTGATCGAACTGTACAACCCGCAGCTCGTCGGGCTGATCCAGTTCGGCAATGACCCCTGCGCCCCCACCCAGAGCAGCACGGGCGCACTGGTGCCGGCACAGTTTACCCTTGCCCAATGCCAGCGGCAGGGAGTGACCGCTGCGCAGTACGGCAACGGCGGCACGACCAATACGATACCGCAAGGCGCCGCCGGGCAACTGTCGCAACTAACCGGCGGCAATCCGCTGTTGAAGCCTGAACAAGGTGAAACCTACACCATCGGTGTGAACTTCGCGCCGTCACAGATTCCGCACTTCACGGGCAGCATCGACTACTACCACATCGCCGTGACTGGTTTGATCAGCACGGTGCCGGCCTCGGTTATCGTGAATAATTGCGCCAACACCGGCGATCCGATCTACTGCAGTCAGGTCGTGCGCAATCCGAACACGGGCAGCTTGACCGGCGCGACCATCGCCGGCGGCGGATACATCGTGCAGACCAACGTGAATGTGGGCGCTGTGCTGGTCAGCGGCATCGACGTGCAAACGGCCTACAGATTGGATTTGCCGCCCGGCTTTGGTTCTCTGAACTGGCAACTGAACGGCGCCTACTTGCAGCATTCAACTGCCACGCCGCTGCCGGGCGCCCATACCTATGATTGCGCCGGGCTCTTCGGCAAGACCTGCCAAACCATCAATCCACGCTGGCACCATATTTTCCGCACGACCTGGGACACCCCCTGGAATGTCTCCGCCTCGGCCACTTGGCGCTACATCGGCAAAGTCTCGCAAGACAACAACTCGGGGGATCCGACCTTGCATTACGCTACGTGGGGCGGGTACGACTTCTTCAACGCCAGCATTCCGGCTTTCAACTATCTAGACTTGCAGGCTACGTGGAACGTCAATTCGGTGCTGCAGGTACGGGCCGGCGCCAACAATGTGCTCGACAAGGATCCGCCCCTGATCAACTCGTTCATTGCGCCGGGCGGGCAGGCGAACACCTATGACAGCTACGACCTGTTCGGCCGGCAGCTGTTCGTGGCGTTTACCGCGAAATTCTGACCATTCCGGTAAAGAGGCCGTGGCGCTACCCGCCACGGCCGGCGGGATCCAGGTAAATCACTGCATTCCCTTGCCCAAATTTGGAAGTTCCGCCGTGGCGTTTTTTTGGGGGGGTATGCGCCGCGACGGCATTGGACGAGAATGCTGCCGCAGATGACCAATAAGGACTACCTTGGCGCGAACATTGAGTCCCCAGAGGCGCCCGCGGCGGACAAAAGCAACGTCGTGGGGCCCAGTAAGCCGCGGCTGTGGCAAATACTCGGTCCGGGCCTCATCACCGGCGCCGCGGATGATGATCCCAGCGGTATCGCCACGTATGCTCAAGCCGGCGCTCAGTTCGGCTATCAGCTTAGCTGGACCTTGGTCTTTACCTACCCCTTGATGGTGTCGATCCAGGCCATCAGTGCACGGATCGGCCGCACAACGGGTCGCGGCATCGCCGCCAACCTTCGAAGCGCGTATCCGAGTTGGATCGTGCAGAGCACTGTTGCATTACTGTTCATTGCCAATATCTGCAACATTGGAGCAGATCTTGGGGCGATGGCCGAGGCCAGCCGGCTATTGGCGCCGACGATCCCTGTTTGGGTTTACCTGCTTGCCTTTAGCGCGGTGTGCGCCGGCGGGCAAATATTTTTGCACCACACGCGCTACGTGGCCTTTCTGAAATGGCTGACCTTATCGCTGTTCGCGTATTTTGCAACGCTGCTAGTCGTACACGTGCCTTGGGCAGAGTTCCTGCGCGGGTTGGTCGTACCGCAGTTTTCGGCCAGCCACGAGTTTTGGCTTACCGTGGTTGCGGTGCTCGGGACCACCATCAGCCCGTATCTTTTTTTTTGGCAAGCCGCTCAAGAAGTCGAGGATACAAAGGCCATACCCGTTCGCGAACCGCTGCTTCAGCGCCCCTCGCAAGGGCCTAACGCGCTCGCACGCATCAGACTCGATACGCTGGTCGGAATGGGCATTTCAAATCTGGTCGCGTTGGCTATCATCGCCACTGCCGCGGCCACGTTGCACGCCCACGGCATAAGAGAAATATCGAGCGCCGCGGAGGCTGCGCAAGCGCTGCGGCCCATTGCGGGCAATTTCGCCTTCGCCCTCTTCGCGCTCGGTATTGTCGGTACCGGCCTGTTGTCAGTCCCCGTGCTCGCAGGCTCGGCGGCCTACGCCTTGGGCGAAGCGAGGCGCTGGCCGGTGGGCTTATCGCGCGACCCCACTCAAGCAAAGGCTTTTTATGCAGCCATCGCAGCGGCAACGCTGGTCGGCGCCGCCGTCAATATTTTCAAAATCAGTCCCGTAAAGGCGCTGATATGGGCCGCGGCGCTGAATGCCATCGTCGCCGGACCGGTGATGGTGCTCGTGATGCAACTCGGTAGAAATGAAAAAATCATGGGGCAATTTAAAATTGCCGGTCGATTGGCAGTCTTTGGGTGGATCGCGACCGCGGTCATGTTGGTCGCATCCCTGGCATTCCTGGTCTCGCTGGCTGTGGGTTCTTCGTAGCTACAGCGGCGATCGGTGCCCGGAGAACCGTCTCATGGGCAAGACCTTCAGGATCGCCTCGCGATACGAGGCGCTCGATTGCAGGCAAGCACCTGAGGATAGCGTGAAGGCAAAGGCGCCGCGGCCGACCGACTCCACGTGCAGGACGGCGCGAATGTTGATCAGCAACGAGCGCTCGATTTGCACAAACCCAACGCCCGCCAATTCGATGGACAGCCGTTTGATGGTGTCGCGGCTGATGTACTTGGAATTTCGCGTCCGCAGGGTGACATAGTTGCCGTCCGACTCGATGTAATCGATGGTCTCCGCGTGCAGCGGATAAAACCGATGTTCGCGCTCGCCAATCAGCAGCTTCGTGGATGCTATGGGAATCCGGCCGACTTCCTCGGGCGGGCGCGATGCGCGCGAATCCCGCCCGCGCGACGGGGCCACGCCCTTTCGATCGCAATATTGTCGAGCACGTTCGATGGATTGCGCAAAACGGTCCGCACTCACCGGTTTAACGAGACAATCGAGCGCACCCGCATCATAGGCGCTGACGGCATGGTCGGCATGGGTGGTCACCATGATGCCGAGGGGACGCGTTTCCGGCGGCTCGACACGCAACACATCGAATCCGGTCATATCCGGCAGCTCCACATCCAGGAGCATCACGTCGGGGCGGAGCGTTTCGGACGCCTTGATGGCCGCCCCTCCGGATTCGGCCTCGCCGACCACGTCCACATCCTCACTACGCTCGCAAAGCCGGATCAAGGCGGATCGCGCCAGGGGCTCATCATCGACAATCAGGAACTTCAAGGGGGAATTTCGCATGGAATTTGGCTCACGCCCTATGGAAACTCATGCGTGTGTGGCCGATATACACCCACGCATCGAGTTCGTCCCCGAAACCGACGGATCCATCCCAAATAGGTTGGATTTAGAGTCGATTTAGGCATATACACTGGGCAAGTCCCGCGCGAGCACGGGCGAAACGCACGGTTATAAGCGTATGAAAAAGATCAGGCTTTACGCAACTTTTGCAGTGCGAAACCTCAAGGGCAACGTGATGCTCGCGATCTTGATGATTACCGCGATCGGCGTAGTCATCAGCGCATCGATGACCACGTTGATGTTGTTTACCGCGATGGCGCCGGCGTCGGACGCGGTCCCGCGACAGTCCGTGCAGCTTGTCGCTGCAAATGAAAACTGGGGGACTTCAAAAAAAGAGTGGTCCGTGGAGACGGACAGAATCTGCGACGGCAAGTCCTCCGGATGGGTCCGATTGCTTCTCTAGTTCGCTAACGTTCGAGGGACTTGCACCGATCCAACGGACTCGTCATTCAGGCTTGTCGTAGTCGAAACCCGGCTGCTTATCTTTCTTGGAAGATCCGAAGGAATACACCAACCCGACGTACAGCACCCGTCCCCGGGTTATGCGCTGGTATTCCTGCGTGAAGGTCGGCGTGCTCGCGAATCGCTGAAAGCGCTGGCCGTTGAAAATGTCTGACATCGTGAGCACTGCGCTCAGGTCGGTTTTCAGCTGGCGTTTGTAGCCTAAGTTCACGAGATTCATGGCGCTGAGGTAACCCTGCGGGGTCAGCCGTTTATCGGTCCGAGTGACCGTAATTTGCGCGGAGTCATCGCTTGTCGGCCGGTAATCCAGCTTGAGTTTCGCGTTAAGGCCGGTGGTCGACTGTAGGCCCGATAACCCCAGCGCCGAAGCGTCGATCTGGCTGTAAAACAGATTGCCGCTGATACTGTAAGTGACCTTGGGGATTAGACGGCCGTTGGAGGTAAACTCGAATCCGGCCGAGTCGCTCTTCGGCAGATTGGTCTTGGTCGTGAGCGATACGCCGTTGCCGAGGTACTCGGTCACGTCGGTTACGCTGTCCTTATTGCGCCGGTAATATCCGGTTGCGCCATAGCTCAAACCATGGCCTTCAAAGCCATAGCCGATTTCATAAGATTGTGTGAACTGAGGTTTGAGGTCGGGGTTGCCCGCGCGCAGGTTGGGCGTGTACTCATGATCGACGTACGGATTGTAATTGTCCGGATCCGGGCGCACGACCCGGCGGCTGGCGCCAAATGACAGTTTCGATCGCTCCGACAGAGCGCGGTCGACATGCAGGCTTGGATAGAGGTCGAAGTAACTTCCGGTAGTCGAGACATTGGTGGTCAACTGCTCCACATCGGTACTCGTGAACTCCGCGCGCAGTCCCGCCAACCAGTCCCAGGCGCCGACCGTCGCCGCATAGCTTGCGTAGGTCGCGTTGATCTGCTGCCGGAACTTGAAATTGTTGGTGAGATTCGGGTCGATCACCTGCGCTCCGGTCGCCGGATCGACATCGGCGCCGGCATTCATGAAGCGGTAGTCGTCCTGCTCGAAGGCGTAACCCAATTTTAGCGACCGCGCCTTCGGCAAAGGCAAGGCATAGTCGGCGTCAAATTCGGTGGTGCTCTTATCTTCGTGGAAATCCAAATTGTTGTAGAACGTGGACGAGGGCGGGATGAAGGAGTCGTTGGTGTAATCGTAATGCTCGTGCTGTTGCGCCACCGATCGGTGCAAGGTGAAGTCCAGCGTCTCGTCCGGCCGGCCAAGCTTTTGCGAAAATCCTAATTTTTGGTCGTAGTCGTTTTCCGGGTCGTGGCCGGAACTCAGGCGTCGCGAGGAACTCGTGGGCACGCCCGACGGCGTGCTGATATCGTTGATCTCCGTGTAAGTGCGAAGGCCGCCGCGATTCGCCCAGCTTCCCGACGCACTGATCGACTGTTTGTCGTTTAACGCATATTCAGCGGAGACTCCGACAGTCGGTACTTCGCGTCGAATCCTTTCGTTGATGATGCTCCTACTATCGTTCACCAACGAGGTCACCGGATCCGGGGCTTTCAAATCCGATTGGATCAGCCGCTCCCGGTAGTCCTTCCGATAACCGGCGGTGATGGATGCGGTCAATGGTCCGGAACTGTAACTGCCGTTGGCGCCAAGGACGGAGCGGCCGCCGCTGCCCAAACTGCCTTGCAGCGAGCCGGCCATGCCTTGAGGACGCTTCTTGCGTGTGATGATGTTGATGACTCCGGCGGCACCGTCCGCCTTGAATTGCGCGGGCGGCGTCGTGAGGATCTCGATGCGTTCGATGTCCTTGGCCGGGATGGATTGCAGGTTGTCTCCTGCCGAAGGACCGGAGAACTGGGTCGAGGGTTTGCCGTCGATCAAGATGAGTACATTGTTGTCTCCCCGCAAAGAGACCAGGCCATCCGGATCAACGTCAACGGAGGGGATGATGCTCAAGATGTCGCTTAGGGAACCGAAGCTGCTTTGCACATCCGAAGCCACGCTGTACACCTTGCGATCGATCAAGGTTTCGACATTGAGTTTCTCGGAAGTGACGACGATGGTCTCAACCTCAGGGGCTGGAGCGGAAGGCGGCGGCGGCGCCCCGCCCGCGGCTTCTGCCGTGCACGCGTACGCGTATACGCACGCCAATGCAAGCCCGATGACAGGCGCGCACGTGCCGATCCTGCGGAATCGACGAGCACCCTTGAGCATCGGCGCCGCCAACGGGAGACTAGACATACATTTCACTTCATGGCGGCTTACGCGGCGCGACATCATGGCACCCGATGTTTATGACAGAATTAAGGCGCGCGGCCGTTCGTCTGGATTTACGGAACCTCACAGCCGTTCACGAGTCAATATTGGAGCTTCTTGCGCGGGTGAAGTGAACATGGACAAGCCGAAAGCCTGGGGAACATCGCGGTCCATTGCGCTTTTCGTGGTATTGGCGTTGCACTTCGCAGTGCTGGCATTGCTTGTGATGGCATCTCGAAAAACAAATTATGGCGTATCAGCCGAGCGTCCCGTCGAGCTGGTATACGTGCCTGCGACGAAATTTCCGAGGGTGCGGGCCGACACCACGTTCAGTCGCCCCCACTTGAACACCGACATCGCGATTGCAACCACCGATATCACCGTACCGCTCGCACCAATCGAGGGCAGCTCGCCGCAGGGAACCTCATCTACGCCCGAGGGCCACGGATCGGGGGTGAACTGGGCGTCGGAAGCGCATCGCGCCATCAAGGCTTTCGAGATTCGCCGGGATCAGCCGCAAGACGCCGCGCAATCGGTGTCATCCAGCTGGGACGAGTGGTGGCCCCGTCAGCACCATGCCGGCGATCAATTCAAAACCGAAAGCGGTGATTGGATCGTGTGGATAAGCGATGAATGCTACCAAATTGCCGTCGCGCATTCGAATCCGGCCGCCGTTACTCCAAGCACGCCGCAAACCATTTGCCCGAAAAAGCACGACACGCCGCGCGGCGAGTGAGTTCGGTAATTCGGCGCCAATCACCTACCGCATCTCCTGGGGATGTCCTACGCGCGCGCGAGGCGGTAAGGATCATCGTATTTCGTTGGCCCAGTTAACCAACGTAGTCTAACCGGAGATTGAAATGCAAAAGCTTCTGTTGCCGATGATTGGAATGTTAACCGTGGCATTGGCCAGTGGTTGCGGTAGTGTGAAGTCACCCGCGGCTGTCGCCAACGACGTGGCAATTGCGCAGCAGCAAGCCTCTACCCAAGTGACAGATGCCCAGAAAGAAGCGGCGAAAGAAGTCGACAGTGTAGCCGCGAAAGGTGACCACACGTCGAAAGATGTCCACGATGCGGGCGCATCGGCCTCATATGAGGTCGCCATAGCCCAGGCAGAGGGCGATCATAACGTCGCGATTCAAAAGTGTTCAGCGCAAAAGGGCCTGGCGCTAAAATCGTGCAATGAACAGGCGGACGCCAGCTTTGAACAGGCAAAAACCCATGCCAATGTCATTCGGCTTTCGAAACTTGAATAAGGGGATGCGCGCCTAAGGCCGGCTCAATCGGACGGCAGCAAGGCCTTGGGCTTCACAGCCGTCGCGAGCGCCAATCTTTTGTCTTGGGTCATCCAACTGATCTGCAGATCGAAGCCGTTGGGCGTTTCGGTGTGATAGCTCTGAAACGCGGCTTGGTGGATATCATCTTCGACCAACTTTCCGTCGGGGCCAAGATGCGCGCTCGACGTGTCGGGCGCCGCAGTCAAGCCTCGCGAAAGCAGCGCCGCACGAACGCGGTCGACATCCCACGGCGCAATACCGAAAGAGATGTGATCAAGCCATGCGCCACGAGGCGTCGGGGCACTCGATACGAACGGATTGCCCCGGCGCACGAGTATGTCGCCTACCTCGCCGATGAGTAGCTCGTTTTGCGAGCCCTCGTCATACGAAGGTGTCCATCCCATCAGGTTCGCGTAGAACGACGCGCTCTTCTTGTAATTGCCGACGTGAAAGGACAAGTGGTCTAGCCATACGGTCTGCCAACCCGTGGGAGCGAAGGGAAGCGGTTCGGCGATGCGAGTGCCGGCGGCTGCCCCGCGGGAGCCGGCGAGTCCGAACCCGTTGCAGATCTGCAGATCCCATCCATCCGGGTCCTTGACGTGGAAGCTCTCGAACTTTCCCTTGTTTTCAGCGATGGGTTTGAGACCGCGTTTTTCCAGCTCTGTCGAAACTTGCTTGGCATTCCAGGGGTCGACGACGAAGGCAAAGCCGGTTACCACGACCCGCCGGCCTTCGGGCGGCGTCACGCTGTAATTGCCTTGCCTCACTTGCCGGAAGACCGCAGAGCCCCAGTCGCCGATGTCGAGCACGGTTTGCTTGCCGTCATCACTGCGCAGTTTCCAACCCAGCAGCGCAACGTAGAACGCGGCTTCCTTCCGGTAGTCCTCCATCTCGAATGTGATGCTTTCCAGCGCGGTGGTCTTCCAACCCGTCGGCGCGAACACCGGCTGGATCGCTGCCGTGGCAGCTTCACGTCCCAACGGACAACGGCCCTGGCCGTAGCCGTCGCGACACAATCCCTGCGCCAATGAAGCATGACCAAACCCCAGCGTCGCCGCCAATGCACCCATCTGTAGAAGAGCCCTGCGCTGCGAAGAGGCTGGCTCGTCGCCGACTTTATGCGTTGAATCTCCCATGTCGGATGGAATCGTAGCGCCTACCAAACCGCGTTGCACCAATAATTTAGGCGTCCGTCGACGCCTCAGTGCGTTACCGAACGGTGAATGATGCCGGCGTGGGGCACGCTGAGGCCGTACTTAGCGAAGGGAACAAGGATGCATTCGTATGCGCACGCCCACATGATGCTGCAAGACTTACCCGCAAGAACCGTTCACCGATTGCTGAAAAGCATTACGTGGACTGAATTGGACGCAGCCTACGGGGAACACCGCCCGCTTCGCAGGGCTCTCGATAGCATCGCGCGCCCCTTGCGTGCAGCTATTGGATGGCTTCTGCGCCAAACATGAGCACAATCGCCCAACTGCGATCGCCGTCGATTCAACCGCCCTTTTAACGCGTGGCATTCACCGCGGAAGAGATCACACATCTTCGGCTCAAGGGGCTGAACGGTGCCAGTATCCCGGTTGGCTGGAGTGCCGATTGTTTCGAGCAGGCACTCGTCCCGCCGCGGACAGCCTACGCAACCGTGCTGGTCGCCGATATGCGCGGGTATACCGGCCTCGCCGAACAATTGGCGCCCGCGTTGGTACTGCCATTGTTGCTGGAATTTTTCGCTCTTCTCACGCGCGTCACCGTGGCATATGGCGGTCAGGTATTTCATATGGCCGGCGATGGCATGATGGCGGGCTTCGGCGTCGATGAGCCGAATCGCGACGGGGCGCGGCAGGCGTTCGGCGCCGGTTATGCGATGCTCCATCGCTTCGCCGTGATCGCTTCACGCTGGCGAACTGAACTGTCCATCGCGACCGGAATAGGCGTGGGCCTCAACCTGGGCGAAGTCGCTCTGGCCTGCCTCGGGCCGCCGGGCCAAAGAGCCCCGATGCTGGTGGGCGATACCACGAATGTCGCTTCCCTACTTTGCGGCCACGCACGCGCCGGCGAAGTATTGCTATCGGGTTCGGTTGCCGCGGCTCTCATCGCCGATGGCGGCCTTCGGCCGGGGAGTATTGGGCCCGTATCGAAACTCAAGCTGCCACGAAGCCTTCTGCGCGGGCGCAGGGGCCGGCTCGACTTCTGGTGCGTGCCGGACATCTGACCGCTGACCAGTCCTTCGCGAATTCGGCTATCGTAGATAAATGAGCGCGGCCTTCCCTCACAAAACCGGGATCATTCTGGCGGCCATCGCCGTGTTGCTCATCGTGGCCGCCTTCGTTCTACCTGTGCTGCTCGATGCGAATCGCTACCGGGCGCAAGTCATCGCATTTTTGGAAGCGAGCACCGGAAAAAAGGCGGAGCTCGGCCGCTTGCGAGTGACGTTTTTTCCCAAGCTCGTGGTCCATGCAGAGGGTCTCGGAATCAGGAGCCCGCCGTTGTTTCCTCCGGGCCATTTTCTCAAGGTGGCGCGCATCGATGCGCAGCTTGATTTGTGGGCACTACTGCATCGGCGGGTCGTGATCCTCTCGCTGGTGCTGGATGAGCCGGTGTTGAATTTGATTTCAGACCCCGATGGCCCGTGGAATTTTGAGAACCCCAAAGCAAAGAACAAGCTGAACTCACCGATTCTGGGCGTGGTCCCGCTGGTGAAAATAAAACACGCGCACGTGCTGGTGTCGAATCTCTTGCCCAACGATGCGCCCGGCCCGGTGTTCTTCGAGGCGCAGGACCTGTCGACTGAAATGGACGACGTGAACGCGGACGCCATCACCGATCCTTTTTCGAAGACACTGGATGGCAAGGGCTCGCTCACAGCGGCACTGCTGCGGTTTGGATCGATCGAAGCGAAAAACTTGAGCGCCGACATTCGGCTCCAGGCAAGACAAGTTTTGTTCGAGAACCTCAAAGCGGAAACCTATGGTGGGCACACCAGCGGAAAATTCTCGATTCGATTGGCGGGCAAGAATGCAAGCTTCAAAACCGACGCAACGATGAAGGGAATCGATGTCGCCGAGCTTTTGAAGGCCTTTCCGAAGGCCAGCGGGAAAATGACCGGCAAAATGGAGGGCCAGTTGAAGATGGGTGGGGAAATCGCGCATACCGAGCACCCCTTGGACGGACTGTATGGCAGCGGGCATTTGACCGTGCGCAACGGCCAGGTGCCCAGCCTCAAGCTCAACGCCAATTTGATGAAGCTCGCGCACTACAATGATTTAGGGCCGGCTAAGGACGATCCATCCTCGTTCAACATGATATCGACGGATCTCGAGTTGGATCACGATCGCATTTCGAGCAAGGTGATCGACATCGATGGCTACGGGGTGGATGTCGATGGCTCGGGGAGTGTGAGCCTGATCGGCGACGCCGAGCTCGACTATCAAGGGATCGCGCAGATCGCTTCGCAGGGATTTATCACCAATATGTTCGCGCGCCTCGCCGGCGGGACGCTGAAGGATGGCAAGCTGCTGTTCCCATTCCGCATCAAAGGAACGCTCGACAATCCGATCTTCGTCAGAGGCAAGTAGCCGCTGTCTTTAGGCGACCAGCCTCAAATCTTCTGCAGCCCGAAGCGCCGTACCTTCGCCAGCAGCTCGCGATTGGCGGGCAGCGATGCGAGTAAGCCACGCGCACGGCGCGAGGTCTCCTGCATGGCCTCCTGTGCCCGCAACCGATCATGATCGCTCAGTAAAGAGGCCGGCGTTTTAGTCTCAAAGCCCATGCCGTACAGAATGTACTGGTAGCTCGCTGCAGAAAAAACCTCCTCGCGGTGCGAGAAGTCCTCGTGCCACGGGCAATGATGCCGCCAATATTCGAGGCTGTACCTTAAAGATTCCGGAATCGACTCCGGGCGTCGATTGTCGATCCAAAATGGCGAGTCGGTGCGCCGGCCGAGCACGTAATGCAGCTTGAGAAAATCGATGATGCGCTCCCAGCGATAGCGAAAGGTCTCGTTGAACAGTTGCGCCGCACGCGGCATGGCGTCGCGGCAGCCGGGAAGCAGATTGGCGATGGACTTGGCCGACAATTCGATCATGACGATGGCGGAGGCTTCGAGCGGCTCCAAGAATCCGGCCGACAAGCCCACGGCGATGCAATTGCGCCGCCAGTACTCCTGCCGGTAGCCGGCGTTGATGTTGATTTTGCGAAAGCTCAATGCCGCGGTTGAATCTCCTTTTCCCGCCAAATAGCGCTTCAATTCCTCGAGCGCCGCATCGTCGGAAACGTGCGCGCTGGAAAACACATAGCCGACGCCGCGGCGGGTGCTGAGCCCGATGTCCCATACCCACCCGCAAGACAGGGCTGTGGACTGGGTCACCGAAGCGATAGGCGCATCCTCGGTCGCATAAGGCGTTTGCACCGCCCAGGCTCGATCGATGAAGAGACAATCACGCTGGGCTAAAAAGGGCACGCCGAAATGCTTGCCGATCAGCAGGGAGGAAAAGCCGCTGCAATCGATGAAGAGATCTGCGGCGAACTGCTCCCCCGACTTCATGTCCAGGTGCGCGATGTCCCCGCTCTCATCGGACTGCACGCGCACGATTTCGTCGTAAACGTGGCGCACACCGAGCTTCTCGACGCAATGCTTTTGCAAGAAGGGCGCGAATTTTCCAGCATCCAGATGATACGCATAGTTGGCGAGGCCGGCGTACTCCGGAGTGCTGATGAGCTTCGGTGCCAACCCCGCCTCACACAGCGGCGTTTGGAAACATAGGCTGGCGGCGAAGCTGGAACTCTGTGGGGCCTCGAGCCAATACGGTGCCAAGTTCTTGTCTTCGTAGCCCACGGGCAGCGTGAACGGATGGTAATAGCGGTCGGCATCGCCGCCATGCACCCAATTTGAAAATTGGGTGCCTTGCTTGAAAGACGCATCGCACTCGCGAAGAAAGTCCGTCTCGCTGACGCCGATCTGTTTCAACGTCGAGCGGATGGTGGGCCACGTGCCCTCCCCGACGCCGATCGGCGGCAGGCCGCGCGCTTCGATGAGCGTAATGGACA
>JAXDQK010000076.1:0-36227 GCA_034667905.1 Gammaproteobacteria bacterium | reverse complement strand
ATACGCCCACGTCGACGCGGTGATCGTTGCGTACTTGACGCAGGCCCGCATCCAGCACTTGCGACACGATGAAGTCGGCGCACTGGCGATGCTGAGGGAGGGACAGACACTTGGTGAACAGCGCGGCTGGCGGCGCGTGAGCCTGTCATTGGCGGCCGAAGAGTGCCGTAGTCTCGCGCGCGCGGGACATCACGAGGAGGCCAGGCTCGTGGCAACGCGCTTCGACTTTCACGAGCTGCCGGCCCGCAGCGGCGCTTCACCCTTAAGTTCCGACAAGGCACTGCGCGCAGCCTCGCGTTACCTGCTCAAGCAATCGCCGAGAGCCGTTGTCGAGGCGCTTGGCACTGCGATCGAGCATAGCCAGCAGCGCGGACTCGCCCACCGCTCGGTGGAATTGCTAATCCTGCGCGCCCTGGCCGAAAAAGAGGACGGGGACTGGGCGACCGCCTTCGCGGACGTGCGTCGCGCACTCACCATCGCGGCTCCAAGAAATTATGTCCGCGTGTTCCTTGATGAAGGTCGCGAACTAGGCGCGCTGATCGATCGGCTCGACATGGAGCAACTCCGCGGTTCCGAGGCTGCGCCCCTGGCGCGCCGCCTGCAGCGCGCGATGTGCACGCCTGACGTTCAGGGTGGCGCCCCGATCGGCATGGGCGAAGAGCTGACGAAGCGAGAACTGTCGATCCTGAAGCGCCTGGAGACGGGCCTGAGCAACAAGGAGATCGCCGAAGCGATTTTCGTCTCTGAAGGCACGCTCAAGTGGCACCTCCACAATGTCTACGGCAAGCTCAACGTCAAGAACCGTACCGGTGCAATGGCTCGAGCGCGGACGCTCGGCATTCTTTGACTTGCGACGGCTGAGTGCGGTCACGACTCCTTGAGCGCATCGCGGTTCGATTTTCGCAAAGAGCGCAATGGGAGCGGAGAACTCGACGCCACGTAGCAGACACTTCATAGTTTCTCGGCGTAGGCAATGCCCGAGAGATTTCCCTGAGCCATTGCGATGGGGCGCCTTTCCGATCCGTTCAGGTGTGCGGAGTAAATCGAGCCGGCGAGATCCGTGACGAACATCCGATCGCCTCGCACATCCAGTGCGACGCCGATGCCTTCCATCAAGTGACCGAGCACGATTTCCTGGTTTAGATGAGCGTCGATCGGCGTGCGACTCACGGTGTTGCCGCGCGGAGGATCGCCCCGATCTGTCCAGTAGAGGACGCGGCGCTCGAGATCGAGCTCCAGATCGATCGGCTCCGGCAGCCCGTCGAACAGCAGTTCGACGTCGAGCCGGTTCGCCGGTGTCTGGCCGCGGGGCATATCGATGCTGGCGCGAAAGATGCGCCCGTGCTCGGAGTCATCCGCACCCTTCTGAGTCCAGTACATCTGGCTGCGAATCGGATCGACGGTGATCCCGACACACCAGTTCGATGGATTGTGGCGATCGCCTTCGCCTTCGCCCGATTGGATGAGCGTCTCGACCTGCGAGCCATCGAGGTTGGCGCGCATCACGCGCATGCCCTCGCGGTCCGACCAATAGAGCTTGCCACTCTTCTTCTCGAGATGGAGTTGCTTTGGCGTGAACGTGCCTCCCTCGGGAATGATTAATCGACGATTGCCGCCGTCGAGATCCGCGCGTTCGATCGAACCATCATTCTTGTGCGGAACGCCCATATTGGTCCAATAGATGTAGCCCGCTGCCGAGTCGATCGCGAGGCCATCGGGAAGCCGGCATCCCGTGACGAGGGTTTTCGAGTCCGAGCCATCGGGGTTGAGCGAGAAGATGCGGCCGCCGCTCAAGTCGAGCACGAACAGGCGTCCGCTTGAAGAACGGGAATCGGTCATGTTTCCTCCAGAGCAGAATGTCGCGGACACACGGAGAGAACGCCCTCGAGGGCGGCGAGTGCTCCGCGCTCGTCAAGTTCAAATCGGTGACGCGTTCCCATCACACGCGTCCAAATGCCTTCACGGTCGTGCCGCTGGCCACCTTCGGAATGGTGCCGCCGGTTCGCAGCGCTTCGATTTCCGCGGCGGTGAACCCGAGTTCTTCGAGCACCATATCGGTGTGCTCACCGAGTTCGGGGGCGCGTCGGGCGGGAACTTTGGGCGTGCCATGTAGTTTGAAAGGGCTGCTGATCGTCGACTTGAGGTTGCCGCCGGCACCTTCGAGCGGCACGACAATGTCGTTTGCCACGAGCTGCGGGTCGGCGATGACCTCGCTCGGTTCTCGCATGACGCCGAAAGGGACGTGGGCGTGATCGAATATCTCGTGCCAGTGGTCCATCGGCTGTGCCGCAAACATTGCATCGAGAATGGCGGTGAGCTGCGGCGCGTTTGCCGCGAGTTTGGCCTGATCCGAGAAGCGCGCATCCGTCAGCAGATCCGCGCGGCCGATTTCTGTAGCGAGCGCCGGCCAGCGGTCCGGTGGAACAACGAGCAGAAACCAGCTGTTGTCAGAGGATCGATAGACGTTCAGCGTTGCATTCGGCGGCTTCAGCCGGTCGTGCAGCGGGAAGAACGTCCCATCCACGAGTGCGGCCTGGATCGCGACGCCGCTGGCCCACACACCTGAGCCGAGAAGCGAGGTCGTGACGTATGAACCTTTACCGGTGCACTCGCGTTGATATAGGGCCGTGACGATCGCGGAGTACAGGCTCATTGCGGTCGCGTGATCTCCGCTGCCGGACACGGGGAACGTCGGCGGCGCACCCGCATCTCGCGTGAGCGAGAGCAAACCGCTGCGCGCCCAGTACGCGGTGAGGTCGAATCCGGGCAGGTTGGCATCCGGTCCCTTATCGCCGTACCCGGTGACGTCGGCATAGATCAGGCGCGGATTCCAATGCGCGATATCCTCGTACGCCAGATTCAGCTTCTTACGCGCGGGGTGCGGCGTGTTGATGATCAGAACATCCGCCCACTTCACCAGCCGCTCGAGAACATCCACGGCGCGCGGCGATTTCAGATCAAGCACCAGACCGCGCTTGTTGCGATTGTTCAAATGCCACGGATAGTTGTCCTTGGCGCGTGGCTGAGGCGGGACTTTGTAGCCGATTCGCCACGTGTCGCCGGATGGCGGCTCCACCTTGATAACATCCGCGCCAAAATCGGACAGGATCACTGCCGCGGCGGGACCCGCGATGAAGCTTGAAAGGTCCACGACCTTCAAACCCGAAAATACATTGTCTGTAGCCACAGTTGACTCCGTTTAAATGTTCGCTCAACGCCCGTGGAATTGCGGCACGCGCTTCTGCAGGAAGGCGTTCGTACCCTCCTTCATGTCTTCAGTGGCGGCGCAAAGACCGAAATAGGACGCTTCCAGCAGCAATCCCACGGATTGGCTCGCTTCCATACCCCTGTTCACAGCCTCCAAAACGAGCTTGACGGCGATCGGCGCGTTGGCGGAGATCTGCTTCAAGATCGTTTCGGCGCGCGCGATCAAGTTGCCGGCCGGCACGACTTCGTTGATCAGGCCAATTCGATACGCCTCCTGCGCATTGATCCTCTCGCCCGAGAGAATGAGCTGCAGCGCCCGGCCCTTCCCCACCAGTCGCGGCAGGCGCTGCGTGCCGCCGCCGCCTTGGAGGAGGCCCAGTTTGACTTCGGGCTGGCCGAACGCGGCGCTCTCCACGGCGATCCGCATCGTGCACGCGAGCGCGGTCTCACAGCCGCCACCGAGCGCAAGGCCGTTGACCGCTGCGATGACGGGCTTGCCCAGATTTTCAATGAGATCCAGAACCTCCTGTCCGAAACGGCTGGACTGCGCGGCTTCAAACGCAGCGAAGCCGGCGAGAATGACGCCGCGAACTGCGGCCTGATCCCGCGCATGCTCAAAGGCTGTGCGCAGATCCACCCACGTCGGCATATTCAAGGCATTGAGCACCTTCGGACGATTGACCGTCACGTACGCGATGCCGTCTTTCTCCGTGTACAGGACATTCGCCAGCGCCGGTTCATGCGCCAGCTGTTCGCTGGATATCGGTGGCGTGGCTGAAGAGGCCATAAACGTGTCTCCTGTCTACGAAATCCCACGCAGGACTGCTACGCGAATCTCGTCGTCCTTTGCCGCCCCGTTGAGAGCCGGGCGATTAAGTTGGAGGCGGAAGATGCTTCCGGAACGGTCGGCGGTGATCTCACCGGTCGAGGAACTCATGGTAGTCAGAGGAAGGCACTGAAGCCGGTCACCGCCTTGCCGACGATGAGATTCTGCATCTGGTAAGTGCCCTCGTAGGAGTAGAGAGCCTCGGAATCTGCGAAGTACCGCGCGACGTCGTAGTCGAGGCTGATTCCGTTGCCGCCGAAGAGCTCGCGCGCCCACGCAACGGTCTCACGCATCCTGGCCGTGGTGAATGCCTTGGCCAGCGCCGGTTGATGATCTCCGAGTTTTCCTTCCGCGTGCAGCTGCGCCGTACGGGCAACCATGCACTGGCAGGCCGTGATGTTCGCAAGCATTTTCGCAAGTAGATCCTGGACCAGCTGGAAGGAGCCAATTGGCCTGCCGAACTGCGTCCGCTGCTGGGCATATTTTACGGCAAGCTCGTAGGCGCCCATCTGGCACCCCGTCGCCTCCCAGGCCACGAGATACCGCGTCATGCGAAGCACGCGCGCGACTTCACGGAACGACTTGCCCTCCTGGAGACGATTCTCCTCAGGTACGCGGCAATCCTTCATGGTGATGAGGCCGTTCTGCACTACTTTCAGCGCGATCTTGTTCTGTATCTTCTCGACGCTGAATCCCGGCGTCTCCTTGTTCTCGACGATGAAGCCTTTGACCTGGCTGTCGGCAACATCGCGTGCCCAGATGATCGAGATGTCGCACCACGGCGAATTGCCGATCCACTTCTTCTGGCCGTTGAGGACCCAGGTGTCCCCTTCACGCTTGGCTGTAGTCATGAGGCCGCCGGACGCACCGGATCCCACCAGCGGCTCCGTGAGCCCAAAGCATCCGATCTTTTCGAAGCGCGCCATCGGCGGCAGCCACTTCTGTTTCTGTTCCTCGGATCCCGCCTCGTAAATCGAGCCCATCGCAAGACCGTTATGCACACCGTAGAACGTCGCGATGGACGCATCGGTGCGCGCGAGTTGCATGGCGGCGAGGCCCTCGAGCAGCGCGCTCCCGCCACGACATTCATAGCCCTGAATCCCGAGGCCACCGATTCCCAGTTCCTTGAACGCGGGCAACAGCTCGAACGGGAATGAGTCCTCGGCCCAGTACTTGTTGATGATCGGCGCGACTTTACTGTCGAGGAACGAGCGCAACTGCTTCAGCAGCGCGTGCTCCTCGGCACCCAGCGTTTCTGCAAGTTCGTAAAAATCGCTGTTTGGCGGAGGCAGAGCCTTCGCCTGCTTGCGCTCTGGAGTTGCCGTAGCCACGTAAAATCTCCTGCTTGCTTGGCAGCACGATTGGGGTGCCGTGTGCAGCAAGCCTGCGCGTTCGGCCGTGTGCGCTCTAGATCGAAATTCAGACGATTGGGACGCAGTTGACCTTTGATCGCAAGATGTGGCCGCAGCGGTACCTCAAACGGTGCAAAGAAAAGGCAATTTCCTTCAAGCGCGATTGAAGTACTTTGCTCAGAATGCCGGTGTGATCGCGGCCCCGACGAAGCCCTCGCGCGCAGGAATGGCGTCTAACCGCTTTACGAAGGTATCAGTCGCATCTTGGTGTCGCGAACAATGCTGCGGATAGCGCAGGTGGGTGCCAAGGTGCAAGCGACGATTTTTCATGACGTGACGCACCATTTGACGCGTAGGGAACCCGCAAGCGGATCGATGGTCTCTCGAGGACAATCGATCACGATTCATCATTGGCGAACAGTTAAGGAGTTGCGAAATGTCATACGTGTCAGTCGGCAAGGAAAATTCCAGCGACATCAATCTTCATTACGAGGATCACGGCTCGGGCAATCCGGTGGTCCTGATCCACGGCTATCCGTTGAGCGGTGCATCCTGGGAAAGACAGATACCCGCGCTTTTGAAGGCGGGATTTCGAGTCATCACCTATGACCGCAGAGGTTTCGGCAAGTCGAGCCAGCCCACCGCCGGCTATGATTACGACACGTTTGCGGATGACCTGCATAAGTTGATCACCCAGCTCAAGCTGCGCGATGCCACCTTGGTGGGCTTCTCCATGGGTGCAGGTGAGGTGGCGCGTTACTTGGGGAAATACGGCTCCAAGAGCGTTAGCAAGGCTGTGATCATTTCAGGTGTAACGCCATACCTGTTGAAGACGACCAGTAATCCCGAGGGCGTGGATGCCAGCGTGTTCGACGGAATCCAGCAGGCGGTGATCGCCGACCGCTATGCCTTCTTCACGGGATTTTTCCAGAATTTCTACAACACCGATGTGTTACTCGGAAAGCGCATCAGCGAACAAGCCGTTCAGGCGAGTTGGAATATTGCCGCCGGCAGTTCCGCGACAGCGAGCCTGGCGTGTGTTTCAGCCTGGCATGAGGACTTTCGCGCTGACATTGCCAAAATCGATGTGCCGACGCTCGTCATGCACGGCGACGCCGATCGCATTCTGCCGATTTCAACGAGCGGGCCGCGCACAGCGAAACTCATCTCAGGCGCGCGCCTCGTGACCATCGAGGGTGGCCCGCACTGCATCCCGTGGACGCATGCACAAGAAGTCAACGCCGAATTGTTGAAGTTCTTGGGCGCCAAGACCGGCTCCGCCGAAAAAGCGGCCTAGCTCTTCATCCCGAGCCGTGGGCAAACGGGCTGCTGTACCGTTGCCCACGGTGGAAGCTCATCATGCACCTGGCGTTTGACGCGGTCTCGAAAGGGCCATGCCGATCGCCCGTCCGTTGACGATCAAGGCGCCGATCAGCGAGGCCGCTGCGGCGGCCAGGGCGCCGTAGGCGGTCACGCCCAACGCACAGATCAGCACCACGGCGGCGGCGCCGGATCCGACAGCGACGCCGATCCGACGTGCATCCCACTCCACCACCATGTGCCGCACCGCTGGACGACCGACGCCATTCGCCCACTGCACCCCCAGCAGAAGCGCATACACCGCCAACTGCGCATCGTAAGGCTTTCCGTAAAGCGCCAGGGTTGCCGGCGCAAAGACCAATAGCGGCACCACGAACGCTGAGCTGTAGACCAATGCCGCAGCGAGCTGCCTGAACAGAAGGCGCCGCTCCGCTTGAACCGATTGCATAGCCATCAAGGTTTCGCGGCAGCCTGTCAGGTTCAATGCCGGCAGAAACATATCGACGATGAGTGCGGTGCGCGCGGCGACCGCATATTGCGCCATCTGTATCGGCGGCGCCCAGACGGCGAGGATGCACAGGGGCCCCCACAGCAGCAACCCGCGCGCAAGGCCGATCAATTCCCGCGAGTCCACCCCTCGCAGTGCTTCACGGCAAATCGGCCGGGTGCCCTCGCCTCGCGCGACCGGGAAGGCACGCCAGGCGAGCGCCGCTGCCACTCCCACAGAAACGACACTCCCCAGCAGGAACGCCCAGGAGTAAAGCGCGAGCGACGCGTCGGAAGGTGCGAGCACCACCGCAAGGAGAATCGAGAGGTTTACGGCATAGGCGGCCACGACGATGCCGACGGTCCGATTGGCCGCGCGCAGCGCCTCGCCCAATAAGCCGGACAGACTGACGCAGGGGATGGCGAGCACGAAGGGCAGATAGGTCTGCAATATGGTTTGCAGCTGTGGGGCCTGGATATCCAGGTCGGCCGTCACGACCAAGAGAACTGCACACAGGAGACTGGACCGCAGCAGCATCCGTCGCGCGAGCTGCACCAGTAGTACGCCATCGGTGATACCGGTGGTTGTGGCGCGCCGCCCGATGATGTGCTGCGCCATGTGGATCTCGTACTTGCCGCGTAAGAGCGTGCTCAGCCCTAAGGCGATCACGAACCCGCGAAAGTAAACCCCCGCTTCCTCAGGTGTCAGAGCCCGCACCACCGCCCATGTCGCCAGGATCTGGAGCGCCGCGCCTAGCAGGCGTAGCAACACCTCTCCGATCCACGAATGCGCAGCGGTGGTGGAATACTCGCCCCCGGCTGCTGCCGTCTCCGCCATGCCAATTCCCCCCGTGCCGAGCTGAACATTACACCCACGCGAGCCTAGTTCGAAGCGGATGGGCTCGCGGTGCGCTCTCGCAGTCCTCCACCCAGGGCCTTGTATAGCGTCACGAGATTTTGCAGGCGCAGCAGCCGCACGGTTTGCAACTGCTGCTGGGCGCTATACAGCGAGACCTGCGCAACGAGCGCGCTCAGGTAACTGTCAACCCCGCCCCGGTAGCGCATGTCGGCCAGCCGATACGCTACGGCCGAGGCCGTCACGAGAGCTTGCTGAGCCGCGAGCTGCTCATCGAGCGTGCCCCGGGCGACCAGCGCATCGGCAACCTCGCGGAAGGCGGTCTGAATCGCCTTCTCGTACTGCGCGACCCCGGTATCGCGAGCGAGCTTGGTCGCCTGAAGGTTGGCGACGTTGGCGCCGCCCGCGAAGATCGGGACACTGATCTGCGGGGAGAAGGTCCAGGCGCGCGAACCAGCCTTGAACAAGCCTGACAGCTGCGTGCTCTCGGTCCCGAAATTGCCGGTGAGCGAGATGGCGGGCAGGAACGCCGCACGCGCCGCGCCGATCTGTGCGTTGGCGGCCATGAGCTGATGCTCGGCGGCGAGTACATCGGGCCGGCGCACCAGCACGTCTGACGGAATCCCCTCCTCGAGCTCGGCTACCATGTTTCCGCGCTCCAGGCCGCCGGAAAAATCGATGCCGTCCGGAATCGGCGCGCCGAGCAAGAGCTGCAGCGCATCGCGGTCCTGAGCCAGCTGCCGCTTGTACTGAGCGAGGTTGGCACGTGCCGTGTCGACCGTGGTCTCGGCCTGGCGCAGCGCGAGCTCCGTGGTCGTGCCGCCGCTGAACATCTTCTGCGTCAGCGCGTAGGAGTCTTCCTGACTCTTCAACGTGCCACGCGTGATGTCGAGCAGAGTCTGATCAGCGAGTACCCCGACGTAAGCGGTGGCGACTTCGGCCACCAGGGTGAGCTGCACACTGCGCCTAGTTTCGCCCGAGCTGAAGTACTGCTGCAGGGCTGCATGGCTGAGACTACGGATGCGGCCGAAAAGGTCCAACTCGTAATTTGTGAAGCCGAGTCCGACGTCATAGGTGTGCACGGTAATCCCGTTGTTCGGTAACTGGCCGCCCCCGCCTGTCGCGGCGCTGGGAAATTCAGCCGTCAATACACCGATGGGAATGTGCTGCACCTGCTCGACAGCGCTCGCATCGACGGTCGGAAACAGCGAGGCGCGCTGGATGCGGTATTGCGCCTGAGCGCTTTGCACATTCAGAGCCGCGACCCGCAGGTCGCGATTGTTGGTGAGCGCCAGCGCGATCAGCTGCTGAAGCTGCGGATCGGGAAAGAACTCGCGCCAGCCGATGTCGGCCGCGACTGTGTCACCCACCGTGTCGCCTTGGAGCGCCGGCACCGGCGCGGGCGGGCGCTGATAATGCGGCTCCAAAGTGCAGGCGCCGAGGAGTGTCGCGACCGCCACAGCGAGGAAACAGGCGCTTCTGCAAGCCATTCTCAGCTCCCCGCCGCCGGCCGCGGGGACTGCGTTGGCAGCGGGGATTCCTCGCGCTTGCGCCGATCGCCGAACAGCGAGCGGACGCTCACGAAGAACACCGGTACGAGGAACACGGCGAGCACTGTGGCCGTCAGCATGCCGCCGATCACGCCGGTACCGATGGCGATGCGCCCGCCGGCCCCCGCCCCGGTGGCAATCGCCAGCGGCAGCACGCCCAGGATGAAGGCCATCGAGGTCATGAGGATCGGCCGCAGGCGCTGGCGGGCCGCCGCGACCGTCGCCTCGATCAGATGCATGCCCCGGTCGTGGTTTTCCAACGCGAACTCCACGATCAGGATCGCGTTCTTGGCCGAGAGTCCCACAGTGGTGAGCAGACCGACCTGAAAGAAGACATCGTTACTGAGTCCGCGCCAGAGCGTGGCGGTGATGGTGCCGATGATGCCGAGCGGCACCACCAACATCACCGAGAAAGGTATCGACCAGCTCTCGTACTGCGCCGCGAGGCACAGAAACACGACGATGAGCGAGATGGCGTACAGCGCCGGCGCCTGCGAGCCCGAGCGTTTCTCCTCATAGGAGAGGCCGGTCCACTCGTAGCTCACGCCCTTGGGCAGCTTCGTCACCGCCGCCTCCATCGCGGCGAGCGCATCCCCGGTGCTCCTGCCGGGTGCAGGGGCGCCCAAAAATTCCAGCGCGGGTGTGCCGTTATAGCGCTCCAACTTGGGCGAGCCGGAGATCCAGTGCGCCGAGGCGAAGGTTGAGAAGGGCACCATTTGACCCGCGCCGTTGCGCACGTACCAGAGGCCCAAGTCCTGCGGCAGCATGCGCGAGTCGGCATCGCCCTGCAGGAACACACGCTTGACGCGGTTGCGGTCGACGAACTGGTTGACAAAAGCCGAGCCCCAACCGGCGCCGAGGGCATCGTTGATGTTGCCGATTGCAAGACCGAGCGCACTCGCCTTTTCCCAGTCGATGTCGAGTTTGTACTGCGGCTCATCATCGAGGCCGTTCGGCCGTATCTGTCCGATCGCGGGGTCCTTGCTCGCCAATCCCATCAGTTGACCGCGCGCCTGCATCAGCGCCGCGTGACCGACGTTGCCGCGGTCCTCCAGCTCGAAGTCGAATCCCGTGGCGTTGCCGAGCTCGAGCGCCGCCGGCGGTGCGAATGCGACCACGAACGCTCCCCGGATCTGGTGGAAGCGCTGGTTGGCGCGCCCAGCCAGCGCAAACACGGAGTTCTTCGTCCCCGAGCGCTGCGACCAGTCCTTCAGGCGGACAAACACGAGGCCGGCATTCTGCCCGTGGCCGCCGAAGCTGAAGCCGTTGACGGTGAACACGCCGCTCACGAGATCTTTCTCATCCTTGAGGAAGTAGTCGCGCGCCTCATTGAGTGACTGCTGTGTGAGCTCACTCGCTGCGCCCGGCGGCGCCACCACCTGAACGAACAAAATGCCCTGATCCTCATCCGGCAGGAAGGATTTCGGCACGCGCACGAACAACAGGCCCATCGCCACGACAATGACCCCATACACCAAGAGGTAGCGCCGCGTGCGCCCCGTGACATGACTGACCCCGCGCTCGTAGCCGCGATTCATTCGGTTGAAGCCGCGATTGAACCATCCGAAGAACCCTCGCTCGCGCTCGTGAGGCTCCCCGACCTTCCGCTTGAGGAGCGTCGCGCACAAGGAAGGCGTGAAGATCAGCGCCACCATCACCGACAGGGTCATGGCCGAGACGATGGTGATGGAGAACTGACGGTAGATGACACCCGTAGAGCCGCCGAAGAAGGCCATGGGCAGAAACACCGCCGATAACACCAGGGCGATGCCGACCAGAGCGCCCGTGATCTCGCTCATCGAGCGTCGCGTCGCATCTTTCGGCGAGAGCTTCTCCTCCTCCATCACGCGCTCGACGTTCTCCACGACGACGATCGCATCGTCCACCAAGAGGCCGATGGCGAGCACCATGCCGAACATGGTCAACGTGTTGATCGAGAATCCCGCGGCGGCAAGTACACCGAAGGTGCCCAAGAGCACCACGGGGACGGCGATGGTGGGAATCAGCGTGGCCCGGAAGTTCTGCAGAAACAGGTACATCACCAGAAACACCAGCACGATCGCCTCGAAGAGCGTCTTCACCACCTCGTCGATGGAGACGCGCACGAAAGGCGTGGTGTCATAAGGATAAACGAGCTTGAGACCGGGCGGGAAGAACGGCGCCAGCTTGTCCATGGTTTCGTGCACCGCCTTGGCGGTATCCAGCGCGTTCGCGCCGGGGGCGAGCTTCACCGCCAAGCCCGCCGCCGGCCTGCCGTTGTACTCGGTGTGGACCGAATAGCTCTCGGCGCCGAGGCCGATGCGCGCGACGTCCCGCAGCCGCACCTGCGAGCCGTCGGTGTTCACCTTGAGCAGCACGCGCCCGAACGCCTCCGCACTGGTGAGGCGTTCGGGGCCGATGATGGTGGCGTGGAGGCGCTGTCCCTTCACCGAGGGGAGCCCCCCCAGCTCCCCGGAAGGAACCTGCAGGTTCTGCACCTGCAGCGCGTTATTCACATCCGTCGGTGTGAGCCCATAGGTATTGAGCTTCACCGGATCCAGCCAGATGCGCATCGCGTACTGGGTGCCGAACAGCTGAAAGTCACCGACCCCGGGTGTGCGGCTGATCGGATCCTGTACATACGAGGCGATATAGTCGCTCACGTCCTCGCTGCCCATCGAACCGTCGCTCGAGTAGAAGCCGACCACGAGCAGGAAATTGCGGGTGGCCTTGGCGACGCGCAGCCCTTGCTGCTGCACTTCGACCGGCAGGAGCGGGGTGGCAAGCTGCAGCTTGTTCTGCACTTGCACTTGTGCGATGTCGGGATTGGTGCCCTGCTCGAAGTACAGCGTGATGGTCATGCTCCCGTCGGCATCGCTTTCGGATCCGAAATAGAGCAAGTGATCGATGCCGCTCATCTGTTGCTCGATGACCTGCGTGACGGCGCTTTGCACGGTGTCGGCGGAGGCGCCGGGATAAGTCACCTGAATGGAGATGGCAGGCGGAGCGATGCTCGGATACTGCGCAATGGGCAGCGTCGTGACGGCGAGCGCCCCCATCAGCATGATGACGATGGCGAGTACCCAGGCAAAAACCGGGCGGTCGATGAAGAAGTTGACCATGGCCGGCGCCTATTTTGCTGCGCCTAAAGCGGTCGCGGGTCGCGGCTGCGCCGTCTTCTCATCCGCCGGCCGGTACTCCTCGGGCGCCACCTTGCCGCCGGGCTTCGCGGACTGGATCCCCTCGACGATCACGCGGTCTCCGGGCTTGAGGCCCGAAGTCACCAGCCATTGATCGCCGATGGCGCGATCGGTCACGAGGGTCCGCAGCTCTACGGTATTGTCAGGACCCACCACGAGCGCGTTGGGCTCACCTTTCTGATCGTGGCTGATGCCCTGCTGCGGCGCCAGCACGGCACCCTCACGCACGCCTTCTTGGATCTCTTCGCGCACGAACATGCCCGGCAGGAGTAGACGCTCGGGATTGGGCATCAGCGCACGCAGCGTGACCGAGCCCGTGCCCTCGTCCACCGTCACCTCGGAAAACTCCAGTGTGCCGGGGTGGGCGTAGTCACTGCCATCTTCCAGCCGTACTCTTACCTGGGCCTTTCCCGCCTCGTTTTGCTTGAGCAGTCCCGCGGCGGCCTCCCTCTTCAAGCGCAGCAGGGTCGTAACGGGTTGGGTCACGTCCACGTACGCCGGGTCGAGCTGTTGGACGTTGGCGATCGCGGTGGCTTGATTGGCGGTGACCAGCGCCCCTTCCGTGATCAACGAGCGGCTAATGTGTCCCGTGATCGGAGACAGCACTCTGGTGTAGATCAGATTGATCCGTGCCGTTTCCACCGCCGCCTGCGCCTGCAGATGCGAAGCCACGGCATTGTCGTAATCCTGCTTGCTGACTGCATTCGCTTCGGCCAGCGGCTTGTAGCGTTCCCGGAGTGCCCGCGCGGAAGCATTCGCCGCCACCGCGCTGTCGTAAGTGGCCTGATACGGGGCCGGGTCGATCTGGTAGAGCTGCTGGCCTGCCTTGACCTCGCTGCCCTCGACGAACAGCCGCTTCAGAATGATGCCGTTCACCTGCGGTCGCACGTCTGCGTAACGGTAACCCGCCACGCGTCCGGGAAGCTCAGTGGTAATCGGCACTGCCTGAGCTTGCACGGTAACGACCGAGACTTTCGGCGGCGGTGGTGCCGGCGGCGGGGCCTTATGCTCACAGCCGGAGAGCAGCACTAAGCCTAAGACGGCGAGGCACCCTGCGACCCCTGCGGCGAGACGGCCGCTTATCACAAAAAGCACGGCATGGAAGCCATCAGGTCACTTCTTTAGTTCACGTACGCGCTTCTGTGCTAAATCAGTCAGAATCTTCCGCCAGAAATATGCCCTGCAATATCGATGCTGTAGCCTGCTCGGGTGTCGGAAAGTTCTGACACTACCTCCAAAGGCGATGGATTCGCGCACCACACCTTCGTGATCGCGCCGTTCTTCTATCAAAATCTGCTCGGCGTAATGGCTCCGCAGAAGCAAGAGGATGGGGCCGTAGGTTGGGCACTGCCGCTCGATCCGGAGCGGCGCGTCATTCACATGGGCGACATCACCGAACTCGGCCACATCGTGGTCGGTGCATTCGCGCAGCCGGACGTCGCGGGTCACGGCGAACATTTGTCGCTGGTCGGCGACTTCCTGAGCTTCAATGAGATTATCGCCACGCTGAATCGACAGGGACACAAGTTCTCGTTCAAGCAAGTCCCGCAAGATCTTTTTGCCGGCTGGTTCCCAGGCGCCAAGGAAGTCGCGGAGATGCTCGCCTACTTCGAGGCCCACACCTACCTCGGTGCGGATTCGCGCGACGCAATTACGCTGGCCAACAGAGTCGCCGGCCGACAGCCGACGAAGTTTGCCGCGTGGGCTCGGGCGAACTTCGCAATCCCGGCGGCAGCCTGACAACGGTTCTCGGAACGAGAACCGCCGTGAACCGATCACGCGCTGAGCTTGTCTTCAGGCGAGATTACGCTAGATGGCTTCCTTGGCTTCGGCAACTGTCGAATCCAGGGTCGCTGTTTCGTTGTAACCTAGACGGGTCGCGCTCAGACCCACCAACGGAGACAGACGATGGCCAAAAACGTAATTTGCCTTTGGTATGAAGGCACAGCGGAGGATGCCGCCAGGTTCTACGCTCAGACTTTTCCAGACAGCGCCGTGACTGCGGTTCACTGCGCCCCGGGGGACTTCCCGGCCGGCAAACAGGGACAGGTGCTCACGGTCGAATTTACGGTACTTGGAGTGCCCTGCCTCGGCCTCAATGGCGGGCCGGCGTTCAAGCACTCTGAAGCCTTTTCATTTCAGATCGTCACCGACAACCAGGCCGAGACGGACCGCTACTGGGACGCAATCGTCAACAACGGCGGCACCGAGAGCGCGTGCGGATGGTGCAAAGACAGATGGGGCTTGTCCTGGCAGATCACCCCGCGGGCGCTGCTCGACGGAATGACCGATCCCGACCGTACGGCCGCCAAGCGCACGTTCGAGGCGATGATGAAAATGAAAAAGATCGACATCGCCGCTATCGAAGCGGCACGGCGCGGAACTGCTCGCGCCTAGTGCGCGCGCTAAGGGCGGCATTCGGGCGCGCGCTCGCGTGCTAATTGACGTCGCCCTAGTCGGCTTTGAAACTTTGCTTCAGCTCATTTGCCGCGAGGCTTGAGAAAAGCGGCGGAAAATTGCGCTGCACTGTGACGCTCGCATCCCGATTGACTACCAGAAACTGTTTTTCTTCATCACTCCAGGCCGGCCAATTGGGCAAACCCGAAGCGTTTGGGTCACTTGTCTTTGCGAAGTTGGTCCAATAGGTTTGCAGCAGGTCGGACAGCGACGCATCATCAGCAGTTGAGGGAAGCCACTGCCATTCTGGGTCCCGCAAACTACCGAAAACATAGGGTACTTCCAAACTATGAAACGCCCCCAGCTCAGCCTCTCCCTTCCCGGGAATCGAGCGATCAAAACGGTATACAAACACATGTTGACCGGAGGCATTAGTGAGGCTTGCCATCGCGCCAACCGGGCACGCGCCAATCAAGTCATTGGCGGCTCCATCAAGCCCAGCTTTCTTATTCAACAGTATTCTGCCGAAGTAGATGGCGATAGCTGGATTGGTCCAGCTTCCGAAGTAGGGACGGGCAGCCTCCGAAGCTTTCTTCAGCGCACCGGGTTCTGCGACGCCACTTTGGGCTCCTGAAGATTTGGCTGCCGTCGCAGCGGAGAGACGAAAGGCGCTGAGTTCCCGACCATTGAGACCGATCAGCAAATCCACTTTTTGGATTGAACCCGTAAGAAAGGCTTTCTGCGGCGACATCGGAAGCACCCAGCTATCCGCCGTCGCGGCGGTGATGTCGGTAAGGAAATGTTCCTTGGCTTTAGCCACCAGTGCTTCAACTTCCGTTACCGGCAGTGCCCGCAATTTCTCCAGCGGCGTCGACTGCGCATTACCAGGCGCCAAGGCACCCACTGCGCTGCCGAAAGCTTCCGCCTCAGACAATGTTTGTCCCGACTCAAACGCCGGGCCGCTTTCTGATATCACGCGTTTGAATAGTCCCGCCGCGAGCGGCGAGGCCATCAATCGAGCTGCGTCAATCGCGCCGGCTGACTCGCCGAACAGCGTGACGTTATTGGGATCCCCGCCAAACTGAGCGATGTTTTGCTTCACCCAATTGAGCGCGGCCAGTTGGTCCAGCAATCCATAATTGCCTGAACTGTGATGCGGCGATTCGGCCGTGAGCTCAGGATGACTGAAGAATCCCATTACCCCGAGTCGGTAGTTCAAGGTGACCAACAATACGCCGCGCCGCGTTAAGGAAACTCCGTCATACGTCGACTCTGTGCCGCTGCCCACGGTGTTGCTGCCGCCGTGCAGCCAAACCATCACGGGCAACGCGTGTTTCACTGGCCACTCTGGGACCCATACATCAAGATAAAGACAGTCCTCGGACGATTTAATGGGAGGTTGCTCAAAATTGGAGCCATACGCTTGGGCCATCGGGGCCAAAAAAGGAGTAAGACCTGAGCTTCGCTGCGTGCAGGCGCTTCCTGGTTGCAGCGCTTCTCGTACGCCTTGCCAAGGCAGCGGTGGTTGAGGCGGCTGCCAGCGCAACTCCCCTACTGGCGGCCGCGCGTAAGGTATACCTCGAAACGCGATTGCGGATCCAGCGTTCGTACCACGCAGCGTTCCGGCACTTATCTGCACCACCGGTTCGCTGGTAGACGCCGTGCTCGCGGTCGGTAAGCTCAAGTTCGAAAAACTCGAGGCTTTATAAATCGGGTAGTGCCCACCACGATTCTCGATGAACACAACAGAAGCAACGAGGGCCAGCAACAGCGCCCCGGTTATCCAAAGTATCCACCTCCGCTTTGCCGTCATATTTAGTGCTTCCAAACAAATACATCTGACACGCAGTATCCCGTCATCGGGAGAGACGGTAGCAATATCCAACCGCGCGCACCACCAGTGACCCGAGCTGCGTGAGTTTAAACGAACGGTGGGAAGCGCGACACGATTCCACTCGCGGAAACTGCGCGGGGCAGCCTGATATCCTCCCTCGCCCGCGAAAATGGATTCGCATCGACCTCGTGGGGGACCCGAATCATTTTCCCGAGCCGTGAAGCTCGGCGAACAATCCGTGCAAGCCACCATGAAAATGGAGTCGCAGGCCTTACGACTAGGGTTTCGCGGCGATGACTGACGCCATCGACTTAGGTTTTCCCGCGGTAGGACCCTTCGGCCGCACGTTCGGGAATCGTGCAGGATGATCATCTTGGTCAACCGACGTTATCTTTATCTTGCAAATCTGCTCGTCTTGGCACGAGCCGATATCCTTGCTCGCTTCTATCCGGCTGGTTCTTGCACTGGCTAGCGTTGGTTGATTACCCTATGTGCTTTAAGTATCTCCACGGTCTTTTCGATTGGCAGAGCGTCGACCGTGTGTCCGTTTCCAGTGGTGGTTGTCGCCTTAAACATAGAGTTGTACACAGCTTCTTCAGTCGCTTCGATCGCGGCCTGAAAAAGCGGCGACATAGCATCATTAGTCACAACTTCGACACTTCGCGCCAACGCTTTATCATTGCCACGAACCCGCCCCTCTAGCGCGGTCGAGAACGCGATCGCGTAGTCTCCGCTACCGTTTGAGGCCGAACTACCAGTGCGTCCAACACCGAGCCACGCCCTCGCCGCCAGCCGCTTCAAGTTGCGCGCGTCCAGCGGCGCGTCGGTGGCGACGACGATCATGCACGACCCATCTGCTTTGTCTTTCCCGCTGCTGGACTGCTGTAGATCCTTACGCAGGTAGTACTGGCCCAGTGCTTGACCTACGGGGGCGCCCGCAATCGTGAGAACGCCGCCGAAATTTGTCTGCACCAGCACACCGAGGGTGTATCCACCAAGACTCTGGGGCAAGCGGCGCGACGCGGTTCCGATGCCTCCTTTCCAGCCAAAGGCAACCGTGCCGGTGCCTGCGCCGACACCGCCCTCTTCCACCGGTCCGCCCTTTGCGTTTCTGATGGCCGCGAATACATCCTCGGGCGCGATGTGGCGGCCGCGGATGTCATTCAGGTACCCGTCGTTGGTTTCGCCAACCACCGGGTTAATGGACAACACATCCTCGTTCCCCGGCAGGGCCAACATGTAGCTGATTAGCGCGTCCGACACGCGCGGCACACTCGTGGTTGAGGTGAGCAGGATGGGCGTTTCGATGTTCCCCATCTCATCGACCTGCGTTGAGCCCGACAGCTTTCCGAAACCATTGCCCACGAACACGGCGGCCGGCACTTTCTCGCGATACAGATTACCGGGATGGGGCAGAACGGCGGTTACGCCGGTGCGGATGTTGTCGTCCCGAACGATCGTCGTTTGTCCGACTTCGACACCTTCAACATCGGTGATCGCATCGAGCGGCCCAGGCGGCAAGACGCCGACCTTCAGCCCCAGATCAGAAACGCGCGGACGTACATTAGAAGGCGCGCCGCTGGCAGCCGCGAACACTGTTGCCAAAAGGATCGTAGCGGCGATGAAAAGCTTATTGACCATTGTTCATAGCATAGCTCGTTCGTCGGCCGGGTAGTGTCCGTCTGGTCGAGCCGTTCGGCGGCTGCGCTCCGCCGCTACGCTACGCTTTCCATGCTTCGCTGCGGTCCGGCCACTACTGCTTCTCTGCGCAATCCTGCGCCGTTCGCGGCCCCGCCGATACCGTTTCACTCCGCGATCCTGCTTCGTTTACGGTCCGGCCTGGACATCCTTGTCCAGGCGCTCGTCACGGTGTTGCTCGCCCATGTGTCGGTGCTCGCCACAATGTTGCTCGCCCGTGTAGTGGCGTTCGTCGCATGCGACTTATATGGACGCCTCCCCGATCTGCAAGGAGTTTTTGGTGTGATGGCCGACGGGCTGCAGGTTTATATCCGGCCTGTTTTGCAAGCCGAAGCCTGCGGGCCCTGATGGTTTTCGCTGGCCCGCGCCTCATTTCACCAGAGAGCTCGAAACTCGGAGTCGCATGCAGGCTTGGCGGGTCATGGTCTGACCTGTTCTCCATCGCACGTGGTAGTCCTTGCGCAACCTTTTAGCGTACCTTCCCGTTGTTAACCGTGAGTCGATCATGTAGGCAAACCTAAGTGGGTCGACTCACGTACCCGAATTGATACGCGCGTTTCATGGGCCGTCAGCGCCCAGATTACGGCCGATGTGCTATTTCTTTTGCACCGCTGCCTCGGCGCTGGCCCTGGCATCTGCGCGCGCAGTCTTGTAGTCGGCTTCCGCCTGGGCCTTGCACGCCTGTTGAGCATCGCCGCTCTGCGATTCGCAAGTCGCCAGTGCCACTTTGCGGTCGCCATCGGCTTTTGCGATGGCCACATTGTAGTTTTGGTGTGCGGCGTCGTTGTTGAATTTAATCTCCTGGTCATTGACCTTCTCGTACGATTTATCCAGCGCGCTCTGCGCGCGTTCTTCGCTCTTCGCCACCTCGTTGTTCGCCTTCTGCTCGGCCTTGGCTACGTCCTTCGACACATCTTCCGGCGACTTAGACTTGTTGCAGCCGGCTAGCGCTAGAGCCGCCACCACGAAAATCGGCATCAGGTATCCACGCATCATGCAATTTCCCCTTGTTATACGTACGCGATCTGCCCGCGCGCCCCAAAAAGATATTCTAAGAATGACCTCGATTGCGACGCCAGTAAAGATTTCAAGGTGTGAGGCGACTAATACGGTCAGTACGCCGGCCTAAACCGCTCAAACCGCAACGACACTCGATCCTGTTGCGGAACGACTCCGAATCACCGACCTTGGAATTGGCGGTGCCAGAGTTGCGCAGGCTTCCGGACAAGGGAGACGTTGTGTTCCGAGCGTTCCACACCTGCTCGGTATAGCTCATTGGACTTCCGCGTGATCGTCGGCATCGATTTTGTAGTGGGACAAGAGGCATGACTAAAATACGCCTTCTTGGACCGCCAGGAGAAGAATGCTAGTAACGAGTGACTTTGCACGAGGCATCTTTTCTACAGTGGAAGCTAACTCGAAATGATGTCGTTCCGGCGACTAATGGCCATTAAGCTGAAAAGGGCGGGCGGACCTGATTGAGAGCAACGCCATTCCGGGACATTACAGCGTCTTTGTCGCGGCAATTCCCTTCTTGTCATCCTTTAGTTGTGTTGCGATCTTGGTGGCAGCACCTTCCATGAAGCTTTGTACAGTTTGAGTCGCCGCCAATCCGCCACCCAATGCCCAACTATTTTTGTCCGTGACGACGTGGCCCAGATTCTGTCCCGATTCGACATCCCCCACGTCAGTTGTCGCCTCGAAGTAGGAACTTCCAGCGCCAAAGCCTATGAAGAATCTCAATGTACCGTTGCCTTCTACCAATCGAGTGATGCGCCCTGATACCACGAGCGCTTTTCCATCTGCGTTTCCGCCGCGTATGACATCCGCAAAAGCTCCCGTGGAGCGGATCTTCTGGGCAATAAGATCTGCGAAGGTACGCACTGCTGTCGACATCGAATCCGAATATGACCTAGCATCTTCCGGCTTCAACTTTGTCTTATCCGTCGCATCGGTAAAATCCAGGACTACCACTTTGTCATAACCTGACAAGTCTAGGGCCGCCGTCTTGGCTAGCGCGTGCGGTGAGGCTGGTGTCGCAACCGGATTAGAGGGTTGCAGATTGCTGGTCGTACCGCAGGCCGCTAGTGCCAATAACAATGGCAGCAGGCATAGTAATCGCGGAGTTGCGTAGCCTCGTATCGGCTGACTTTCAAGCACTGCGGACGTCGGTCGAGAAAAGTGTGTCGGCGCGCTAGCGCCGAGCGCCTCATTGCATCCCATCATTTTCATCCCTGACTGTGAGTCGCTTGTAATCCTTACGCGATTCTTGACATTTGGCGCTCGCATTGTCAAGGGGTCAAAGAAATTTTGGCATTTAGCGTGTGCCTCGCAAATTGACGCCGGCCTTCCGCTAACTACGCCAAACGTCACGGGCAGCTTTACCTACACTCTGATGTGCGTTGGTCAGACGCCGAGCGACACAATGACCGTTCATGCGACGGCAAACGTTACAGCTGCGGCGTCGCCGCCGCCGTCCGGAAGTTCGAGCGGCGGTGGCAAAAGTCGTGGCGGTGGCTTCCACGGGATGGCGGTTGGACTGCTTGCTCTGGCGAAGGTCGTCCAAACCTATCGTCGCCGACGGTGGTACGTCAAACAAGCGAGGTTGCCCTTAGTAGCAAAACGTCGCTTCAGCTATTCCACTTGAGTACGTCCAGAGATTTACCAGGCTCCTGACGATCAAGAGCGCTAAACACTTGATTCTTTGAAGGCGATGGATCTCTTTGGCGATTTCGCCAGCGCGCTATCGCCGCCTCGGGGAAGCACCCGCACTATTCCCGCATCGGTATCCCGCAAACAGGATGATCGATGCATACGCGGGTATTGCCAATCGGCTTATCGATCCGACACTACCTCAGGCCGTGGAACTTTCCCATAAACTAAACATTTACGCGTATGACGCCTATATCATAGCGTGTGCAATGAACCAGCGAGCTCCGATCCTAAGCCTCGACAGCGTACTGAATGAACGAGCCAGAAGCCTTAACCTTGAGGTCATTGAGGTCAAAACCGTATGAAGGCCTATACCTACTCAGAGGCGCGAGAAAATTTCGCGACGGTATTGGAAGAGGCAGAACGAGACGGCGCTGTCGAAATCCGAAGGCGTGACGGAGCGATATTTCGATTATCACCCGCACCAAAGCCCAAGGCATCGCCTTTGGATGTCCCCGGTGTGAAGCTTAACGTGAAGACGAAAGACCTAGTTGCCGTAGTGCGCGAGGGACGAGAACGTTCACGCCGGTAAGGTTGCCGAGAAGTAGCAAATCGTTACCGACGCTGGGTAGCTGTGCCGGTGTCACCCGAGGTCTTGCCTTTGCCTTTACTAGCCCAAACCGCTAGGAAATGTTCCTTTACTAACCGCAACTCTTGGTAAAGAATACTTTCCTAGGAGATCTAAAATGCGCGCTACTGGGCAGACACTTAGGCATTTGCCGATGAAATTTTCAGAGTATTTGCAGCTCGCCATCCTAGAATAGAGCTTGTCCCAGTTCACGCGAGTTCGGAAGTGAAGAGAATGATCGACCGCGCACGCTCGGCAGGCTCCGAGAGCTCTTCATAACTGTGTGAGAGCGAAAGCAGCTCGTGGGACGACTAGCGCCGCGCGAGAATCAAATCATCTCACACTCGATTTACTGGTTGGACGACCGCACGCCAAGGCAGGCGTCCCTGGTTTATCCCTCCCCAATAGGTGTCACTAGCAAAGCTGCTAGAATTACCGCCCGTCCAGCAACCATCCCGCGCGCCAAGTGCTCGTCGCTGACTACCGTAGCGAGTTCAATTTTATGAAGTTTACCGATCTGTCGCTGCCACCCGAACTCATAGCTGCGCTAGCGAAGCAACAGATATCCGAGCCCACCCCCATTCAAATCGCCGCAATTCCGCCGCTCGCTGCCGGGAAGGACGCGTATTTGCGAGCGGAGACGGGTACAGGCAAAACACTGGCGTATCTGCTGCCTCTCTTCACGCGCATTGATCCTGCACAAGCTGCGACCCAGGTCGTGATCGTGGCGCCAAGCCACGAATTGGCCATTCAGATCCATCGTCAATCCTGTGAATTAGCGCTAAACGCGGCGTGCGCCATCCGCTCGGTGCTGCTCATCGGTGGTACGGCGACCGCCCGACAGATCGACAAGCTCAAGGCCAAGCCGCACGTCGTGGTGGGCTCGCCCGGACGCATCGTGGAACTAGTCGAGCGGGGCAAGCTGAAGATGGCGCACATCCGCGCCGTCGTCATCGATGAGGCGGACCGACTGCTGAACGACGAAAGTCTGAATTGGATTCAACAAATCGTCAGCGCGGCGGCGCCAGCTCGACAGCTGATTTTCGCATCGGCGACGATCGAGCAGCAGACTCGTCAGGTCTTGGAAACACTGGCTCCCGATGTCGTGATGCTTCGCGCGGGTGCGGCGGCGGTCAACGAGAACATCGAACATCTCTATCTGGTTTGTGAAAGCCGGGACAAGCCAGACGTGTTGCGCAAGTTGCTGCATGCGTTCGATGTGCCGCGCTCGATCGTGTTCGTGCATCGCAACGATGTTGCGGAAGAGGTCGCCTCGAAGTTAAGCCACCACAAACTAGCTGTTGCGGACTTGAATTCCGAGCTATCCAAGGTGGATCGCAAGAAGGCGATGGATGGAATTCGCAGCGGCACCATTCGCATCATGATTGCATCCGACCTGGCGGCCCGCGGACTCAACGTACCCGGCGTAACCCACATCTTCAATCTCGACATACCGACGATGAGCAAAGCCTATCTGCACAGGGTCGGTCGCACGGCGCGCGCCGGCGCACATGGCACGGCAGTCTCTCTGGTCACGGAATCCCAGGCCCGCCTCATCCGTCGATACGAGCAGGACCTAGGCATCTCCCTGCAATGCATACGCCTTCGTAACGGCGAAATCAGTCCCGCGTCCATCCCGCACTGACCATAACCAATCAATCAGAGCCTATCTGCAGCGTTACGCAGATAAATTGTGGCATTGTCACCGCCCAGGTTCAGGTGTGCCGGCTCGCGGCCATGCTTGCCACGGCAGGTTTGGAGCTCGAGCGCTCGGCGGTCACCAACCATCGCAGCGGCCCACCAGGATTGATCGCATCGAACGGGTAACAGGTCACCAGGGTAAGCAGCGCCGCGTTGGCATCCAGCGCGATGCGCGTCCGGCGACTATCGACAATCCGAACGTCGGTGACGACGAACACGGATCTGCTGCCGTCCAGCGCTTCAACAGTGACGCGGTCGCCGGGCTTTGCCGTGCGCAACATCTTGAAATGCGTGTCGCGATGACCTTCAATTACACTGTTGCCAAGCGCTCCGGGAGCGACGCTTGCCGCATCATGCACCGGGCCGAATGCGAGATTGCGCCCGCTCGAACCCTCCAGCACGATCAGTGTGGTCGCCGCTCTTCCCTCGCCCACGGTCAGCTTTGCAACGGGCCGTGTGTCAGCCCAGGGCCAAGGCACGGCAACCTGTGAGAGCGTATGTTCGCGGCGCCACGCCGCGTCGATCAACAGCTGCGCGGCCCAGGCCTTTATGGGAATCCAAGCCCCGGCTGTCAAACAAGTGACTCCCGCGGCGAACACCGCGACGGCGGTCGCCTTCAACATCGAATCGACGCGCCTAGAGGCACCAGTGCTCATGCGGGCCGGCGCGCCAGAGCTGGGCGTCGGAATCTGGCGTAAGTGAGCAGCACGCTCAAGCCCAAACAGACAAAGCCCGCGCATAACCAGGCCTCAGCGGAGGTTGCGGTCTTCGCGAATCCGACGGTGGCCCAGGCGCCGCCTACCGGTGCTGAAGTTGCCGCCTGTTCGACGTGACCTGGGGAACCGGAAGAACGCACCACTTCATCGTCGACTGCAACGAGACTGGTGAATTCGGTCACCACGTGATGCTTAAGTGCCAAATCGATGATCGCCGCCTTGAGCGGCTCGCCCTCACCGCCCAAGTGCATTTGTCGAGACAGCGTGCCGATGCGCTCGCGAGCCCAGAGCTTCGATAGACCCGATGCGTCCCCCACACTGGTCAATGGCAGACGCTGAGTCCATTTGATGCCGCGAACGAGTCCCGAGAGCACGACTTCACCCGACGCGATCTGTGGCATACGCACCAACACGACAATCGGATCTCCGCTGTAGAGATCCATCGGCAAAGGCGCCGCCAAGTCGACGCTCATTTCTTCCGGCCACTGCACCTTCAGATCGATAAGCGCCGGACGCTCGAGCTTGGCGAACAGATCTCGCATGCGCGCGCCCACTTGGTCCCGCTCAGCAATGAACGTGTAACTACCGCGCCCTGCAACCGCCGCCTCGCCCAAGAAATACGCGTTGGGCGCCGCACCGATACCGACGGTGAACAATCGCTTTTCACCGATTCTGTCATGGATCAACTTGATCAGTTCGGCCTCGTTGCCGACGCTGCCATCGGTGATAAAGATGATCTGCTGTAAGAGTTCGGGATCCGATGGACTCGACAGCGCAGTTTCCAAGGGAGCGCGCATCTCGGTGCCGCCGTTGGCGCTTAGGCCGGCGACGAAGGCGTTTGCGAGCGCGCGATTCTTGTCGGTGACCGGCTGAGGCGATGGAAATAACTTTGAGTAGTCGCTCGCGAATCTGATGACGTTGAACCTGTCGGACTGCTTCAGGCGATCGATCCCCATCGAGAGCGCTGCACGGGCCTGCTCGATGGACGGGCCCTCCATGGACCCAGACGTGTCGATGATGAATGTGACTTCTCGCGCCGGCACGGCCTCATCCATTTGCTGCGGCGTTGAGAGCATGAGCAGCGCGAAGGTTTCACCGCCGATTCTTTCAGCGAAAGCTGCGCCCGCGACCTCATTGCCGGAAGCTCGAGTCCACGTCAGTTCGAAGTCGCGATCGGCGGGAGCGTCGTCCGTATGCAAAATAACGCGCTTTCCTGAGGGCGCGCTCTGCGTCTCGATGGCATGATGCAAACTGGAGACTTCGCCGAGCGCGAATCCCGGCTCCAAGTCGATATCTATGCTAACGCGCTGGCGCGCCGCTTTGACTTTTTCGGGAGTTGCGGATGTTCCTAAAGCCGCGTTCATAACGGCGGCAGTGACTGCCGGCATTTGGGCCGTGGCGTCCTGTGGGGCGCCCGGCGTGTAGCGCGGTGTAACGGCAAGCGGCAGATTGAGCGTGTAGCGGCCGTCGCGGAAAGGCAGGGTCTCGAGGTACGTAATCTCGATGGTAGCAGTCGTATGGGGTGCGATATTGGCGACGGCCGATGTGAAGAGGTTAGGCCGCTCTTGCTCCACGATGCTGGCACGGCGGCCTTCGGCACGCGCGTCGTTGTAGAGGGCCTGTGCCTTTGTCTTTTCCTGCACCTCGCCGCGGATCGTGCGCTCGCCAATCCGCATCAGAAGTTCGTCGACAGCGCCGTCCTTCGACAGGGGGAACACATACAGTCCCTCAACCCAGCCCTCCCCGGTGTTCGAGAATTCCTGCTGAACGTGCACGCGCGCCACGTTGCCGGTGACTTGCACTTGCATGCGAGTGGCGAGACGCAAAGCCTCGGTCACGGGCTCCTGCGCAGAGCGACGCAGGTACAAGGTGCCCGATGGAGTATCTTCGATTGCGTTGGCGGCAAAGACCAAGCGTTGCGGAGAAATGCAGACTACAAGTAGAAGCGCCCAAAGGAGGCTTAGGAGGAAGGATCGAAGGTTCATGCAAGGCTCCCGATGTGCAGGTGTGCAGCCATTACGACCATGGGATCTGTCGTGCGCCGGGCAGCTTTGTGGCAAAGCGAGGATAAAAAAGGCAGAAATCTGGCAGACACGGTACTTACTAGGAGCGCGCAAGGGTCCCTGGCGCGGTCAAACCCGTCACATTCCATTCAAAGCGCGCCGGAGGGCAAAATGCCCTGCCGGCGCCGTAACACCTACTTGACCGAGAGGCTGTTTGCCGCCTTCTCGATGAGCTCAGCGACCGCTTTTGGCTGCGAAACATAGATCGCGTGGCTGCCTTTCACCTCGACGACGCTCGAGCCTGCACGCTTTGACATCAATCGCTGCGCGGCGGGCGGGATCATCCGATCGTCAGTGGCAACCAAGTACCAGCTCGGCTTGGCTTTCCAAGCGGGTTCGGTGATCGCACCGCTGAGCGCGGCGACACCCCAAGGGACTTGGGAGTTCGCCATGAAATCCGCCTTCTCCGGCGCCACATCGGCCGCAAAGCTGGCAGCAAATTGGGCTTTATCGAGGGCCAAGAAACCGTCCGTTGGCGGAAGGATCGGGGGAACCGCTGCGCCCGGCGGCGGATCCTTGATCAGCGAGGCGACCGATTCACCACGGTCAGGGGCAAACGCGGTGATGTAGACGAGGCCGATAACGCTGGGGTCATTGCCGGCTTCAGTGATGACCGCTCCGCCGTACGAATGTCCCACCAGAATGACCGGCCCCTTCTGCTCGGCGATCACGCGCTTGGTTACCGCCACATCGTCGGCAAGCGAAGTAGTCGGATTTTGCACAATGCTGACGCGGTAGCCGTCCTTCTTCAGGATCCGATAGACGTCTTCCCAACCCGAACCGTCGACGAATCCGCCGTGCACCAGAACAATCGATCCGAGAGCCGAATTTGCGTTAGTAGCCATGACAAGTCTCCTTAATATTTGTGGTATTTCGTTGCCAGATCCGGCGGAATCCGTCGGAGTCCATGGGTGACTTTTTACGCTCAATTCATATGAACATTAAGTTCATAGTTTTTAACTACTAGTGATAAAATATCACTAATGGAAGTCAGCACCCGGCAACTGCGCGCTTTCCGTCTCGCCGCCCAACACCACAGTTTCGCGCGCGCCGCTGAAGCCCTGTACATCACGCCCTCAGGCTTAAGCGTGTTGATCAAAGAGCTGGAAAGTCGCGTCGGGTTCCGACTGTTCGACCGCACGACGCGTCACGTCGAATTGACGCCCGACGGCAGGCAACTTCTCGCCGTCATTCAACGCAGCCTGGAGGAGTTGGATGTCGCGATCGCCAACATTGGACGTGGTGCCAAGCGCAACAGGGAGTCAATATCGCTCGGCACTACGCCGCTAGTTGCTGCCAACATCCTGCCGCCGGCGATGCGTGAGTTCCGAAAACTGCGGCCGGACGTGCAAATTCAGCTTTTCGACGCTGACCTGCCGACCCTGATCCAAATGGTGGAGGCCGGCAAGCTCGACATGAGTCTCGGGATATTCAAGGGCATCCCCGACGTACGTCGCGAGCCTTTCTTTCGCTTCTCTTTGATGGTGGCTCGAGCTGCCAAGGATGACATTCAACCTCGCAAAACAACGACGTGGTCAGCACTCGATGGCGAGACATTGATCTCGCTATCAGCGGGCCACCCTCATCAACAACTCATCGACAAGCATCTCGCGCAAGCCGGTGTGAAAGTGCGGCTGGGACCCATCGTCAATCTGCTCGACACGCAGATTGCCCTGGTCGAAGCAGAAGAAGGGATAGCCATCATTCCCTCATTCGGGATGCCGGCCTGCCGTAACCGAAAGATCATGATGAGCCAACTGATCAATCCAGTGGTGCGCTTCGACTTTCACATGATCAGTCGCCGCGGCAGAGAGCTGCCGCCAGGAGCGGACGAATTCACTTCCTTCCTCAAGAGCTACATTGCCACATGGGCGGGGCGCGCAGGCGTCCTGTGAACTGAGATGTTCCGATTCTCCCTTGCTCTCTACGGGCGTAAGGCGCGCTGCAGCGCTCTAGTTTCTTCACTGGCTTGAGCGATGAGGCTTTTGCAGGCCTCAACTGTTAGGTCAAGCCGCACGAAAGCTCCGCCTGCGTTGAGGGTCGCGGTGTCGTAGCTATTTTGCATTCGGTTTGCGAGGCGAATACTCGCGATCAAGACGTCGGTCAGTGTCGGGGAACCGACTCGTACGATGTTAACCTCCGCTTGGGCGCCGACCGCTTCGCACACCGCCTCATCCATCTGCCAGTTTTTGAGCACAGCCTTGGCAATCACCGGATGCCATGCATCGACAAGCGCAGCATTTAAAGGAACTTGCGACGCTCCCTGTCTCGCACTTTGCACCAGAATGTAGAAACGCCCTATACCGTGCAGCAGACCTGCCGCAAAGGCGCCTGGAAACGGCAGCGAATTTCGCTTGGCGACTGCTTCGGAAAAATGAGAGACCGTGACGCATTCGGACCATAGCGCATCCAGCCGCGGGGCGATGGATCGCAGTGATTCATTGTGCCGGATATGCGCAACGGCATGCCCGAGAGCGACGCTGTAGACCTTTTGGGCACCCAGGCGATTGATGGCGACGCCGAGGTCGATAATCACTCTGCCCGTTGCATTGAAGGCAGTCGAGTTCGCCATCTGCAGCAGCCGGTCGGCGAGCATACGTTCCGTCGATATCACGCGCGCAACCTTCTGCGGCGTGTAGTCCGGATCCTTGAAGGCCTCCTGAACCTTGATCACGACCTGCGGAAAGGCAGGCAGATCCACTGTCCCGGCCGCCAACGTGTCCGCTAGGCTGCTCAAGAATTCGAGGGATGGAAGGTCCGCAACTGTCACGTCCGACAAGCTCTCCTGCAACAGGCGACGAGTTCCTGACTTGAGGGCCGTCAGTATAACCAAATGCTGATCCCCGCAATCGTCCCGCGGCGGTGCCGATCAGTCGTGTGACGCGCAATTGTTGCCGCACCTCGCGCTGGCGAACCTCACACATCCCCCGCTTCGATTTCTGCGCCGAACCGTGGAGTGTGATGTTTGGCTTAGATCCGGGGTGCCTCATCAACCAAACGCGAACTGCGCTGGCCGGTGAAATAGCTCCAGATCCATTGGTTCTGCACGCGGCGCTGATTCTGCAACTGCGGCAGGAACATGATGTGAATAAATGCCCAGATGAACCAGGGAATAGTTCCTGAGAGCTTGATTCGGCCTGACTCCAGGATGGCAAAATTCTTGCCGATCACCGCCATATTGCCCTTATCGAGGTATCGGAAAGGACGAGACGGTATACCGCCGCCGAGCTCTCTGGCGATCCATCCTCCGACGTATCGGCCTTGCTGGATCGCAACCTGCGCCACACCCGGCAACGGTCGACCGTCCTGCATCAGGGTCGCAGCGTCGCCGACGACGAATATCCCGTGCGCATCGGCGACGTTCAAAAATGGACCGACGCATGCCCTGCCAGCTCGGTCGGTCGTCGCGCCGAGCATCTTGACGATCGGCGACGGCGAGACACCCGCTGTCCACAAGACAGTGCCGCTATCGATCCGCTTTCCGCCAACCGTGACGCCTCGATCATCGATGTGTTCGACCATCGCACTGGTCATCACCTGCACTCCGAGCTTGGCCAGACGTTGGGCCGCCTTGAGCGAGGAGGATTCGGCGAAGCTCGGGAGTACGCGCTTCGCGCCATCGAGCAGGAAAATCGACGTGGTGGCAGGATCGATGCGCCGAAAGTTGGCGCGCAAGGTTGTTTTGGCCATTTGCGCGATCGATGCCGCCAATTCCACCCCGGTCGGTCCTGCCCCGACCAGGACGAATGTCATCAGCCGCCGCCGTTCGCCCTCGTCGTCCGTGGATTCCGCCAATTCATATGCGCTCAAAATCTTTGAGCGTATTGTTTGCGCGTCCGTGATGGTCTTCAAGCATGGAGCATATTTCGCAAATTCGTTATGCCCGAAATAACTCGACTGCACCCCCGCGGCGACCACCAAATAGTCAAAGGCAATCTTCTTGTCCCCTGCGCCCGGATACTTGACATCAACGGATCGCGATCGCAAGTCGACACCAGTGACTTCAGCCAGCAGCACGGACACGTTTTTTTGCTGCGCCGACAGCTGCCGAATCGGTGCGGCGACGTCGGCGGGTGCAAGCACAGCCGTCGCCACCTGGTACAGCAGTGGTTGGAAGATGTGATGGTTGCGACGGTCGATGATCGTGATATCGGCGTCGCAGTGTCGCAATGCTTTGACGGCCGCAATGCCGGCGAAGCCCCCGCCCACGATCACGATATGCGGTTTTCTTGATTTGGCTGGCGCTCGAGATTTGACCAATGACTCGCTCATGTTTGCTCTCGCTGTTTGTCGCCGTATGAGGGGACATCATCCAACTTTGGCGTCCCGTCCGCCCATCTGGAACGCCTTCTCTGCTCTGCTACGAAGCTCGAGGAGCCCAAGCAGCATTTCGTCGCGTTCTGCCGCAAGCGACAATCGCGGTAGTCAACTTGGTGTTCCAATCGTCAATTCGTGCAGGTTTACCAATTTGACTTCAGGCAAGCCACTCGGGCTTACTCGACCCGCGCGGGACCAGCACGGTTCGGAAGGCGCCAGGGGTCCGGGATAAAACCACCTGGTCGGTGAATCCTTGATATGTGCCTAGCGGAGTTTCAGCCGTGAAAACGTCAGGGGCGACGTAGGCGTGTTCGTCCTGGGAACCGGCGGTTTCCCGGGCGTAAGCCTTGTCGAATAAGCCCATCGACAGCAGCCACAGCACGGTTCGGGTCAGGGAGACGACAACGCGATAACTGCCGCCTTCGATGGCGCGCCGTCGCAGCGCCTCGAGAACACCAACGGTGCCGAGCCAGCCTACGACGTTGTCGCAAATGGGGATGATGGCCGGCGACTTGGGCTGAGTGGGTGTCCCCTCGATCGTAAATAAACCCGATACGGCGGCGCCGATCTCATCGAAACCGACCCGGTTTGACCATGGACCCTTCTCGCCATGGAGGACCACTTTGGCATGGATCAATCCCGGCCTTTTCTCGCTGAGTTCTTCGGCGGTGAGGCCGTATCTCTCCAAGTAACCGGGGCGCCGATTCGAGAAGAACACGTCGGTATTCTTCAAGAGGCGATCGAAGGTTGTGCGATCTTCTTTGGAGCCATCCAGCAGCGTGGAACGCATGCCGACCTGCACATCCCACGCAAAGGCCTCGATCTCCGCATCGTTGGGCCGCCAGATGTTCAGGACGTCGGCGCCGTAGTAGGCAAGGTCTCTACCGATAGCGGCTCCCGCAATCACATGCCCCAATCCGAGCGCACGAATGCCCTGCAACGGAGTTTTTGCGTCGAGCGCAAACGGTACCGGCTCGCTTTCGCCTATTTTTTCCAAAGTGACCAATGGCATCCCGGAGAGCACTTCGGTGTACTGAGGCTCTTTGCGAAACTCCTCGTTGGTGCGCACCATCGCAAAGACCAGCCCGGCTTCCGCCGCGGCCGCCTCCAATTCCTCCGCGCGCCACTGCAGAATGGCATTGCCAATCGATTCACTGCTGTTGCTGCACCTCAGGAAGTTGAGCGCGCGCGCCTGCAGCCCAGGGTAAATGTTGAGAGTAACGACATGACGACCATCGCGTGTTTTTCTGAACAGCGGCAACTCGAAGAACGGATTGTCTCGAGGCAAGAGCAGGGGGCTGCGTCCGTTGAGCGTTTCCCACTTGCCCTCGAAAAAACCACAGAAGCGCCGGAGAGCTTTCCGGACATCGACATGAATGTCCTGTCCTTCGCCGGTACGCAGTTTCCAGAGTGCAGCCAATGCCACGGACCTGGCAGCTAAGCCGACTGCGGCCATGGCACCAAACCTAAATCCGCTGGGTACGATCGGATCCTGTCCATAGAATGAAAGTTTGCCGCCGCTGTCCTTTGCCGTCAGTCCAACATCCGCGAGCACCTGATCCACAGCACTGTGGAAGTCGAACTCGGATGAGGTTGCGGGATTTTGCAGCTTGGTCTGAAGCAGGTCGGTCAACGACTTTGCTCGGTGAGAATCGGGTAGTCGCACGGTTGCGGAACTCATTAACATTCTCCTCAAGGCTATTGGGCTGGTAGTTACACAGGCCTAATGCTTAGGCCTTGGGCAACTCGACGTACGCGATGCCCGTCAGGTTGCCCTCCGCGATGAGCAAGGTCTTCGGGCCCGACCCGTCGAGGTTGGCGCTGTAGACCGAGCCGCCGAAATCGGTGATGAACATGCGGCCGTGCTTCGGATCCAAAGCCAGGCCGATCCCTTCCATCAAGTGAGTAAAGACGATTTCGGGCGCCGGACGTTTGGCCTGAGGCACATCCAGCGGTGCACGATTTACTGTGTTGCCACGGGGTGGGTCTCCTCGGTCGGTCCAGTAGAGCAATCGGTTCCCAAGATCCAAGTCGAGATCGATTGGTTCGGGCAGCTTGTCATAAAGCAACTCGATGTCCGTGCGGCTCGACGGTGTTTGACCCCTCGGTATATCGAGATTCGCTCGCAGGATGCTGCCCTCGCCTGCGTTGTCACCGCCCTTCTGGCTCCAGTAGAGCTTGCCGGCACCCGCGTCGACAGCGATGCCAACGCACCACTTGGTTGGATCCGCTCCGGGACGGGGGTCGCCCTGACTCGTATCGACGAGCGTCTCGATCCTCGAGCCGTCGAGATTGGCGCGCATCACGCGCATGCCTTCGCGGTCGCACCAGTAGAGCTTGTCGTTGGGCTTGTCGATCTGCAGCTGCTTCGGCGTGAAGGTGGCCCCCGGCGCAATGATCGTCGTCATGTTCCGGCCGTCCAAGTCGGAGCGGAAGATGGTCCCGTCATTCGCCTTGGGATTGCCCATGTTCGTCCAGTAGAGGTACCCGGCTGCGACATCGACCGCCAGACCGTCCGGGAGCTTTCTGCCCTCGCTCACCAGCGTCTTCAGGTCCGAGCCATCTGGGTTGGCGGAGAGGACTCGCCCCGCACCGAGGTCGAGAAAAATGATCCGCGCCACGACGCCATTGCCCCCGGTTCGGGAAACCGATGGTTTCGAATTAGTGCTCATGTCCTAAGTCCTCCGCGGGTGATTGCTGCTCACGCGCTCGCCGCCGCGCGCTGCTTCAGCAAGCCGATGAGAATTGCGTTCTCCTCGCGAGCAAGCTGTTCAACCGAACGTCCTGCGGCCTCCTTCAACACGGCATCGACGACCGTCTGTTTCAATTCCGGCGTGATCTCAGGCGTGCCGAGCGTCTTCATCATTCCCGCGAGCGGGTCCATCAGGTGTTCCATGAAATGCTGGATACCGCCTTGGCCGCCGCCAACGTGCCACTGCAGGCTCGGACCCATCACGCCCCAGCGAATGCCGGGGCCATAGCTCACGGCAACGTCCGCATCCGCCACGCTCAAGACCCCTTGCTGCACGAGGTAGAGCACTTCCTTGTAGAGCGCTGCCTGGAAGCGATTCGCCACATGGCCGGGAAGCGCTTTGTATAGACGCACGGGTTTTTTGCCGATACTCGCGTAGAACGCCATGGCGCGCTCGATCGTGCCTTCCGAAGTCTTGGCCCCACCCACAACCTCCACGAGCGGAACGACATGCGGCGGATTGAACGGGTGACCAATCACACAGCGCTCCGGTCGTTTGCAACCGGACTGAATCACGTCCATCGTGATGCCGGACGAGCTCGATGCGATCACCGAACTCGGCGGCGTCGCCTCGTCCATCTGTGCGAATAACTTGATCTTGAAATCGGGCCGCTCCGGTGCGTTTTCCTGCACCCAATCAGCCTTCGCAAGCGCGCGACTCATATCCGGGGTGAAAGTCAGGTGATCACGCGAGGCACCCGGAGATAGACCGACCTGCGTCAGCAATGGCCACGCATCATCAACATATTTGCGCAGGCTCGCTTCCGCCTGCGATCCAGGATCAGTTGCAACCACTTCGAATCCGCGAGCTAGATAGTACGCGGCCCAACTTGCGCCGATCACCCCAGTACCGACGATCGCAATTCGCTGCACAGGTTGATTCAAAGACATTTTGATAGCTCCTCCGGGTACAACACGGCTACATCATTGGCAACGACGCGTGAGTCCGATATCCCCTGTCCGGGGGGGCTTGGTCGAATCACTCGTTCGCGCGATTGAAAGACTCTAATTTCTTCCATCTCTTGCGCGAGGGCCTGGGTGTCTCCGTCAATTGCCTGTCCAGCCGGGATCAGAGCTCTCTCGCAGTTGGCGGTTCTATCTGCTGCTGCATCCAGCAGGCTGATGACGTTATGCACCTGTTGAGACGCGAGAGAGCCTCACCGCGCCGAGGGAATACCACTTAAGGGTGGGAGAACTGACTCTTCTAAGGAGGCGAGTCCTGATTCTTTCGATCGCGAATCCCGAGCCGCCGCCAACCAAAAAGGCGTGCATCAATGGACCAGGCGCCCGGGCCGATCAGCGCCAAGGCGGCGCCTAGGGTTGCCAGCATGATCCAGCACCACGGCCGTCCGGACGAGAAAACATTCCACAGCGCATCGGCCGCCACCAGCGTTCCCGCCACGGGCGTCCACAGCCCCGCCAGCAAGAGTAGCCCCAAACCAATGGAGAGCGACTGAAATAGAACTGCTGCGAGCGGCGGTCCGGTCAGCAGCGCCGAGACCGCTTGAGCGACCATCACCATTCCGGCCAACAGGCGCATAAGCAAGAGTCCGACGCCGGGCGCGCCGTGGGCAAAGTTGGAGAATAGTCGACGCACTGCCCATGAGGTTATAAGTCAACCGCCCCGCGCGGAAACACTCAAAAGGCTGATTCAAAGAACTCTTTCGAGCGATCAGAACTCGATGATCCCGCGCTTGAGCCCGATCATGGCGGCGTGGGTTCGGTCCTTGGCGTCCAATTTGGAGAGGATGTTGCGGACTTGGCCCTTCACCGTGTCCTCGCTGGTCGAGAGCTGCGCCGCGATCTCTTTGTTGGCATTGCCCGCGGCAATGAGACTCAAGACGCGGACTTCGGCCGGGGTGAGCGCATCGTCGGTGGCATGTTCGGCCAGCCGGAAGGAGACCTCGGGGGACATGGATTTTTTTCCGGCTTGCACGGCTCGAATCGTGGCGAGGAGTTCCTTGTGCAGACTGTCCTTGAGCAGATACGCCCGCGCACCGGCTTTGAGTGCCCGCAGCGCTTGCACGTCCCCGGCATAAGTGGTTAAAACGACGATGCGAGCCTCGGGAAACTCGCCGCGAATCGCGATAATCGCATCGACTCCATCCATCTCCGGCATCTGTAAATCCATCAGCGTGATATCCGGCCGATGCCGATGAAATTGTTGGATGGCTTCACGCCCATTCGTGGCTTCTGCGATCAGAGTCATATCTGCTTGAGTTGCCACGAGGCCCGCGACACCCTGGCGGATGAGGGGATGATCATCGACCGATAGAATCCGAATCGGGCTGAAATCGCTGCTCATGACTTACTCTGCGCGCTTTTCCTGGTGAACCTCTCAGAGAACCACGAACCGCGGTTGGGTGCGAGGTAGGCGCGGGCGGCCGGAATGATGAGCTCGATCTCCGTACCGGATTCCGCCGCGGTCCAAACTGTGAACTTGCCGCCAATGAGCTTCGCGCGCTCGCGCATGCCATGGAGACCGAAGTGCCCCGCCCGCCCCTCTCCCGTCAGTAATGTGGCATCGATCCCCTTGCCATCGTCTCGGACCCGCAATCGAAGCTGTTGCTCATCATAGCGGAATTCCACCTCGATCCGCTGCGCCTCGGCATGTCGGAATGCATTGCGCAGGGCCTCGCTCGCGATCCGGTAGATCTCGTCACGCACGATCGGGTGCAGGTTCCGCGGCGTGC
>JAXDQK010000075.1:0-15771 GCA_034667905.1 Gammaproteobacteria bacterium | reverse complement strand
GAACATCTCCTAAGGGATTGATTCAATTCAACCCCTCGATCGCAGCGCGCCATGCTTGTACAAAATGTGACCTAAGTCACTGTCGGGGCGGGTTTTTCTTACCATAACCCGTTGACAGTGCTCTCCTACGCTCCCTATAGTGGTGCCCGGTGGGAAATTGTGGGAGAAAATGGGTTTTCGGACCCATAAATCATGTTTCGGGGTGCCAACAAGCTAACGCTCGATGTGAAAGGCCGGCTGGTGATGCCGACCCGCTACCGGGAGCGGCTGCAGGAGCGCTGTGGGGGCAACCTGGTGGTAACGGTCGACAAGGATCAGTGCCTGATGATCTTCCCGCTGCCGGATTGGGAGGACATTGAGAGAAAGCTCTACAAATTGCCCACCTTGAATCCTCAGGTGAGGGGCTTGCAGCGGCTGATGATCGGCAACGCCACTGACCTGCAATTGGATTCACATGGACGGATCTTGCTCCCCGCCAATCTGCGCGAGTTCGCTCATTTGACGCGCGACGCCATGTTGGTCGGGCAGGGGATGCGATTCGAGTTGTGGGACGAGGCGCGGTGGAACGAGCGCCGCGACGAGTGGTTGTCGAGTACGGAGAGCACCAGCGACCTTCCGGCCGAACTCGACACGTTGTCGTTCTAGCCGGTTGTTGCGGTGCAAGAGTTTGCGGGGGTTCACACGGCAGTCCTGTTACCCCAGGTGCTGGCGGCATTGAACATACAGGCGGGTGGCACCTACATGGACGCCACCTTTGGGCGAGGCGGACACGCAGGGGCGATATTGGAGAAGCTCATCGAGAATGGCCGTTTGCTGTGCCTCGATCGTGACCCCGCGGCCGTAGCTGCGGCCCGGGCTCGGTTCGCATCAAACCCCCGGGTGTCGGTATTCCTCGCTCCCTTCTCAGCGCTCGCCGCCTGCGCCGATCAGGTTCAGCCGGGCCTCGAGTTCGACGGCATTCTTTTCGATCTTGGCGTCTCATCGCCGCAGCTCGACGATCCCTCACGCGGCTTCAGCTTCATGCAGGACGGACCGCTCGATATGCGCATGAGTGCGGGCGAGGGCATGAGTGCGGCGGACGTGGTGAACGGTGCGCCGCTCGAGGAACTCATCCGCATATTCCGGGAGTACGGCGAGGAACGCATGGCGCCGCGCATCGCCCGCGCCATCGTCATGGACCGTCAAAAGAAGCCCTTCGAGCGCACGCTCGAACTCGCCGGCATGATCGAGCGAGTCGCACGCAGCAAGGAGCGGCACAAGCATCCCGCCACCCGCGTATTCCAAGCGTTGCGCATCTACGTCAACGGTGAACTGAAGGAACTGGAGTCGGCCTTGGAAGCAGCGCTTCAGCGATTGGCGCCGGCCGGGCGGCTTGCCGTGATCAGCTTCCATTCGCTTGAAGATCGCATGGTGAAGCAGTTCATGCGCCGCCACGCGCTGGCGGATCCGATGTACGCGGGTCTGCCCGATATCCCGGTGCATGCGCGGCCCAAGCTGCGCCTTGTCGGGAAGGCCGTGCAAGCCGACGACAACGAAATCTCTCTCAATCCCCGCTCGCGCAGCGCCCGGCTGCGCGTGGCCGAACGCCTCGACCAAGGACTCGCCGCATGAAGACTCGCCGCTGGTTGCCTCTCGTGGTGCCCTTGTTGTGGCTGGCCGTGCTCGGTTCCGCGGTGCAGGTAATTTATGCGCGCCATCAGGCGCGCGACATGTTCGTCAAGCTGGAAAAGCTCAATGCCGAACGCGACTCGCTCGAGATGGAGTGGGGACGCCTGCAGCTTGAACAAAGCTACTGGTCCTCGCATGCCTTCGTCGAGCGGGTGGCCAATGCGAAATTGCAAATGAACCTGCCGCAGACCCGCGACGTGAGGATTGTGCGACCGTGAAATTGCGTTCCAGCGGAAACGACACGCAAGCGAAATCCTACCGCTGGCGTTCCGGGGTCGTGTTGGGGTTGGTGGTGCTGGGCGCCATCGGCCTCGCGGCGCGCGCGGTTGAGTTGCAGCTGGTTGACCACGGCTTTCTTGCGAAGCAGGGCGATGACCGCTCCATGCGGGTGGTTAAAATCGCTGCGCATCGCGGCGCAATCACCGACCGCAACGGCGAGCCGCTTGCGTTGAGCACGCCGGTGGACAGCATCTGGGTCAACCCGCAGGAGCTCAACGATAATATCGATCAGCTGCCGAGGCTGGCGCGCGCGCTCAAGGAGGATCAGCAAACCCTCGCGCGGCGCATCACCAGTAATCTCGATCGCGAATTCCTCTATCTGGTGCGCCATATGCCGCCGGAGCAAGCCGCGCGCATCAAGGCATTGGGGATTCCCGGCGTATACCTGATGCGCGAATACCGCCGTTACTATCCGGCGGGCGAGGTTTCCGGCCACGTGGTCGGATTTACCACCGTGGATGACAAGGGCCAAGAAGGCTTGGAGCTGGGCTTCGATCAGTTATTGAACGGCCAAGACGGCGCGAAACGCGTCATTCAAGATTCCTACGGCCGCTACGTGGAAAATGTCGAGAGCATCCGCGCTCCGCGTCCAGGGCGCGACTTGGTAACCAGCATCGATCTGCGCATTCAGTACCTTGCGTACCGGGAACTGAAAGCGGCAATGCAGGAATACCGGGCCCAAGCAGGCTCGGTAATCGTGATCGACGTCGAGACCGGCGAAGTGCTGGCGATGGTGAATCAGCCTTCCTATAACCCCAACGACCGCGAGCAATTGAAAGCAGGCTTGTATCGCAACCGCGCTGCCACGGACATTTTCGAACCGGGTTCGAGCATCAAGCCCTTCATCATGGCCGCTGCACTTGCCTCCGGGCAGTATCACCCCGACAGCGTGGTGGACACCTCGCCGGGATTCCTGAAGGTAGGCACCAAGGTGTTCGAGGACGAGCACAACTTGGGCGCCATTGATTTGGCAACGATTCTCGCGAAGTCGAGCAACGTGGGGACGGCGAAGGTCGCGCTGTCGCTGCAGCCTGAGCAAATCTGGAGCACCTTGACCGGCTTAGGGTTAGGCCAGGTCACGGGCAGCAATTACCCGGGCGAGTCCGCGGGCATGCTGAGCAACTACGCCCACTGGCGGCCCATCGGCATCGCCACCCTGTCGCATGGCTACGGCCTGTCGGTGACGCCGCTGCAGCTGGCGCATGCGTACGCCACCATCGGCGCCGGCGGCATCAAGCGGCCTATCTCGTTCGAGAAGGTTTCGGGCCCGGTGGCCGGCGAGCGGGTCATGGCCCCCAAAGTGGCGCGCGAGCTGATTCAGTTGATGGGTCAGGTGGTGGAGAAGGGCGGCACCGCGACCCGCGCCTCACTCATCGGCTATCGGGTGTCGGGAAAGACGGGTACCGCATTCAAATCCATAGCGGGCGGCTATTCCACCGACCGAATCATGGCGGTATTTGCGGGCTTGGTGCCTGCGTCGCATCCGAAACTCGCCACGGTGGTGGTGATCGACGAGCCCAGCCGAGATTTGCACGAAGTTGGCACGCTCGCCCAGGGCGGCACGGTGGCGGCGCCGGTGTTCGCCAGCGTCATGTCCGGAGCGCTGCGCCTGATGGACATTGCGCCGGATGATTTGCAAAACGTGCCGGCGGCCGCGCTGGTCCAGGCGAACGACAACCCATGAGCGCCGCACTCATGTGGCTCATCGATGGAATCGCGATGATTCCCTCCACCGAGGCGCGCGTGTCGGACCTGACGCTGGACAGCCGCGAGGTGCGGCCTGGAAGTTTGTTCTTCGCACTGCCCGGCCAAAACGCGCACGGTCTTAAATTCGCCGCCGACGCAGCCATGCGCGGTGCCAGCGTGGTGCTGTGGGATCCGGCGGGCGATGCGCGGCTTCCCGCGCTGCCGCCCGAGGTGTTCGCGGCCGCTGTCCCTAACTTGAAATCATTGGTAGGACGCATAGCAGACCGCTTTTTCAATTGGCCGTCCTCGCATTTGCGCATCACGGGCATCACCGGGACCAACGGCAAAACCACATGCGCTTATCTTTTGGCGCAATGCCTGGAGCATTTGGGGAACGCAGCGGCGTACATCGGGACAATCGGCTGGGGACGCCCGGCAACGCTGACCGAGCCCACCCACACCACCCCTGATGCGGTCACGGTGCATCGTACGCTGGCAAAATTGCGCGCCTCTGGCGTGCGCGACGTCGCCATGGAAGTCTCTTCGCACGCCCTCGATCAAGGGCGCGTGGACGCAGTGCGCTTTCAGGTCGCGGCCTTCACCAACTTGACTCGGGATCATCTGGATTATCACGGCACCATGCGTGAGTACGGCGAGGCCAAGGCCAAGCTGTTCGAGCGCACCGAGCTCGCCCACATCGTGCTCAACGTCGGCGACGAGTTCGGCCGCGCGCTCGCGCAATCGTATTCCGGCAGCGCGTCGCTGATCGCGGTATCAGCGGGCGTCGGCACCTCAGGCTGGCTGGCGGATCGCGCCCTGAACGCCACCGAAGTGCGTTTGAATCCGCGCGGCATCTCGATCGGCTTGGACGGCAGCTTCGGCAAGCTCAAGGTCGAAACGCAGCTCATGGGCCGATTCAATGCGGAAAATTCTCTGGTGGTAATGGGGTGTCTGTTGTCTCTGGGCGTTTCGCTCGACGCTGCGGCCAATGCGCTCAGCGCATGCAAGCCGGCACCGGGCAGGATGGAAGTGGTGCAAGCGCAGGCTCGCAACAAGCCCATCGTGCTGGTGGATTACGCCCATACGCCCGATGCGCTCTTGAAGGCGTTGAGTGCCGCGCGCGAGCATTGCCAAGGCGCCCTGTGGTGCGTATTCGGTTGCGGCGGCGACCGCGATTCCGGCAAGCGGCCCGTCATGGGTGCGATTGCCGAAGAATTGGCGGATCGGATCATCGTCACGGACGACAATCCGCGTTCCGAAGATCCGCAAGTCATCACGGACGGCATCCTCGGCGGCATGAAATCCCGCAATGTGCGAGTCATTCATGATCGCGGCGAAGCCATCGCCGCGGCGCTGAGAGAAGCGCAGGCGGCCGATGTGGTGTTGATCGCCGGCAAGGGTCATGAGGATTACCAGATCTACGGACAGACGCGGCGCTCGTTCAGCGATCGCAGTGAAGCGCTGCGCTATTTGGGAGCCGCGGCATGAAGCGCACCTTAAGCGAGGCGGCTCGAGTGGTGGGCGGCCGGCTGGTGGGCGAGGACCGGCCCTACGGATGCGTATCCACCGACAGCCGCACATTGAAACCCGGCGCGCTGTTCGTCGGCTTGCGCGGCCCGAATTTCGACGGCACGGCATTCGTTCAAGCGGCGGCCACGCAGGGGGCGATCGGCGCACTGGTCGAACGCGAAACCCCGGGTGCCTTGCCGCAAGTCGTGGTGGCCGATGCACTGGTGGCGCTGCAAGAGCTGGCTCGAGCCTGGCGCGCCGATTTCACCTTGCCGGTGGTCGCGGTGGCCGGCAGCAACGGCAAGACCACGGCAAAGGAAATGACCGCCGCCATATTGGCGCGCATGGGTCTTTGCATGGCTACCCGCGGAAATCTCAACAATCACATCGGCGTGCCCGTCACGCTCATGCGTTTGGAGTCCTCGCATCGCAGCGCCGTGATCGAGATGGGCGCCAATCGAGTCGGCGATGTTGCCGAGCTGATGCGCATCGCGCAGCCTTCGGTCGGCCTCATCACCAACGCCGGCGCCGAACATCTGGAGGGCTTCGGCGACTTGGACGGCGTGGCGAAGGGCGAGGGCGAAACGGTGTCGCGCCTCAAGCCCGAAGGCACCGCCATCATCAACGCCGACGATGCTTACGCCGCCTATTGGCGCGGCGTGTCGGGTGCAAAGCGCATCGTGACATTCGGCGTGCGCCACAGCGCCGATTTTACGGCGAAGGATCTCATTCAAGGCATTGAGCGCGGCGAGTTCGCCACACGCTTCACCTTAGCGTCGCCTTTAGGCGAGAGCTCGATCATGTTGAAGGCGGGCGGCGCGCACAATGTCGGCAATGCCTTGGCGGCCGCGGCGACCGCCAGCGCTGCCGGTGCGACGCTTGCGGACATTGCCGCAGGACTGGCCGATTTTCGCGCCGTGTCCGGCCGCCTGCAGCTCAAAGCCGGCACGCGCGACAGCTGGATCATCGATGATTCCTACAATGCCAATCCCAGCTCGGTACGTGCGGGCTTGGACGTGCTGCGATCGCTCACCGGCGTGACTTGGATGGTATTTGGCGATATGGCCGAACTCGGCCAAGCCAGTCAAGACAGTCACTCGCAAATCGGCGCCTACGCGCGCGAGTGCGGCGTCAAGCGATTGTTCGCTTTGGGTCCCTTGAGTTCCACCGCCGTGGAAACCTTTGGCGGGGGCGGGGAATGGTTTGCGGACGTCGATTCGCTCATCCGCAGGTTGCAGACAGAGCTGAGCGCGGGCGTGACCGTGCTGATCAAGGGTTCGCGCATCAATCGTCTGGAGCGCGTCGTGCAGGCGCTCACGGGAGCGAGCTGACGCCATGTTGCTATTCCTCACTGAATATTTGGCGAAGTTCTACAGCGGCTTTCACGTTTTCCAGTACCTCACGTTGCGCGGAATTCTCGCCGCCGTGACCGCGTTGTTGGTGGCGTTGTTGATCGGTCCGTACATGATCTCCTTGCTGAGCCGCTATCAGATCGGCCAGGTGGTGCGTACCGACGGGCCGAAAACTCATTTCCAAAAGGCCGGCACGCCCACCATGGGCGGCGGCTTGATCTTGGTGGCCATGGGGATCGCTACGCTGCTGTGGGCGGACCTCTCGGTCCGATTCATCTGGGTGTTGCTCGGAACCACGCTGGCTTTTGGCTTGATCGGCTTCTACGACGATTATCTCAAGCTCGTGGTCGGAAACTCCAAAGGCTTGCCCGCCCGCCACAAGTACCTTTGGCAATCCCTCGCGGGGCTGACCATCGCGCTCGTCCTCTACAGCATGCACCAATCACCGTCCGAGACTTCGCTGTACGTGCCGTTCTTCAAAAGCGTGGCGATTCCGATGTCCGCGCTGGCCTTCGTGGTATTCGCGTACTGCGTGATTGTCGGCAGCAGCAACGCCGTGAACTTGACCGACGGTTTGGATGGGCTGGCCATCATGCCCGCCGTGATGGTGGCGGCGGCGCTCGGCGTTTTCGCCTATGTCACGGGCAACGTGAAATTCGCGACCTATTTGCAGATACCCTACATCAGGGATGTGGGCGAAGTGCTGATTTTCAGCGCGTCCTTGGTGGGCGCGGGCTTAGGATTTCTCTGGTTCAATTCCTACCCCGCGCAAGTCTTCATGGGCGATGTCGGCGCCCTGGCGGTCGGCGCCTCCCTGGGCACCATCGCCGTCATCGTGCGCCAGGAGTTGGTGCTGTTCGTCATGGGCGGCGTGTTCGTGCTCGAGACCGTCTCGGTGATGCTGCAGGTCGCCTCCTTCAAGCTCACCGGCAAGCGGATATTTCGCATGGCACCCATCCATCATCATTTCGAATTGAAGGGCTGGGCGGAGCCCAAGGTCATCGTGCGATTCTGGATCATCAGCTTCGTGCTGGTGCTGGCGGGCCTTGCAACCTTGAAGATCCGATGATGCACAGCGTCGTGGTCGGCTTGGGTAAAACGGGCGCTTCCTGCGTGCGGTATCTTGCCAAGCGCGGTGATCGAGTGAGCGCCACCGATTCGCGGCTCGCGCCGCCGGGCCTTGCGCAATTGGGCGAGTTGGCGGCATCGGTGGAGTTGCGGCTGGGCGGACTCGACCTGTCGTTGCTCGAGGGCGCATCGCAAGTGCTGATGTCGCCGGGGGTGTCTCTGGATGAGCCCATCGCGCGCGCCGCACGCGCTCGCGGCATCGACGTGTTGGGCGACGTAGAGCTGTTTGCGCGCGATGTGCATGCACCGGTGATCGGCGTGACCGGCACCAACGGCAAAAGCACGGTCACCACCTTGGTGGCCCGCATGGCCGCGGCGGCCGGGCGGCGCGTATTGGCGGGCGGAAACTTGGGCGAGCCGGCGCTGGATCTACTCGGACAGCCGGCCCCGGATCTTTACGTGCTGGAGTTATCGAGTTTTCAATTGGAAACCACCTCCTCACTCAAGCTGCAGGCGGCCGTGGTTCTCAATGTGTCGGCAGATCACCTGGATCGCTACCCCTCGGTCGCCGCCTATGCACAGGCCAAGGAACGAATTTTTTCCAAGGCCTCGACCCTGGTCCTCAATGCCGACGATCCCTGGGTGGCGGCGATGCGCAGCCGGCAAACTTCGAGCGATGCCGTGCAGGTGAGCTTCTCGATTGAGCGCACCGACACCGATTTCTCCCTCATTCGCAGCGGCGGTCAAATATTCTTGGCGCGCCGCGGCGAGAAATTGCTCGATGCCGCGCGCATGAAGATCACCGGCTTGCACAACGCCGCCAATGCACTCGCGGCGCTGGCGTTGGGCGAGGCCGCGGGGTTGCCGGGGTCCGCCATGCTCGAAGCACTCGAAAGCTTCCCGGGCCTGTCGCATCGCTCCTCGTGGGTGGCCGACATCGGCGGCGTGCGTTATATCGATGACTCCAAGGGCACCAATGTCGGCGCGGCCATTGCGGCAGTGGCCGGCATGCCGGGCCCGTTGGTCATGATCGCGGGGGGCGAGGGCAAGGGCCAAGACTTCGCACCCTTAGGCAAGGCGTTTCAGGGCAAGGTGCGCGAAGCGGTGCTGATCGGCAAGGATGCGCCGGCCATCGCAGCCGCGCTCAAAGGGACGTGCCGCACCGAAACGGTTTCCTCGATGGAAGCCGCCGTGAGCCGGGCCCACCGCATCGCTGTTGCCGGCGATACCGTCCTGCTCTCGCCGGCCTGCGCCAGCTTCGACATGTTTCGCGACTACGGCCATCGCGGCGATGTGTTCGCCGCCGCCGTGCACAAGCTCGAGGCCACCGCGCCATGAGTAGCGCCACCCTGTCCTATGGAGTACGTGCGCGAGAGCGCATGCCTTTCGCCTGGGATAGCGTCACCTTAGGCTTGGTGGCCGCACTGACGCTGGTGGGACTGATCATGGTCACCTCCGCCTCCATGTCCATCGCCGCGCGCAGCATGGGCGATCCGTTTTATTTTCTCGAGCGGCAGTTCATTTTTACCCTGGCCGGACTCCTGCTTGCCTGGATGCTCACGCGCGTGCCGACCGAGCTTTGGGACAAATACAGTTTGGCGCTGTTGCTGGTGGGGCTGTTGCTGCTCACGCTGGTGCTGATTCCCGGCTTGGGCGCGCGGGTCAATGGCGCCCGGCGTTGGCTGCGAATCGGCGTGCTCAATTTCCAGGTTTCTGAACTCGCCAAGGTGCTGGTGCTGACGTGGGTATGCAGCTACTGCGTGCGCAAGCGCGCCGAGCTCGAGACCACGCTGCCCGGATTGCTCAAGCCTTTTGCTCTCTTATCGGTGACGGCGTTGTTGCTGTTGATCGAGCCGGATTTCGGCGCCGCTACCGTCTTGTTCGCCACCGGATTCGCGGTGCTGTTCATCGCCGGGGCGCGGCTGCGCTACGTGATATCGCTGGTGTCGGCCGCGGCCGTGGCCTTCGCCTTGCTGGCGCTCACTTCCTCATATCGGTTAAAAAGGCTGCTGATTTTCCTGCATCCCTTCGATGATCCGTTCAACGGCGGCTTCCAGCTCACCCAATCGCTCATCGCGATCGGCCGTGGGTCCTGGTTCGGCGTGGGATTGGGCAGCAGCGTGCAGAAATTGTTTTACCTGCCCGAAGCGCACACCGACTTCGTGTTTGCGGTGCTGGCCGAAGAATTGGGCCTGGTGGGCGTGGTGGGTGTGATCGGGTTGTTTGTCGCGCTGGTGTGGCGGGCGTTTCACATTTCGCGCATGGCGGCCAAGGCGGGGATGCGTTTCCAAGCCTACCTTGCGATCGGTTTCGGCATTTGGCTGGGACTTCAAGCCAGCGTGAACATCGGCGTCAATATGGGTGTGTTGCCCACCAAGGGCTTGACCTTGCCCCTCTTGAGCTACGGACGCAGCAGCCTGCTCGTCAGCCTTGCCTGGCTCGGTGTGCTCTTGCGCATCTATCACGAGGTGAAGTGCAACTCGCGTTCCGCAGTGACGCGTGTACCGGGAGGCAGCCGATGAGCGCAGCTCTCGGCGGCCCCGTGCTCATCATGGCCGGCGGTACCGGCGGCCATGTATTTCCCGCGCTCGCGGTGGCCAAGGTACTGCGTGAGCGCGGCGTCGCGGTGGTGTGGCTGGGTGTCCCCGGCAGCATGGAGTCGCGTCTCGTGCCCGCGCAAGGATTCCCCATCGAATGGGTGCGCGTGGCAGGGATTCGCGGCAAGGGACTCTTGGCCTGGGTGTTGGCGCCGTTGCGCATCGCCGGCGCCGTGGCCCAAGCTATTGGGATACTGCGCCGCGTCCGTCCGCGCTCGGTGTTGGGCGCCGGCGGCTATGTCAGCGGTCCCGGCGGCATCGCCGCGTGGCTGCTGCGCATTCCCTTGCTCATCCATGAACAGAACGCCATTGCCGGCATGACCAATCGATGGCTGGCGCGCTTGGCGAAGCAAGTGCTGGAAGCGTTCCCCGGAAGTTTCGCGCCCGGAGTGCATGCCAGCACCATCGGCAATCCGGTGCGCGCGGACATTGCGGCGCTCGCATCGCCAGTACAACGGTTCGCGGGCCGGCACCTACAGGCGCGCTTGTTGGTGTTCGGCGGCAGCCAAGGCGCACAGCGCTTGAACGCAGTGCTGCCGCAAGCACTGGCTCGCCTTCCTGAGCAGATTCGCCCGCAGATCCTGCACCAGACGGGCGAGCGGGGACTCGAGTCGACCCGCGCGGCCTACGCGCAAGCGCAGATCGAGGCGCAGGTGTTGCCCTTCATCGACGATATGGCCAAAACCTACGCCTGGGCGGACTTGGCCGTGTGCCGCGCCGGCGCGATGACCGTCGCGGAACTGCAAGCGGCGGGTTTGGGCGCCATATTCGTGCCGCTGGCCGTGGCGACCGACGATCATCAGACCAAGAACGCGGCCGTCATGGTCGGCATCGGGGCGGCGCGCATCATCCAGGAGCGCGATCTGACGCCGGAGACCTTGAGCGAGGTCTTGGGCGAACTTCTCTGCGATCGCGCGCGATTGCTCAAGATGGCCGAAGCGGCGCGCGGTGTGCGCATTACCGATGCCGCGACGCGTCTTGCGGATCTGTGCATGGCCGCCGGGGCGCAAGCATGACTGCGCCCACCAGCATGCACGACCGGATGCGGCGCATTCACCGCATTCACTTGGTGGGTATCGGCGGCAGCGGCATGGGCGGCATCGCCGAAGTGTTGCTCAATTTGGGCTACGAAGTGCAAGGCTCCGATCTCAAAGGCAACGCGGTCACCGATCGTCTCGTGCGCTTGGGTGCGACGATTTTCATCGGCCACGACGAGAAATACTTGGGCGATGCCGATGTCGTCGTGGTGTCGAGCGCCGTCAACCAGTCGAACCCAGAAGTGGCTGCGGCGCTGGCCAAGCGCATTCCGGTCGTGGCGCGCGCGGAAATGCTGGGCGAGCTGATGCGCTTTCGCTATTCGATCGCCGTCGCGGGTACGCACGGCAAGACCACCACCACGAGTTTGGTGGCGAGTGTCTTGGCCGAGGCCGGGCTCGATCCCACCTTCGTCATCGGCGGCCGGCTGAAGAGCGCCGACAGCAACGCGCGCCTAGGCGCCGGCCGGTATCTGGTCGCCGAAGCGGACGAGAGCGATGCCTCGTTCATGCACTTGCAGCCCATGATCGCCATCGTCACGAACATCGACAATGATCATCTGGCGACGCATGACGGGGATTTTGCGCGTCTCAAGCAAAGCTTCGTGGATTTCTTGCACAACTTGCCCTTCTACGGGCTTGCCGTGCTGTGCGCCGACGATGAGCACGTGAACAGCATCGTGGCCGCCGTTGGCCGGCCGTACGTGACGTATGGTTTCGGGGAAGGCGCGGACATCCGCGCGGTCAATGTTCAACGCTTGGGATTGCAATCCCGTTATGAGGCGCTGCGCGCGGGTCGCCCGCCCTTAACCCTGACCATCAATTTGCCCGGCCGCCACAATGTGCTCAATTCCCTGGCGGCGCTCGCGGTCGCCACCGAGCTCGACATCGCCGACGAGGCGATCGAGCGCGCCTTGCTGAATTTCCAGGGCATCGATCGGCGCCTGCAGCAGCTCGGCGAAATCCAGTTCCCCGGCGGCCGTGCGCTGATCGTCGATGACTACGGCCATCATCCGACGGAAGTGGCCGCGACGTTGGAGGCGGCGCGGCAGGGCTGGCCGAAACGGCGTTTGGTGCTGGTGTTCCAGCCGCATCGATATACGCGCACGCGCGATTTGCTGGATGATTTTGGGCTGGCTTTAAGTGAATGCGACGTGCTTCTGGTCACGGAGGTCTATGCCGCCGGCGAAGCGCCGATCGCCGGTGCCGACGGACGCGCCATTTGCCGCGCGGTTCGCAGCCGCGGCCTGGTCGAGCCGGTATTCGTGGAGAGCGTCGATGACCTGGCCGAGTCGCTGCGCGCCGTGTTGCATGACGGCGATGTGGTTCTGACCATGGGGGCCGGCAATCTCGGCACCATTGCTCATGATTTGAAACGCCGCTTCGCGGCAGGAGCGGTGGCATGAACGCGCAGCGCGCCCCGGTTGCACTGGCCCCGGAATTCAGCGCCCGCGTGCTGCACGATGTCTCCATGGCCAAACATACCTCCTGGCACGCGGGAGGGCCGGCGGATTTTTTCTTCACCCCGCGCGACATCATGGATTTGGCCTCCTTCCTGCGTCAGCTGCCCACCGAAGTGCCGGTGATGTGGGTTGGCCTGGGAAGCAATCTGCTGGTGCGCGATGGCGGAATCCGCGGCGCCGTGGTGTCAACGCATGGGGCCTTGGGAGCCCTCGAACGGCACAGCGCCACGCGCATCCGTGCGGAAGCCGGCGTGCCTTGCGCTCGCATCGCCAAGCAGTGCGTGAAATGGGGTTTGGGACCGGCGGAGTTCTTGGCCGGTATCCCCGGCACTCTCGGCGGGGCATTGGCGATGAACGCGGGTGCCTGGGGCGGAGAGACCTGGCAGCACGTGGTGGAAGTGGAAGTGCTGGATCGGCGCGGCGTGCGCCACACGCGCACGCCGGCGGACTACGAGATCGGTTATCGGCACGTGAAGGGCCCGGATGATGAATGGTTTATCGGCGCCCGCATGGAATTCGAACGCAGGCCGGGTGTCAGCGGCAATGCCATCCGCGAGCTTCTGGACAAACGTCGCGACACGCAGCCCATCGGGGAGTGGAGTTGCGGGTCGGTTTTCACCAACCCCTTAGGCGATCACGCGGCGCGATTGATTGAAAGCGCGGGACTCAAGGGCTTTCGCATCGGCGATGCCTCGGTTTCGGAAAAGCACGCCAACTTCATCATCAACCACGGCGCGGCACGATCGGCGGACATCGAGGCCTTGATCGCGCACATTCAACAAGCAGTCCACGCAGTGCACGGCGTGCTCTTGCACACCGAAGTGCGCATCGTCGGAGAGTCCGCGTGAGCCTGCTCATGACCAGCGCTGTCCGGCGGGCCGTATCGGCCAAGGACTTCGGCAAGACCGCGGTGCTGCTCGGCGGCGATTCGAGCGAGCGTGAGATTTCACTGTTGAGCGGCCATGCGGTGCTGGCCGCGCTCAAGCGGCGCGGCGTCGATGCGCATGCATTCGATCCCAAGGAGCAACGCGTTGCCGAGCTGGTGAGCCAGAAATTTGATCGCGCTTGGAACAGCCTGCACGGCCCCGGAGGCGAGGACGGCCTGATCCAGGGCGCACTCGAATGGCTCGGTGTGCCTTATACGGGCAGCGGCGTGCTGGCCTCCGCCTTGACCATGGACAAGCTCAAGACCAAGCGCGTGGTGGTGGGGGCGCGATTGACGGCACCCGCCTACACGGTACTGACGAGTATGGCGGACTTGAAGCGCGCGTTGGACGAGGTGGGCCTGCCCATGATGGTAAAGCCCGCCTCGCAAGGCTCGAGCGTAGGCATGAGCAAGGTCAAAACCGCCGCGGAATTGCCGCGCGCATTCGAGGAGGCGAACGCCATCGACCCGGTGGTATTTGCCGAGGCCTTCGTCAGCGGCGATGAGTACACCGTCGCCGTGCTGCAGGGCGAGGCGCTGCCATCGATCCGCATCGTGCCGGCGACCGAGTTCTATGACTACCAGGCCAAATATTTCCGCAACGACACGCAGTACCACTGCCCGAGCGGCCTGACGGCGAGCGAGGAGGCGGAGCTCAAGGCGGCCGCGCTCGCCACCTTCAAGGTGACCGATTGCTTCGGCTGGGGACGGGTGGATTTCATGCGGGACGCGGCCAGCAAGAAATTCTTTTTTATCGAAATCAACACGACGCCGGGCATGACGGATCACAGCTTGGTGCCCATGGCCGCCCGCCAGGCCGGCATCGATTTCGAGGAGCTCGTGTGGCGGGTGCTTGAAACCAGTTTTGCCCGAGAGCGCAAATGAGTCTGACCTTGGCGATGCGCCGCAATCGATTCAAGAGCAAAGCGAAAGCCGACATGCCTCGTTGGCAGTGGCCCGCCTTCTTAGGCAATTGGCGTGTCTACCTGCGCCGCGGGGCGTTGCTCTTGTTACTGGGCGGCGCGTTGAGCGCGCTCACGTGGGCATTGGATCGGCCGGTACGGGTGATTTCCATCGATGGCAGCTTCCAACGCGTCTCTCCGGGGGAGATCGAGAAAGCGGTGGCGCCCTTCGCCAACCAAGGATTCATGTCCGCGGATCTCGCCGATGTTCAGCGTGCGGTCGAATCGCTGCCCTGGGTGGATCACGCGCGCATCGCGCGCCGCTGGCCCAATAGCTTGCGCGTGACGGTCACCGAGCAAACGCCCGCCGCCCGTTGGGGCGAGGCGGGTCTGCTCAACACCCGCGGAGAACTGTTCGTGCGCACAGCGACGCACGTGCCCGCGGAATTGCCGCATTTGAGCGGCCCGGAGGGCACGCAGTCGCAAGTGGCGCAGCGATACCTCGCGGTACAAGGGCGCATGCTCGAGGCCGGCATGCGCATCGCGGCGCTGCGGCTCGATGAGCGCGGCGCCTGGGAAATGGATCTGGACAGCGGTGTCACGGTGCGCTTAGGCAGGCGCGATGTCGATGAGCGCACCGATCGCTTCATCCATACGGCCTCGCAAGTCATTGCGCACCGCTTGACTGAAATCAATTACGTCGACATGCGCTATTCCAACGGCTTCGCCATTGGCTGGCGCAATTCGAGCACGCCGGCGGCGGCTCCCGGCAAACACCCCGACGACGACGCTTAGAGGAATTTCTCAAAGACATGGCAAAGCGTTCTGATCGCAATTTACTGGTGGGGCTCGATATCGGCACCAGCAAGGTCGTGGCCATCGTCGGCGAAATCAGGGCCGACGGGGCGCTGGAGATCATCGGCATCGGCAGCCATCCCTCGCGCGGCTTGAAGAAAGGCGTCGTGGTGAATATCGAATCCACCGTGCAATCCATTCAGCGCGCCGTCGAAGAGGCGGAGCTGATGGCGGGCTGCGAAATTCATTCGGTGTACGCCGGCATCGCCGGCAGCCACGTGCGAAGCCTCAACTCCCACGGCATCGTCGCCATCAAGGACAAAGAAGTCGTGCAGGGCGATGTGGAGCGGGTTATCGACGCCGCCAAGGCAGTGGCCATCCCGGCGGATCAAAAGATCCTGCATGTGCTGCCGCAGGAATACATCATCGATTCGCAAGAAGGCATACGCGATCCCATCGGTATGTCCGGGGTGCGCCTGGAAGCCAAAGTCCA
>JAXDQK010000074.1:0-4096 GCA_034667905.1 Gammaproteobacteria bacterium | reverse complement strand
ACTGCAGGTCATCCACGCCGGCAAGGCGCACTGCAATGGCTGGAATCGCAAATCCGTCGAGCACCATCGAGGCTATCAAAGCGCCACTTCCGGCGCAGAAGCACACCAGGCCGATGACCACGGAAGGTTTCGCTAAGCCCAGGAAGCGAGAAAAAAAGACAAGGCAGATAATTAGAGCGACCAACGTGATACAAAATCCACCGTGCACAACACCATCAATGATCTGGTGAGCTGCCTCATCCTTGATGAGATCGGCGAAACTCCTTGGATTGCCGCTGGGGTGGTTTGCCAGTAGCGTCAGGCTTGCGAGCGCACAGACCGTAAATGCGGCCGCAAGGCCGCGCCGTTGACGGTCGGTTGGAAAATCATCAGTCATGGGCGCTCCAGGTCACTCGCGTTCATTTAATATCAAGTGATTCGAGAGTTGGTGAAACCTAGTGGCGTATCGTCCAATATTGGACATTGGAGCCGCTGTGTCTGCGCCCACTTTGGTAATTATCCATGCCTATGAGAAAGAATCTCGATCGACGCGTTCAACGGACCCGGCTGGCGCTGATGTCGGCATTCATAGAACTGGTGCTGACACGGGGCTATGAACCATTGACGACCGGGGACATTTGTCGCAAAGCGAATGTTGGACGCTCGACCTTCTATCTTCATTACCCCAGCAAGGCGGCGCTATTGGCGGAAAGCATGCGAAATCCGTCGAATCAGATGGCTGCTTGCATCGACGGGAATCCTACACCGCAGCAGCTGGTACCACTTCTCGATCATTTTCGGGAGCAACGAACCGTGAATCGGACGTTCTTCGCAGACCCGATCCGCTCGCTATGGGTCAAGAGTCTCGCCGCCTTGATCGAGCCGCGCCTCCCCGCAAGGACCGGCGGCTCACGGTCAGACCTTCCTCGATCATTGACAGCAATCATGATTGCGGAGATGCAAATCGCGCTTGTCACGCATTGGCTCACCTACAAACCCGCGCTGAAGGCGGAGCTTATCGGCGCGACGCTCATCGCTAACACACGCGCAATGCTTGCTGCATTTGGCTGCTCTGAACGGACCAGGTAGGCCTTTCTTGGTCTGCCGGGCCGTTCACACGGACCGGCAAGAGCGAGCGTGGCATTCTCGGCCTCACGTCGGCGCTTGCCGCTGACACCAACCGCGATTCTTCTGCGCTCGACCACGGCAGTTAGAGGCGTGACTCTAACCGCGACGCTCCGGCGTCATGCTTCGCTGCGGCCCAGCCCCTACTTCCATGTAGTGGCGTTCGGTGCATGCACCTCACCCTTCCGGCCTTCGTCCGTTGTCACTTCCTGTGATAAGACGAGAACGAGACTGATTTGCCTGGTTCCTTTTAGCCTACCACGTCGTTCTCGCGGTCAAGGCTCTGCGGTGCTCGCGGCGCTTCGCGCCGCTGCGCTCCTCGACAGAGTCGGCTTCGCCGAGCCTTGACCGCTGCGCTGCGACGTGGCCGTCCCCGTCACCGGGCAATTCCGCCCTGACGGAGATCGATCATGAGCAACATTACCCTTTACACCAACGATGAAAACACGGCGAGCGGCATCCGCGAGGCCTCATTCCAAGAAGTGCTCGATGCCGCCCGAAGCGCACTCGCAAAGCGCGTCCGCAGAGGCACCGGCTTCACCTCACCCCGAATTACCGCCGACTACTTGCGAGTCAGACTTAGCACACTCGATCACGAAGTCTTCTGCGTGATCTACCTCACCAAACGCCACCAATTCATCGCCTGCGAAGATCTCTTCCGCGGCACCATCGACGGGGCGTCGGTCTATCCAAGAGAGGTGCTCAAAGAAGCCCTCAAGCACAACGCCGCAGCGGTGATCTTGGCGCACAACCACCCCAGCGGTGTCGCCGAACCGAGCCAAGCCGACCTCGACATCACCAGGCAGCTAAAGAAAGCGCTCGACCTTGTCGACATCCGCGTCTTAGATCACTTGATCATCGCAGGTGGCGATACGGTCAGCTTTGCCGAGAGAGGTTTGGTATGAGCGCCAAGTCGCCGCAACAGCTTTATTGCTACACTTCAGCAATGGCTAGAGAGCGCAAAAGGCCCCGTTGCATCGTCATTGCCGGTCCAAACGGCGCTGGCAAAACTACCTTTGCCCGCGACTACTTACCTTCAATTGCTGGCCTCATCCACTTCGTTAATGTTGATCTCATCGCCGCAGGCATTTCCCCTCTCCGACCAGAGCTAGCCGCGGTCACAGCAGGTCGGCTGGTGTTGCGCGAACTCGACCGACTGGTTGATGCAAAGGCGGATTTCGCCTTCGAAAGTACCTTGGCGGGCCTACGACACGCACAAAAAATGCAGAGCTGGAAGGCGCGGGGTTACGCGATCGAGATTGCCTATCTCCGTCTGGCATCTCCCCAATTGGCGCTCAGCCGGGTTTCATCTCGAGTTAAACAGGGTGGTCATAATGTGCCGCGCGCTGACGTTTTGCGTCGCTTTAAGCGAGGCTGGACCAACTTCCTTGAAGTCTATCGCCCCCTGGCGGATCATTGGACAATGTACGACAACTCCGGTGAATCGCCGAAATGGCTGGAGCAAGGTCCATGACGACTAAGCGCAAAACTCCCAAAAAACCGGAGAGCTTTTCCGCGGGAGTCGGTCGCGGTTTGAGACGATCGGCTAAAACGGCTCGAAAAGTCGCGCGCATGCACGGCACCCCTGTTTACTTTTGGAAAAACGGTAAGGTCGTCGCGGAGAAGCCGTAAAGGCAGTCTCGTCACCTCTCGTCACCTCTCGTTACCTCGCGGTGCCGTTTCAGACGACGGCGCGTCAGAGGCGCGAGCCCGACTCGCCTCACGAGATCTCGGGCGCAACGCCCTCGCCTTCGTTGCCGCCGCAACGCTCCGCTTATGGTTCTGTGTCTGACCTCGCCCTTGAGCATCACCACGGGAGTCGGTCGCTACGTCCATGTAGCATGTGTTCGGGCGACTCGCCGTGCCTTAGAGTCCGTTGTCACGTCCCTGTGACAAGTGCGACCACGCCAACACATCCGCCAACTTCCATCGTACGTTCCTGTCTCCCACCTTCACCGGACCCGGAAAGTTTCCTTCGCCAACGTACTTATAAATCGTGGAGCGACCGATACCGAGCATGGTCGCCACTTCAGCCACTCGAGTCAGTCGCTGTGCATTGAGCGCCGGATCGAGATGCTTCGGTTTACCTGCCTCCTCAGCCATTTCCCTGTCGATCCTTGCGGCTTCTTTTTTGCGCGACAGCCTCTGACACCGTGCGCAGGCGCCTGATCTCCCCAACAGCCCATTCCCGCTCTTGCATTAATTCCCCCAAGGTCCTGGTCCCGGGATCCAAGCAAAGACGATCTAGCATATCGAGCGGCATACACCTCTCCCATTAAGCATGGAAAAATTCTATCTAAGCGCCAAGCCCAATTGCTCACTACCAAAACCGGACGCGACTCGCGATGTTCGTAGGCGATCTAAATAATCCGCCCATTCCTGCATCATGAGTTTTCTCTGCGGTAGGTAATCGGCGTAGTTGTAGCAAGCGCGCACACCGTCGCGCTCTCCATGGGCTAGCTGCCTTTCGATCCAATCCCGATTCTTTCCCATCTCATTCAGTAGAGTGCTCGCCGTCGACCGGAAACCATGCACCGTCACCGTGCCCTGCTCATATCCCATCCGCCGCAGCGCCGCGAGCAACGCCACATTCGAGAGCGGTCGCATCGCACTTCGCACGCTCGGAAACACGAACGGTCCCCGACCCGTGAGAGGATAAATCTCCATCAAAATCTCTAATGCCTGCCGAGACAGCGGCACGATGTGCTTCTGCCGCGCCTTCATTTTGCGCTCAGGGATGTGCCACTCGCGCTTGTCCCATTTGATCTCCGCCCACTCACACTGCCGCAGCTCCCCCGGCCGGACAAACACATACGGCGCGAGTTTCAGCGCGAAGCGCACCACGTTGCTTCCGCTGTAGGCGTCGATCGCTCTCAAGAGCTCGCCCACCTCCTTGGGTGTCGTGATAGCCGCAAGATGGCCTTCCCGATGCGGCGGCAACGCGCCACGCAAATGCTCCACCGGATTGCTTTCCGCCCTCCCCGTTGCAATG
>JAXDQK010000073.1:0-3962 GCA_034667905.1 Gammaproteobacteria bacterium | reverse complement strand
TCAACAGGCTTGGTGGAATAGCCCTGATTCTCAAGGCCGCCGAATTCGCAGCGCGAAAACATCGCGATCAGCGCCGCAAGGATAAATCAGCATCGCCCTATATCAACCACCCGATTACGTTGGCCGAGGTGTTGAGCAGGGTGGGGGACATTACAAATCCGAGCGTGTTGGCGGCAGCGCTATTGCACGACACACTCGAAGACACTCAGACCACCCGACTTGAATTAAGACGGGCTTTCGGCCCGAGCATCGCCAAAATAGTCGAGGAAGTGACCGACGACAAGCGCTTGCCGAAGCAGAGACGCAAGGAGCTTCAGGTCGAACATGCAGCACATATTTCCAAAAGCGCCAAGCTCGTCAAGCTCGCCGACAAAATCGCAAACTTGAGCGACATCATCACAAGTCCGCCCGCCGGCTGGTCGTTGCAACGCAAGCGTGATTATTTCGATTGGGCGAAGCGTGTAATCGATCAAGTACGTGGTACCAATTCGAAGCTCGAGACACGCTTTGATGCCTTATATCGGAAGCGGCCCTGAGCCTGTTTACAGAGGCAGGAGGAAATCATCGATGACCACCAAGTCGAGACGACCGCGGCCAAGGGATGTCTGGCCATTTGGGATCGGTGCACTCCTATGGAGTGCTTTCACCTGGGCTGCTGTCGCGCCCAGTGAAAGCGACTTGGCGCTCCAGGGTTGCAAAGAAGTCGAACGACAGCGGGGGGTACATCACTCGAATCACGTTAGAGATGAGCCTGCTGCCCACAAGCCGGATGGACTGCCTCTTGCCGCCCCCGCCTTTCCGCTGCAGCTCGAGATGCACGTGCCCTTCGAGCCCACCGCATTTCCAAGCGCGGGCCACGTCTACCTGATGTACGAGCTGTATTTCACGAATTTCGAGATGAACCCGGTGAAGCTCCGGCGCCTCGAAATCCTCGATGCGGATGCCAAGGCGGCGCGGCCGATCGCGACGCTGGAAGCGACGGAACTCGATGCTCTATTGCGGCCTGTCGGCTCGTGGCCCTCGAGCGAAAACCCTGAAGCTGCCGAACTTCGCTCGGGTCAGAGCGCGATTCTATTTCTTTGTATCGCCTTTGAGCGCGCAGCGCACATTCCGAATGAGCTGAGCCATCGCGTGGTGACGGCCGACTCTGCATTAAAAGGAGTTACCATCGGCACGCATCACACTGCGTTGCGCGTGCTCGGACCACCCGTGCAGGGAACGGATTGGCTGGCCTCCGATGGCCCCAGTAACGAGGAAAGCAACCATCACCGGCGCGGCATCCCCGTCTTCGATGGCCGTACGTTCAGCTCTCGACGCTACGCAATCGATTGGCAGAAAAGCGAAAACGGATCGACGTTCTCGGATGACGCACTCGACAAGCACTCGTACCATGCGTACGGCAGGCCCGTGCTGGCAGTCGCTGATGGCAGAGTCGTCAAAGTGAAAGACGGCCTCCCGGAAAATGTGCCGGGCCACGACGAGGGATTTCACCCCGCCGTACCGATAACGATGAAAACCGTTGCCGGTAACGTCATAACGCTCGATTTGGGACGAGGGCAGTTTGCACACTACTTACACCTGCAACCGGGTACCTTGCGCGTGAAGGCAGGAGACCGCGTGAAGCGCGGTCAAATTTTGGCAAAAATCGGCAGTTCCGGAGACTCCCGAGAACCGCATTTGCATTTCGAGGTTACTGATTCGCCAATCTTGATGGTCGGCGAAGGAGTGCCTTACCTCATCGACCGCTACCGTGTTAAGTCGGCTGAGGATTCCTGGGAAACGAGAACGCAGGAACTCCCCATGAAGGACATGCTGATCGACTTCGAGACAGACCGGAAGGACATCTCTCGGAAACGGTGACTAAGATATGTTCGGGCGCTCAAATGCACGCCCACGCCAGCCCGGGCCCGGGATGGAAAGTCATTCGACAGAACAACGGGCCGCGCGTTCGCCCCGTCCTATTGGCTAATGCTCCGCCTTGGCAGGGCGTAATTGGAAGTTGTCCGATGCATCAACTCGCACCCAGGAGTCTTTGTGCCGAACGATGAAATACCCTTTCATGGCGTTGGGCTCACTTTTTAAACCCTGGTGGAAATCGTTACTGGTACTGGTGATAACGAAACCGGCTGACTCGCCCATCGCTACCCAATTGTCTGCCGAGACGCCCGGCGGCGGACTTGGCGTCCCGACGCTACGGGCATATGGAACTATGCCAACGACAATCGCACCTACTAATAGGATACTGAGTACTCTATTCATTGATTAATCCCTCATTCAATTGAATATTCAAAGCCCCACGTTTGGAGCAAATAAGTCGCAGGTAAGTTCCACGGGCACACTCTTTGATAATCTGCGCGCTTCGCACCTATGTCATCAGCAGAGGGCCAGTTCATGAATGACCAAGACCTCCTCGCGTGCGTGCGCGGCCTTGTCGGTGGCGGCCGCCCCGCCAAGGAAATCAAAATGTTCGGCGGTACAGGGTTCATGCTGAATGGCAACTTTCTCGTCTCGGCATCGCGCCGCGGCTTGCTAACGCGTGTCGGCAAGGACGCGGAACGCGAAGCGCTCATGCGACCAGGAGCGACTCCGATGGAGATGCGCGGCCGATTGATGAGCGGCTATATCCGAGTCGACGCGTCAGGCTTGGATGAGCGCGCTGTCGCGTCGTGGGTTCACTTGGCGCGCCTGTTCGTGCAAACCCTGCCCAAAAAGAAAACAGCATCCAAGGCGAAGCCAAGCAAACCCAGGCCCAGCAAAGCAAAACCCGACAAAGCAAAAACCAGCAACCCAAAACGATTACGATGAGGCCCTTCGCTGCAGGGTCCCAGACACGTCCGCACGGTCGGACAGCGAGGGCAGGGGCAGCGCCTGGTAGTGGGTAGGGGGAGTCTTACGCCTGTTAATCCCGTCAAGTGCTAGCGCTGCTCGGAGGGAAAGCCTTATGCTTTATTCGATAAAAACGTCTAGCAAAAGGATATGCGCGATGATTGTCACCCCAGGACGGCGGAGCACCGCCGTGTCCATGCCTCACAGAGCACCGGCGGAGCCAGTGTCTCTCCCAATTGAACTAACGCAGCTGGAAGGGTTGGTCACCCATTTGCAAAATGCCACAGAGTTAAAAGACACCGCCCTATCTCATCAGCTGCACGACGAGCTGGGCGGATTGATGGGAGCAGCGGTCATGGATCTAGATGCGGTGCGCCGCGTCAAACCCGCCCTCAGTCAAAATGCCTTGAATCGCGTCGAGCGAGTGAAAAAAACGCTGGAGCAAGCAATCGATTTGAAGCGTCGCGTTATCGAAGAATTGCGGCCAAGCATATTGGACAACTTTGGCCTGTTCGCGGCACTTCGGTGGCAAACCAAGAAAACGTGGGGCGATTCGGATGTCGTGTCAACCGAGAACTATCCGGATGTTGAGCCTCGGTTCGAATCGCATGCGGCGACGACGCTCTTCCGCATTGCGCAAGAGGCGATATCACTAACGCTCAACCGAACAGCAGTAGGATCAACCGACCTTTCCGTGTCTGTGGATCATGGCAAGTTTTGTATGAAATTTTCCGATGACGGAACGTCCAACGCCGACATGCAAACGGCAGACACGGCGATGATCCTAGCCTCCATGCGACATCGGATCCGCACGCTGGGCGGCAATGTTCAGATCTTTAGGACTGAAGCGGGCGCCACGGTGCTGACCGTAGCGATGCCCTTGCCGAACATCGTCTCCGATTGACCAATGAAGTACTCGCTCTCAAGCGTCGCCGGCTGGCTGAGCGGCAGGTCGATGCTAAAGACGCATCCGGAGCCCGGTACATCGCGAACCCTTAAGAAACCATTATTCGCCTCGACACTGCGCCGACAGATGTCGAGCCCTAGTCCCAGCCCCGACCGATCTTGGCCCCTTTGAACGTACGGCAACAACAGTTTTTCAGGGATATCGCTCGGGAGGCCCCCGCAGTGATCTT
>JAXDQK010000072.1:0-16950 GCA_034667905.1 Gammaproteobacteria bacterium | reverse complement strand
GTGTTCTGCACCGCACGGCCTAGAACGGGTTGCTCGGCGCGGCCAGTCCAAATGGGGATTGATCGCCCTGATGCAGGCCCATTCCAACAACCCAACGTGAACAGCAAATGGGTGTTGGTATTTGATAACCCCCAGAGACAGGGCTTTACGATGTCGGCAGCAATCGCATTTCGAGAGTCAGCACCAGGAACAGGGCCGCACTTAGGATTAGCCGCGCAGCCACCTGAAGAGGTTGGCAAACTGAATTGCGTCACCTGCCGCCAACATTTCCGCCTGAGCGCACCGGCACCCTCGGAGTTCACTTTTCCCTAACCACCTTTCGCGGATCTTTATCATCGCGTATCGCGACGAACTTGGTGTGTCCGCAGCACGAATGATCTCTCCCTTTGTGATATGTGATTCGACGAAGAGTGTAAAGCTCTTCCTGACATCCACTGTTTTGATTCTCAATTCCTGTCGTATTGGATTGTCCGAGCGATAGGCCAAAAGACTATCCGCCAATCGAAATACTTGCTAACTGTTTTGCCTGCCAACCGTTGCGCCTTCCCGGCTTTGACTTAAAGGCGCACCGCGCAGCCACGCTCGTTGGATAACTCATCCAGTTCATGCTGGTCATCTTCGAGTATTTCCTATAGTTGCACCCGCCGTCCACACGGGAGGCAGCTGCCGACCCCTTCAAACTATCGTCATTTTGGTGCCGCCCATGTCCGCACGGGACGAGTTGACCGATCGCTTGGGAAGACGAGGTACTCAGGACATTCGAAGCCTCGCAACCCCCGCCTGCGGCGTATAGGCCACCCGTCATAGTGTCGACCAAGGTTGAACTGCCAGGTTTCGTGCCCATATCAGGTATGACGAAAATGCAGTCATTCCGGCTGCACTTGACCGTTATCGGAGATTAAACATGCTTGGTTCGATTGCCCGCTGGGGCCATAACGTACTTCTTTTCGCGATGGCATTGGTAACGATTGCTTTGATCTTATTAGCAAGATAGCTCGATCAAATCGCCTACCGGAATTTTCCGCATGCCTTGGACATCACGATCTTGTCACCTGTTCTGTCTACGGCCCTCCCTGCGCTCGTAATGGCGGGTCTTCTCTCGAAGGTTTGGAAAACTGTGCTCACGAGGCGAACCCTAGCTCATACAGCTTCTGGTAAATACCGCCGCGCTTGATCAACTCCTCGTGCCGACCAGTCTCCACGATCGATCGTGATCCATGGCGACGATCAAATCGGCGTGAAGAACTGTCGACAACCGATGTGCTATACAAATCGTTGTTCGACCTTGCATGAGTTCATCGAGCGCCGTCTGCACAGCGCGTTCCGATTCTGCATCGAGGGCATAAGTAGCTTCATCGAGGATGAGGATAGGTGCGCCCCTCAATACTGCGCGTGCGATGGCGATGCGCTGGCGCCGGCCGCCAGAAAGCGAAACGCCCTTCTCGCCAATGACTGTATTAAAACCTTCCGGCTTTTGCATGATGAATTCATAGGCGTGCGCGTGTTTGGCCGCGGCAATAATTTCCTCTTGAGTCGCATCCAACTTGCCTAGCTCGATATTCCGAAGAATGGTGTCATTGAAGAGGATGCTTTCTTGCGCCACGACTGCCATCTGATCCCGCAGGTCACGCGTGGGAACTCCCTTTCCGGGTCTCGCCAGTCAATCCACTACGGCCCCAGCAGTGTGGACCGCCTGTCAGCCTTGTCCGCGGACACTGTCCGCGGACACCCGCATCTACGCTCTCTTGATCACAGGCCATGACCCCATGACGAGCGTCTAGCATCGTGATGCGTACCCGAAGTGGATCGCTTACTTGTTTTCCAGGGCGTACAAAACACGAAGTTTTGTTCTCAGCCGCCAGGGATCGGCTTTACGGTGGCCCGGACAACAAGTAACGATCCACGCGCCTGCAACTGGCACGGCCCTTGCTGTGTTATGGCAGTAAGGATCGATGACAACCACTTACTGCAGGAGACATACATGAACACCCTCTCGTCCAAACTCACCGCCCTTGCCGCCGCCCTATTGATGAACGGCCTGATCATGGGCGCAGTCGGATATCTGTTCGAAATCCAGTCACACCCCCCATATGTCAGTGATCTTTTTCGCTAGGGCGGTCGTCGCGCACCAATGGTTGAGCTAGTCGCTGGGAGACCGTAGTCATGTTTCGGAACGCCGTAGATCCATCCATGGGTCAAACGCATGCGTTCGACGGGTGACCAGGGGTGCGACACATGTGTCGCACGGGCGTACAGGGATGTCCGGCCCGGGCTTGAGCGCAGCAGGGATTGCGCAGCTCAATGGGCACCCAGGGCTTGCGCGAAGCAGGACAGCGCAGCGCAATGCTACGGGCGAACTTTCTGCGCTCTCGCCCGCAACGCTTCGGCCTCGTGCCTCGCTGCGGTCCAGCCGACCCTTCCCTGCGTCGGCGTTCGTTGCATGCAACTCACCCTGCTGCGAGCAGAAAGCCCGTGTTTCGCACGGTGCGGCACATGAACGACGGTCTCCCAGCGATCACGTCACCGTGTGATTTAGTAGCAATACCGTGCAAGCGCGGAGCGAGCAATACAAACGCGATCCACGCACTTAGACGACGCGCTTGAACACGACGCTGTTCTTGCCGCGCAGATAAATGAAGCCCGTAATCTTGCCGTCATCGCCGCGCTGAAAGACCTTAGGCGTCGTCCCGTGTCCCAGCGTAAAAAAGATGTCGCGCGCCTGCGCCTTCTGCGCCGTTTTCGTACCGCCGTTGAGCGATGCGACGAGGTCGGTACCTTCGCGCGCGAAGGTGAATCTCATGTTTGCGCCCGCTTCGTAGCTGCCCGCATATTCGTCCAATGCATTGCCGTCCAGCACCACAGGATCCGGATCCTGCAGTAGGGTCAGCGTTTCGCTGCCGACCATCTTCCAGGTCGCGTGCTCCTTCATCCAAGTCTCGACCGAGCGGAATTTCATCTCGCCCGGTTTGCCTTGCTCCAACACGTCGATGAAGCTCGTCACCGCGACATCGCCATAAACTATGCAGTTCCAGTCGGTCGTCGTGATCGTACGAATAGGTGTTCCCGCTGCCGGCGGCGTGGCGCCCGCCATGTCGGCGCGGGTAGCTTTCTCACCAGTCTCGTTGAAGAAGATCACGCCGGGATCGAGCATCTTCGCCATTGCCGCGCCGTCGCCTCGTTGGCCGGCGTCCGAAAAGGCCTGCGTCTGCCTATGCAGAAAGCCACAGTTATCTTCGGCAAAGGCAGGAACGGACGAAATGCTGGCAAGCAGCGCGACGGAAAAGAGTAAGCGCACGGCAACCCCCTCGCTAAAACAGAGAAATGTTAACCGCAAAGCGCCGGCTGCTGCAATGTGTTCTCCGTCTGGTATCCACCGCGGGCCGGGCTGCTCACGCCGCGACGCTTCGCTATCCTACTTCGCTGTCCTGCTTCGCTGCGAGCCAACCGCTGCTTCCTGTAGCGGCGATCGCAACAGTGTTGCTCATCCGAGTGTTCGCCCAGCACGGCAAGTCAAAGGCGTGACTCTAACTCGTCTTCCGGATCCAACGCGTGCAACAGCGCCTTGTCCCAAGCCGTCATTTCGACGAATTTCTTGAGCTGCGCTCCCGTAAAATGACCTTCACGATCCCATCAAAGGCCTCGATGGTTTCGGCCGGGTTCTCGCGCAGCAATAACAGGTTTGCGCGCTTGCCGACCTGCACCGTCCCGTCTGCCTTCACCTTTAGTCATAGTATGAGCATCACGGGTCATTGGCCGACTGAAAGCATGCTCTTGGCACTCGCAACCTCGCGCTCAGCCTGCGTAAAACCATAGTCCGGCACAATTTCTCCGGTCCGATTCGAAATCTCATCCCAGTAATGAATCACACGGTCGCCCGCATCGGCACCGTCCCCTATATAGCGGACTTGGGTCAGCGTGATGTTGGCGCGCTCAAAATGGCCCGCGCCGGCGCACAGAATCGATCGCCGGGTCACTGCTCCACCAACCTAGGCGATCACGCTCACACCTTTCCAGAATGCAACGCGTCCTTTGATTTGCGCTGCCGCATCTTTGTGCTCGGCGTAATACCACAGGCATTCACGTTTCGTTCTCCATTGACATTTCAGCCAGTAATAGTTGGCCGTGCCGTTCCAGGGACACACGCTTGTGTGGCTAGTGAGTTCCGGCAGCGCCGCATTGACCGACGCCAGCGGAAAATAATGGTTACCTTCCACGATCACCGTATCTGGCGACTCCTCACTGCGGGGGCCGCACCATGGCGTACAAGGTGAGCGGTGTCTCAGGAATTGCTGTCGCTTTTCGAATCGAATACAACTGGCTCTCGTGAACTCGTACCGAGCTTTCACTAAAAATTTCCAAAAGGCGAATTTAACGAGCCCGAAGGTCGCCTTCGCGGCCCAGCGGCGAGCGGCTGACGGCGAGCAACATCAGCGCTCTTGCGGCAACAGTTCCGCCAGCGCGTAAAGAGTTTTCGGTGGGAATCGGTCAAGTGGATAATACTTGCAGATGTGCAAGATCGCCTGTTCGTAGGTCCGAACGTCGAGATGGCGCAGCAGGTATCGGATGTCGTCTTCGTCGTGGAACTCGGCTCCGATCCTCATGGCGAGGCATTTCATCGCGAGCAAATAGGCCGGCTGCGCGACCATCACGCGTAGGTAGTCCATCTCCAGAAAAGCAGCGAAATCCCCCTGCGTACTCATGAATCCTTTCACGCCATCATTCAGCCAACCGTCATCGAGACCGGCGCGGACAGCTACGCGCGCCGCCGCTTGGCGCACCTCGGCGCTGGGCCGGAACAGGGCATCCACGTCCTCGGTGGAAGCGCGAGCACCGTAAGCGAGACACATGACGGCGCCGCCGACCAGAAACAGTTCCGCGTGCGTGGTTGACGTAGCGAGTTCTTGATTCAGCAGCTCAAATAGACGACGAATATCCGACTGAGTGAGCGCAGGCACGATCAGATCCTCGCGCCTAGGCTCGAATCAATGAATATGTTGCGGCGCCTGAACGGCGCAGGCGAGCGAATGAGCAGATGAAGCCTGAGGCTCTGCAGAGAACTCGCAAAAATAGGGTCGGCCAACGGCACAATCGAACGGGTCCAAGCGGGAGGGGCCATCGCACGGCGGCCGCATGCGTACTCCACCATCGCGGCTACGTAGTTGGCAACATACGGTGTGAGCGCGATCGTTGGCCGTGCCGCCACCGCCTCGCGCAATTCGCCGCCACTTAGCTTCGATAACAATGAATTAAGCTCCGCCAAGGCGAAGGGTGGTGCCGGCCCGGCGCTCGCCTCGACGAGTTCCTGAAAGCGCGCCGCCGGCGCTGACAGAACTCGGCTCAACACATAGGTCGACATGTCCAAACCAGCGCGTTTGGCTGCGCCTTGAATCGCAGATTTCTCGCGTTTCGAGACACGGATCTGTAGCTGCGTCGTTTTGGCATCGTTGGCCACGCTTCAATATAAATCGTAGGTACACGCATGTCAATACCATTGTATTGACATGCAAGAAACGACGGAGACCCGTCGTCACGCGGGATGTGCCGCGAGGCGCGATCGCTCTCGGAAATCCCGCGCGGGTGCTGGGCTAAGTCCTCCGCAACATTCCTTCTTTGCCCGTCCCTGGTTCGCAGCGCTTCAGCGAGCGCATCCGTGCCAGCGCAGTGTCGGTCAAGTCGAATTGATGGCACTGCAGTTAGATGGTAAAGGAAAATTTACTAGCGCTAGTAAAGGTCCTGTCGCGTCCGACTAACGATGTCCTTGTCGATTTAATCGTGTCCTTCGATTTCCTGAGGTCGTCCTGCTCCACTTTCGGTTACAAAGAAAACGGCGGAGTCCCCATGGACTCCGCCATTCCTGCTCGAGCAATGTTACCTACGGGCAAGTCCGCGCAGCAATTGCATCGGAGCGTCCATCCATTGGACCGATCGCGCGCGTGGCAAAGAGCCTGCGCGCATCCCTCAATGGCATTTTAAGTCAGCACGAGGTACGGACTAACGAAGAACCCCGCCACCAACCAATGCGCCACGAGGCGCGATCGAACCAACGTTTATATGTGCCACTTGGATCACCTCCTTCAGTTGCCGTGGGCTCATCATCGGCGCGTGCCGCCCACCGAAGCCGCGCGCCCCAAATAGATATCAAAGTATGATTTCGACTGCCTTGATTTTGGAGCCTCACCATTCTTGGAAGTTCCAAAAATACGTTACGCCGCGTGCACCCGATTTTGTCGGACGAGTACAGTTACCGCAGCTTTCGACTGATCGACCGGAACCGCACGCCGAGCACCATCGCCTTTTGCGCAACCGCGCTCCGAGTACGACGCAGCTTCTTCGCCACCTGAGGCCCCGAGAGTCTCGCTTTCGCCAGAGTCCTTAGGTTCTTCACATCTTCTTTCGACCACGCTCGCACTACCCGCTTCATCTTCGCCATTATCACTCCTCACAGGAAAGGTGCGTATTGTACGGTCCGGACCAGCGCTGTGCACCGCACTGCCCTAGGCCATGCAATCGGTGGGCTTCAAGCGTGTCCGCCAAGATAATCAGCTTCACGTCTCCCTAACAACCTTTCGCGGATCTTTATCATCGCGCATTGCCACGAACTTGGTGTGCCGCAGCTTGCCCCCTCCCGTCCACTCAGCGAAATCGACCCTCACCACCGCTTCAGGCTTTAGCCAAACGCACCCTTTCATCTTCTCTGCCGTCAGCCCTTGACCCCACCGCCCTTCTGACTTCTCCGGCAGATTGGCAAACGGGCACTTGGCTGATTTCAAGTGTTTGATCTGCGCAAACACTTCGCGGCGAGTAGCGGGCACGAAGCCCGCCCGTACTCGAGCGGCGAACATCAAGTCTTTGCCCTGGTAGACGCCGACAATCAGGGCATCGAAGCCGCCAGTCCCCGGCGTGTAACCACCAACGACGAACTCTTGGCCCACGTTGAGGCGGTACTTGCTCCATAATCCAGAACGCTTGCCCGGCTCATAGACGCTGTCCGCCCGCTTCGCAACGATGCCCTCAAGACCATGGGCGCGCACGAACTTCAGCATCCGCGCAGCCGACGTATCGGACACCGCCAGGGAGACGTGATCGTTCTCTTTAACCAGTTTGCTCAATATCTCCCGGCGCTCACTGAGTGGCAGAGCTATCACGCGCTTGCCCTTCGCGATCAAGACATCAAACGCGAAATAGTGAATTTGCGACGCCGCCGATCGGAAGTTTTGCAGCAGATTAAAATCCGATCGGCCTTGCGGATCCACGGCAACCAATTCGCCATCGATTACCGTCCCATCAGGAAGCTTCTTCAGCGCATCCGCTATGTACTGAAATTTGCCATTGAGCACATTGGCGCGCCTGGAATACAGAGTAGTCGCCCCGCCGTTCTTAATGGCCTCCAGCCGATAGCCATCGAGCTTGATTTCGTAGGTCCATCCCGGGCCTTCTGGCAGTGTTGTAACAGGCATGCATTCCATTGACTCGATGAAAGCGGCCTTTGTTAATTGTTTTGCTTTTGCCATTTGTGCACATGATGTCACATACTGCATGCGCGAACCGGAAGTCCTACTCTCACCATCAATGAACCGACTCGATTGCCTTTGCTATGGAAGTCCCTGCGTGCACACTTCGAGTTGATGGTCAGTGATCGCACCAAGCGGGTGGTTTGCCGCCCCTGCTCGTCTGAGTCGATGGTCGCGCACTCACCGAATAGCGTGGCCGGTAGCCCAATGATCTCCCTTTGTGATATACGAATCGATAGCGGCGTCAAGCCCATCGTCACTCCCCAGCAAATCGTGATAACTCGCCTGAAGATTCTCCAGCACCACATGTGTAGTCCGCGGCGACGTTCGTTGAAGCCGTCTTGAGTGCGTCCCCGCACTGCTCCAGGCTCGGATACGCGGCCAGGGTCTGAGTCCCGCCAGCATGTAGCTGGGCCAGCAGAATAAACACCATTTACTTCATCTGATCGCCTCCATCGTCTTGGTCTTGTGCGCGCGGTCAATTAAATACCCGCGCCGGATCCGCACGACGTCACCGCATCGCATGAATTCATCGACTTGACGCTGCGAGAGGGGGCCGAAGCGATCGAAAAATGCGCAGAGCGCGACTGCGATGCAGAAAGGCAACGTAAATTTTGAGATGGCTGCGAGGATTCTCTACGAGTGCCGCACGGCAATAGGTCAGGAAACAGCGAACGACGCGATGATCGGGCACTTAAAGGCAGCGGCCCTTGCCCTTTCCGCCTTCAACACGGGTGACGCGACCGCCGCGGTGCAAGCAGCCATGAAATCAATCAAGCCCATTGTCGATTAGCTACCCAATTGATGCTCGTTGCCACAAAGTCATCGCAGGCCACTCTGCGCGCGTCAGTCGACGCGCCACGACGCGTTCCTGACAACGTAGCCCACTAGAGCAATAACAAGAGAGAATTTTCGGCCCTTGAAGCGAGACGTCTATCTCAAGACGCCATAGGGGTCCCCGGCCTCCTCTTAACCTAAGTTATGCGGCTGTCGCGACGGCGATCGGTGCGTTGTGAAGTGTGCACCAGCTACGAGCGCTACCTTGGCGTATCCACGATAGTGCTTGGAACTTAGCACCGACTTCTCAATATTATGTCGCACGATGTTAAATACCCATTTGTCCGGCGCGTCCTTGCAAGGCAAGTGCGCGGATTCGACGCTCCCCAAACTCATTGTTTGTCTCGGGCAAGAGCGTTGGCCTTGTGATGAACGCCGCCCTCGCCCTCGGCCTTATCGCCTTGTGCGCGCTGATAGCGGCGGCGATGCGGCGTTACGTGCGCCGGGCGCAGCGCGCCCACGCGCATTACAAAGCGATCATTGATCAGACCAATGACGGCGTGCTGATTTGCGATGCCTTGACTCATTCTCTGCTATACGCGAACCCGGCGATCCAGCAACGCCTTGGATACGAAAATCCAGAGATGTTGGCGATGCAGCTGGATGACATCTTCGAAACCGATGAGGGGTCCGTCGAGTCCTTAAGCGCGTACCTAGGAGACATTCAACCTCAAGCGGCCGTAAACATGCGACAGCGCCGTAAAGGCGGCAATGCGATTGATGTTGAAGTTCGATGCATCACGCTTGAGATGGAGGGTCAACAAGCGCGCGCTTACTTGACGCGCGATGTGTCTGTGAGCAAAAAGGCGGAACTGCAATTAATCGAGAACCAACATCGGCTGGCGCGCATGGCGCATCACGATCAACTCACCGGATTGCCCAACCGCCACTATCTTGCATCCTTCTTGCCCGATGCCATTAGATCTGCAAAGTCCAAGGGACTTATGCTCGGCATCGTGTTTTTGGATCTGGACCGTTTCAAACACATCAATGATACCTACGGCCATGAAACAGGCGATAAGCTCCTCCAAGTCGTGACGGCACGGCTCAAGCAATGCGTGCGTGGCGCCGATGTCATCGTGCGCATGGGCGGGGATGAATTTGTGGTGGTTTTCTTGGACCTTAAGTCGGATGAAGAAGTCACCGCAGGCGCGGCTCGAATCATCGACATGCTAAACGCCCCCATCGTCGTGGATGAACGCTCCATGCAGACCTCCGCGAGCGTCGGTATCAGTATATTCCCGCGCGACGGCGATGATATGGTTGAGCTCTTGAAGCACTCTGATACGGCCATGTACCAGGCCAAAGATCGCGGACGGAACAACGTCCAGGTATTTAGCCAGCACATGAATGAGCGTCTGAAGCATCGGGTCGCCGTGGAAGTGATGCTTCGCGAAGCGTTGCAGCTCAAGCAGCTCGATGTCTACTATCAGCCGTTAATCAATTTGGGCACGCGCAAAACCATCGGTTTGGAGGCGCTGATCCGCTGGCATCACCCGACGCACGGGATGATTCCCGCCGATTGGTTTATCCCCGTTGCCGAAGAGACTGGATTGGTGGTGCCGATTGGCAATTTCGTATTGCACCGCGCCTTGCAAGACATGAACGCTTGGCGCAAAGCAGGCGCTACGTTGGAGCCGGTTTCGTTAAATGTTGCCCCATCGCAGCTTTTGAGGGGAGAGCTTCAATCCAAGATCATCACACTACTTAAGAGCCATGGGATTCGGCCTGAGCTGCTGCAACTAGAGATGACAGAGAGAGGCATATTTGATAGCCGCGCGCCCAAATCGGGCGAAAGCCGACAGGACACCTTGGCAAGCTTGCGCGACGTGGGAATCAAGATCGCGATCGATGATTTCGGCACCGGCTACTCGAGCCTCGCGTACCTTAAGCATTGGCGCGTAGACATGCTCAAGATCGATAAAAGCTTTGTTCGCGATATTGTGACCGATGCGAGTGACCTGGCGATCGTGAGTGCAATTATCGCAATTGCGCGCAATTTGCACATTGAGGTGATTGCCGAAGGGATCGAGACCTATCAGCAGGCCGAGATCTTAGAGGGCCTCGGCTGCCATCACGGACAAGGTTTCCTTTTCGCGCGCCCCATGCCGGCGAGCAAATGCTTGGGTTGGCTAACGAAGCGCCAACCGGCCGAAGAGGAATTGCCAGACATGATCGGCAATCTCGCAATAACCGGTACGCATAAGATCTAGGGCGTAAATGGGGACCTCGATGCGCGCCTTTCCGTAGCCCGAGGGGGATTCCACCGCGATGGTTTTAACTCGCCAACTTTCTTGGCAATGGGCGGTCGTATTCCGTTTTGACTACCGCTAGAACTCACAACTCCGTTTCGCCAGGCCCTCGCGATCAAGCACGGTGATATGCCCGCGCGCGGAGCTAACGAGCCCCGCTCCCTGCGAGTAAGGCGCAAGTCATACGAATAATACGTTGGACAGATGATGAAACACTCGGCGTTACTCCAGGCGCAGATGTCGCATATCACTCTCGCCTGAAGGTCAGCGAGGCCCTCGATATCGCCGCGCATGTCGTCGAACAGGATACAAAGGGTGTCCGCGCCGATTCCATTGATCTGCAGTACTTTCGAGCGCAGTAAGGCCTGAGCGCCCGTGTTGTAATTCAGGTAAATCTCAAAGGGCGTGAGCCCGATCCCAAACGCTAAGCTGCTCTGCCGGCAGAGACCTCTGAGTTCCCGTAGATGCTCCAACGTCTGCTCAGGAATCGGTTCTCGCCACCGCCGTCGGAGGAACGAATCTGACTTTGGCGCATAGATGTAGAACTTGTATCCGGCATCGCGCAAGAAGTTCGCGCTACTCAGCCGTGCAGAACAGTCCCAGGGCTTACCGAAGAAACCCTCGATGATGCCAGCCTTGATTTTGATGTCGGCAGGCATGTGGCCCCATTCGCGACGTCTATGCGCGCTCCATCTTAATTAGTTTAAAGGTTCGATCAAAAGCTCTTGCCATCGACCTTTTTTACCTTCAGGGCATCGACATCGACGCCGTCAACACATCGGACGTTGATGGCCGCCGTTCTTGCGCCGGTCTTCGGGTGCGTCCCGATTGCGAAAGACTGAATGCCGCAGGTTGCGCAGAACTGATGTTCGATCGCGTGTGTGTTGAATTCGAATTTTGTTAGGTAGGCGTCGCCAGACAAGAGCTTGAATTGAGTTGCCGGCGCGAAAGCTAGCAACGAGCCCAGCCGTCCGCATCGCGAGCAGTTACAGGCGATGACCTCCCCTACGTCCATTTGCACTTCGTAGCGCACTTTACCGCATTGACAGCCGCCGGAATATGTCTGCGTCATGGTCTCGTTCTCCTGTGTCGATACACAATTGGCAAAGTTTACTTGAGTCTTTCAATTGGAGAAATGATTAGCAAACTTGTGATTCAAAAGATCTTGCGGCTATGGATGCCTTGAGTAGCTGTTCGTTGATGCTAGGTGGTCCCGTGCTGGTGTCTTCCGGTGACTGAAGCCCTTATCTTTCGGTCGTTGAAGGTCCGCTTGGGCGCGACGAAGCCAATCAGCGCCGCGCAATCACGCGCGCCATCCCTCCGAGTCCCGCCTCGCGGCGCACGGTGAAGCCGCGAGAACTCAGTGCCGTCACCACCCACTCCGGCGACAACCGCAATTTCGGATAACTGCTGACTCTCAGTTGCAAGTGACCTGCCACTCGCTCGTGCAGTACATCGTGGACATGAACCACTGTCGCTGCGTATTCGAGAAAACACGTAAGAATTCGGTTCTCATCGCTGCGCACCAATATAAATCGCGCATCTCCCTTAAGCTCAGCCGAAATATAATCACGGAAGGTCGTGACGAACATTCCTCCACGGACAAGGGTGGCCGCCGCGGCATCGAATAACGTTTCAACCGACGCCACATCCGACAAGTGAGTAAGCGTGTCGCCCATGCAAAGGATGACATCGACGGATTGTGGGACATGGGCTTGGAAATCCAGCAGATCCGCGTTAACCGTTCGGATGGGCAGTGCGCCCGCACGCGATCTCAGCTCCGCCAACAGCGGTTCGTAGCGGTCGACCGCAATCACCTCATAGCCCCTTCGAGCCAGGGGCAGAGAATGCATTCCAAAACCCGCACCAAGATCTATCGCAACCGCAGCCGCGCTAGCAGGCAGGCCAATGGCTTCAAGTTCTGCATCGGCCCTCACCATCCCAGCTTCCAAATCACCGACCATCCAAGAATAGACGGGGCCGAGAAGGTTTTCGTAATGATCACTGACGGGATTCGTCACAAAGTCCACCTCATCACATCGGGGCAAGAACCTGCGGACTGGCTGCCTGGTCCTCTCGAGCCTATCGCATTCTCGAACTCAATGTGCACGAACCAATACGGGTCACGACTCGCCTTTTTCGCGGCTGAGCGGAACTCTTTGCTAGGCCTAGATTTCATAGTTTAGCGTGGCAAAAACGCTTTTAGTTCGTTCACGAGCGATCTAGCGTCACGCAGGACAAGGGTGGGATTGCCCTGTTTCCTCTCACGCTAACACGTCCTTCTCGCGATAAAGGCCGAGCGTTGCTGTTCTCCGTCCGGCCGGGCCGTTCGTCCCGCGACGCTTCCGCCGCGACGCTTCACCATCCGTGGTTCGCTGCGGTCCTGCCCGTTCGCGCCAGCAGTCGCTCACCCTGTCCGGTCGTTCGTCGCATGGCGACTCACCCTGCTTCGCTGCGGTCCAACCCGGACATCCATGTCCGGCCGTTCGCCGGCGTGCGGCTCACCCTGCCCTCGCCCGGTGTCGGCGGCCCAGAGGCGCGACTCCGGTCCGCCTTCCGGACTCCGTCCGTTGCCACATCCTGTGTCAAGCACCGCTTGATGAGTATCGGCAATTAACCACAGCAGGCCCACTTCTTGGCACGTCCGCAGGCATAAACGCGACCGACACACCCAAAAACACTGCCTACCTCAAAACGAAAAGGTGTCCCAAATCGCGCCGACCCTCCGGATTCCAGGGCGAGGCACGCGCAGGCTACTCGAGACAACCGTGTCTATAATCCCAAGGTCACGAGCTAAGCACCCTTCCACTTGCAGACTCCCATTACGTGGATCTGCCTGCAACGCTTGTATTCTATGAGCCTGACGCTCCCCCTGAATTAGCAGCGCCGCAAATCGGCGCTCGCCACGGTGGTCCCTTCAGATTAACCCGAGGAGACGCACTACACCGGAAAGCACACCCGCAATGCAGAGGGCGACACACAACGTCATCGCAGGTACAACGACCGCATAGCCTGCCCAGCTCGCGCTGGACCTGATGACGAGCCTGCTCGGCCAGAATCCTGGCACAGGCCCCCAACGGTAGATCCATTTCAATATGGGAATCAGCAAAATAGCAGCGACGAGTACCAGGTTGTGACGCAAAAACAGAACACACAAAGTCACAAAGAGATCGACGCCCACCGAATCCAGGAACATAAGGAAAATTCGCGCTTCCGGCTCAATGGCAGCGAACAACGCCAAGACGACCAAAGCACTTAAGATCAAGACAAATGTACTTTCGGATCGAGTCAGTCGTCGCTTGATTCCAACCAGAGACAGCAACCGCACTACCATGCTCTGATCGTTCTGAACGATAACAAGCATGTACGCGAGCACCAAAAGGATCAGTAAGGCTGCCATCATTCGATGATTCTACTGCGGCATACGTCTAAAAAGCCCGCAAGCGTGAAAATTCGTGTCACCGGACCCGAAAATGCGAAGATCGACTGAAACAGTGTTAATCGGAACTAGAGCACGATGTCCCGCGAAGCAATACACGTGGGAGCATTCACTTGGAGTCGCATCCAACGGCTCAACGAGCCGGACGAGACCACGCACTGGCAGCGCTGCGACGTAGAACGCCTGAAAGGGTGCGACGAGCTGCAAAGTAGCCGGCCTCGTTCCCATTGCGGCCAGCCCTTCTTACCCGTTTTGGCACTAGCAAACGATGCGAAAAATTAACCTACGTGAATTACTTTAGAAAAGGCCTGATCTTCGGGCTTCCCAAGCGTGCCTGTAGCGCCGCCGACAATGCGGCCCAGTGACTTCCGCCATAAACCACCAAGACTGCATGTTTGTCGGCCAACCGCTGCTCAATTAACCCGAGCAGATGCCGATCTCTCGTCATCATGTTCATTTTCGTTTGTTGACCGTTTCGGGTGAGATCGTTGACAACGTCAATGCGCAGAGGAAATGTATCATCGCCTTCAATGTTCACTCCGTACATTTCTCTGTAGCGGCTTAGGAAGGCGTCTATGGACGGCGCGTCTAAATTCCATCCTCCCCGGTTTGTCGGGGCCTTCATAGCTTGTGCCAATGAAGAATAGTGTTTTGCAAAGCTCTCTGCCGATGTGTCGGGCATGTCGCGAGACCGGAAAGCCTGCGAATACGCACCAAGCAGTGCGTTGAACGCCAAATCGTCATCAGTAAAGCCCTTACTCCTAAGGACCTGATTTTGCTCTTCTCTAGTTGCCTCGCCTCCAATGAAAGGAATCCCTCGCGTGAGGGCAGTGAATGCGGCGTACGTTATTTCACTATGTAGATATTCGTCGGCATCAGCAGTGCCGTAGAGACGCGCCCGAGCAACAAGTGGCGGTGGATTCTCTCCCATTGCTGTGGGGATTCCTTCAATGATGACAATTGTAGAAGGGATTTGATCGAACCCATATTTGACCGCTCGCATAGGTGGGTTGAAAGGCGTGGTGCGTGCCGACGAACACGAGTCGCTCGTTCCCTTTCCGGTAACTGGCGACGAACGGAACTCCCACTACGCAATCGCCAGGGCACCAAGGCTCAACCCTTCGCTCCAATTCGTTCGAGGAGGGCTGAATAAGATCCTCGCTGGGCAGCGTAACTGGCGGCGCCGCATTGACCGAAGCGTTCATCGTTAGGCTTGCGAGGAGGCCTAGCAGAACCCCATTTCTCATGCTGTTCTCCGATCTTGATCTTCGTCAAAAGCCGGTTCGTGCTCGTCGATCGCTAGCTTAGCTGATGCAGGGAACGGCAGCTAAGCGGCGGGAATTTCGCATTGCGTAATTCGGCTTTTGGTCGCCGGTCTCTAATGCGCCGGCGGAATCCCGCACGGCATTTGCATTTCAATCGCGCGAACGTGACAGCTTTTCTTTCCACACTTCGAACAGCGCAACCGCCTCTCTAGATCCGCGAGCCTCGCATCCCAACCGCATAGATGAGCCAACAAATTCGGATACGCCCGACGTTCATGGGCGCACGACAGCGTCTTGAGCGCATTGCCACAGGGACGTGGCAACGGATTGAAGAGCGTCTGCGCTCGAAATCCGAGAGGGTGAGATCGGGTGCGTTTTAGACGAGATACATTATCGCGTCGAACCGATCGAACGCCGGACTACGGAAAGTCCGGCCGGGCCGCAGCGAGGCAGGAGCCGAAGCGTCGCGGTCGGGCCAGGGCGCCTGACTCGCCGGTGCCGGGCGAACGCAGGAGCGTGAATGGCCCGGCCAGACGGAGAAAATCCGGATTCATCGGAAAGGCGCTGCACCTTGAAATCCCTTGGCATGAGCTGTACTGTATCTATATACAGCTTCGGAACGCCACTATTTTTCACGGGTTTTTGGGAGCAAAGACGACTGAAACAAATTGCACGGGGGCCTCGCTCACGACAGTGCCTGGCTATACCGAGCTTGAGCGCATCGTGCGAGCGGATTTACATCTCATGGATCTCTTGTGCACAGCGCGTGAGATAAATATCCCGCAGTGCCGCGTGGTCGCGGGCTGCATTTATCAGGCAGTTTGGAACGTGCTGACCGGCAGGCAACGAGGGACAGGAATAAACGACTACGATGTCATCTATTTTGACACTAGCGATATTTCAGAAGGAGCTGAGAAGGCAATCGAATGGTCGGTTCAAAGCCGACTTCCGGCCTTTCCGGCACCGATTGAGGTGCGCAATCAGGCTCGTGTGCACTTATGGTTCGAAGGATACTTCGGGATCGCATATCCCCCCCTGCGATCTGCAGACGAGGCGATTACTCGATACGCATCGGCGACTCATGCCGTCGGCATACGCCTACTGCAAGACGATCAACTCGACGTTTTCGCCCCATTCGGATTGGAAGATATCTTCGCTATGGTGATTCGCCCGAACTACGCTCTCCCAAATAGGGAGACGCATGAGAGGAAGGCCGCACGAGCTAAGTCGGTGTGGCCCGAGGTGACGATAGTTCCATGGGCCTAAGAGCCTGCGGAGCAGTATCGGCCTTGAGTCAGTCTAAACGGCTATGAACGGCACGAAAAGTAGTTCCCGTTCTGCAGCAATCCCGACTGCGAATATTCTTCGTCGGCCGGGCTGTTCGCATGTCCCTACGCTCGCCCGGCATCAGCGAGTCAAAGGCGTGACCTCGACTCGCATTTCGGACTTCGTCCGTTGCCACTTCCTGTGGCAATGCGCGCGCGATTCCGGTGTCATGTGCTCCGGCAATAGCGGGGTCTATGTGTGCGGACGCGAGTGGCGTCCTGTGTGTCACCTCAAGAAAGGGAGTTTTTAGGCACGCTAAGGTTGTGAGTCAGCCCCGGACGGCTATCGCCGAGGCAAGCCGTTTGTCAATTCTTCGTCGA
>JAXDQK010000071.1:0-3454 GCA_034667905.1 Gammaproteobacteria bacterium | reverse complement strand
TCTGTGAAGGTTTTCGGATGCCGGCCCGTGATGACGGCGCCCCACGGTCTGGGGCCGGCGTACGAAAACCTCCGAGGGAGGAAACCGCGGGAGGGGTACGAGTTTGGGGGCGGCGCGCGTTATGGGGATTTGAGTGCGGCGGGTGAGGCGTGTGATCGGAGGCCGGCGGATCGTAAGCGTTGGTTGAAGGGGTTACTGCGCACGGGGAGGTCGTTTTGGTGGTAGCGATCTGGATTTAACGAGGAAGAGTGACGCGCGGGTTTGGCTACAGGTATCGAATTTGAGCGAGCATCGCCGGAGCCGGTCGAGAACCAGCAAAGATCACGCGCAGTCTGGCGTTGTGGGTTGGCGATCGTCGTCATGACGTGTCGATGATCGGGGTTGTTTGAGCTGTTGGGCTGTATTGCGGCGTGGCGCCGCGCCGGAAGGTCTCGATGATGATCATGCGTGCGCCGCAGCATGGACAGGGGTGCGCGAGCGCCGGCGGTTCATCGGCCGGGGTGGAATCTGGATCGTTGATCTCGGCTTGCGGAGCGGGCGCATTGAGCAGCTCGCGCGCCCGCGCGATGTTCTCGGCCCGCGCACCGCTGGCGAACAGGCCGTAGTGGCGGATGCGGTGGAAGCCGGTTGGCAGAACATGGATGAGGAAGCGGCGGATGAACTCGTCGGTGGCGAGCGTCATGACCTTGGCTCGGTCGCGGCCTTTGGCGCGATAGTCCTTCCATTTGAAGGTGACGCCGGCATGGTCGAAGGAGATCAGCCGGCGGTTGGAGACGGCGACGCGGTGGGTGTAGCGCGACAGATAGGCCAGCACGGCCGTGGGTCCACCGAACGGTCGCTTGCTGTAGACAACCCATTCGATCCTGCGCAACGGGGCCAGGTACGCAGCTAAGGCCTTGCGCTCGGCCAGCGGGGCGTGAGTGCCGAAGAAGTTGAGGGCGCCGGCTTGGTGCGCCGCCATGAGCTTCTCCAGGAACAATCGGCGGAATAGGCGCGAGAGCACGCGCTCGGGGAGGAAGAACCCGGGCCGGCACGCCACCCATCGCGTGCCATCGAGCGAGATGCCGCCGCCCGGCACGATGATGTGGACATGCGGATGATGGGTGAGGGCCGAGCCCCAAGTATGCAATACGCTGGTGAGCCCGATGCGGGCGCCGAGGTGCTTGGGATCGGCCGCGATGGTGATCAACGTCTCCGCCGCGGCCTTGAACAGGATGTCGTAGATCGCGGCCTTGTTCTGGTAGGCGATATCGCTGATCGGCGCCGGCAAAGTGAACACCACGTGATAGTAGGGCACCGGCAGCAGGTCAGCCTCGCGCTCGGCGAGCCACTGCTTGGCAGCGGCGCCCTGGCACTTCGGGCAATGCCGGTTGCGGCAGGAGTTGTAGGCGATCTGCATGTGCGAGCACCTCTCGCAGCGCGCCACATGCCCGCCGAGGGCAGCCGTGCGGCAGCTCTCGATCGCCGACATCACCTTCAGCTGGCCGAGGCTTACATGGCCGGCGTTGGCTTTACGCCACGCCGGTCCATGGCCGCGGAAGATATCCGCGACCTCCAATGCTGGACGCGACACGCGAGCTGCGTGTCAGCCGGAAGGCTCGCCGTTCTCGATGTTCGCGGCGAGACGCTCCAATGGGCTCATGATCTCCCGGATCGTCTTGGTGGCGACGCGGGTGTAGAGCGCCGTGGTATCGAGCTTGGCGTGCCCGAGCAGGACCTGGATGACGCGGATATCGATGTTCTGCTCGAGCAGATGGGTGGCAAAGCTGTGCCGGAGCGTGTGTGGAGACACCCGCTTGTCGATCCCGGCCATATGGGCAGCCACATGACAGGCGCGATTGAACTGGCGGGTGGTGAGATGATTGACCCGGTTCTGCCCGGGAAACAGCCACCCCTGCGGCCGGCCCGCCTTGCACCAAGCGCGCAACAGCTCGAGCAGATGGGGAGACAGCATGACGTATCGGTCCTTGCGGCCCTTACCCTGCTCGACCCGGATCACCATGCGCTCACTGTCGATGTCGGAGATCTTGAGCGAAACCACTTCGGAGGCGCGCAGTCCTGCCCCATAGGCAACACTCAGCGCCGCTTTGTATTTGAGCCCCGGCGCGGCATCGAGGAAGCGCGCTATCTCCTCCGGACTCAGCACGACTGGCAGCTTCCGGGGCTCGTGGATGAATGCAGTGTGCTCGATGATGGCGTATCGCTTGAGCGTGACCCTGAAAAAGAACCGCAGAGCCGTCACGGTCGCATTGAGTGCTCCCGTACCGACGCCACTCTGCGCCACATGAAGCTGAAACCGTCGGATGTCCTCGAAGCTCGCTTTGTCCGGCGACCGGCCGAGGAAGGCTGCCAAGTTCTTGATCGTGCGGATGTAGCTTTGCTGGGTCTTCGGCGATAACCTGCGGATCGTCATGTCTTCAATCATGCGCCGGCGCAACGGGCTCATTGCCTCGTCGGTCATGGGGATGCTCCTGTCTCGAGTGAGGTTCTCGACACCCTCATCTTCAAGACAGGACGTTCCCCTCCGCCACTGGTCGTGCCACTCGCCGCAGCCCCCTACCGCGCGAGCGGTTTAGTCCTCTGACCCATCTGAGACATGGCCGCAGCCAGCAGCAAAGCTTTCGAACCCGGTTTTTGCCCCTATCAGAGTAGCTAGTTAAGCCGGTAAGGTGCCTATCCTGAGTCTTGGGGTTGGCAATGAAGCGGCGCGAGTTCATCACGCTTATCGGCGGTGCGGCGGCAGGGTGGCCGCTCGCGACGCGCGCGCAGCAACCCGGGCGGCCACGTCGGATCGGTGTTGTCATGCTGTACCCCGAGAAGGACCCGCAAGGGCAACTACGTTCGGCTGCGTTTCAGCAGCAGCTTGAAAAACTCGGCTGGACGGTTGGCGCAAATCTCCAGATCGATTTCAAGTGGGGTACTGGCGACGCTGATTGGGTGCGGTCTGCAATCGAAGATGTCCTAAGCCGAGACCCGGACGTGTTGCTGGCAAATGGCGATCCGGCGATCAAGGCGGCTCAAGGGGCAACCCGCACAGTTCCCGTCATATTCATCGGCAGCGGTGATCCGGTAGGCGATGGTCTAATTCAAAGCCTCGCCCGTCCGGGCGGAAACCTGACGGGCTTTGCTGTGATGGAGCCAAGTCTGGGCGCGAAGCTGCTTGGAATGCTAAAGCAGGTTGCGCCTCACGTAAACCGCGTTGGGACCTTAGTGAACCCAGACAATGCCAACCACATGCGAATTACCGGCCAGCTTATGGCCGCCGCTCCGGCCTTTGGCGTCGAGATCATCTCTTCAACTGGCCGTGGAGCAGCAGACATTGAAACCGCGATGAGCCAATGGGGACAGGGATTGGGCTATGGGGTCATCGTGCCTTCAGACCCCGCGACCAATTCCCGTCGCGGACTTGTCGTCGAGCTGGCTGCGCGCTATCGGCTGCCAACAATTTACTCGC
>JAXDQK010000070.1:0-2671 GCA_034667905.1 Gammaproteobacteria bacterium | reverse complement strand
CCATCGCCGGTCCGCGCACCGAAGCGCAATGGGACGATTATCTGCCGGCTTTGACCTATCGCATGAGCGCTGAAGATGAAGCTTTTGTCGACTCGCTCGTCAGTAGCGGGCACCCTTCGACGCCGGGGTTCAACGATCCCAAACATCCTTTCTTCGGCCGGATCCCGCGTCGCGGGTCGCAAGAGGAATAGAGGATTCGCCGGAAGTCCGCTGCACGGCAGGGCAGACTTTGGGCGAGTCCGATCCGCGCGACGGAGGATCGTTCGAACGCCCGCATTTGCGCGGACGGATTGACCGTCCACCTGTGGGCTGGCCGGCGCCGGCCGGTCATTCAATATGCTTGTTCGCCGCGATCTTGGTCAGGAACGCGCCGATCTCGCGGTTCTGAAAGTCGACTTCGGGCTGCGTCACGCCCGCGGCCGAGAAATGCCCTGACGGCCAGCGCGGTTCGATCGATTCGAACTGCGCGCCGTGAACATAACTCGCCACTTCGAGCGCTTCCGGCTCGGGATTAAGCAGGTCTCCAACGCCCGCGAGAACCAGCATGCGTGCGCGGATCGAGCGCAGTGCCTTGTAGTAGTCACCGCCGAAACCCGGGGTGGTGCCGAGGTCGTGCGCGTCGTAGGCCCAGGTCTGATAGATCCAGTTGCGGGCGTCGAAATTCTTCCATGCGTCGTCCTGCGTCTTGCGCAGCCACGGCGCCGCGTCATCGCTGTTCGCCATCGTGTTCTTCATCAGCTCGGGCGTGCGCGTGATCAGCGCCATCGTTCCCGCCCACATGCGCATGCCCTTTTCCGGCGCCTGCCGGTAGTTGCCGTCGTCCCACGCCGGGTCGGCCATGATTTCCTGCCGCGTCAGCTCGAGCACCGCTTTCGTCCATGGCGGCGTGCGGCCGAGGGGCACGATGGGAACGAGCGCGTCCATCATGCCGGGATGGCTCACGCCCCACTGCAGGGTCTGCATGCCGCCCATCGACGCGCCCACCACCGTGAACAAGTGCTCGATGCCGAACTTCGTCGTGACAAGCCGATACTCCGATTCGACCATGTCGCGGATCGCGAAGCGCGGAAACGCCATGCCCGGCTGCGCCTTGCTGTTCGACGGCGACGTACTGAGTCCGTTGCCGATCGCATCGGTCGTGATGATGAAATAACGATTGGTATCGAGTGCCTTACCCGGTCCGATCAGATAATCCAACCGGTGATGATTGCCGCCGATCGCCGTCGCCATCAGGATCGCATTCGACTTCGCCGCGTTGAGCGTGCCGTAGGTCTCGTAAGAAATTGAGAAGTCCTTAATGACCTGGCCGCTTTCAAGTGGCAGGTCGCCTTCGGGATAAGTACCGGCTTGGCCACCAGCCGGCTGCGCTACCTGCGCGTGCGCGGCAAGGGCGAAGCCCATGGTTGTCGCGACGGCAAGCAGTGTACTAACAAAACGCATACGTGTTGCTCCACTTGTTGTTGCAGGCGTAAGCCCAAATCAGGTTGTCGAAAGCCGTAGTAGCGACGGCTTGGCGAGTGTGTCATTGGCCGCAATATGGCCAAGTTGATGATAGCCCGCATCAATGAAAACGGGCGTAACAGGAAGCGGTCGATTTGTGCCAATCGTAGAGAAGAATGCGCCGTGGAAGACCATGGCATGCAAATAATAGCGACGGCTGACCGCGTCCTTGCGAATAACATTAAGAACCTTAAGGCTTCGATCGCACTAGCGCAGAAAGCTAGCTTAAGAGAGTGGAACGCACCGGCATCGCGACAATTGGAAAACCTTATTGGAGTGAAGCTCATCGCTGCTAGTAGGATTCATCGCACTTGACGTACAGATTCCTTTGTCAGTTGCGGCTATGCAGGAGTAGAAATGCCAGCCAGACACCGGGTCCTCAAGCGAGCAATCGTCTCCTTCAATAGCAGGCACACGGCACCTCATGCGCTTCTTCGGACGCGTCAATCAGATGACAGATTGGTCATCTTGGCGCCACGTCGAATTCAGGCGCCCGTGTTCAAACTGGTGTTGTAGATCTCGTGACCGGTTGCACGCTAACCTCATTCGGAGATTCCATGAAGCACTTTGCTCCGGCCTCCTCGGCAGGGCGCCCGATGTGTGCTCGCCCTTTCAATCCGCCGAACGCAAAGTACCAAATCGAACAACACTATATGAACGTCCGTAATGCGAGCCGGTGGGCTCCGCGGGGTCACCGGAGATGGTATTTTGCGGTATTCGCGCTCGTCATCGCGAGTGGAGTCCGGTTGCTGCTGCACCCGCTACTCGGACCTATCATGCCTGGAACGGCATACTTCATCGCCGCCGCGTTGATCGAATATTTCTTCGGAATGGCACCCGCGCTGGCCGTCATGGCGGTGGGCCTGGTGACCGCCGACTTCCTGTTCGTGCCCCCGTACCAGCAGCTCGGAGCATTGGACCAGTCCGACGTTGGGCTGATCGTGTCGCTTCCGCTGCTTAGCATGCTGGTGATTTGCCTGATAGAGAGGTTGAGGCGTTCGGAATTTCGAGCCGAACTCATCGCTCTGGTGGCGCAGTCCCGGTGCAAAGTGCGGCTGGTTTCGACGAGATAGTGTCATCGTGACAGCCAGGAAGATTCCGTATCAGCCGATGAGTCTCATCTACAGCCCGACTGGTGATCGCGCGTTCATTATCCGCACGCAAGAGCATT
>JAXDQK010000069.1:0-83517 GCA_034667905.1 Gammaproteobacteria bacterium | reverse complement strand
GAAGCTGCGGGTGCGGGAGTCGGGGGTGCGGCCTCGATGTCGGGACTCTCCGGTGCCTTGCTGGTCGACAAGTCCACGGTCACGCTTCGCGTCGGCTCGGGCGCAGTCGCCGGAAGGGTCGCCGGCATCGGCGTCCGCGCTGCAGGTTTAGGACCGGACAAGAGTTCGGGGACCACCCACACGATGAGCGCGACGAGGATCGATGCGCCGATTAAACGTTCTTTGACGCGACGCTCCATTACCGCGGAGTATATTCGGGAAGCGTCCCGAGCGGCAGCAATCCTGCTGCCTCGAGCCAGTCCAGCGCAGGCCCGACGGTATGAAACGAACCGAAGACGACGATTCGATCCTCAGGGCGTGCGGCGCTCAAGGCGGCAGCACACGCGGCGGCCACGCTATCAGCCGGCATGACGCGGCCGCGAACCGTGCCCCGCAATTCGTTGACCAGTTCATCGCCCGTTCGACCCCGAGCTCCGTCAATCGAAGCGCACAACCATTCATCGATCGGCTCGTTCAGCAACCGGGCAATCCCCGTCGCGTCTTTGTCGCCGAGGATCCCGCACACGGCCAGGGACTTGCCCTGGATTGGGTTAGCGTTCAAGTTATGCGCCAGTACGCGCGCCGCGTCCGGATTGTGCGCAACGTCCAGTATCCAAGTGGGCGACTCGCCTGAGGATTTGATCACTTGGAAGCGGCCCGCCAACCGCACCTCGGAAAGGCCCTGGGCTACGGCGCCGGCGTTGATGGGAACGCGTGGCGAGATTTCTTCCAAGGCAGCAATGGCAGTGGCGGCGTTGCTAAACTGAATATCCCCCAACAATGCAGGTGCCGGCAAATGGGGTAAGTCCCAATGAGAGCCGCGGTAGCGCCAGCCTGAGCCTTCGCGAACGTAGTTGTATTCGATGGCAAGACGCTTCAACGGCGCTTTGATGGCTCGCGCTGCATTTTCAAGAACCGGCACCGGCTCGCGCCCGCCGATCACGGCCGTTCGTCCGGCGCGAAATATACCCGCTTTCTCGCGTGCAATCGCCTCGAGCGTATGACCCAAATACTCCTGATGATCCAGTCCGATGCTGGTCACGATCGAGACGTCGGGATCAACCACGTTGACCGCGTCGAGGCGCCCACCCATGCCGATTTCAAGCACCCATGCATCGAGGCGCGCGGCATCCAATACTAGCAATGCAGCCAGTGCGTTGAACTCGAAAAACGTGAGCGCCACCGAATCGCGCGCGACTTCGATCTTCTCGAACGCCGCCACAAGTTCCTCAGGGCGCACTAAGCGGTCATGAACGCGGATGCGCTCTTGGTAATACCGCAAGTGCGGCGAAGTGAACATTCCCACTTTGAGCCCCGCGGCCCTTAGGATGGCCGCGCAATAGGCGCTTACAGAGCCCTTACCATTGGTACCCGCGACGGTGATGATCGGAACCTTGGGTTGCTGCCACTGCAATCGACGCAGCACCACGCGCAACCGGTCGAGCCCCAGATCGATTGCCCGCGGGTGCACTTGTGTCTGGTAGGACAACCAATGCTCTAGGCTCCGCATTAGTCTCCTAGGACTTAAGCCGCTTCGGCGGGTTCTTTGCCGCTCATCAATCGCAGCATTGCACCAATGCGATCGCGCATCTCGCGCCGGTCGACGATCATGTCGAGCGCCCCGTGCTCGAGCAGAAACTCACTGCGCTGAAATCCCTCCGGCAAGGTCTCGCGCACGGTCTGTTGAATGACGCGCGGTCCGGCGAAACCGATCAACGCCTTCGGCTCACCGATATTGATATCGCCGAGCATCGCGAGGCTCGCTGACACGCCGCCCGTGGTCGGATCGGTCATCACCGAAATGAAGGGCAATCGCGCTTCGGATAAACGCTTGAGGGCGGCGCTGGTCTTTGCCATTTGCAGCAGGGAATACAGCGCCTCTTGCATGCGTGCCCCGCCGCTGGCCGCGAAGCAGACCAGGGGCATTCGATGCTCCAGGCAGTGTTCGACCGCGCGCACGAACTTCTCGCCGACCACCGAGCCCATCGAGCCTCCCAAAAACCGGAACTCGAAGGCACAGGCGACCACATCCAGGCCCGCGAGCTTTCCCGCCATGACGATCAAGGCGTCGCGCTCGCCGGTTTGTTTTTGCGCCTGCACCAGCCGGTCCTTGTAGCGCTTGGAATCCTTGAATTTAAGCGGATCCTCGGGCTCGACCTTGGCGGCAATTTCCGTGGTCGATCCGGTGTCCAGAAACTTCATGACCCGCTCGCGGCCGTTGATGCGCATGTGGTGGCTGCATTTCGGGCAGACGTAGAGGTTGCGCTCGATCTCGGCTTTGTAGAGCACGGCATCGCAAGCGGGACATTTGGTCCACAGGCCCTCAGGCACCGATCGCGTGCGGCGCTCGGTTTTGATCCGTGAGGGAACAATTCGCTCAAACCATGACATGCGGTTAGTTTAAACCAATTTGCGGTTTGGGCGCCGGGATACCATAAAGCGAGGGGTATTCGACCCGCCACAAGTACAACCCCGCGGCCGGCGCCGTGGCACCCGCATAGCGACGATCCGCCCCCTTGAGCACTTGCGCCATGGCCTCATGCGGATCCGACTCGCGCTGTACGTCGAGCAGCGTGCCGACGATGTTGCGCACCATGTGATGCAAATAGGCATTGGCGGCGATTTGCAGCCACACATAGTCGCCCTCGCGGATCACCTCGATGGTATCGACGCGCCTGAGCGTGGTTTTCGATTGGCATTGCACGGAGCGAAAGGCCGAGAAATCATGCTCGCCGATGAGGGCCTGCGCGGCCTCATGCATGGCGGCGGCATCGAGCGGGCGATGGATCCACGCCGCCCGCGTGCGCTGCAAAGCCGATCGCGCGCTGCGATTCAATATCGCATACCGATAAATGCGCCGGATAGCCCGGTGACGCGCATGAAATCCCAAGGTCACTTCACCCGCCCATTGCAAGGCGATGCTGGGAGCGAGCTTGGTGTTGGCGCCCAAGACCCATGCCCGTGGCGTGCGCACCGCCTGCGTGTCGAAATGGATGACTTGACCGACGGCGTGAACACCGGTGTCCGTGCGCCCCGCGCAGATCGCAACAACCGGGTGGCCGGCGACGAAGGAAAGCGCGGCCTGTACCGCGTCCTGTATCGAGCTAGAATGCACTTGCGACTGCCAGCCGAAATAGTCGGTGCCGTCATACTCGATGATGGCGGCAACCCGGCGGCCGAGATCTATCACGGTCGCGGCTCAAGCGGATTACTCAGACAGGCTCCTAGCCGGGCAGATTCTCGATTAAGCGCTGCGCTTCCTGTTTCTGGCTCGCAGAGCCCTCGGTCACGACTTCCTCGAGAATACTTCGAGCGCCTTCCGGATCGCCCATATCCATGTAAGCGCGGGCCAGATCCAGCTTGGTCCCGACTTCACTCATGGTTACCGGCTCGAGTTCCGGCATCGTCTCGTCGGTCTTGAGCTTGGTGGTGCGCGTAGTCGAAATCGTTTTCAATTTGTTCGTGGCCGCCGCTTCGGAGCCGTTGAGCGCCTCACCCACGTCGAGATCGACGCGGCGGTTGCGCTGGCTGGCCTCAAACACCTCGGTGGAGAACACTTCATCCTCTGCACGCGGTTGTTCCACCGTATCGCCGGAACCCAAGGCGTTGGCGAGCCGATCCAGATCCAAGTCGATGCTATCGGCATTGAGTCCGCGCAAACGCGAGGTCGAATCCAAATCAGGTTTATCGGTTTCCCGAACGTCGGAATATTCGCCTGACTTGAAGCGCGCGGTTGGCGAAGTCTCTTGATTGTTGGCGCGCGGCATCTGCACGGTCGGTGCCGACTCGGGGCCCAACACCGCAGTCTTGATCTCCTCTTGGTCCGAGCCCAAGTCGGCGACGAATGAGGCTTCTAATTCGCGCTCGAGTTCAGTCAAATCCTTGTCGCGCGCGCGGCTTTCCGCTTCCGCCATCATGCGCCGGGATTTTTCATCAAGGCCTGCGACCATGGTCGGGGCGTCCGCAGGATGCTCCGACACGCCATTCGCGGGTCCGTCGAGATGGTCCAGGTCCAGACCCAAATCGTCGATCGACAGCTCGGCGGTCTGATCCGCCTTGTTCACCTTGTCGAGTTTCGATGCGATGCGACTGCGCACATCGCCGGATTTCAGCGCCGGGGATTCAGTGGTCGGTGAATCCGCGAAATTCATCAATTCGGATTCAACCGTGGGCTCATCGCGCGGCGCCATCTCCCGCGTCGGCGACTCATCCGCGCCGCGTTCCGGCCGATCCAACGTGAAATCCAGATCCGAAGCGGCATGCAGGTGCGGCGACTCGCCCGTAGGCGCCGAGTCATCGATGTCCTTCGCGATGGACTGGTCGAGGCTGCGCTCGCCTTCAGGATCGCCGAACAGGTCGATGTCAACGCGATTCTCGCCGCCTTCCAGATTCAAATCGACGAGGGCGCCGGCGCCGCGGCCGCTGCCTGCAGTCGTGGCGAACATCGGTTCGTCCGGACAAATCTGCTTGCCCATAATGACGATCTTGTCCCACTCCCCTACCGGTGCGCGGTCGCGGGTGGCTTCCAAGCCCTTGGCGGTCTGCAGGAAAGCTTCTTTGTTGCCCCAGACGAAATAAATTTCCAACAGCTTCAAGCGCAAATCGCGCCGATCCGGCTCGCGCTCCAGCGCGATGCGTACTAAGTCGGCCGCCTGGTCGTACAGACCGTACGCCATATGAAAGTCCGCCTCGGCCAGGGGGTCGCCCTGATCAAGATTCACCGGGCTCTCACTCGACATGGTGTCTTCGGGCGCCTTGAGGTCAGCCGTGGTCTCGCCGTAGTGCTGGGCAGGCTCGGCGAATTGGGGCATCGGATGCTCGCCCGATTCCTCGACCACAAAGGAGTCATCGCCGGCACGGCCCGCGGCCAGCCTCTCGGCAGGATCGCGGTATTCGGACATGCCGCTCGCATCCAGATCTGGGAAGTCGCCACCACCGCCGCTGCTGGCCTGGCGGCGCCGCCAAGAAGCGAACGCCAGGGCGGCAATAAGCGCAAGGATGATGGCCGCCGGGATCCACCAGTTCGCCTGGAGCCAGTCGAGCAAAGACCCTGATTCCGCGGTCACGACGGGCTTTTTCGCGGGTGCCGGTTTCTGCACCGGCGTAGGTACCGGCGGCGGAGCCGTTGAGACGGTGCTGCTCGGCGCCGTCTCGACCGGAGGCGGCGTGGGAGTGGGAACGGGAACCGGCGTCGGCGTGACCGCTGTCGGCGGCGGCGTCGGGGCCGGAGTCTGCGTCGCGGGCGTGCCTAGCTTGCGCTGCAACTCGCTCAATTCATTGCTCTTCAGAGTGAGCAGCCGCTGTGTGTCGGCGAGCTGCCCTTCCAAATCCTTCACCCGGCCCTTCAGGGCTTGCGCTTCTCCGCTCGAGGCGGTTTCGCTGGTGCTGGTGCTCGTGCCCCCGCCGGCGCCGGGTGTGACCAGACGCAGATGACCGCTCGAGGGGGTACCGGCGGATCCGCGCCATGCATCCATTTGCCGGTGCACTTCGCTCGTCGCTTCGGATTGATTCAACGCGGCGATTTCATCGCCCCCCGGGACGCGCAGCACGGCACCGCGCCGCAAGATATTGATGTTGCCGCCGAAGGCATCGGGATTGGCGCGATACATGGCGATCATGGTTTGATCGACATCGGCTTTCGAACCGGAACGCAGGCTGTGGGCAATCTTCGAGAGCGTGTCGCCCTGGGCAACACGATAGCTGTTATCGCCGGTCGGGCCTGCAGCCTCGGCGCCGGCGCTGGGCGTGCTGCTCGCGCTGGAAGCGCTGCTCGCGCCGCTCGTTGAGGCACGGTTTGACGACCGGCCGGCGGCCGAGCGGCCCGCTCGCTTTCCGGCGGCAGGGGCCGTGGCGCTGTCGTCAGCCGCCTGACTTGTTGCCGGTACCGGTTTGGAACGCGACGGTGCGTTCGGTGTGGTCGCAGCCGCGACCGGCGCTGCCGAACTCGCCCGTTCGCCGGGCGTGTACACCGGCGGATCGAGAAGCACGGTGTATTCGCGCATTAGACGCCCGCGCGCCCAATTTACCTCGACCAAAAAGGTTACAAAGGGCTCGGGGATCGACTCGCTCGATCGCACCAACAGCACGTCCCGTCCGTCCTTGCTCTTGCCCACTTTGAAGGTCAGTGTCGAGAGGAAGGGAGGGCGCTCGATGCCGTAGCGCGTGAATGCGTCCTTGGCCGCAAGCGTCGCTCGCAGGGCGGTCAATTCCTCGGGACCGGCGGCAATGAGGTCGATCTCCGCGTTCATCGGCTCATTCAGCGATGAATTCAGATGAATCTCACCTAAGCCCAATGCCCACGATAAGGACGGGGACAGCAGGCATGCCATCAGCATTAGGCGACGCAGCGTCACAAACATTTCTACTCCCAGAATTCTGGTAGGCAAGCGCACAAAGTTCATTGTGCTATAGGGGCTTGGAAGCGAATTCTCACTTGCCTTTTACATAAGCCAATAACTATATCTCACTGGCATCTATTTACCAAAATCTGGGACACCGAAACTGCGTTATGCGCCGCACATTTCCGAACATTATCAGCCACCACCCAAAAATTTAGACCTCGATCACGGGTCATATCGGCCCGGATACGCCCCACATATACCTGATCAGGGTCGACGGCGAGCGTGGCGGGCGTCGGAAATTCAGCAATGGATTCCGGGTCAATGACCCTCAATCCGTTCCCGCGCTGCAGCACATGGATGGCATCCGCGAGGTCGACTGCTCGCTCAAAGGAGGCGTGCACCGCGAGACTATGACCGAAGAACACGGGCACGCGCACCGCCGTGGCATTGATGGTCAGCGCGGGTAAATCGAGCACCCGGCGCGTTTCCTCCCATAGTCTGCGCTCCTCGCGTGAGGCACCGCCCGCTTCCAACGAGTCTACCAGCGGGATCACGTTGAAGGCGATTTGTCTGCCGAAGGCGGCACCCCTCGCCTTCTTACCGCTCAGCATGGCCACGGTCTCGCCGGCGAGTTCATCCATGGCGCCCCGGCCGCTGCCCGAAACCGCATGATAGGTGGCCACCTCGGCCCGAACCAATCCGGCAAGCGAATGCAGCGGCGCCAGCACGGTGGCGAGCGCTGCACTGGCACTGCCGGGCAACGCAATCAAACCGCTCGAGCCGACGCGTTCAAGCGCCTGCGGATTCACGTCGGCCACCACCAAGGGCACCTCAGGGTTCATGCGAAACGCCGCAGATCCGTCGATTACCCAGGCGTGCGCCGCGGCGCTTTGCGCATAACGCTCCGACAATGCGGTGCGCCCACAGAAAAAGACCAGCTCGACGCGCGAGAAATCAAACGCCGCGACATCGCCCACGGTCAATTTCGCTTCTTCGTCGCTCACCGGTGCGCCGATGCTGCGTTGATCATCCAGCGCATGAAGCTCCGCGTAATGGATTTTTCGCGCCCGCAGCTCATCGATCACCGCCGCACCGATTAGGCTCGAGGCGCCGACGACCGCTATGCGCGGTAGTGACTTGGTACTCATCGGTGCGTAATGACGGGCGTGGCCGACACCACGTCGGCGCACTGCGCACGGAAGCGCAAGTAGTGATCCATCAGCACCAGCGCCAGCATGGCCTCGGCGATCGGGGTTGCGCGGATGCCGACGCAGGGATCGTGACGCCCTGTCGTGATCACTTCCACCGGCTCACCGTGGAGATTGATGGTTTGGCCAGGCAACGTAATGCTCGAGGTCGGCTTCAATGCCAAACTCACCACGATGTCTTGGCCCGAAGAGATGCCGCCCAAGATACCCCCCGCATGATTGCTCTTGAAGCCTTGAGGAGTCATCTCGTCGCGATGTTCCGAGCCGCGCTGTTCCACGGCCCTGAATCCCGCGCCGATCTCGACGCCCTTTACGGCGTTGATGCCCATCATGGCGCTCGCCAGGTCGGCATCGAGCCGCTCGAACACCGGTTCGCCCCAGCCCGGCGGCACGCCCTTGGCGATGACCGTCACGCGCGCACCAATGGAATCGCCCGCCTCGCGAATACGCCAGATAAAATCCTCGAGCTCGGCAATGCGCTTTGGATCCGGGCAGAAAAACGGATTGTCATAGGCGCTTTGTGGATCCTTGGGCTCGAGCACGATCGGACCCATCTGCGCGAGATACCCATGAATGGTGACTTGAAGCCGCTCCCGCAAGAATTTACGCGCGATGGCCCCGGCTGCCACCCGCACCACGGTTTCCCGAGCCGATGAGCGCCCGCCGCCGCGGTAGTCGCGAAAGCCGTATTTTTGCTGATACGTATAATCGGCGTGCCCCGGCCGAAAGCGATCCTTGATCTTCTCGTAGTCGCGCGACCGCTGATCCTCGTTCTCAACCAAGACGGCGATGGGCGTGCCGGTGGTTCTGCCTTCGAACACCCCGGACAAGATCCGCACCGTATCGGATTCGCGCCGCTGGCTGGTAAATTGCGAAGTTCCCGGACGCCGGCGGTCCACATCGAGCTGCAAATCCGCCTCGCCGATTTCCAGTCCAGGCGGGCAGCCGTCCACGACGCAACCGAGCGCGGGGCCGTGACTCTCCCCAAAACTGGTTACCGTGAAAATCCGACCGAAAGTATTGCCCGCCACGCCTCGACTCTCCTCACGCGCCGTTAAAGATCCCGCGCCTTCAACACAAACACGCCGCCGCCGCCCATCGCAATCCGCGGCCAGATAAAGGGCAAGCGCGGAAATGCCCGCAACAAAGCCCTCTCGGAATTGCCGACCTCCACCACCAAAATGCCCTCATCCTCCAAGTGAGATCGAGCGGCAGCCAAGATCTCCCGTACCGAATCCAGGCCATCGGAGCCTGAGGCCAAACCGAGCTTCGGTTCATGCCGGTACTCAGGCGGCAACGTGCGCATCTCGGCGCGCCCGACATAGGGAGGGTTGCTTACAATGATATCGTAACGCCGCTCCGCCACGGCGCTGAAATAATCGGAACGCAATACCGACACCCGCTGCTGCAAGCCCAGCCGGCGAGCATTGCGCCTGCAGACCTGCAATGCCGCGGTGGAAATGTCAGCGGCATCCACGTGCGCGCGCGGAAAGGCCTTGGCGCAGGCCAACGCGATGGCTCCCGACCCGGTGCCAATATCCAGCACTCGACGCACGCGGCGGGCTTGGGTCCACGGCGCAAAGCGTTGCAGCACCAGTTCGGCAATGGGTGAGCGCGGCACCAGTACCCGCTCATCCACGTACAGCTCAAGTCCTGCAAAAAAAGCGCGATGCGTGAGGTAAGGAAGCGGCACGCGCTCATCGATGCGCCGCTGCAGCAGCCGGTTGATCCGCGCCAAGGTGCGCGGCTTCAGCAACTGATCATAAGCGCTTGCGCCTCGACTATGCGGAAGTCCGGCGGCAAAAAAAACCAATTCGGCCGCCTCATCGCGCGCATCGGCGGTACCGTGACCGAAATACACGCGCGCCGCGCGAAGTGCCTTCGCGCACCGTTCGACGGCATCCCCTACCCGGACGGGCTTGACGGCGGTGTGGGATAATCGGGGCATGGCTCGCTCTAAACTACTGTTCCTGATGTTTCTCTGTGCCGCTGCCGGCGGCATCGCTGCGGCGCTGCTGGCAACTCACAAGCCGCCGCCGGTGCTGGCCACCGGTACCTTACTCGTGCCCAGCCGCACGGTCGCGGATTTTAGCTTGCTCGACCACCAAGGGCGCAGTTTTGGATCAGCGAATCTGCGCGGTCACTGGTCGTTGATGTTTTTCGGCTATACCAATTGTCCTGACTTTTGCCCGACGACCTTGGCCACGCTGGCGGCCGTGGAAAAGCGCATGCGCGCGGAGGGTAGGACGCCGCCGCCCCAGGTTATCTTCGTGTCGGTCGATGCCAAGCGAGATACGCCCGCGCAGTTGGCCAAGTACGTCCCCTACTTCGATCCCGAATTTATCGGTCTGACCGCCGCCGATCAGCCGGCCATCGAGGCGCTCGCCAAACAGTGGGGCGTGGCGGTGAGCATTCGGCCCGCCGCGGACGGCAACTACACAGTGGATCACTCGGCTGAAATTTTCGTCATCGATACTAAGGGCCGTCTTGCCGCCATCCTCACAGGCCCTTTCTCCACCGATACCTTACGAAGCGACATGGAACGCATCATGACCGGCCGCGCATGAGCGCCGGCCGTCTTTTCGTTTGGTTGCAGCATGTTCTTCCGCAACACGCCCTATCGCGCCTGATCCTGCGCGCCACCCGCGTTCGCTCGCCCTGGTTCAAGAATCGGCTGGTGCGCGGCTTCGTCAATCTCTACCCGGTCGATATGACCGAAGCGCTGCAGGCCGATCCTTCAAGTTTCGCCACCTTCAACGAGTTCTTTACTCGCGCTTTGAAGCCAGGCGCGCGCAGCATCGATCCGGATCCGAACTCCATAGCCTGCCCGGCCGATGGCGCAATCAGCGAGGCGGGCAGCATCGAGGGCGATCAGCTCCTGCAGGCCAAAGGCCGCCGCTACACGCTCGGCGAGCTGCTGGCATCGCAACCTTGGGCGAAGAGCTTCGAAGGCGGCTCGTTCGCGACCATTTATCTCGCACCTTTCAATTATCACCGGGTACACATGCCTCTGCGCGCGCAGCTGCGCTCGACCGTGTACGTTCCCGGGCGCCTCTTTAGCGTGAACGCCATTACGGCAAGGTACGTGCCGAGGCTTTTCGCTCGCAACGAGCGCGTACTAACTTTGTTCGACACGGCATTCGGCCAAATGGCGCTGGTACTGGTCGGTGCGCTGAACGTGGGGAGCATCGCGACGGTGTGGGCGGGCGACATCACTCCGGCCAAGCGCCGCCAGGTGACGGAACTGCCCTCGCCGCCTCTGTGGCTCGACAAGGGAGAGGAACTCGGCCGCTTCAACATGGGTTCCACCGTGATCTTGCTGTTTCAGCGCGGCCACGCGCGCTTAAATCCGCAGCTGCGAGCGGGCACCATCGTCAGGCTCGGCCAATCTTTAGGGACCGTTCAGTGAGTTGGCGCCCGACCGCGTCGCTCGCTGCCTTACAGCGGCGCGCCGCGATGTTGCGCGCGGCACGCACGTTCTTCGAGCGGCGCGCCGTGCTGGAAGTGGAGACCCCAATTTTGAGCGCGGCCGCAGTGAGCGACCCGCAGATCGCGTCCTTGGCGACACAGATCGCCGGCAGAGCCAGGCCGGCATATCTGTGCCCCTCGCCTGAATATGCGATGAAGCGCCTGCTGGCAGCCGGCAGTGGCGATGTCTATCAAATCTGCAAAGTATTTCGCGACGCCGAGAACGGACGCTGGCACAACACAGAGTTCACGATGATCGAGTGGTATCGGATTGGCTTCGATGATGCCGCGCTGATGGACGAGGTGGAAGAGCTGGTCGGACAGCTGCTCTCCCCCGTTCGTACGCTTCAAGCGGCGGAACGCTTGAGCTACAGAGCCGCGATGCTGCGCCATGCCGGCGTCGATGCCTTCGATGCCGGCGAAGCCGAACTTTTGGATGCGGTGATGCGCCATGGCATCGCCTGCGAGACGCAACTTGACCGTGATGCCAAACTCGATTTGCTGATGGGCTTGGTGGTGGGGCCTCAGCTCGGCCGCGAGCGCCCTTGTTTCGTGTGCGACTACCCCGCATCGCAGGCCGCGCTGGCGCGTCTAAAACCCGGGAGTCCGCCCGTGGCGGCGCGCTTCGAGCTCTATGTGGATGGTCTGGAACTGGCGAATGGATTCCACGAGTTGGTGCAGCCGCAAGAGCAGCGCGCCCGATTTGCCCATGATTTGAACTTGCGTGCCGAGCGCGGCCAAATGCAACCGCCGTTGGATGAGAATCTTTTGGCTGCGCTCGAGCATGGAATGCCCGAATGCGCCGGCGTGGCACTCGGATTTGACCGGCTGGTGGCGATCGCAATCGGGGCGGACCGACTGGCCGATGCCCTATCGTTCAGCATCGACAACGCGTAGCGTCGCGCTGATCGGCACGCGACCCTAAAGCTTCAGCCTTTGCCGCGCGATAAATACTCGCCCGTGCGGGTATCGATGCGCAATATTTCACCCTCGTTGATGAACAGCGGTACGCGCACCATTGCGCCGGTTTCCAGCTTCGCGGGCTTCGAGCCGCCGGTCGCCGTATCGCCGCGAACACCCGGATCGGTCTCGACCACTTTGAGTTCCATGTGCGCCGGGGGAGTGACTTGAAGCGGCACGCCGTTCCACAGCGTGACCACGCAGATGGTGCCGTCCTTGAGCCACTGAGCGCCGTCGCCCACGGCCTGTTTGGATGCGGTGAGCTGCTCGAAGGTATCGGGCACCATGAAGTGGAAGAAATCCCCGTCGCTGTACAAATACTGCATGTCGGTATCGACGACGTCGGCCGCTTCGACGGTGTCCCCGGACTTCCAGGTGCGCTCTATCGTGCGGCCGGTCTTGAGGTTGCGGACCCGCACCCGGTTGAACGCCTGGCCCTTGCCGGGCTTGACCATCTCATTCTCGACGATCGCATACGGGTCGCCGTCGATGAGAATCTTCAGGCCGGATTTGAATTCGTTGGTGCTGTAGTTAGCCATCGAAGGCCTCGAGTTGAAGGGCGCGTATCATAGCCGCAACTTAAGGGTTGTGGCCAGTCGGCCTAACTCGCCTTGACGCCCGTCCCAGAATGGCTGGTTTTAAGGTGTTACACTTTGCCGCCGATTTTACGAGGATTTTGCCAGGTGAGCGAACAGGGTGCAGTTCCGATGATTGTCATGACGAGGTCCCAGGACCACGTTGAGGCCATCAACAGCACGCTGCGCAAAGCCGGCCATCCCGTGCACTGTACCTGGCTGCCCGATGCCAGCGATTTGGGCGACGCCCTCACCCAGCTCAATCCTGAAATGCTGATCGTGTTTATCGATGAGCTCAGCGTGGATCTGGCTTCCATCATGAAGGTGAAGCAACAGACCGCGCCGGGCATGCCGGTGCTGGTGATGCGCGAGAGCGTCGATGAGGCGGCAATCGCGGAGGCGATGCGTTTGGGATGCCAGGACGTCGTCACCCTCGCCAACCGAAGTCGTCTGCAATCGGTCGCCAGCCGCGAGCTGCGCTCCCATCGACTGGAACGGGCACTCTCGACGACGCTGTCCTCGGCGCGCGAATATCGAGAACAGCTGCAAAATTTTTTGGAAGGCTCCGCCGATGCGATTACCCACGTGCAGGAAGGCATCATCGTCGATGCGAACCGCGCGTGGCTCGAACTGTTCGGCTACTCCGAAAACGACGCCCTAACCGGCACGCCGCTCATGGATCTGTTCGAGCAGGAGACGCACCCCGCCCTCAAAGGCGCGTTGGTGGCCTGTTTGCAGGGCAAGTGGGAGGGCCACGGCTTGAAGGTGCAGGCATTGCTGTCGGATGGCTCGAGTTTGGCTCTGGAATTGGTCCTGACGCGCGCCGACTACGACAATGAACCTGCGGTGCGCATCGCCATTTCGGCGCTGCACAAGAAAGACCGCGATCTGGAAGTGCAGCTCGCCGATGCGGTCAAGAACGATGCCACGACGCAATTTCTACAGCAGCGCTATTTGACCGCCGCGATGCGCGAGCGCGCCGCGCAGAACATGAAGGGCGGTGTGCGTCAGATCGCACACTTGAAACCCGACCGCTTCATCGACATTCAGCATTCCATCGGTGTGCTCGCGAGCGAGGATTTCATGGCGCAGCTCGCCGAACTGCTGCGCTCGCAATTGACCAGCACCGATTTATGCGGACGCTTTGGCGGCAACGGCATCCTCGTGATGCTCGATCGCGGCACCGCCAAGGACGTGGAGACTTGGGCTGAGAACATCGTCAAGCGCGTGCATTCACATGTTTTCGTGTTCGATGACAAGACCTTATCGGCCACGGTAACCGTCGGCTTGGGGTTGTTGCCGCCTACCAATCCCGATGTAGGGGCCGCCATCACGGACGCGGTGAGCGCCACTCGGCGAGGCCGCGAGCTGGGCGGCAACCAAATGTACGTGGTGGACAAATCCGACACCGATACCCGGGTGCAGGCCTATGACAAGATCTGGGTAAGGCATATCAAGAGTGCCCTGATGGAAAATCGCTTCCGTCTGGTGCAGCAGCCGATCGCCAGCTTGCTTGGCGAGGACAAGGGTATGTTCGATGTGCTGGTGCGCATGCTCGATGAACAGGGCAACGAAGTGCTGCCGGCCGAGTTCATCGCCGCGGCCGAGCGCAATGATTTAATGAAGAATATCGATCGCTGGGTGGTGGGCGCCTCGATGTCATTCGCCGCAAATCGCAAGGCTTCCTGCATCTTCGTGCGCCTCTCCAAGGACACCGTGCTCGACAAGACTTTGCTGCCCTGGCTCGACACGCAGCTGAAGTCGCTGAAAATCGAGCCGAAACGCATCTGCATGCAGGTGACCGAGGAACTCGCGAATCAGTATGTGCGCCCGACCAAGGAGCTGGCGGAGAACTTGCGCAAGCTCGGCTTTCGCTTCGCGCTGGAGCATTTCGGCACCGGGCGCGACCCCTTGAAGCTGCTGAACGACATCGAGATGAACTTCATCAAGGTGGACGGCTCCTTGATGCAGGGCCTCTCGACGAATCAGATCCAGCAGCAACGCGTCAAGGGGCTGGTCGAAGCCGCGAAACGCAAAGGCATCGAAACGATCGCCGAACGCGTCGAGGACGCGAACACCATGGCGGTGCTGTGGCAGCTGGGTATCGAGTTCATCCAAGGCTATTTCGTGAACGCCCCGGAGGACGTGACCATGTCGGGCGACAGATAGGAGCCCTAACGCGCGCGAATTACGCCGCCGATACTTCGAGCCGATCGACCTGCTTGTAAGCGCGCGAGAACCTTTGACGGCGCTGGCCCTTCTTGTCCTGAAACTGTTTGAGTTCCTCGAACTTTAGCTTCATCGGCGCGCTATTACCGCTATAGATCGTCAAGATTTCCCCGGGCGCCACCACTGCCATTGCCACCAGATACTCATCGCGTTCGGCGGATTTCTTGCCTGGGATTCCATAGAGATTTTGTCCCTTCCCCGCGCCCATCTCTTCGATTTGGTTCACCGGCAAGGCCAATACTTCGCCGTCATTGTTGACGAAAACCGCAAGGGCCAATGGGTTGCCCAAAGGCTGCGCCGGTAGAACCAGCGCATTTTCCGGCACCTTCAGCACCGATTTGCCTTTCTTGTTGCGCGCATACATTTCCTTCAAGCGTACGGCAAATCCATAGCCGGCATCGCTCGCCAGCAGCCACAAATCGTCCGGTTCGCCGATCAGCACGGCGGCAAACGTTGCCCCGTCGGGCGGATCGACCGTACCGGAGAGCGGCTCGCCGTAACCGCGGGCAGCGGGCAGCTGATGCGCGTCCAAGCCGTAGGCGCGCCCCGTGGAATCCACGAACACGGCCTGCTGCAAGTTGCGCCCTTTGGCGGATGCCTGATACTCATCGCCGCTCTTGTAGCTCAAGGCGCGCGCATCGATGTCATGCCCCTTGGCGGCACGCACCCAGCCAAGGCGGGACAGTATGACGGTCGTCGGCTCGCTGGTGAGCAATTCCGTGGCGGAAATTGCCTGCGCCGCTTCGCGCTCTACCAAGCGCGTGCGCCGTTCATCGCCGAACTCTTCCGCATCGCTCAAGAGTTCCTCGCGCACCAGCTTGGTGAGCCTGGCTTTGCTTTTCAAAATCTTTTCGATCTCGTCGCGCTCCTCGGCGAGCTTTTTCTGCTCGTCGCGGATTTTCATCTCCTCGAGCTTGGCGAGGCGCCGTAATTTGGTCTCCAGAATCTCTTCGGCTTGGCTGTCGGATAGCTTGAAGCGCTTGATGAGCTTGAGTTTTGGCTCATCTTCGGTGCGCACGATGCGGATCACCTCATCGAGATTCAAATAGGCGATCAGCATTCCGTCGAGGATGTGCAACCGCGCATTGAGCTTTGCCAGCCGATGATTGAGACGGCGGCTCACCGTGGACTTGCGAAACTCCAGCCATTCCAGCAGCAGCTCTTTGAGTCCCATCACCCGCGGACGCCCGTCGAGGGCGATGACATTGATGTTCACGCGGTAATTGCGCTCGAGATCGGTGGTCGCGAACAAGTGCGCCATCAGTCCGGGAAGGTCCACACGGTTGGATTTCGGCACCACCACTAAGCGCGTCGGATTCTCGTGATCGGACTCGTCGCGGATGTCCTCGACCATCGGCAGCTTCTTCTGCTGCATCTGTGCGCCGATCTGCTCGAGCACCTTGCTGCCCGACACCTGGAAGGGCAGCGCATCGATCACGATTTCGCCATCCTCGATTTCATAGGTCGCGCGAGCCTTGAAACTGCCCGAACCGGTGTCGTACATCTGAACCAGCTCATCGCGCGGCGAAACGATCTCCCCGCCGGTCGGCAAATCCGGTCCCTTGACGTGCGCCATGATCTTACGGGTGCTTAAATCCGGATCGTCCAGCAAGGCGATGCAGGCTTTGACCACTTCGCGCAAATTGTGGGGCGGAATGTCGGTGGCCATGCCCACCGCAATGCCGGAACCGCCATTCAGCAGCAGATTCGGCACTCGTGCCGGCAGCATCGTGGGTTCCTCGAGGGACCCATCGAAATTCGGCGCCCAGTCCACCGTGCTCGCCGCCAATTCCTGCAGCAGCAGATCGGCATAGCGAGTGAGCCGCGATTCGGTGTAGCGCATCGCAGCGAAGGATTTCGGATCATCCGTCGAGCCCCAGTTGCCCTGCCCGTCCACAATGGGATAGCGGTACGCGAAATCCTGCGCCATGTGCACCATGGCCTCATAGCAGGCGGAGTCGCCGTGCGGATGGAACTTGCCGATCACATCGCCGACCGTGCGCGCGGACTTTTTGTGCTTCGCGCCGGCGGCGAGCCCCAGTTCGCTCATCGCATACACGATGCGCCGCTGCACCGGTTTCAGTCCGTCGCCTAAGTGAGGCAGCGCACGGTCCAGGATGACGTACATCGAATAATCCAGGTACGCGCGCTCGGCAAATGCCTTCAGCGGCTCTTTTTCGACACCCTCAAAATTCAGTTCTTGATCCTTCATGGCTTAAGGGCGCGCTAAATTTGCGCGAGGTTGCCCTTGTTTTCGAGCCACTCGCGCCGATCCCCTGCGCGCTTTTTCGCCAGCAGCATGTCCATGAGTTGGTCGGGACTGTCTTTCGCATCGATAGTCATCTGCACGAGGCGGCGCGTTTGCGGTGCCATGGTCGTTTCTCGCAACTGCAGGGGACTCATTTCGCCCAAGCCTTTGAAGCGCGTCACGACCGGCTTGGTGCGGGGGCTGTCCGCGGCAATGCGTTTTATGGTTTTTTCGCGCTCCGCCTCATCGAGCGCATAGAACACTTCCTTGCCGGCGTCGATGCGAAACAAGGGCGGCATACAGACGTAGATATGCCCGGCCACCACCAAGGGGCGGTAATGACGCAGGAATAGTGCGCACAGCAAGGTCGCAATGTGCTGACCGTCGCTGTCCGCATCCGCGAGAATGCAAATCTTGTGGTAGCGCAACCCCGAGAGATCGCTGGCAGCCGGATCGACGCCGATCGCAATACTGATGTTGTGCACTTCTTGGGATTGCAGCACCTCGCCGATATCGGCTTCCCACGTATTTAGAATCTTTCCGCGCAGCGGCATGATGGCCTGGGTCACCCGGTCACGTGCCTGTTTCGCCGAACCGCCGGCCGAATCGCCTTCCACCAGGAACAGTTCGCCGCGAGCCGGGTCTTGGCTGACGCAGTCGGCCAGCTTCCCCGGCAAAGCCGGCCCTGAGGTGATGCGCTTGCGCGCCACCTTCTGGCTGTCCTTGAAGCGTTGCTGCGCATTGGCGATCGCCAGCATGGCGATTTTCTCGCCCTGATCCGAATGTTGATTGAGCCACAGCGCAAAGGCGTCCTTGATCACGCCTTGCACGATTCCGGCCGACTCGCGCGAGGATAGTTTTTCCTTGGTCTGGCCGGCGAATTGCGGCTCGCGCATTTTCATCGAGAGCACGAAGCTCACGCCGTCCCAGACGTCCTCGGGGGTCAGCTTCAGGCCACGCGGCACCAAGTTTCTGAATTCGCAGAATTCCCGCACGGCATCCGCGGCGCCGGTGCGAAGTCCATTGACGTGCGTGCCGCCTTCGATCGTCGGAATCAAATTCACATAACTTTCCGTGACGCTGTGCTCGGAGTCCAGCACCCACGCAAATGCCCAATCCAGCGAGCCGCCTTCGATGTCGCGCTTGCCGTAGAAAGTTTCGGCCGGCAGCCACTCGCCCTTCCCCAGTTCCTCCGCGAGGTATTGATGCAAGCCACCGGTGTAGAACCATTCATCCTTCTCGCCCGTGCTCTCATTGCTGAGCGTCACCCGCAAATTCGGACACAGCACGGCTTTTGCCCGCAATACCTGCTTGAGCTTAGGCACGGCGAACTTATCGGTATCGAAATACTTCGGATCCGGCCAGAAGCGCAATGTCGTGCCGGTCTTGGATTTGGGGACATCGCCCACCACCTCGAGCTTGGAGGTGGCTTTGCCGCCGGCAAAGCTTATGTTGTATTCCTTGCCGCCGCGTCGCACCCAGCACTCCAAATGCTTGGACAGCGCGTTCACCACCGACACGCCGACGCCGTGCAATCCGCCCGCGTGCTGGTAGCTGTTGTCGTTGAATTTGCCGCCCGCGTGCAGGCGCGTCAAAATCACCTCGACGCCGCTCATCTTCTCTTTCGGGTGAATATCGACCGGCATGCCGCGGCCGTCGTCCTCCACTTGCAGCGATCCGTCCTTGAACAGCGTGACGGCAATATTCTTGCAATAGCCGTTGATCGCCTCATCGACGCTGTTGTCGATCACTTCATGTGCGAGATGATTCGGCCGCGTGGTATCGGTGTACATGCCGGGCCGCCGCCGCACCGGATCCAAACCGCTCAATACCTCGATGTCGGAGGCCGTATAAGACGATGCCATCAGTTACCTCATCTTCGAAGGCGGCGAAGTTTAGCACGCGCGGCAGCGTTGGATTACTGGCACCCGATGCCTGATTCGGCTATCTTCACTGCATGGGAATTGCAAACCCGCAGAACATGATTCGCACCATCCCGGTGTTGCCGCAACCTTACGGCATCCGAGTGCGGCTGCGCCAGGGCGACCCATTCGCCAAGCTGGTCGGCGTCGATTGGCAAAAAACCCATTGGTTCTTTACCGCGGCAGAACGCGATCGCGTGCTCGAGGACATGTCCCGCAAGCACGAATATTCTCGCATCGGGGACCAGCCGGCGCTGGTGTTCGAGAAGGTGGAGAAACTGGGTGAAAGCCGCAGCTTCTAAAGCTTCAGAACGTTCGCCCAAGGAACAAATAGTAGGCGCTGTGCCCGGCGGTGTCGTACCCGGACCCCAAGTACACGGGACCTAAAAAGGTATCGAACGCCAGGAACAGCGAGCTGTCCTTGTGCGCGGAGCCGAAACTCATGGCGCTGCGCTGCTGCCACACGTTCCCCATTTCCAACGACATGCCGACATAGGCGGGAAATTGGAAAAACCCTTCGCCGCCGCGGCCGATTTTCCGAAAGTAGATGGCGCGCGCAATCGCATAGTTGGGACCGAACAAGGAGGTGGGCGCAAGTCCCGAAAGGTTGAAAAACCCGCCGAGTGAAAACAGCTCCGGCACGGCGGTCGGCTTGATGCTGCCGCCCACCACGCTGCCTGCGGTGGCCCAAAACAAAAGCGTGTTGCGGCCTCTCGAACCGGCGGTGAGCCAATCGGCCTGTACCTTGTCGAAGGCATCCTCCCCACCCAGGTTGGCGCGATTGGCATCCCACTGAAATGTAAATTGCTGCCCGGCACGCGGAAAATGCAGATTGTCGAGGCGGTCGTAGCTGAACTTGAAGAATAATTCGCCTTCGTTGTATTCCTGGTCCAAGAGATTCGGATCGCCCAGCCGCACCCGCGTCGCGCCGTTGGTGCGGTGAAATCCGGCGCGTATCTCGCCCCAATTTCCGAGTGTGCGTCCGATATCCAGGTCCGCTTCCGCCTCGCGATCGCGATAGTCGGCAATCAGCACATCCTTTGCATACAGCTGCAGATCCCTCGCCTGCACCTGCAGCCTCGGCGCCAAGAACCAGGTCCGCTCCGCATTGAGGGGCTGGTAGAATTCGCTCGCCACCTTTGGATCGCTGCCGATTTGAACGTCGGTCACCAGTTCTGCGCCCAAGTCATCGAGCTCGGTCAAGATGAAACGCGCTGCCGCGTTGTAGCGGCTGTTGCCTTGGAAATTGTCTGCCAAATTCAAGCCGAACCGAATGTAGTTCGGCCCCCAGGATTTGCGCCGCGCCCGAACCTCGAGGCCGGTCTTCTCATCGGCACCCTGGCCTTGATCGACGAGGGCGTAATCGAGCGTCTCGAAATTTCCCAATCCGTAAAGCTCGGTGATACTGGTCCCGACCGCAGTGATATCCAGAGGCTTGCCCAGCAACGGCTGCATCTCCGCCATGATGGTTTTCTCGTAGCGGCGGGATTGTTCATCGACGCGCACGAACTGAATGGGGGGCAGTCCGGGCTGTCGGGATGCGCGCCGCGCCAGATAATCGCGATAGGCGCCTTCCCCGACGCTCAATGAGTCGAGCCTGGCAACCATGGTCCGCGCCGCATTCTCCCCCGCGGCGATGGTCGAATTGGCCGCCGTGAAGTCCGTGGAACTCGCAGGACCGAGATTCGGCTCGATCAAAATGTCGGATGAACCTAAGGTAGCGCGTTGGCGATCCGCATCTTTGCGCACCAAAATTGCCAACATCTGGTTGGTGATCGACAAGGCCGAGTCCAAGGCCTCTCGCGTCTGCAGCGGAAAGCTCACGTCGGAGACGATGAGAATATCCGCATGCATTTGGCGCGCCACGTCGATAGGCAAGTTCTCCGCCAGCCCACCATCCACCAACAAGCGGCCCTGGGTTTCGACCGGCGCAAAAACGCCGGGCGCCGAGATGCTCGCGCGCATCGCGATGGCGAGATCGCCCTTGTCCATGATTACCGCATTGCCGTTGAGCAAGTCGGTGGCGACGGCGCGAAAAGGCGTCGGCAGCAGATCGAAATTGGTGCTATTGCTGAAAGGCAGCGTGAGCTGACGCAGCGTTTCCTGGAGCTTTTGCCCTTGAATAAAGCCCTTGGGCAACAGGATTTGGCCGTGCTTCAAGCCTAAGGGCAGGCGTACCAGAAAGTTGCGGTCATCTTGCTTGCGCCTGAATGCGAGATCGCGGCGCGGAGGCGCATCGCGGAAAGCTTCCTGCCAGTCCACCGAACGCATGGTGGCCTCGATCTGCGCGGCGGTCATGCCGCTGCCATACAACCCCCCGACCACGGCGCCCATGCTGGTGCCGGCAATGCAATCGATGGGTACTTTCAGTTCCTCGAGAATCTTCAACACGCCGATGTGCGCCATCCCGCGCGCACCACCGCCCGACAGCACGAGGCAGATACGGGGCCTGACCTGCTCAGTCGCCGGGGGCGAGGCCGCGTTGGCCGCCGATTGGCAACTCGCGGCCAACGCACAGACCAATCCAAGTTGTGTGGCGAGCTTCCCCATGATGGGGAGACAGTTTAGAGGACCACGTCGATACTGGAAGCGGTAAAGGTGTTGGTGGTGGGGTCGTAAAACCCTCTGGCCTCGAACTGGGTCGCCGGGGTGGGCGCGGCAAAGGTCGTGGTGAGCTGCGTTACGAAGGCGGCGAAACCATTGAATGACTGGATGGTGGCGCTGGCCGCGCTGGTAGCACCGGTCCCGACCGAGAATACCGGCGCGAACAAGGGCAGACCATTCGCCGCCGGCGCCGCTGCGGCCGGCACGATGGTCGGGTTGGTACTCAAGCTCACGAGGTCGATGCTGTCCGCGCCGATTCGAAGCGTACCGCTGCCCAAAGCGGCGTTCGCTCGGTCGATCGTCAAGCCCGAAGCGGTCAAGGTGGCGAACGGCGCGCTGGTTCCGGTGCCGGTCCAAAGGACTTGCAAGGTTGCGGGTTCGGTCGCTTCGGAATTGACTGTTTCGGCGATGAAATCCGGCGGCGCTTGGCCAAACGGTGCGCTAAAGCCCTCGACCCACAGCGGATCGCCGGGCGCGGCAGTCGGTACGGTCAGCGCACCGGTGCTCACCACATAATTGGCCGCGCTCGGATCTTGAGCCGCGCTGACGCCATTGCCGGCAAAGTTATACACGCTGGCCGGCCAGTTGTTGATGGCCTGCAGATTCAAGTCCAAGGTGCCGGGTGCGGAGGAAACCACCGTGCCAAAAACCTCGGTCGACTGAATGCGCACCGAACCGGTATTGGTCGCTACCCCGGTGGAATCGAGCATCACTGCGCCGGCCGCGGATAAGGAATAAAGACCGCGCGCCGTAATGTGCTGGCCGACGGAAATGGAGTTGTAATTCAAGGTCCCCAATGTGGAGACGCCGTCGGCGGTAACTTGCGTGCTTGGTCCTAGGGTCACTTGCGCATCCAGGGTTTGGTACTGGACGATTTGCGAGATATTCGCAAAGAGCGTCGCCCCGCGCAGCGTGAGCACATTCCCGTTGCGTGCGATCACATCGCCTTCCAATCCGTAGGTGTAGAAATCCTCCAGCGTGCTGCCGGCAATCACATAGACCGAATGGAATATGCCGGCATCAACCCCGGCAGCCGGCGTCGTCGTCGGCTCGAAGGTGGTAAACGCGGCGGTCATGGTGGAACCTGCCGAGGTTTGAGACAGCTGCGTCAGGCCGGACGTACCGACATAGGTAATTCCGCCGAGTGTATAAATGGTGTTCGCGTCGTTGAACATCGAGAGCGTGCCTATGCTATTCACCTCGTCGAAGAAGGGCCGCACGACAACGGTGTAGGTGCCGACGTTCACGCTCGAGTTGATCAAGGGGCCGCGCACGCGGATCAACTTGGTGTCCGAGGCGGTGGTAGCGAGCGACATGAACGGCTTGACGGTGACGGTGGGCGGGCTGGTTGTCAGGTCGATCCGGCTCGCGTTGAGCTCATAGGCGAAGGCAAGTCGAAGCGCATTGCTGGTGTTTAAAGTAGGCAGCAAGATCAGTTGATTTGCGGGATCGAAATTGACCGTGATTGCCATGGTGGTCGGGGTCGCGCCCGCGGCATCCTTCACGGTCGCATTCACCGGCACCCCGTTCTGCATGACGGAGATCTGTGCGCTGGTAAAGTCCAAGGTAACGATGGCGGAAGTATACGTATCGACCGGCAGACTCGCGGTTGCCCACAGCTCGGACCAGCTGGTGAGCTTGGTCAAGTCGACGGTTTCGGGCACCGCGATTGCGGTCACTGCACCATTGACCTTGCCGTTGAGAACGACCGAGTCGACCGTGACCAGGTAGCTGGTGAATTGCCCCACATCATCGGCGGTGGTCAGGCTGGTCCAGGTGACGCCGAATCCGCTATTGAGGTTGTTGTGATGACAGCCGGCGGCAAGCAGTCCCACTGTGCACGCGCAGAGCCATGTGGCCAGCTTGCGGGCCGTATTCTTAAACGATGAATGCACTACAGGTTCCAATTTTAGGAGGGGACTTAAAGGTTCAAGGCTGCGTAGAATAAAGACTTTCGAGGCCTTGCGCGCAGCAAAGTTCCATTCGCTCGCCTTATGGGCCTACCGGGCGCGGCACTTGCTGGGTAATACAGTGGATATTGCCCCCGCCCAGCAAGACCTCACGAGTGGCGACCCCGACGATGATGCGGGTTGGGAATAAGCGCTTGAGCACACGCATGGCCGCCGCATCGCTGCGCTTGCCGTACAAGGGCATCACCACGCGCTTGTTGGCGATGTAGAAATTGACGTACGAGGCTGCCAAACGGTCACCGGCCCGGCGCGGATGGCTGCCCTCATTCTGATCGATGCCGGCCGCTTCCTCGGCCGTCATGAATAGGGGTTCCGGCTGCTGGATTTTGTGGACGTTCAAGCGACGGCCGCGCGCATCCTTGGCGTGGCGCAGACGCTGATAAGCGTCCTGGGAAATCTCGAACTGAGGATCTGAGCGATCGTCCGTCCAGGCCAGCAGCACATTCGATGGGCTGGTGAAGCAGGCCAATTCATCGATATGGCCGTCGGTTTCGTCTCGGTACACGCCTTTGTTGAGCCAAATCACCGTGCTGACCGACAGATAGCGGCGCAACTGTTCCTCGATGTCTTTGCGAGACAGCTGCGGATTGCGATTCGGATTGAGCAAACACTCTTCCGTGGTCAAGCACGTGCCTTGACCGTCCACATGAATCGCGCCGCCCTCCATGATCAACGAAGTGCGATATCGATCCGCACCTTCCAGTTCAATGACCTTTTGCGCAACTTCATCGTCGCGGTCCCACGGAAAGTACAGGCCCCCCTGAAGGCCTCCCCAAGCATTGAACGCCCAGTCGATGCCGCGCCGCCGCCCCTTGTTATCGATGACAAAAGTGGGGCCGCAATCCCTCATCCACGCATCGTTGCTGGTCATTTCCACGACGCGGATGTTCCGCGGCAAGCGCGCGCGCGCATTCGTGAATTGTGCGGCCGAGACGCCGACAGTCACGGGCTCGCCGTCGGCGATTGCTGCAGCGACTGCGGCGAATGCCGCCTGCGCGGGCTTGGCCCCGAGGCGCCAATTGTCCGATCGCTCAGGCCATAGCATCCAGCAGCCCGAGTGCCGTTCGAACTCCGCGGGCATGCGAAAGCCGTCCTTCGCGGGGGTTGAGATGAGGTTGCGCAATGCGAGTCTCCGGTCGCGCATGCTAGCATTGCGGCTGCATTTACAGGAGCAGCGGAATGTCAGAAGCCAAGCCGGTCCCCATGAACATCCCAGCCGGGGGCCAGAAAATCAGCATTTCCAACGGAAAATTGAACGTACCCGATCAACCCATCATTCCCTTCATCGAGGGCGACGGCACGGGTCGCGACATCTGGCGGGCAAGCGTGCGGGTGTTCGACGCGGCGGTACAAAAAGCCTACGGCGGCAAGCGCAAGATTCATTGGATGGAAATCTTTGCCGGCGAGAAGGCCAATAAAAACTACAACTCCTGGTTGCCCGAGGAGACGGTCGCCGCATGCAGGGAATACTTGATCTCCATCAAAGGCCCGCTTACGACGCCGGTTGGCGGCGGAATCCGGTCTTTGAATGTGGCTTTGCGCCAGCTGCTCGATCTTTACGTGTGCCTACGGCCGGTGCGCTGGTTCAAGGGCGTGCCCTCTCCGGTCAAGACGCCGGAGAAAGTCGACATGGTCATCTTCCGCGAGAATACCGAAGATATTTATGCGGGCATAGAATTCGAGCAAGGTTCCGCCGACGCTAAGAAATTTCTCGATTTGTTCAAGCAAAATTTTCCCAAGCAATACGCCAAGATCCGCTTTCCGGAGACTTCGGGCATCGGATTGAAACCCGCATCGAAGGAAGGTACCGAAAGGCTGTTCCGTGCGGCGGTGAAGTACGCCATCGACAACAAACGCAGAAGCGTGACCATCGTGCACAAGGGCAACATCATGAAATTCACCGAGGGTGCGTTTCGTGCATGGTCCTACCAGCTGGCCGAGAGGGAATTCCCGGCGCAGGTGTTTACCTGGGAACAATGGGAACGCATCAAGACCGACCAGGGCGAAAAGGAAGCCAATGCGCAAATGGATGCAGCCCAGAAGGCCGGCAAAGTCATCATCAAGGATGCAATCGCCGACATCACGCTGCAGCAAGTCCTCACCCGTCCGGATGAGTTTGATGTCGTGGCTACGATGAATTTGAATGGCGACTATTTATCGGACGCCTTGGCCGCGCAAGTCGGCGGCATCGGGATCGCCCCGGGCGGCAACATCAATTACATGACGGGACATGCAGTCTTTGAGGCCACGCATGGCACCGCACCGAAGTACGCGGATCTTGACAAGGTCAATCCCGGATCCGTCATTCTGTCCGGAGAAATGATGTTCAGGTACATGGGCTGGCTGGAAGCGGCGGACGCGATCATCGGCGCCATGGACAAGTCGATCGCGCAAAAAACGGTTACCTACGATTTCGCCCGGCTCATGCCCGGAGCGACCGAGGTCAAATGCAGCGAGTTCGGCGATATATTGATTAAAAACTTGTAGCGCTACGCCGCCACGGCGGGCGCTGCGTGCGATGCGGAACGCTGCTTCAAGATATCGAAGGCAGCGATTCGGTAGGCTTCGCTCATGGTGGGAAAATTAAATATCTGCTCGATGAAAAAGTCCGCGGTGGCGGCCGTCGCGATGGCCGCTTGGCCCAAGTGGACCAGTTCAGTCGCGCCCTCGCCCAACACCTGAACGCCGAGCACCCGTCCGCTGCTGCGATCGCATAGCAACGTCAGAAATCCGCTTGGTTCTCCCGCAATGTGCGCACGCGCCACTTCGCTGAAATCCGCTCGGCCGATGACAATGTCCATTTTTTTGGATGCTGCCTCGGTTTGCGAGACTCCGACGCAAGCGATCTCGGGAATGGTATAGACCCCACTGGGTACCAGGCTTGTGACGGCGGGCGGAGGCAAGCCCAATGCAACCAGCGCGGCGCGCCGGCCCTGATCGGCAGCCGCGCAGGCAAGTGCCGGCGGACCGATGGCGTCGCCGGCGGCAAATACTCCCGGGATGTTGGTTTCAAAGGAATCGTTGACCTGCACCGTGCCTCGAGAGCTGATGTTCAATCCGAGCCGCTCCAATCCAATGCCGTCCAGATTGGCGACACGGCCAAATGCCGCCAGCACGAGATCCGACGTCAGGGTCGCGCCACCGCGCAGCTGCACCTCGACCTGGGAGAATCCGTCGAAGCGTGCGCCGATGACTTCCGAGCCGCCGCAGTATTCGCCGCCCATGGCACGAAACGCGGATAGAAATCCGGCGCGCAGCGGCGAATCCAAGAATCCCAAAGGCTCGGCGGGCTTGTCGAGCACGGTGACGGTGCAGCCGAGCGCCGCGAAAATTGACGCGTATTCGCAGGCGATCACGCCGCTGCCGAGCACCAGCATGGAGCGGGGTATGTACGGCAGACTCAAAATGGAGTCGCTGTCGACGACGTGTTCATGATCCACTTCGATGGCGGGCACATGCCGCGGCCGCGAACCGGTGGCGAGCACCACGCGCGGCGCCTTGAGCAGCCGGCGCGAACCATCCAAATGCTGAACCTCAATGCGATGAGCGTCCAAGAAAACGGCTTTGCCTTTGATCAACTCGACGCCGTTGCGCGTCAGCTGTGCAAGCAGGTATCGGTCTTGCGCGGCGATCACGACGTCGACGCCGTGCAGCAGGGCAGACAACGGCGCATCGCCGCGCAACTCGACCGCAAGAGAGGTGGCGCTGCCTTGCATGCGACGATACCGAAGCGCCTGTTCGCGCAACGCCTTGCTGGGTATGGTGCCGGACAGCAGGCACGAGCCGCCGACCTGCGGCTCGCGCTCGACTACGCATGCGCGAAAGCCGGCCTTGGCCGCCTGTATCGCGGCTTTCTGACCCGCGGGACCGGAGCCTATGCAAATCAGGTCGAATTCAGCCGGCTGCACTACATGCCCGCCAAGCTGAGCACGTGATCGCGTTTTGAGAGCATCGCCCGCCGGTCTTCCGGAAACACGCCGAGTTGCTCGAACACCGCGTCCTCCATCACCACTGTTTCGTCCAGAAGCTGCGGATACATGGTGTGAGTGGCCAACAGATGCGCCGCGTGCACGGTGCCCGCAAGATCGCTGTGACTGGAATTTCGGTAGTCGCGCCAATCGCTCGCCGCGCCCTGAACATCCTCCGGCAAGCACCAATTGTTCATCAACAGACGCCCGAAGCGCGGCTCGAATTCGATCACGAGTTCGGAAAAGGTTTTCGCATCCATCACGGTGCGTTGCTGGATCTCGAAGCCGGAGAGTATCTTCAATGCCAGTGCCGCGCCGCTGCGATGCATGAGCGCAGCCAGGAAGGCACTCTCGACATGCTTGCGCCGCTCGCGTGCGATTTCCTTGGCCCAGAGCCCCGCCAACCATGCTTCACGCCACAATTCTTCGGATTCGGGTTGATGACCGGGTGCCGTGAACACCTCGCCGCGCAGCATGACCGCCATGCCAATGTTGCGGACCTCGGCCACGCCGAGCCACGACACTGCCTGCTGCAAGGACACGATGGGCGCGCGCGCCCGCAGGGCCGCTGAATTCGCCACACGCATGATCTCGCCTGCCAGGGCTGGGTCGGATTGAATGAGGCGCGCGAGCTGTGCGGCATCGGTCGCTTGTTGCGCGGTGAGTTGCGCGAGCTGCGCGCAGACTTGGGGCATCGGCGCAATGCTTTGCGGACTCGCCAAGGATTCACCCAAGTAAGCGTGGGCCGCCTGGGAGTGTAAAGCGGGAACTGCGGATTGAAGACTCACTTCTGGCACCTTTCACGACATTCTTGTCGACCTTCCATAGATCGGCATCGTTACGCGATGCTTGAGCCTTGCGCTGGCTTATGTAAAGCAGAGTTATGTCAAGTCACCGGAATGCCTGATCGAGCGCCTGCGCCAGATCGTCCTTCAGATCCCCCGCGTCTTCCAAACCGATCGATAAGCGCACCGTGCCTTTACCCACCAAGGATTGTGCGCGCTGCTCTGCGCTGTACGCGCCGCTGTGCAACAGCTGGGGCGGCATGACCAGGGACTCGGTCGAGCCCACGCTGGCCGCGATTGAAAACAATTTCAAAGACTCCGCGAAACGCCCGCCTTGGCTGTAGCCGCCGTCCAAATCAAGGCTCACCACGGTGCCGAAGTCCTTCATCTGGCGGCGCGCCAAATCGTGCTGCGGATGGCTGGTCAGACCTGGATAGTGCACGCGCGACACCCGCGGGTGCTGTTGCAAAAATTCACTGACGGCGAGCGCGTTGGCGCATTGCCGTTCGTAACGCAGAAAGTAGGTGCGCATGCCGCGCTGAATCAAAAACGCCGCGTGCGGATCGAGGGCCGCGCCCATCGGCCCGATGTCTTTGCGCATTGCGGCGATGAGCTCGCCGCGGGCGATAATCGCTCCGCCCATCACATCGCCGTGGCCGGAGGCGTACTTGGTGAGGCTGTGCAAGTACACGTCGATTTCGTAATCGCCATGGTTATGAAAGCCTGCGAAGGTGTTGTCGAGCACCGTCAAACATCCGGCCGCCCGCGCATGCGAAGTCAAATGTTCTATGTCCGCAATCTTCGTGATTGGATTGGTGGGACTTTCGAAAATCACCAGGCGCGTCGGCTTGTCCTTGAGTACCTTTTCGATACCCGGCCGATCTTCGATCGACAGCATGCTGTGAGTGACGCCGAACTTCGCCAGCAGATGCTGCACGATGTAGCGGGTGGGACCGTACGACTCGACGAACAGGAGCACGTGATCGCCTGTCTTGCACAGGGCCAGGAGGCTGGCGCTTATGGTGGCGACCCCGGAGCCGGTCAGCAGGCAGTCATCCCTGCCCTGCAGCTCGCTCAGCAGACGCTGCAGCTGCGTGAGCGTGGGATTGGATGTGCGCGAATAAAAAAAGCCTTCCCGTTCGCCGCGCTGATAGCGCAAGGTTTGATCCGTATCGTCAAACGAAAACTTCACCGACTGATAGATGGGTGCCACAAGCGGACGGTTGTCCTCGGGAACCGCAACAGTGGGCGGATGATTGACCAGGGTGGTATTTTTCATGGATACGAAGATAATCCAAACATGAACTTCACGCTCACAGAAAATCAGTTGATGATCCAAGCGGCCGCGCGCGAATTCGCCGAGAAAGAGGTTGCGCCGGTGGCGGCGCAATTCGACTTATCGGGGGAATTCCCCAAGGATACGATTCGCAAAGCGGGCGAGCTCGGGTTCATGGGCGTGGAAGTGCCGGAGGAGTACGGCGGCGCCGGCCTCGATTCGATCTGCTATGTCCTGATGATGGAAGAGATCGCCTACGCAGATGCCGCGCATTCGACCATCGTGTCTGTGAATAACACGCTGTTCAACAACGGAATATTGCAATTCGGTACCGAGGCGCAGAAACACCTTTTCGTGACGCCGGTGGCTTCCGGCAAGGCGATAGGTTGCTACGGGCTGACCGAGCCGCAATCCGGATCCGATGCCGCCAATATGCGTACCCGCGCTGTGTTATCGGCGGACGGCGCCCACTATGTGCTCAACGGCAAGAAGGCGTGGATCACCTCCGGTCCGGTGGCCGATTACATGGTGATGTTCGCAGTAACCAAGCCGGAGGCAAAGGCCAAGGGCATTACCGCTTTCATTCTCGACTGCCACGAACCGGGCTTCATTCGCGGCAAGATCGAACCCAAGCTGGGCATCCGCGCTTCTGCCACCTGCGAAATCGAATTCGCCGATTATAAAATTCCCGTCGGCAACCGTCTGGGAGAAGAAGGCAACGGATTTGCCATCGCCATGACCATCCTGGATCAAGGACGGGTGGGTATCGCCGCCCAGGCCAATGGAATAGCGCGCGCCGCTTACGATGCGGCCCTCGCCTATGTGAAAGAACGCCGTGCCTTTGGCGCGCCGATCGGGACTTTTCAAATGACGCAAGCGAAAATCGCGGATATGAAGACCCGGCTTTCGGCATCGCGCTTGCTCATGCTGCAGGCGGCTTGGGCCAAACAAGCTGCGAAGAGCAGCGGCGCTCGAACCACAACCGAGGGCAGCATGGCCAAGCTTTATGCGTCGGAAACGGCCATGTTCAATGCCCACGCTGCCCTGCAGATCCATGGCGGAATGGGCTACAGCAAGGAAATGCCCTTGGAGCGATACTTTCGCGACGCGAAAATCACCGAAATTTATGAGGGGACCAGCGAGATCCAGCGAATCGTGATCGCACGTCAGGAAACCGGCCTGCGGTAGGCCTTCACTCAAGGCGAGAGGTAGCGATCCAATTCCGCGTTGATGGCAGCGGACGAGTCGAACAGCCCTTCGGCATCCTGGGACGAGAGTCCAAGTTCACGAAAGCCTCGATCCATGAGCAATTCCTCGCGCGTCATCATCGAAGATTCATGCAGCGTGAAGTCCGCCAGCTTGTGCGCTACGTTCACCACGGTGCTTTCCCACCGGAACTCGCCCGCCGAGGCGTAGCTCTCCCACCGGGCAACCACGCTCGGCACGGGCGCCGGCAGCCTCCAGGCGGAGATGACGCGCTCGCCCACTTCGCGATAGAAAAACTCGATCAGCCAGTCATATTGCTCGCCGACCAGCTCTTGCCCGGCGCGTTGCACCACCTCATGTACCGCGCCCAAGGTAACCGCCCTGCCAATGTTGTGCAGCAATCCGCACAGGTAGCAGAGGCCTGTATCGCGGGCGAGCATGTCGCTCAACTGCCGCGCCCACAACGCGCTCGCCAATGAGTGGCGCCAGAGGCGGCGCGCCTTGCGATGGTGCCCCTCGACATGCAGCATTTTTCCCTGCAGCGCCAGGGTAAAAGCGATATTGGCAACATCGTCGAGACCGAGCCACGCGATGGCGTGCTGCAGCGAGGTAATCGGCATGGCAGGCCGCTTTGCGGCCGATGAGGCAATGCGCAGGACATACTGCGTCAGCGCGGCGTCGGTATGAATGATGTGCGCCAACCCGTGGGCATCGCCGGTACTCTTGGTGCCGCTGCGCACGATGCGCACCGCCACGTCGGGAAGGCTGGGGATGGCGAGTTCGCGCTCCACGTAACGCTCCACCAAGCCGCGCACCCGCTCCAGGCCATCGAGTTCAACAGAGGATTTGACGGACGAGTGTCGCACACTGACCGTAACGGCCTGCGAAACAGCGACTTGAGACGGCCGGGCCGCGCCGAGAGGCACAACTTCGATAAAAAAATGCGTAAACTCGCTCAAACATGAACGCCGTCGCAGATTTTGTGGACGCAGCGCGACAGCCCGTGGAAAAAGAGCCGGAATCGCGATTGCGCGAAATTCCGTACAACTACACCTCGCTGGCCGATCGTGAGATCGTCATTCGGTTGCTCGGCGAGAGCAGCTGGTCGGTTCTCGAGGGCTTGCGCGGTGTGCGGCGAACCGGCCGGTCGGCGCGGATGCTTTACGAGGTGTTGGGCGATCTGTGGGTCGTCGAACGCAACCCCTACCTGCAGGACGATTTGCTCGATAACCCCAAGCGGCGGCGTCAGCTGATCACGGCCATGCATCATCGTCTCGAGGAAGTCGAGAAACGCCGTGATGCCGCGGATGAGGCGCGCGATGCCAAAGTCGCGCAACTGCTGCGCGCGGCCGGACAGGCTGTGGAACGCTTCGAACGGCGATTCGACGAGGTGGTCTTCAAGCGCAAGCTGGCGCGGCGCCTACTGATCAAGCATACGCGTGCCGACAATGTCCGCTTCGATGCCTTCTCGCGCGTCGCACATGTAACAGACGCCACGGATTGGCGTGTCGAGCTGCCGTTCCTGGTATTGATGCCCGACACGGAAACTGAAATTCCCCTTTTGGTGAAAGATTGCATCGCGCTGGGGTTGAACATCATTCCGCGCGGCGGCGGCACCGGGTATACAGGGGGCGTGGTACCTCTGACGCCCTGGTCGGCGGTGATCAATACCGAAAAGCTCGAGACTCTCGGTGCCGTCGAGACCCTGGCTTTGCCGGGGAATACGGCGCAAACCGCTACGATATTTTCAGCCGCCGGCGTAATCACCAAACGCGTGTCCGAAGCCGCCGAACGAGCGGGTTTCGTGTTTGCGGTCGATCCGACCTCGGCCGATGCGTCGTGCATCGGGGGCAATATCGCAATGAACGCCGGCGGCAAGAAAGCGGTGCTATGGGGCACGGCCGTGGACAACTTGGCATGGTGGCGCATGGTGGATGCGCAGGGCAATTGGCTCGAAGTCACGCGCCTCAACCACAACCTCGGCAAGATTCATGATGCGCCGTCCGCGAACTTCCAACTCGTCTGGAAAGACGGCACCCAGGCCCCCGAAGAGGCTGCGGTTCTTCGCAGCGAGCGGCTCGATATCGACGGCACGAAATTCCGCAAACTAGGATTGGGTAAGGATGTCACCGACAAGTTTTTGGGCGGTTTGCCGGGAGTTCAAAAAGAAGGCTGTGACGGACTAATCACGGCCGCGCGCTGGATTTTGCATCGGATGCCCAAACACACCCGGACGGTCTGCCTGGAATTCTTCGGCCAAGCCCGCGACGCCATTCCCAGCATCGTGGAGATCACTCAATATCTCGAAGCCAACGCGAAGTCGAAAGGTACTCTGCTCGCGGGTCTGGAGCACTTGGACGAGCGCTATTTGCGCGCCGTAGGTTACGGCACGAAATCGAAGCGCGGCGCGTTGCCAAAAATGGTGTTGCTGGGCGATATCGTCGGTGAGGACGAATCGGCCGTGGCCGCCGCCGCCTCTCATGTGGTGCGCCTGGCCAATGCGCGTTCGGGTGAGGGCTTCATCGCCGTCAATGCCGAGGCGCGTCGAAGATTCTGGCTGGATCGCGCCAAGACGGCGGCCATCGCCAAACATACCAATGCATTCAAGATCAACGAGGATGTGGTCATACCCTTGGGCAGGTTGGGTGAGTACACGGATGCCATCGAACGCATCAATATCGAATTATCCCTCCGCAATAAGCTCGAACTGCTCGACGCATTGGATGGCTACTTTTCCGGCCTGACCGCCGCGGCCCCCGCCGATGCCGAGTCGGCTCGCGCAGTCGAAGCGCGCGATCTGATCGCGAGCGTGCGCACACGCTGGCAATACTTGCTGGAGAACATGGATGCGGCGGAAAGCGATACGGGCAGCGTTTTCGATCGGCTGCAAGACCGCAGCGTCCGGGTCAGCTGGAAAACCGAAGTTCGCGACGCGCTCGCCCGTATTTTTCTGGGCGGTGCCTTTGCGCCCGTGCTGGAGCGATGCGATGCCCTCCACAAGCATGTGCTGCAGGGCCGCGTATTCGTGGCGCTGCACATGCATGCCGGCGACGGCAACGTACACACCAACATTCCGGTCAACTCCGACAACTACGCGATGCTGCACACCGCGAACCGTGTGGTCGCCAAAATCATGGGGATCGCGCGATCGCTCGACGGCGTAATTTCCGGCGAACACGGAATCGGCATCACCAAGTTGGAATATCTTTCGGACGCGGAACTGGCTCCCTTTCGCGACTATAAGCGGCGGGTGGACCCTGAGGAGCATTTCAACAAGCACAAGCTGATGCCGCAAGCCGACTTGCGCCGCGCCTATACACCGAGCTTCGGGCTGCTGGGGCACGAATCGCTCATCCTGCAGCAATCCGATATCAGCACCATCTCGGATGCCATCAAGGATTGTCTGCGCTGCGGCAAGTGCAAACCCGTTTGCGCCACGCATGTGCCGCGCGCCAACCTGCTGTACTCGCCGCGAGACAAGATTCTCGCGACTTCACTGCTCATCGAAGCTTTTTTATATGAAGAGCAGACTCGGCGGGGCGTCTCGATTCGCCACTGGGACGAGTTGTCCGATGTCGCCGATCACTGCACGGTGTGCCACAAATGCTTGTCCCCGTGCCCGGTCGGCATCGATTTTGGAGATGTATCGATGGGCATGCGCGATCTGTTGCGCCGCATGGACAAGAAACGCTTCAATCCTGGCACTGCCGCCGCAATGTTTTTCCTCAACGCCACCAACCCTCAAACCGTCAAACTGACGCGCAAGGTCATGATCGATTGGGGTTACAAGATGCAGCGCCTGGGCAATCGCGCCCTCAATACCTTCGCCAACGCCCAAACCAAGCGACCGCCGGCAACCACAGGCAAGGCACCGATCAGGGAACAGGTCATCCACTTCGTCAACAAGCGTATGCCCAGCGGCTTGCCAAGCAAGACCGCGCGGGCGCTACTCGACATCGAGGATCGCAATTACGTTCCCATCATCCGGGATCCCGCGCGTGTCGATAGTGAATCAGAAGCGGTGTTCTACTTTCCGGGCTGCGGCTCGGAGCGGCTATTCTCCCAGGTCGGCCTCGCCACGCAGGCGATGCTGTGGCACGTAGGTGTGCAGACCGTGCTGCCTCCCGGCTACCTGTGCTGCGGGTATCCGCAACGCGGCGCGGGGGAGTTCGATAAAGCGGAAAAAATCATTACCGACAATCGCGTCTTGTTCCATCGCGTGGCCAACACGCTAAACTACTTGGACATCAAAACCGTTCTGGTGAGCTGCGGCACCTGCTTCGATCAGCTGCAGGGCTATGAATTCGACAGCATCTTCCCCGGCTCCAAGATCCTGGACATCCACGAGTATCTGTTGGAGAAAGGCGTACGCCTGGAGAATATTACCGGCACGCGGTACATGTACCACGATCCTTGCCATTCACCGATGAAGAAGTATGATCCGCTCACCGTCGTCAACACCCTCATGAACAGCGCACAGAATGGGCGAATAAAAATGAACGATCGCTGCTGCGGCGAGTCCGGCACGCTCGCCCTCACCCGGCCTGACGTATCCACTCAGGTACGCTTTCGCAAGGAACAAGAAGTGCGCGTTGGCGTGGAAGAGATGCGTGCCGCGGGGCACGCAGGCGAGGTCAAAATACTAACCTCATGCCCGTCGTGCCTGCAGGGTCTGAAGCGCTTCAACGACGATGCGGAAATGGACGCCGACTACATAGTGGTCGAAATCGCCAAGAATCTGTTGGGACCTGACTGGCTGGCAGAATACGTCCAGCGTGCGAACAACGGCGGCATAGAAAGAGTGCTGGTCTGATGGACGCACCCGAGACCTGCGATGTGGCGGTCATCGGCGGCGGGCCCGGGGGCAGCACTGCCGCAACCTTGCTGGCGCGGCGCGGCTACAAGGTGATTGCGTTCGAGAAAGCTCGTCATCCTCGTTTCCACATTGGCGAATCGCTGCTGCCGATGAACCTGCCGGTGTTCGAGAGGCTCGGCGTGCTCGAGAAGGTACGCAAGCTCGGCGTATTCAAGGCGGGCGCCGATTTCGAAGCGGACAATGCACGCGGTTACAGCACCTTCGCCTTCGCCCGCGCCATCGGCAACAGTCCGCCGCACTCCTTTCAAGTGTGGCGCCAGGATTTTGACAAGATGCTCTATGACCACGCGCGGGCGAGCGGCGCGGATGCCCGAGAGGGGCATGAGGTTTTGAAGGCTGAGCAGAAAGGAACTCGCGAGACGCTGCTGGAAGTGCGCACGGATGAGGGTCGCAGTTATGCGATTCAGGCGCGCTACCTCATCGATGCCAGCGGCCGCGATGCGTTCTTATCCGCGCGCAAGAAGCTGCGCCGCAAGAATGAAAAGCACCAAAGCGCCGCGATCTTTGCGCACTTTCGCGGCGCCGAATTGCGCCCTGGCGAGGATGCCGGGAACGTCAGCATGTACCGTTTCGATCACGGTTGGATGTGGATGATTCCCCTGCCGGACGGCGTCATGAGTGTGGGTGCCGTTTGTTGGCCGGAGTACCTCAAGCTGCGCAAAGGCCGCACTGCCGAGTTTCTCATCGACACCCTGAAGCAAAGCCCCGGGCTGTGGCGGCGAATGGAGCGCGCGGAGCAGATCACCGAGGTAAGCGTCACCGGCAACTACTCCTACGACTCGGCGCAAATGGGAGGTCCGGGGTGGGTACTGGTGGGCGATGCGTTCGCATTTCTGGACCCGGTATTCTCCTCCGGGGTCTACCTCGCGATGCTCGGCGCAGAAGGAGCGGCGGCCGTGGTCGACACGGCATTGCGGGAGCCTCAGCGCGAGAAGGCGCTGTTGCGCAAGCTGGAAAAGCGGCAGCGCGCAGGTATGCGGCGGTTCTCCTTCTTCATCTATCGATTCAATGGTCCAGTGATGCGGCAGATGTTCCGTTCGCCCCGCAATATTTGGCAAGTCGAACAGGGCGTCATCTCGATGCTGGCCGGCGATTTATTCGACACGCCCAAGGTGTTGTGGCGCCTGCAACTGTTCAAGCTGTTTTACTTCTTCGCCGGACTGCGCGACTTGCGGCATTGGCGCTCCGGCGAAAGATATCGGCTGGCGCAAGCGCGCTCGCACTTCACTGGCGGCAACACGCCGCTGGATGGGGCGTGATGCAGTACCCATCAATAAGAGCCCGCTTAACTAAGGGTCGCTTTTTCGATTCTGGCTCGGCGCGCCATCCACAGGCTCACTCCAACGATCATCGTCGTCACAGCCGCAAGGGTAATCGTCGCGAGCACGTTGATTTCGGGACTGACGCCTAAGCGTACCTTCGAGAACACCACCATGGGCAGAGTGCTGCTGCCTGGACCGGAGGTAAAACTCGATATCACAAGGTCATCCCAGGACAGCGTGAAGGCCAAGAGCCACCCGGACAGAATGGCAGGGAAAATAATCGGCAGCGTGATGACCAAAAACACCTTCACCGGGCGCGCTCCTAAATCCATGGCGGCCTCCTCGAGGGCGGTATCGAAGCTCGCCAAGCGCGAATTGACGATAACGGTGACGTAGGCCATCGAAAAGGTCATGTGGGCGATGGTCATCGTCGTTATTCCGCGTCCCGCAGGCCATCCGATAAGTTGCTCCAGAGCCACGAATAGCAATAGCAGGGACAGTCCCGTGATGACCTCGGGCATGACCAGCGGCGCCGTCGTCATCGCGTTCAGCGTAAATCGGCCCCTGAACTCCCTGAAGCGAGCTAGACCAAACCCCGCGAGCGTGCCCAAGATGACCGAGCCGGTGGCGTTGATGACTGCCACTTTCAAGGAGACCCACGCGGCGTCGAGAATTTCCTCGTTGTGCAGCAGCGCTGTATACCACTTCAGCGTCGGCGAGTTGGCGCTATCCCAAACGGTCACCAGTTTCGACGCGTTGAAGGAGAACACCACCATGGAAAGAATGGGGATATAAAGAAAGGCGAAACCGAAGCCGATGCACGTCAGGATAAAAAAAGAACTACGATAATTCATCGCGCGCCCGCCGTTTCGCGCGCTTGCACACTCTGGTACCACATCATGAAGGGCACCAGCAGAATCAGCAGCAAAATCGCCACCGCGCTTGCCACCGGCCAAGCGCGGTTCGAGAAGAACTCGTCCCACAGCACTCGTCCGATCATCAGCGCGTTCGGGCCACCGAGCAAAGCCGGTATCACAAATTCACCTACGGCCGGAATGAACACGAGCATGGAACCGGCCAGGATGCCATTGCGCGACAGCGGTAGCGTGATCTTGTAAAAGGCTTGCCAAGGGCGGCAGCCTAAGTCCTCTGCCGCTTCGAGCAACTGCCAATCCATTTTTTCCAGATTCGCATAGAGCGGCAGAATAAGAAAAGGCAGATAGGAATACACGATGCCGACATACATGGCGAATGGAGTGTAGAGCATCGTCAGAGGCTCATGAATTACCCCAAGGGACATCAACAGATTATTGACCACGCCATTGGCCTTCAAGAGCCCTATCCAGGCATAGACGCGCAGCAACAAGGAGGTCCAAAACGGCAGTATCACCAGCAGTAATAACACGTTTCGCAGCGCCGGCCTGGCGCGCGCGATGCCATAGGCCATCGGATATCCGATGACGAGGCACATCAGCGTCGACAGGAACGCGACCTTGATGGAGTTGGCAAAGGCATGCAAATACAGGGAGTCGGTGAACAGGAAGGCGTAGTTGTCGAAATTAAGCTTGATCGCGAGGGAGTTTTTGCCCACCCATTCCAGCAGGGGCTTGTACGGTGGAATTGCCAGGTCGACATCCGAAAAAGAGATCTTCAGGACGATGACGAAGGGCACGACGAAGAACAGAAGCAGCCACAGGTATGGCAGCGCGACCACCAACCCGCGTCCGGTGATGCCGACGCGACGAAGCTGCCCGCTTAAGCGCGCGGAGTTAACGGGTCACCACCACCGGACTGCTCGCATCCCAAGATAAAAAGACCTGCTGATCCCAGCCAATCGCTTCGGCGTGGCGCGAAGTGTTGGGTTGGGTGACGCGCACGACCTTGCCGGTGGGCAGCTTGACTAAGTAGATCGACAAGTCGCCGAGATAGGCAATATCCTGCACGGCACCGCGCACCACATTGTCGGCGCCCCCCTGCGGTGCGGCCGTGGACATGAATATTTTTTCCGGGCGCAGCGCCGCCCAAACTACGGCACCCGGCGGTGCACTGATCCCATGGCTGACGTAAATGGTGGCACCCAACTCCGATGAACCGATGCGCACATAGTCAGGCTCATCCTCGATGAGCTTACCTTCGAACATGTTCACGGAGCCGACGAAATCGGCGACGAACCTGGAGCTTGGGAATTCGTAGATTTCGGAAGGGGTGCCGGCCTGAACGATCTCGCCGTGATTCATCACGCCGATACGGCTCGCCAAAGTCATCGCTTCCTCTTGATCGTGCGTGACGACGATAAACGTGACGCCCAACTTGTCCTGCAGGCTGATCAGTTCGAACTGCGTGTGCTCTCGCAGCTTCTTATCCAGCGCCCCCAACGGCTCATCCAGCAGCAGGAGCTTGGGGCGCTTGACCAGCGAGCGGGCCAGCGCCACCCGCTGGCGCTGACCACCGGAGAGCTGGTGCGGTTTGCGCTTGCCATAGTCGCTCATTTTCACCAGCCCCAGCATAGTCGCGACGCGTTCTTGGATCTCAGCCTTGGGCAAGCGGTCCTGCTGAAGGCCGAAGGCGACGTTTTGCTCGACGTTCATATGGGGGAACAGCGCGTACGACTGGAACATCATGTTCACCGGCCGCTCATACGGCGGCACACCGGTCATATCCTCGCCGTCGATCAGGATCCTTCCCGAGGTGGGTGTTTCGAAGCCGCCCAGCATGCGCAGCAAGGTGGTCTTGCCGCATCCGGAGGCACCCAAGAGACAGAATATCTCGCCCTTGTAGACTTTTAGCGAAACATCATCGACAGCTTTGAATTCGCCGAATGATTTAGTGATGCGCTCGATTTCCACGTACGGCCGCGCCGACGGATCATTCCAGGGTTGGGCTTTGACGACGCCGCCCGAGGATGTCGTCATCGCTTATTGGCCCGTCTTGAATTTTTGCCAAACGCGAGTGATGGCGCGAGTCTGTTCGGGTGAATCGGCCTTCTGCAAGGCCAATTTTTGCCGCTGTTCCGGCGGCGGATAAATGGCAGGATCATCCTTCACGGCGGGCAGCAACAACGGCTGCGACGCGGCGTTGGCGTTCGCATAGCGTTTGAAGTTAGAGACGTCGGCGATGACTTGCGGCGTCATCATGTAATTCATGAACGCGTAAGCGCTCTCGGGATCCGGTGCATCCTTAGGTGTACCCAGCATGTCGAACCAGAGAATGGAGCCTTCCTTAGGCACGATATACTTGATTTCGGTGCCCTTATTGGCCTCGCGAGCACGATCGCGAGCCTGCAGCACATCGCCATTGTAGCCCACCGAAATACACAGATCGCCGTTGGCCAGCGCCTCGATGTACTCCGAGGAGCTGAAATTGCGAATGTACGGCCGGATTTTACTCAAGACAGCTTCAGCCTGGGCCAGATCATCCGCGCTCTGTGAATTGGGGTTCTTTCCGAGATAGCTATAAACGGCGCGCAGCATTTCGGCTGGCGAATCCAACAAGCTGATGCCGCACTTGGCCACTTTCGAAGCCACAGACGGATCAAATACCAAACGCCAGCTGTCGAGCGGCGCGTCCGGCATCAATGCCTTGACCATCTTTTCGTTGTAGCCGATGCCGTTGGTACCCCACAAATAGATAACGCCGTGGCCATTGTCCGGGTCGTTCGGGGCCACCTTGGCCATGAGCTCCGGATCCATGTTCTTCAAATTGGGCAGCTTGGACTTGTCGAGCGTGAGATAAGCGCCGGCTTTGATCTGCCTCTCGAAATAAGAGGCCGTGGGCACGACGATGTCGAAGCCGCTGCTGCCGGCAAGCAGCTTGGTCTCCAGCGTTTCATTGGTGTCGTAGTAGGCAGTGTGCACTTTTATGCCGGTCTGCTTCTCGAAATCCGCCAGCGTGTTCGGCGCCAGGTAGTCCGACCAGATGTAGAGATTGAGGACTTTGGCGCCGCCGGAGCCACCCGCAGCCGTGCCGGCGGACTTTCCGCCCCCTCCGCAACCACACAGTGGCAACAAACACGCAAGCGCCAGAATCGCCGTCCGACGAACGCTGAACATCCGACGCTTCCTCAATTTTTTGGTGTGCTAGTTATAGCGCAGCGGCCACGCGACTGCACGCGGAATACTTAGGAGCCTGTCTATGAGGCTCCTAAACGTTCAACAACAAGTGTTCGCGCTCCCAGGAACTGATGACTTGCGCGAAGGTTTCGTACTCGGCTTCTTTCACCGCCGTGTAGGCCAGGACGAAGCGATCGCCGAACAAGTTTACCAGCGGCTGGGATTCGCGCAGCAGGCGCAGTGCCTCGGCCAAGGTGCGAGGCAAGGCAATCGCCAAGTCGTAGGCGCTGCCGCCGATCGGCTCGGAGGGCTTGAGCCCTTCCATCATACCGAGATAGCCGCAGGCCAAGGATGCGGCGATGGCGAGGTAGGGATTCGCATCCGCACCGCCCACGCGATTTTCCACTCTTCGGGCCTCGGGCCCGGACATCGGCACCCGCAATCCTGCAGTTCGATTGTCGTAACCCCAATGCACATTGATCGGGGCCGAGGAATACCGGCTGATGCGCCGGTAACTATTCACATTGGGGCAAAACAAGGACATCGCGCCGGGCAGGTATTTTTGCAGGCCGGCGATATGGCCGAAGAATAATTCAGACGGTGAGCCGTCGGCCATGCTGAAAATATTCTTGCGAGTCTTCGAATCAACGATGCTTTGATGCAAGTGCATGGCGCTGCCGGGCTCTTTGGCCATCGGCTTTGCCATGAAGGTGGCGTACATCTTATGGCGCATGGCCGCCTCGCGCGCCGTGCGCTTGAAGAGGAAGGCCTGGTCCGCCAGGCTCATCGGATAGCCGTGCAAAAGGTTGATTTCCATTTGCGCCGCACCGGATTCGTGGATCAACGTGTCGATCTCAATGTCCTGCGCTTCGCAGAAGGAGTACATGTCGTCGAATAAGGGATCGAATTCGTTGACCGCCGCAATGCTGTAAGCCTGGCGGCCGATCTCGGGACGACCGGAGCGGCCCACCGGCGGCTTCAGGGGATAGTCGGAATCGATGTTCGGTTCCACGAGAAAAAATTCCAGTTCGGGGGCGACCACCGGTTCCCACCCCTGAGCCTCGTACAACTGAAGCACCCGTCGCAGCACATAGCGCGGCGCCATGGTGACCGGCGAGCCGTCCCCGTAAAAGCAATCGTGGATGACCTGCGCGGTCGGTTCGGCGGCCCACGGAACCACCCGCACCGTTTTCGGATCGGCCTTCAGCACGATGTCGATGTCGGATGGATTCATGGCGCTCTGATCTTCCGGATAATCGCCGGTGACCGTCTGCAGGAAAATCGCCTCGGGAAGGCGCATGCCCTCCTCTTCAGCGAATTTCTCCGCCGGCATCAATTTGCCGCGCGCGACCCCGGCCATATCCGGAATGATCGCTTCGACTTCGGAAATCCCGTGTTCTCTCAAAAATTGCTGAATCGTGCTCGCCATACATCACCTTGAAACTTCTGCACGCCGACGGCTGGCTTCGCCAAACGCAGCAAACAACGCGCTCGAAAACAGATCCTCTGCAAATTGCCACTCCGGATGCCATTGCAGCCCCAACGCAAAAGTCGGTGCATCCGCAACGCGAAAGGCTTCGATAATGCCATCCGGCGCACGCGCTTCGACGGTAAGATCCGCCCCCAGTTTTTCAACTCCCTGCCAGTGCAGCGAGTTGACCTTGAGGCGATCCCGGCCCGCGATTTTCTGCAGTTGCCCTCCAGGCTCGAGCAATACCTCATGAGCGGGAGCGTATTGCCGGTCCAGAGGTAGAGATTCATCGTCGCGGTGATCGAGGTTTCCTGAGACCTCGTGCAAGCGTGGGTTCAAAGTGCCGCCGTAGGCGACATTCATTTCTTGGAATCCGCGGCAGATCGCCAGCACCGGCAAGCCGGCGGCGATGGCACGCGGAATCAGCGGAAGCGTCGTAGCATCCCGATCTGGGTCATGTAGCGTTCCCGGCTCACTCGCCGGTCCTCCGTAGTGTTGAGGTTCAACATTCGACGCACTGCCGGTCAGCAGCAGTCCGTCACAGGCATCCAACAAGGATGGCAAATCGATTTCGGACCCCAAAGCGGGTACGAGCACCGGTACCGCCTTCGCGCCTCGGGCGACGGCATCGATGTACTTTTCCCCGACCATATGGAAATAGTGCTTTCCATATAGACGGCGATCAGCCGGAATTGCGATAAGCGGCAGGCGCGACATGTTTAAAATATTAAACGTCCGAATGGACGACTAACCTTCGATAACGCAGCTATTACACCACACCGCCGCTGGCTCGTCCCGCTCAACTGCGCAAAAACGGCTAAGATTTAGCCAATTCCAGCACTTAGCCACGTTTTGTGCATTGCGACAATATTGCATTTTGACTAAAAACCTCTGTAGGCTCATAGGCACCCAATTCTGTCAATAGCCATAAAATCTTAAACACTTTCACCTAAACCATGCGCCTATCCGCTCCCCCCGCGCGTTCCTTCTATGCAATCGGCGAGCCCTCTTCCGCTCGAGCGTCGCTGCGGGGCGAGATCGACGCGGATGTGTGCGTGCTCGGCGGCGGCATCGCGGGAAGCTCAGCGGCGCTGCATTTGGCCAAGCGGGGCTACAAGGTGGCCCTGTTGGAAGCGCGCAGCGTGGGCTATGGCGCATCGGGGCGCAGCGGCGGCCAGACCATTTTTGGTCTAGCGGTGGGCCAGCAGAAGCTGGAACGCGAAGTCGGCCGCGAAGATGCGCGTCGCCTGTTCGCCCTGTCGATCGAGGCGTTGGATCTGACTCAATCCCTGATCCGCGACTATGCCATCGACTGCGACTATCACTCCAACCACGTGCACGTCGCCGTGAAACCGCGCCACGTTGAGGAACTGAAAGAATGGTGCCGGGAACTGCAAGAGGACTACGCGTACCACTCAGTGCGCATGCTTGACCGCGACGAGCTGCAAGGCCATGTTCGCAGCAATCGCTATCTTGCCGGGCTCATCGACACCCGCAGCGGCCACTTGAATCCGCTCAAATACACGAACGGCGTGGCCCGCGCCGCCGAAGCTGCCGGCGCCGCGATCTACGAAAACTCGGAAGTGTTGCGATACGATGAGAGCCCGCAAGTGCGCGTGCACACCGCGCACGGTGTCGTTCGATGTGCCCATCTCGTGTTATGCGGCAACGCCTATATAGGCGCGGTCGCACCGCAGTTGTCGCGGCGAATCCTGGGAGTCGGCACTTACATCATCGCCACCGAAGCCTTGGGCGAGCAACGGGCCCGCGCCTTGTTGCCAAGCAACGCGGCCATCGCCGACATCAATTGGATCTTGGACTATTTCAGGCGTTCCGAGGACCATCGCCTGCTGTTCGGCGGACGGGTGAGTTACAGCTCAGTGCAGCCGCCGCGCCTCGCTGAGTCCATGCTTGCGCGCATGCGGCGGGTGTTCCCAGCGCTTGGCCGTGTCAATGTGGGGTATGCCTGGGGTGGCTACCTCGACATCACGATGAGCCGCGCGCCAAACTTTGGGCGGCTTGGGCCCAATGTGTTTTACCTGCAAGGTTTTTCCGGCCATGGAATGTCCCTGGCAGGATTGGCGGGTAAGCTGGCCGCTGAAGCCGTTGCCGGCACCGCCGAACGCTTCGATGTGTTCGCGCGCATCCCGCACCGTGATTTTCCCGGAGGGAGCCTGTTCAGAAGGCCGTCGCTGATGGCGGCCATGATGTACTACCGATTGCGCGATCTCCTGTGATCAGCAGAATCCCGTGTTATTTGATCCCAGGCTTTTCTGAATCTCCGAAGCTTGCCGACAATTTCTGACCGGTATCGGTCAACGTGACCGAACGAAGGCCGCCGCCGTGCGAGCCGTCGCGCAGCGGGTAATACTCTACATTCACAGGATCGCCGGGTTTGATTGAATTGCGGGTCCAACCGCCGCGCGTCAAGACCCCGGGGCTGGTGGTTTCTATGCTCCACTCCTGCGGCTCACCGCCGCCCTCAGGCTGCACCATGATCCACACGACGCAATGGGGGTTGGTCCACTGAAAACTCTTGACGGTACCTTTGAGAGTAAGCGTCTGGCTTCGGTCATAGGTCGCGAAGGAATGATGCGCATAGGCCGGCCCCGAGCAAGCGAGGGCGGCAGCCAATATGACTAGAGCAAGGCCGTTGCTCAAGGCTGATCGATAGTTTGGTGATTGATTCATTGGGTGCCTGATTGGGTGCCTGTGCCATTCCTGTCTTAAGTCATTTCGAATCGGAGCCGACCGGGACGTTATTGCGAAATTTGATGGGCGCAAAAATCGCATTGCCATCCTTGTCGGTCGCTTCGGTGTAGCTTCCCTGCTCGCAAACGCCTTCGACGATGTCGTACTTCTGGGCGCGCTGCCGGAAATATTTGCGGGTCGTCTTCCAGGGCTTGGACAGCAACTTGTTCGCCGTGATTTCTAAATCATCGGCCAAGGTACCGGCGTCGAGCAGGTGAATGCGTTCGACAATGTGCATGTCGCCATTGTTCGGCACGCCAACGGCTTCGTTGACTGCCAGGTAAGCCTGAGGCAATAGCGCGACCGTATCCACCACCAGCGTTTGTCCTTCCCAATGGCCGATGGAGTGACCATGGAAGCTGGGGTCCGGATCCGCCGGATGCGGCCGCCCATCGGTGTAGATGCGCCGCAGACGATTGCCGTCGCCCTCGCCCAGCAAAGTGACCCGTCCCGGCGTCACCAGCAGCTCGAAAGCATTGTGTGTAATGAGCATGTAGCTCGGCATGCCGGTCGGAAAACAATGGTCGATGATTGGGAAGGGCCGGCCGGCCTTCTCCTCCGCGTACATTTGTTCGATATGTTTGGCAATCGGCGGCGTCCACGGCGGGGCGTTCGTGCGCTCCTGCGCGACTTGATCGCTGACGAATGGCGTCCACACGCCGCTGAAGTCGGGCAATTTCGCCAACGCCTGCCAGTCACGCAAGGTCGGCGCCCGATTGGTTGCCTCATCCTCGGCTACGGCAAGTCCGGCCAGGCCTAAGCAAGCGAAAAGCAACACAGCGCGATTGAGTGAGATTTTCATGCGCTGAAAGATTACCCGAAGCTTAAGCCAAAGTGGCCAATTTTATTTGAACCGTATGACGAAGCCGTGATGAATACGCGCATGCCGTTCGAAGTCCTTTGGAATGCTCGCCGCACTGATGTCCTCGATTGCAAGGTCCGCCAAGGCGTCCGAGTCCAATTTGAAGCGCGTGTAATTAGTGGAAAATACTAGGCGGCCCGAGGGGCGCAACAGTTTCAGCGACCTGCGAATGATGCCGACGTGATCACGCTGCACGTCGAGCACGCCTTCCATGCGCTTGGAGTTGGAGAAGGTGGGCGGATCCACGAAGATCAGATCGAATCGCGGGCCGCGCGGTTCTTGCTCCTCGAGCCACTGTAGGCAGTCCGCACGGTACAACTCGTGGTTGTTTCCGGGGAAGCCGTTAAGCAGCAGATTCTCATGGGCCCAATCGAGATAGGTATTCGATAAATCCACCCCTGTGGTGCTGCGGGCGCCGCCCGCGGCCGCGTACACCGACGCGCTGCCGGTATAGCAGAACAAGTTCAGGAAATCGGTGTCCTTAGCCCAGGAACGGAGCATGTTGCGCACGATACGGTGGTCAAGAAAAAGTCCGGTATCCAAATAGTCGTGAAAATTGACCCAAAATTTGAGTCCACCCTCTTGAACCGCATGCCGCTCGGCAAGGCTCTCGCGCTTCTCATATTGTTCCGCGCCCTTCTGCGGTTTGCGCACGCGTGAGTGCACTTGCGCGTGCGGTACGTTCAGCACGTCGGGCAAGACAGCCAGCGCTTCACGCCGCCGCTCGCGCGCGCTCTCTTGGTTGACGGTTTTCGGCGGCGCGTATTCCTGTACGTATACGTGCCGTGCGCCGCGGCCATAAACATCGATGGCGAAGGCGTACTCGGGCATGTCCGCGTCATAGACCCGGAAACAATCGATGTGTTCACGTTCCGCCCAGGGCTCCAAACGCTGCAAATTCTTGCGCAATCGGTTAGCGAACATTTGTGCGCCGGGGCGGCTCGACCAGTCCGCGCGTACCTCTTCGGCAGGCCGTTGAGCGCTCTCTTCATTCAATTCGAAGCGCAGCAACCGGCATTCGATGGTGCCATTGAATACGCGATGCGACCGTTTGGCGTAAATCCCTAAGTTGCGAGCCAAGGCGGGATTGCCCGTGAGAATCGCAGCCTGCCACCCCTCGAACTTCTCGCGCAACATTGCGCCGAGTTCCGAGTACAGAGCAGGCAGGCCCGATTCGGCACCGATGCGCTCGCCGTAAGGGGGATTGGCGACGATAAGCCCGGCCTCGCCACGCGGCCGGGCTACTTCGCTCAAGGAGCGCTTTTCGATATGCACCCATTCCGCGACACCAGCCTGCTCGGCGTTGGCCATGGCCATGCGAACCGCTTCGGAATCGATGTCCGATCCTAAAATGCAGCGGCGTGCCGTGCGTGCGGCGCGGCGGGCACGAGCATCAGCCCGCAACTGCTCCCATGTCTCCGCGCTAAACCCGCGCCATCCTAAAAATCCAAAGTACTCGCGGTCCAAGGCCGGCGCGGCATCCGCGGCGATCAAGGCGCCTTCGGTGAGAAACGTCCCGGAACCGCACATCGGGTCAAGCAGTACGCCGCCCCGCTCCGCGACTTGCGGCCAACCCGCGCGCAGCAGCACCGCGGCTGCCAAGTTTTCCTTCAGTGGCGCGCGGCCGCCTTCGCTGCGATATCCGCGCCGGTGCAGGCTTTCGCCTGAGAAATCGAGCGATAACAACGCGGTGCGCCCCTCGACATGCAGGTGCAACAAAACATCGGGACGTTCCGGCTTTACATTGGGGCGCTCGCCGGTGGCATCGCGAAGATTGTCGCAGACAGCGTCCTTGAGGAGCTGCGACCCATAAATTGTATGCCGAATGGACTCATTGCCGCCGCTGCAGTCGCACGCCAGCGTCGCGCCCGGGGCAAGGTGCTCGCGCCAATCGATGCGCTTGACGGCCTCGTATACACTCTGCGAGCTGCTCGCATCGATGGATCCCAGACTCAAGAGCACCCGCGTTGCCGTGCGCGACCACAAGCATGTACGGTAGCCCACCTCGAGGGTGCCTTGAAATTTCACATCGTGACTGCGCTCGCGAATATCGTGCGCTCCGAATTGACCCAACTCTTCAGCCAAAACCGAGGCGGCGCCCACCGGGGCGGTGGCGATCCAATAGCGCACATTGTCCTGCATGCTCAAGACAGGTCCGCTATTTTCATGGGTAGCAGATCATGCCAATCAAGCTTGGGATGTTGCGAAAAATACCGCACCAATATCTTGTATATATCGACATCGAATGCGGCATCGGCGCTACGCGTGCTCAATGACGCCAGCTCCTCCTCGGAGCGCGCAGATCCGAGATACATCCACTGGTCGAGCACATGGAACTCCCCGCCGCGCGTGCCATCGGATGCAAACCCGCCCACCGCTCGCTCACGCAGCGCGATTCGGCCGCGGAACGGCCAGCTCTTGATTTTCAGCGCGGATAAAGCCATTTGCACACGCATGTTGTGCAGGATCAACGGCTCCTTCCCGGCACAAGCGCCTCGACACTTGCCAACCTGCGAGGCGAAGCAGGACCCTGAACTCTCTTCCAGGCCCAGTATCTTGAGGCACAGCTGGTGCGCGCGCGCAATATCGGTGAGTGCTTTGCGCGCATCTTTCTCGGAATGAAACACACCGAAGCTCTGCGCCAGATCGCCAGGTTCCAACGTATCGATGCGCTGCACGCGCACGAACCCGCAGGCGTCAGCCGCGGGCCGCAGGGTCACCGAGTCCGCGTTGCTTCGCAGGCGGCGGTTGTAGAGAGGTTTCTGCGTTCTTACCCAGCTTGCTTCCAGCAGCATGGCGCCGAGTTCGCCCGCCGTTTGCACCCAATCGACGCGTCTCACCTCGGCCGCCAATTTCCCTTCCCGCGATCCCTCGCGAGCATCGGCGAGCTGCGTCAAGATGCGCGAGCGCAGGGAATTGCTCTTGCCGATATACAGCAAGACATCGTTCTCACCGAAGTATCGGTACGCGCCCGGCATCTCGGGCAGCTCATCCGCCAGCCCTGCCGGCAGATGCGCGGGCAATTTCGGAACCGATAGCATCGCATGGGCAGCGGCGCTCCAGAGCAGGTCCCCGGGCGTATCCCGCTGCAAATTCGACCACAAATCCCACAGTACTCGCGCGTCGCCCAGCGCGCGATGCCGGGCGCTGCAAACCAATCCGTGGCGTTCCATTACGGCATCCAAATTGTGGCGGGCTTGTTCCGGAAACAATCGGCGCGACAGCCTGACTGTGCATAAAACCTCCGCAGAAAAATCGATGCCTACCTTCCGAAACTCGCTGCGCAGGAAAGAGTAGTCAAAACGGGCGTTATGCGCGATGAACACCGCGCCTTGCAACTTCCCGAGGATGGTTTCGGCGAGATCTGCGAACAGCGGCGCATCGGCCACCATCTCGCTGCTGATGCCCGTGAAAGCCTGGATGTACGGTGAAATGGGACACTCCGGGTTCACCAGCGAATTCCACTCTTCGAGGAGTACGCCGTTTTGCACCCGGACGATGCCGACTTCGGTGATTCGATGGTAACCGGGATTGCCGCCCGTCGTTTCCAAGTCAACGAATACGAGATTGTCAGCCGCGTCCATCGAGGGAGAGTAAGGGGTAGTAAAGGTCGGGCCGCCGATCGCGGAAAACACCCCAGGACTGCCGATAGCGCCGGACTTCGTCCAGATCGAAGGAGGCGGTCAATACCGATTCGCTTTCGCGATCCGCTTCGGCGAGCTTCTCACCGGTGGGGGATGCGATAAACGACGATCCGTAAAATGTCATGGTGTACTTCTCGCCCTTCTCGGTGCCGATGCGGTTCGAGGCTACCACCGGCATGACGTTGGCTGCGGCGTGGCCTTGCATGGTGCGTTGCCAATGACCGCTGGAATCGATGGTGGCGTCCTGAGGTTCGGAGCCGATCGCGGTGGGGTATAGCAAGACTTCGGCACCCATCAACGCCATGGCCCGAGCCGCCTCGGGGAACCACTGGTCCCAGCAAATCGCGACTCCCAGCTTTGCATAGCGCGTGTCGAATACCTTAAAGCCCGTGTCCCCGGGAGAGAAATAGAACTTTTCGTGATACCCGGGCCCTTCCGGAATGTGCGATTTGCGATAACTGCCGAGCACGGACCCGTCCGCATCGAGGATGGCCACCGAATTATAAAAGGCATTGTTGGCGCGTTCGAACACGCTGATCGGCAGCACCACACCGAGTTCGGCCGCGACGCCGCGGAAATGTTCGACTGCCGGGTGGCCATCAAGGGGCAGCGCGAGTTCGAGGTGCCGTGCGATGTGGTCCTTGCAAAAGTACGGCGTCTCGAACAGCTCTTGCAACAGAATTACCTGTGCACCCGCCGCTGCCGCCTTGCGCACGAGGCTTTCCGCACGCGCCATATTGGCGTCCCGATCCCAACTGCACGCCATTTGGGTGGCCGCTACCGTTACCGTTGTCATAAGCCGCTTATGCTACCTGAAGAGCTTCGATATGCGGCCTGACGGTGCTGATTAAAAGGTCGGCGGCGAGCTGGCGCTCACGATCTCGCAATCTTCGCGTCCAACGTTGCGGAATCGATGGGGCACGGAGCTCTTGAAATAATAGGCATCACCGGCGGCCAGTACGCGCGATTCCCCGCCCACGGTGAGTTCAATTTTTCCCTTGACGATGACCCCGCCTTCCTCGCCCGCATGGGTCAGCATTTCCTCGCCGGTGTCGGCATTGGGCGCGTAACGCTCGTGCAAGATCGCCATGCCGCGTTTTACCGAGCGACCGCCCACGAGACGCAGCTCGACGCTCCCGGTGCCGATGTTGGCGAGTTCCTCGCGCGGGAAAAACACCTGCGGCTTGCCTCCCAAGTCGAGGTTGAAAAAATCGGCGAGTGTCATCGGGATGCCATCAAGCACTTTTTTCAGCGAGCTCACCGAGGGGCTGACCCGGTTTTGTTCGATTAACGAGATAAGTCCATTGGTGACGCCGGCGCGCTTCGCCATTTCACGTTGCGACAAGCCGTACATTTGCCGCACGGCCTTCAAATGGGCACCCACGTCTAAGGTCATGTTGTCTATTATAATAGACAGTGGGCCCCGAGATATGCCGAAAATTGAGCTACGTGTCAATTTTCCTTATCATTGGGGCGCATTAAGTCTCCCCTCGCAAGGACTACGTCATGAACGCCCAGCTCACACCCGCCGCGACGAATCCCGAACTCGACGCCTTTTGGATGCCGTTCACCGCCAATCGCCAGTTCAAAGCCAGTCCCCGTCTGCTGGCTCGGGCGGAGGGAATGTTCTATTGGACCAGCGACGGCCGCCAAGTGCTGGATGGAGTCGCAGGCCTGTGGTGCGTAAATGCCGGCCATGGCCGACGCGAGATCACCGAAGCGGTCACCAAGCAGCTGCAAACCATGGAATTTGCGCCCACATTTCAAATGGGCCACCCAATCGCGTTCGAACTGGCGAACCGCTTGGCTAAGATTGCCCCGCCGCAGCTTGACCGGATCTTTTTTACCAATTCCGGTTCCGAGTCCGTCGACACCGCCTTGAAGATCGCAATCGCTTACCACCGCGCCCGGGGCGCAGGACAGCGTACGCGTTTCATCGGCCGTGAAAAGGGCTACCACGGCGTGGGCTTCGGCGGCATGTCGGTCGGAGGCATGATTAATAATCGCAAGTTTTTCGGCTCGTCGATGCTGCCTGGTGTCGATCATCTGCCGCACACCCTCGATATCGAACACAACGCCTTCTCGCGCGGATTGCCTCACTGGGGAACGCATCTCGCCAACGAACTTGAACGGCTCATCGCCTTGCACGATGCGTCCACCATTGCGGCGGTCATCGTCGAACCGATCTCCGGCTCTGCCGGAGTGGTTTTGCCCCCCGCCGGGTACTTGAAGCGGCTGCGGGAGATCTGCGACAAGCATGACATCCTGTTGATATTCGACGAAGTGATCACGGGCTTCGGCCGCGTCGGCAAGCCCTTCGCGTCCCAAGCATTCGAGGTCACTCCCGATCTCATGACTACGGCAAAGGGCTTGACCAACGGCGCCATACCCATGGGAGCGGTGTTTTCGCAGCGCAAGATTTATGAGGCATTCATGCAGGGGCCGGAGAATTCGATCGAATTGTTTCACGGCTACACCTACTCGGCGCACCCTGTTGCCTGCGCCGCGGCCTTGGCGGCGCTGGACATCTATCAAAGAGAAGGACTGCTCACGCGGGCCGCTGCTCTAAGCGCGCAATGGGAAAACGCAGTGCATTCGCTGCGCGGTCTGCCCCATGTGATCGATGTGAGAAATTACGGTCTAATCGGCGGAGTGGAGATGGAACCGCGCCAAGGAAAGCCTGGCGCGCGCGGCTACGAGGTGTTCCTCAAGTGCTTCGAGCGAGGCGTCATGGTGCGTCAAACCGGCGATACTATTGCGATGGCGCCGCCGCTGATCATCGAACCTCAGCAAATCGAGCACATGCTCGAGATCTTGGGGTCAGTGATCCGCGAAACTCCCTGACGTTCAGGTCTTCGGCTCGAAAATCGAATACCATTTTTTGCACGGCTCACTGACTTCCCAGATGCCCTCGAAGCCGGCGGGTACGACGAATGCATCGCCGGCTTTGAACTCGTGCTTTTCACCGGAGACGGACTCGATGCGCACGCGGCCTTCCATGATCACGCAGAACTCGTGCTCGGTGTAGCGAACGCGCCATTTACCCGCCGTACTGGTCCAGAAGCCGCAAAAGAATTCCCCGGAAGCGTCGCTGTATTGATTCGATACGCGCGTACGCGGAATGCCGGCAAGAATATTTTCGTGGGACGGGTTGGCAGACTCTCCGGTCTGATATCGATCGAGTACCACTATTTTGGGGGGCGCGCTCATACGCTATCGTAGGCTTAGGGTATACGCGGAAACAAGTGCGGCCCGCTGCAGTTAAGACAGCGGGCCGCATCGGCTCATCGTGGCTTCGCCAATTCACTCATTCTTGCCAACCTGGGCTACCGCCGCGCCCGATTCCATCTGCAGCGTCAATCTGACGCGGCGCTCCAGGGCGTAGCCATCATTGTCTTCAGCAGTGCTCTGGCTCTTTCCATAAGCGTTGACTTCCAGCACCTGCTCGTTCACACCGGAGGCAAGCAATAGGTCGCGCACCGCATTGGCCCTGTCCTGAGACAACTTCAAGTTGGTATCAACGGTGCCGCGCGGATCCGCATACCCATCCACTCGGATCTTGAGCTCAGGGGACTTTGCCACGGCTTGTGCAAGCACTTGAATCTGATGCGCAATATCGGGGGTGATTTCCGCACTGCCGGTACGAAACAACACATCACCCTGTAGCCCATCGAGGACCTCGGACGCATCTGCTTTCGCCGTTTGAACCATTTCGACCTGCTGCGACTGTTCCGCGAGCTTGTTACTCAAGTCTTGGTTGGTTTGAGACAGCTGGTCTTTTTCGTTCGTCAGGGTCGACTTGTCGATCTGCAGCTTCGCCTTATCGGTGGTCAGCATGGCCACCTGGATTTCCGCCTTTTTAGCTTCGCCCGCTCGATGCACTCGATTACCCAGCCAGGCGCCGAGTCCGGCACCCACGACCGCACCGATCGGGCCAGCCGCGAAGGCGCCGATCACAGCCCCCGATATGAATCCAGCTGGCTCCTGCGGCGGCCGGGTCTTAGGTTCGCCGGCCAAAGCCGCGGTGCTAAGGCCAATCAATCCAATCGTCCAAACCAACTTGGAATATCTCGTGCTCATGACAAACTCCTCGCTCCTCGCCATTCGAGGCGACGACCGTCGCCTCATGGGAGACATTACGAGCCCACATTCGGGCGAGGATGAGCTGAAGTCGTGGCAAATTGTGGCGAAGCCGCGACCAATTGCATCAGGTGGCCTTAAGTTCAGGCCTTCAGCGAGAAAGGGGTGAAATTCGTATCGATGTCGTAATAATCCTCGTTTTCGGCTTTCTTCAGGAAGGCGACGACTCGATAGGTCAACGGAGTAGCAATGATTTCCCAGCCGCTCTTTAAAGCATATTGCGTGAACATGATGGCGATCAGATGGGGCAGCGTCATACGGCCGAAAAAAGCGACAAAGTAGAAGAGCACCGAATCCACCAGCTCACCGCACAGCGTGGAGCCTACGATACGCGTCCACAACCAACGGCCGCGGCTCCAGATTTTCATCTTGGCCAGCACGTAGCTATTGACGAAGGTTCCGCAAAGAAAAGCGATAATCGATGCGGCCACGATACGGGGCGTGTTGCCGAAGATTGCCTCCACCGCGCCCTGAGTGGCAAGGGAGTTCGCCGAGGGCGGCAAGTGGACCACCACAGCCGCCATGAGGGATGCAAAGGCAAGCGCCGCAAACCCCGCCCATACGACACGCCGGTCGCGTCCGTACCCATATACCTCGGTCAAAATGTCGCCGAAAATGTAGGAAATCGGAAAGAACAGAACACCGGCGAGAAAAGTCACGCTCCCGCCGAAGGGCAAAGGAAGCGTGGTCTCCTTCGCCGGTCCGATCAAGTTGGAACACAGCAAAACGCAGACGTAGGCCGCCATCACAAAATCGTAATATTTGAACTGGCGCTGGGTTTTTTCGCTCATATCCTGTGCAGTGTAGCCCGCTAACACGTCCGCCGCCGACGATATGTAATACCCGGTGCGCTAAACCGCCCACTGTCGGGTTTTGGCGAAGACATCACATCAGGCGGAGCGCCGGTACGGTAAATATAGGGCTATACACTTCGAGTAGCGGATCTATGGAGAAGGGCAACCCCTTAATGCAATCGGATAGTCCGCTTGTCGATTTCGATGCCGTTTGCCAGAAAGTCCGCTCGGCAATCGAACCGAATCGCACCCACGCCGTATCCTTGCATGACCAGGCTGGTGATGTGCTGTGGCTGAGCGAAAGCTCCATGGGGCCAGACGAGCATAATGCGGTCCGCGAGGCCGCAGAAGCATTCACCAATCCCGCTGCTGCCCCGATATTGTCCTTTGATTTGGGTGATTCGCGCTCGGCGCTGATGGTGCGGGCTGTGAACGCGCGCCGCGCCATCGTCGGATTGGTCATGATTGTCATGGACACGAGGATCGTTGCGCAAGGCGCGCCGAAACTCATGACACCCAAGCTGCAACGGGCGTTGTTGCAATTCGCCGCTATGCGGCCAGATCCCGGCGGCGCGCCCTTGAGCACTTCCTCAGAAACTAGCACGCGCCTGCGAGCCGCGAGCGCCGCGCCCGCCGTTCAATCCGCTGCGCCTGCTGTTCTCGCAGCGGCACCCGTTGCGCGCACTGCGCCAAGCCCGGCAGCCGCCGCACCCCTCGCCGTGGGCCCTCGGACCATCGCTGCCCAACTGGAGCAGATCGTCTCGCGCGCGCCGATGCGCGCTGCGGGTCCGAATCCCGCCAACGTATCGCGGCCCGCGAGCTACGTCAGCCACGTGAGCGCAGCGCGAACAACAACGCCCGCCCGCAGCGCGGCGCCCGCCCGGAGTGCAGCGCCCGCCCAAACTGCAGCGCCCGCCCAAACTGCAGCGCCCGCGCCTACGCCCGCGCCAATCCCATCACTTGAGCTTTCAGAAAGGTCGCAGGTCCCGAAGGGGGTTCCCCCGGAAATCGATAGGCTTAACGCTGCCATGCGCAAGAGCCCGATTGCTCTGCATGTGCAGCGCCTGGTTCCCTTGTCAAAAGGTAGCCAAATGAAACGCTACGAGGTATTGCTGCGCTCCGGGTCCGATGAAGCGCCCAATGCCGCACCGCATGCCATGTTGAAGGCTGCGGTCGAGAACGGCCTCGGTTCCATGATTGACCGCCGCGTCATCACGGAGCTGATCGGCTGGCTGATACGCCATCCGGACACATGGCAGACGGATCCGGTCATGTTTTCCGTCAATCTGACGACCACTGCGCTGCACGATGAGCATTTCATCAAGTTCGTCGACCTGTGCTTGGTCAAATCGTCCCTTCCCAAGGGGACTATCGCTTTTGAAGTCGACGCGCCAACCGCACTCACCCTTGCCGACAAAATCAGCGACGTCGCCACCGCCCTGCATCGATTGGGTTGCCCGTTGGTGCTCGATGACTTCGCATTGCGCACGGAATGCTTCGAGCTGCTGCGCTTGCCGGGCGTGCGTTATATAAAGCTTGCTCCAGAGATCACGGCGAAAATGCGCACCGATAAAGTGGCGCAGGCGTCCATCACCGGCGTGGTACAAATGGCGCGTGTTCTCGGCATGCACACCGTAGCCAAGCGCACCGACACGGCTGCGGAGCAGGAATGGTTGACGGCTCTCGGTGTGGACTTCGTCCAATCAAATGCCATATCGCCAGCCATGGCCATCGACAGCTTGCACAAGCCGGCAACAGCGGCCAGGAATTAATCGCTGCGCGTAACCGGCGGCGAAGGTTGGCTCCATCCCCCGCCCAGTGCCTTCACCAGATAAACTGCGGTGGCAAATTGCTGCCCCTGAATCTGCGCCGCCTGGCGTCGATTGGTCAGCAGTGTTTGCTGAGCGGTGATGACGTCAAGATACGTGTCGACGCCCCCTTTGTAGCGCTCGCTGGCAATGTCGAAGGCCTTTTGGGCGCTGCGCACGCTGGCATCGGCCTGGATTCGAGCCCTTTCGAGCGATGTTAAGCCGGTGATGCCGTTTTCCACCTCTTCCATCGCCGTTAATACGGTCTGTCGATATGTGGCCACCGCGGCGGTGTAGTCGGCATCGGCAAAACGAACGTTAGCCCGGGTGGCGCCGGCATCAAAAAGCTTTTGCGAAGCCGACAGCCCGATCGACCAGATGCGGCTGGGTGCCGTGACCAGATTGGCGAGCGCCGTGCTTTCCCAGCCCAGGCTCGGCGCGCCAAGGCCGGGCGCAAGATCAATGATGGGAAAATACGCGGCCCGCGCGACGCCAATTCGGGCGTTTGCCGCCGCCATTGCCCGTTCAGCCGAAGCCACGTCGGGCCGGCGCTGTAATAAGTCTGAGGGCAGCCCTACCGGTACCGTCGGTAGTGGCGGCACCGACGCGGCCGGCGCGAGCGTGAAGCTCGGCGCGGATGTGCCGATCATGGTTGCAATAGCGTGTTCAAACTGCGCGCGCTGATTTTGCAAAAGCTCCAGTTGAGCCGCGGCGGCCTCGAGCAACGCCTGTTGCTGCGCGAGGTCCAGCCCCGTTGCGAAGCCCAGTTCATGTCTGGAAGAAACAAAAGCCAGGGCGCCGCGTTCCAGCTCAAGGCTGCTTCGCACTACGTCGATCTCAGCGTCGGCCTCTCGCAAAGAGAAATAGTCAGTCGCCAATTCGGCCATCAAGGCGAGACGCGTGTTTTCAAAATCCGCTTGGGCCTGTTGGGCGCTGGCACGCGCCCCTTCCACTTGGCGGCGCACGCGGCCGAAAAGATCGATTTCCCAATTGACTGCAGGTCCTACGCGGAAATCGTTTTGCACGGTCGATTGGTTGGAAAATGAATAAGTTGCCAGGGGACGATTCGCTGAATTCTTGCTGCGCGAGGCGGAAGCACCTAAATCAATCGAGGGGAATAGTGCCGACCGTGCGATGGTGAGCTGATCGTGTGCCTGCTCCAAGCGTGCAGCTGCCACGCGCAGATTCTGGTTACTGCCCAAGGCCTGTTCCACCAGCGGGTTCAACTGCGGATCCTGGAATAACTCCCACCACTTGCCCTTGAGCAGGGTGTCGCTTGGCACCCCTTCCTGCCACGGCGCCGTGGGCTGCCATGCCGGGGGGATATCCGCGGAAGGCCGGTGGTAGTCAGGACCGACCGCGCAACCCGTCAACAGGCCCGTAAGACCCATTGCCGCCCGCAGAGCAGCTCTTAGCCCGGAGCGCATGCTTATCGGACAGTCACGATATCGCCGTCGGCAAGGGAATCGGCCGGGTTTAGGATAACCCGATCATCCGGCTGTAAGCCGCTCGTGACGGCTACGGTGCTGCCAAAATCGGTTCCCAGCTTCACGGCACTCAACCGTACTCGCCCATCCGCATTCACCGTCGCGACTCGCGGGCCATCGGGACGGAACAACAGCACATTGGTCGGAACCAGAAGCGCAGCCGCATCCTGTTTGATGGGTAAATTCACTTGCACGTATGCGCCTGCGATAAGCGCATCCTTGGGATTCGGAACCCTGATCTCGACCTGCATGGTGCGTGTAGCGGTGTCGATGGCGCGTGCGGTGCGCGCTATGGTGCCTTTATATTCTTCTGCGCCCCGTTCGGCCAAGCTCACCGTTACCTGGTCGCCCACTTTGACCTGCTGCGCATACACCTGCGGTACGAATACATAGAGACGCAGAGGATCGATTTGAGCAATGGTGAAAAGGGCTTTTCCCACTCCGCCATTTCCGGCATCAACCAAGTCGCCCACGTCGATCTTACGGCTGGTCACAACGCCATCGAAAGGCGCGACCACTCTATTGAAGCCTTGCAAATTACGCAGCCGCGCGGTGTTCGCCTTCGCGGATGCCAAATTCGACCGGGCCTGAAGGTACGTGCTGAGCCGTTCGTCCAGATCCTGTTGCGTGACCGCGTCTTTTTCTCGAAGACTCTTCCAACGCTCCGCAGTACTCTTCGCCAGTGCCTCGCTTGATGCGGTCTGGTCCTGGGCGGCCGCAGCTTGCGACAACTCCTGATCGATCTCCGGCGCAGCGATCTCCGCCAGCAACTCGCCCTTCTTGACCGAACTGCCGATGTCCTTGGTCCAGCGCAGCACGAAGCCGTTGCTGCGCGCGTACAACGTCGCTTCGTTGATTCCTTGTAGTGTGCCGGGCAAAGTCAATGGCATGCCATCGCCGCCCATCTTGGGCGTGGTGGTGCTGACGTATTGTTTGGCATGGATTTCGGTGGCCGCCGCGAGAGCGGAGGCTTGAAAGCCGCGGAGCACGAAGATAATGACGCCGCCGATAATGAGAGCACCCATGATCGCGCCGATGAGCAGCTTCGCGCGCTTCACCGCCGCCGGCTGGGTGTGAGTCTTGGACATACCTAAATTATCCCACGCGCGTGCTTGCGCTGCTCGAGGCGCCGATGCAGACCGGCGAAGATGACCGGCACAAAAAATAATGTGGAAACCGTTGCAAATGCCAGCCCGCCGATCACGGCACGGCCCAACGGCGCATTCTGCTCGGCTCCCTCTCCCAGACCGAGCGCCATGGGAATCATACCGATGATCATGGCCAAGGCCGTCATCAGCACCGGGCGGATGCGGGTTGCCCCGGCATCGCGGGCAGCGCTGATCGGGTCCAGGCCTTCGTTCATCCTCTGGCGAGCAAATGAGACGATTAAAATGCTGTTCGCGGTGGCGACGCCCATGGTCATGATCGCGCCGGTAAGTGCCGGCACGCTCAACGTGGTGCCGCTCAGAAACAGCATCCAACAGATCCCGGCCAGTGCCGCCGGCAGCGCCGTGATGATGATGAATGCATCGATCCAGGACTGGAAATTCACCACGATCAACAAATACACCATGACAATCGCCATCACGAGTCCCACTCCCAATTCGATGAAGGACGTACGCATGGTCTGGGCCTGTCCGCGCACTATTATCGACGAACCGCGCGGCAATTGCGGACGCATATCCTCAACCAAACCTTTGATTTTGGTGGTGACACTGCCCAAGTCCCGGCCTTGCACGCTGATGTAGACATCGATGACAGGGGCAAGGTTATACCTCGAACTCACGACAACCTGGGCGGCGGGCGACACGCTCACCAGGTTGCTCAGTAGTTGCGACGAAGTACCGGCGGTGGTGCGCACCGGCGTCCGCAGCAGCGCATCCACACTGTCGATTTGGTACTGCGGCGACTGCGCCGACAAGTTGTAGACCACGCCGTTGGCCGGATCCAACCAGAAGCCGGGCGATGTCTGGGTCGTGCCTGAGGTCGTGATGAGCAGATTCTGCGCGACGTCATTGGCGCTCAATCCGACTGTTTGCAACTGTGTACGGTCCATTTGCAGAGCCAAGGTGGGCAGGTCCAGCCGCTGATGGATATGGGTGTCGACGGTCCCGGGAATTTGCTTTATCTGCTTCATGAACTTCGAGGCGAACTCAAAATTCGTACGCACATCGGCGCCCGCAAACATCACATCGACGGGAGCAGGCAGCCCGAAATTCAATATCTGGGTCACCATGTCAGCCGGTTGAAAGAAGAACTCCACGCCCGGAAAGCGCTTGGGAAGTTCACGGCGCATCTCCTCGATGTAGCGCTGGGTCGGATGATGGCCTTCGTTGAGGGAGATTTGAATTTCGCCGTCCAAGGTCCCAAATGTACCGGCATTGCTGTAGGTGTTGTTGATACTGCTGAGCGCCACTCCCAGATTGTCCAGCACGGTCCCGAGTTCGTCGGCGGGAACGAGAGTTCGAATGAAGATCTCAACTTGGTCAGCCACCCGCGCGGTCTCCTCTATGCGCGTGCCGGAGGGCATCCGCATGTGCATTCGAATCTGGCCGGCATCCACAGTCGGGAAGAAATCCCGTCCCAGGACGAAAACCAGTGCACAAGAAAGGACGCAAAAGCCTAGAAATGCGCCGGCAAACGTGCGCCGCCTGCCCAGTACTTCCGCCAGAATGCTGCTGTAGCCGGCGCGCAGCTTTTCGAAGCGAGCATCGAATGCCCGATAGACTCTGCGCAGCAGGCTTTGGCGCGCGTCGGCGTGCACCGGTGCGTGATCCATGAGCAGCATGACCAAGGTCGGTACCAGGGTGCGCGAGAGCACATAGGAGGCAAGCATGGCGAATACTACGGCCTCCGCCAGCGGGGCAAATAAATATCGCGCTACGCCGGTAAGGAAAAACATCGGCACGAACACGATGCAGATGCAGAGCGTGGACACGAGCGCCGGAAGCGCTATTTCGCCGGCCCCATCCAATATGGCCTTGTGCAGATCCGAGCCGAGATGAACATGTCGCTCGATATTTTCGATGGTAACGGTTGCATCGTCGACCAGGATGCCGACTGCCAGCGCAAGACCGCCCAAGGTCATGATGTTCAGGGTTTCCCCTGCGATGTACAGGGCGATGATCGAGCATAGAATGGACAACGGAATGGAGACTGCAATGATGCAGGTGCTTCGCCAATTGCCGAGGAACACCAAAATCAGCATGGCGGTTAGGCAGGCCGCGATGGCCGCCTCGCGCACAACCCCGCTGATGGCAGCTCTGACGAAACCGGATTGATCAAAAAGAGGCGTAATTTTGAAATCCTTCGGCAGGATTTGAGCCGCCTCCGGCAACACCTGGCGCAAGGTACTGACGATGTCCAAGGTTGAGGAGCCGCCATTCTTGATGACGGACATCAGCACGCCGCGCTCGCCATTTTGGCGCACGATATTGGTTTGCGGCGAGAACCCGTCGCGGACGTGCGCGACCTCGGACAAATAGGTGGTGGCGCCGTTCTTCGTGACGACCGGAATGCGGTTGAGCCCCGCGATGGTGTCGGGCGAACCGTTCAGGGCGATTGCGTACTCAGTCGATTCGATCTTGACGGTGCCAGACGGCAATATGAGGTTCTGCGCATTGACGGCATTGACCACATCATTCGGCGTCAATCCCTTTGCAAGCAGCGCCGAGGTATCCAAATCGACCGAGATCTGACGGGTTTTGCCACCGTATGGGAACGGTACGGCGGCACCGGGGATGGTCACGAGGCGCGGGCGCAAGAAATTCCAAGCGGCGTCGAAAAGCGCAGGCTCCCCCAGCGTAGCGCTGGAGATGCCGAGTTGTATCACCGGGATTGCAGACGCGGAGTACTTCATGATCAGCGGCGGCAACGTTCCCGGGGGAAGCTGTTTCAATTGCTGCTGCTCGATGGCGACGACTTGGGCAACGGCGGTAGGAATATTGGCATTCGGCTGAAAAAAGACCTTGGTGACCGACATGCCGGCAAAGGACTGAGACTCGATGTGTTCGATGTCCGTAACGGTCGTGGTCAGGCTGCGCTCGGTCACGGCCGTAATGCGCTGACCCATTTCCTGAGCCGACAGCCCGCTATAAGTCCAGACGATGCTGACGACCGGGATATTTATTTCGGGAAAGATGTCGGTAGACATCTTGAGAAGAACCAGCGGTGTTGCGAGGAGAATCAGTAGCGCCATCACCAAAAACGTGTATGGACGCCGCAGCGCAACTTGAACGATCCACATTAACTGAATGACCCCTTTTCATCATATTTGCCGATACCGACCTCGAAATCAACACGAACGTTCATGCAATCGAGACCTACAGCACTTGCAAATCATTGGAAACAAAGCAAACTACACCGGTCTGCAACGAGACACCGGGACCGGGCTAAGTGTTTTGTTAGTCCCATGAGGTTCGGTTCCGGTTCCCGTTAAGATCCAACCGCCATGACATTCACCGCACTAATCGTTGTCTGCGCGCTCATCGGTCTGCTTTTTTTCGTCGCTGCCATCCGCCGACTGCGGCGGCGGAAAGTCATGGGCGGCATGGCGCATGGCGCGGCGGCACTCATTTTTTTGTTGGCTGCCGTTTGCGCGGTGCTCGTCGGCACGAGTCTGCGCAGCTACCAGCGCCTGAGCCATGAACAAGCAGCGGCCGAGCTGCAGTTTTCGAAGATCGGGGATCGCCAGTTTGACGCGGTTCTAAGTTATCCGGACGGCGACCGCGCCAATTTTGCACTGAGCGGAGACGAGTGGCAGATCGACGCCCGCGTTCTCAAATGGCACGCCTTCGCCAATATCGTTGGGTTCGATACAGCCTACCGTCTGGAACGCATCAGCGGCCGCTACTCGCACCTAGATGAAGAACGTACCCTGACCCGCACCGTCTATGATTTGCATCCGGCCGGCCGCGTCGACCCCTGGGAACTGATCCATCGCTACCGGTCGTGGATTCCCTGGATGGATGCGTTATATGGAAGCGCCACTTTTTTGCCTATGGCCGACGGCGCTTTATACGAGATCAAGGTCTCGCAAAGCGGGCTTGTCGCGCGACCTTTGAACCAAGCTGCCCGAGAAGCCGTTGGCAGCTGGCACTAGCGAGCACCGGGCCATGAAGCGATTGACCCTTGCCGAAAAAATCCTGGGCGCTTTGCTGGGGTTGTTGCTGATTTTGGCAGGCGTAGCATGGTGGAAAACGGCTCCCCCGACCCCTCATGGCCGGAAAACCCACGCGGCTGCGATCACTTCCACGGATCTGGTTGACCAAAGCACCTACTCCACCGCGCAATCGCTGCTGCAACTTGCGCTCAGCCCTGAAGAGCAGGCCTTGGGCCAGTCGGCATTGCGTATCTCTGACCACGAACTCGACCTGGCGTTCACGGAAGCATTGCGCGATGCCGAGGCACATCCGCCCGCGTTGAATTCGGGCGCCGCGGCCATTCAAGGCCGTATTACCAAGTCGCAGGCGTTGCTCGCCGCCGATGAGCAACGCGTGAATGACCTCACCGCTGCGCTTGCGCAGGCGAAAGCGGATCAGAAGGACAAAATCCAGGATCAACTGGACCTGGCGCAGTCGCAGTCGGAATTGGACAAAGACGAGCTGGAGGAAGCAAACCAAGACCTGGTTGATGCCGGCGGCAATCCCCGGAAGCAAATCGAAACCATGGTGCAGCAGCACGAGGTACAAACCAAGGCGCGTCTGAGTCCGGCCGTCGCTGCAGCCGCACGCGATGGTCAACACGGAGTGATTGGGAAATTTCGTGACTGGCGGTTACTGAGACAGAAGGAACAGGTGTTGGAGCAGGCACGATCGAGCGCCTCGCAGCTGGCTCAGGCGCTAAGCGTCCGCCGTGCAGCTCTGGCGAGCGATCTTGAAGCGAACAAGGGCAGCATCCCGGAACTTGCCGGCCACGCGGCGGCCCCGCGTACGCACGAAGATGCCGCTACGCTCGTCGGCCGCACTAAGGCCATTGCGGCAGATCAAGCCATATTAACGCTGCTGAATCGGCGCATCGCGGATCAAAACCAGCTCGCAAGCATTTACGGCCAGTGGGCCTTCTTGATTGGACTGCAATCCCAAGTTCTTACGCATGAAATGCTGGTCGATGCGCTGATCGTCATCTTCATCTTGATTGCACTGCTGTTGCTCGATAGTTGGTTGCAGCGCTTGCTTGACAGTCCGAAGTTGGATCGGCGACAGGTGGAAACGCTGCGCAGCATTGCGCGCGTGAGCTTGCGCATCGTCGCCCTACTCATCATTTTGCTGATCGTCATGGGCATGCCAAGTCAATTCGCTGCCACGATCGGTATCGTGGGCGCGGGCCTTACGGTGGCGCTCAAGGATTTTATTGTCGCGTTCTTCGGTTGGCTGGTGCTGATGGGCCGCAATGGCATTCGTGTCGGCGACTGGGTGGAAATCAACGGCGTGAGCGGCGAGGTAACGGAACTCGGCATGTTCCATACGGTGCTGTTGGAGACGGGTAATTGGAGCGATTCCGGGCACCCGACCGGCAGACGGGTAACCTTTACCAATAGCTTTGCCATCGAAGGGCATTACTTCAACTTTTCAACCTCGGGGCAATGGCTGTGGGACGAGCTGCAAGTGATCGTGCCCATCGGACGCGATCCCTACCCGATTGTCGACGCCATCACAAAACAGGTGGTCGAAGCGACCGCCGACAGCGCCAGTCAAGCAGAGCAGGAGTGGCAACGCGCGGTTCCCACGCAGCGCGGCAAGGTTTTCTCCGGTACGGCCGGCGTCAACGTGAAACCGGTCGTCGGTGGCGTCGAGATCGCCATTCGCTATATCACGCGTGCCAATGAACGGTTTTTAGTCCGCGCCAAACTCTATCAGGCGGCGGTGGATCTATTGGGTGCGGCGCCTTCGATACCGGCCGCGCCGAAATAAACGCTAGTCATAAAGTGTAGGCACCATCGCGATTTGCCGACGCACCGACACAATGCAGGTCATTGCGCTCGCCTTCGCTATAATGGGGCCCTGCTCCGCGCCGGCTTAGCACAGTGGTAGTGCAACGGTTTTGTAAACCGTAGGTCGGGGGTTCGAATCCCTCAGCCGGCACCATTTTCAAAAAAATTGTTTGAAAGCAATTTTGCGCCTAAACGAGTATGTTGGTCGAACCCCCGACATAAAACAAGACGGTTCGACGACGCCGCGCAGCGGCGGCGATCGCCCTTTAGGGCGACCCGAGCGCCAGCGAGGGCGAGGTGCGCAGCACCGAGTAATCCCTCAGCCGGCATCATTTCACAAAAATTTATCGGCAGCTTTTGAGAACCGATATGCCCAGGGTCGAACCCCCGACATAAGAGGGATTCGACAACTTGGCCGCAGGCCGGGTTGAACGCCGGAGCGTAGCGACGGCGGCCCCGAGCGAAGCGAGCGGGCGAGGCGCCAAGCGCCGAGTAATCCCTCAGCCGGCAATCCAGAAACATAAATAAAATCAATATGTTATACGATGTCGAAGGTGGTCACTACACCAACGATAGCGAATACATCCGTGATCTTATTCGGCCACAACAAGAGCGCGGCGCAGATATCGAGGTGATTCGCTGGGCCTTGATCGAGCGTGAAAAAAGCGGAAAGCCAAAGCGCCTCGATGCAAACGCCTTCAAGCGTAGGTCCGCCGCGTAAATGGCTGAGTACCGACTTTCCCCCGCCGCCGAGCGCGACTTGGATTCTCTCCAAGCCAGAGAGCGTGGGTTCTATCAGGCTCGCGCGTCGCGGTCACTCCTTCGGTGCCGGCGGCTGCTGGGCGCGACGGCATACATGCGCGTGAAGGCATTCAGTCTAGATCGAAATGAAGACAGACCTCTTTCTTTTGAGAGTGCGCCGGTCCGGTAGACCAATCGCTGCCGTTCAAGGTGTCGTACCCAGTACCAGCTCGAATACAGTGCCCGCGTTCGTCGCTCCGCCGGCAGTGGTAGCCCCATACAAATTTCCGTCGCTGGCCTGCAGCAAAGCCCCGCTGGGCCCTATGCCATCACTCGCGTTGCTGCCGAAGGAATACAACACCGTCTCAGTGCCGGACGGAGTAATTCTGTAGAGGGTGCCGCAGCCGTTCGAGGCCTTGCAGTTTGCATTGGGCGTTCCGCCCGCGAGGGTCGTTCCGTAGAAGTTGCCATCACTGGCCAGCACCAAGGCTCCGGACGGATTTTGGCCGTCTGAAGGACCCGCGCCAAACGAATACAGCACGGTGCCGACGCCTGAAGGGGTAATCCTGAACAGCGTGCCGAAGCTTTGAGCCCCTCCGCCGGAGGCGGTGCCGTAGAGATTGCCGTCCTTCCCTTCAATCAACGGAAAAGGGGTATATGTGAAACTTCCGGCTGGGATACTTCCGATGATGTTGATGGTGGCCACTGCTCCCGTTCCCGATCCCGGCACCGCTTTGAACACTGAGCCGAACATTGAGCCAGTACCCGTGCCACCGCAGGCACTGATAATCGTTCCGTAGAGACTGCCATCATGTGCCTGGACCAAGGACGACCTCACTCCATCACATCCATACTGGATTACGGGAACTTCCGTCTCGCCCGAACCGGTCGTAGTGAGCGAGAAGACACTGGATCCGTAGGCGGTTCCATATAGGAGGCCGCTGCTAGTTTGAATCACTCCACCAAAGAGAGGCAGGTCGCCAACGTCCGCTCCTGACCAGGTGTAGATCGTTGACTCGGCGCCGGTTGGGCTGATCCGGTACACGGTACCGCTGATGTTGTTGCCGAGTCCGTTGCCTTGCATAGTGCCGTAGAAATTGCCGTCGCTTGCCAGGATGAGACCCGCGCTGGTGCCTCCTACGTAATTGGCACTTGAAGGGGAGGGGAAGGAGTAGAGCGTCGTTTCTTCGCCAGAGATTGTGATTCGAAAGACAGTCCCGGATGTGGTTCCATAGAGACTTCCATCCTGGCCTTGGACTAAAGACCCGTTCGGACCTGAGCCATCAGAGCCGCCAGTAAACGAGTACAGAGTGGTTAATGACGTCGGCGTTATGCACGCGACGGCGACTCCGCTTACGTTGGCGGTGCCAATCGTTCCCGAGCCATTGGTGACAGAACAGGTCTGCGTGGGTAACGTGGGCTGCGTCTCCACAGAAACCGCGTAAGTCGCTCCGGAGTTAATGGAGGCTGCGAACGCCACCGTACCGTTTGCCGTAATCAGCAGATTGTTGCCGCCGTTAAGTTGCAGTGCAAGTCCGGTGCCCGATAAACCCGATATGGTAACACTAACGGTATGGCTCACCGTCACGCACGTTGTGGTGACCGTGACGTTCCCGGCGCTGATTGTTCCGGAACCATTGGCCACACTGCATATTTGTTGCGGAGAGGACGGCTGCGTCTTCACGCTAACCTGGTAGCTCGTGCCCGAAGCCAGCGGTGTTGCGAACGTGTAACTGCCGTCAGCCATGACTGCAACGTCACTAGCCCCGACGAGCTGCAATATCAATCCGGAGCCGGACAGACCGGAAACTTTCGCGCTCACCGTGTAGGTGTTCTGAGCGCCGCCACCACATCCGTAGAGAAGGGTTACACAACTCACAGTGGCAAGCGCGGGTATCAGTCTGTGGAGAATTGGCATTGCCAGTTGCGTCATTTTTTTCCCAAGAGCTGGAATTACTTCCGAACGGAAGCAAGACCATCCGGGCGAGCCGTTTATTCCGGAGCGCCAGTAGCACACACAGCCCTCAACCGGCGCCACTCGGTGCGGTGACCCCTAGGACGGGAGAATGTCAGGGGGCCTCGATGCCCTTGGCAATTGCCGGGAATAAATCGGGGGCGCCGCGAGTCTTATTGTTCGAGAACAGGCCGTCGGACGCGACGTATGCAGAGTGCGATTCGCTCCATGAATGACAAACGACATCGCTTTGATACGCTGGTCCTGCCGCATCTGGATGCGGCGTACCGGTTCGCACGGTGGTTGTCGCGTGCGCCGGGGGACGCGGATGATGTCGTGCAGGAGGCAATGTTGCGCGCATTTCGCGGTATTGACTCTCTCCGAGGGCCCGATGTAAAGGCTTGGCTGCTGACTATCGTGAAAAATTGCCATTTGACTGCGCTCATGCAGCAACAGCGGCGCGCCTTTGTGCCGCTACCGGAGGAAGATAATGTACAGCACGGGCAGACCATGATCGCGACGACCCCCGATCCGGAGAGCACCTCGATCCATCGGGATGAGGAGCGAACCGTCGATCGGCTCCTGTCGGGGTTGTCCGAGGAGCATCGCGAGGTCTTGGTCCTCCGCGAAATTGAGGAGTTGGATTATCGCGAAATTGCCTCGGTGACAAACGTGCCCATCGGTACTGTGATGTCTCGGTTGGCGCGTGGGCGGGCTGCGCTCAAGGCGCGATGGCTACATGAGACCGAAGGAGAGCCGCATGCAGTGCGCTGAGGCGCTGCGGGTGCAGGCATGCTTCGACGGCGAACTCAATGCGTTTTCCGCCACGAAGAGCGAGCGCCATAGCCAGGTCTGCGCCGAATGCCGCGCGCTGCTTGAAGACCTCGAACAAGTACGTAGCGTGCTGCGACAGGATTTACGTTACGCGAGCGCTCCGCCGGCGCTGCGCGCACAAATCATCCGCTCGCTCGATCACGAAAGCGTAGTACAGAGGCCGCGCCTGAAAGAGGAACGACTCATACGCTGGCGACCACGGCCTTTCTGGCAGGGCGCTTTCAGCGGCATCGGTGGCACTGCCATCGCGGCTGGCATTGCTTTCTTTCTCCTGGCGCCGCCCCTCACCAATCCGTTGCTCGAGGACTTGGTGAGTGCCCACGTGCGATCGTTGATGCCGGATCATCTGATCGATGTAGTGTCGACCGATAAGCACACCGTCAAGCCGTGGTTTGCAGGTCACACCGATGTGTCCCCAGTGGTGGCCGATTTCGATCCGCAGGGCTATCGGCTCATCGGCGGGCGCGCCGATTATTTTTATCATCGACGCGCCGCGGTAGTGGTCTACCGACATGGCTCCCACGTCATCAACGTGTTCAGTTGGGCCGCGGATCAGCACGGCTTGCCGAAGAACACCACGCGCAATGGGTATCACTTGACGTTCTGGAGGACGGGGGATCTCGTGTATTGCGCGGTGTCGGATATTGCTTGGGATGAGCTGAATGGACTCGTCCGGCTGTTGCAAGATATCAGCACCCGTGACGCCGATAACATAAAAGTGATCCGAGCTCGGGAATAAAATCTCCTGCTCGGCAGTCTGGTCTCCGTTCGCGTCATTTCGACGTCATCGAGAGTAACCATGAATTTAAATTATCGTATTGCAGCTAGAGTATCGGCTTCATTGGCGGTCGGCGCGGTTTGCGCGCTCTCCGTCGTGGCGTGCGGTGGTGGTGGCGGCAGCGGTTATGCCAGTCAGATGGCTCAACAAACGATAGCCGGATTTGCCGACACCGCTTTGGTGTCAAACAAGACCGGGGTCGTTGCCACGACCACCACTATTGACGCCAACCTATCGAATCCCTGGGGTTTGGTCACTGCGCCGGGCTTACCTTTCTGGATTGCCGACAACAACAGCAATGTGACTTCGCTGTATAGCGGCACCGGCCAGGTTGAAACCAATGCTGTCACCGGATCGAACGCCACAGCGATTGCCATCCCGGCGTCCGCGGCAGGGGTACCGGCCAACCCCACAGGCCAAGTCTACAATGGCATCGGCGGTTTCCTGATCACCACGAGTAAGGGCCAAGAGACGGCGCTTTTCATGTTCAGCGGCGAAGGCGGAACCATTGCCGCGTGGGCGAAAGACAGCGGTGCGACGGCAGTGACGGCGTACGACGACGGCGTCGACAACGGTACCGAGCACGCGGTGTACAAGGGCCTCGCGCTGGGCACGGTCAGCGGCGCGAATTTCCTCTACGCCACCGACCTGCACAACAACAAGGTCGACGTCTTCGATACCAACTTCGCGAAGCCTGCGGCCATGCAGGGCAAATTCATCGACCCGACCCTACCAGCCGACTATGTGCCGTTTGGCATCACGGCGCTCAACAGCCAGCTCTATGTCACCTACGCCATGCGCGATCCAGCAATGCACGATGAAGTGACGGGCGCCGGCGTGGGTTACGTTGACGTCTACGACTTCAGCGGCAACTTCGTGAGCCGCTTCGCTTCGGCGGGCGCGCTCAATGCCCCGTGGGGGATCGCGCTCGCACCCGCCGGGTTCGGGTCGTTCGAAGGGGATCTGCTCATCGGCAATTTTGGCGATGGGACCATCAATATTTTTGCCCCCAATGGCACTTCTTTGGCAGCCTCGAAGGGGCCCTTGACGGACGCTAACGGCGCGGCCCTTGCGATCCCGGGCCTGTGGTCGCTGCAGTTTGGCGATGGCGATGCCGACAAACCGTTCACGACGCTTTTTTATACGGCAGGATTGGCCGATCAGACGGACGGTGTGTTCGGCAGCATCGCGATCAGCAGCACGCCGGCGACCAATCCCTATGGCGGCTACTGAACCCTTAAGGCAAGGAGCACCATCACGGGCTCTGCCCCGCCCAGGCGCGGGACATAGCCCGATTTCTTTGCAACGGGTGTATCCCTCGACGACTCCGATCGGCTATTCGGTCATGAATTTGCGTCTTGGCGCCAATCAAGTCTACGGCCGTCGCTTGATTGAGTTCTATATCGCGAACCTTTCTTCATCAAGTCCGCGACCATAATTGATTCTGAATAGACGGCCTCGACTTGCCTTGCCAAAATCCGAGGGCATGGGCTGCTACCGATTTCCACGTCCAATATAGCCATCGCCGCTACGTGGTCGTGTGGAATCTGCATTGACGCGTCCTCGACTGCCAGCACTCTGTGACAAGCTGGCATCCGGCTCAAAGCTGCCAAGGTTACGCGATCGAGTCTCGGCCGACGCGGCAGGTCGAGTCCACACTTTTCGCGCGCGGATGTCCGTCGAATTTGATGCCGACAATTCTCTTCAAGAAAATTGATGACCTCTGGAATAATTTCCGCGTTCGGAGAGTCTTGACTTACGGAAAGACAATCCGTTTGACTCTACCGGAGAAATGAACCATGTCACGACTCTTGACGTCGCTCGCGACCGCGTGCGCAATTCTGACTCTCAATATCTGCACTTCCGATAGAGCCGAGTCGGCAACGGCACCGGACAATCCAGTTGTACAGTGGAACAGGACACTTCTTACAATCGTCCGCACGCCGGGTGCGCAGCCGCCCACCGTCCATCCAACACGAAGTTTCGCCGTAATGCATGCTGCCATGTACGACGCGGTGAATGCCATTGATGGCACCCATGACCCTTATCTCGTGAGGCTCAAACGCATATCACCACGCGCTTCGCAGGACGCGGCGGCTGCCTCGTCGGCCCATGAGGTCCTTATGGCCCTATACCCGACACAGCAAACGACGATCGACGCGCAACTCGATCAATCGCTGAATCCAATACCGGACGGGGCAGAGAAGACCGAGGGTATTGCAATTGGCAAGGCTGTTGCGGACGCGCTGCTCGATCTTCGCAGCGATGACAACTCCTCCGCACCACCAATTCCCTATGTTTTTGGCGTCGCTCCGGGGGACTATCAATCAACGCCGCCTAATTTTCCGAATCAGCCAGTTTTCACGCATTGGTCGCGCGTGACTCCCTTCGCGGTAAGGCACGCAAATCAGTTTCGCCCGGGGCCACCGCCGGCACTGACGAGTACCGACTATACGCAGGCCTTCATTGAAGTGAAGTCTCTCGGTATCGCCAACAGCACGAGCGTCACGACTGATCAGGCATTTACGGGCAAATTTTGGAACGGGGCCATTCAGAACTACTGGAACGAGATCGCGCAAACCGCGGCTCAATCGCGGCAGCTCACGACGGCGCAGAGTGCGCGGCTGTTCGCACTCCTCAATTTCACTATCGCAGATGGCGTAATCGCATTTTACGACGCCAAGTACACCTATAACCGATGGCGGCCGATTACGGCGATTCGAAGCGCCGACGCAGATAGTAATCCGTCCACAATTTCCGATGCGACCTGGCTACCGGAGGCTGGCAAGACTGCGGCCGATCCGTCGTATCCTGGGGCCCATGCAGTGATCAGCGCCGGCGGAGCGTCCGTTCTGCGGACGTTTCTTGGCGTGAACCAATTTCACTTCCCTGTCACATCCGAGGTTGTTCCGGGAGTGGTTCGCACTTTCGACTCCATCGCCGCGGCCGAGCAAGAGGCGAGCCTCAGCAGGGTGTATGCCGGCGTGCATTTCCGCACGGATGAAGCCGCGGGCGATCGTTTGGGCCGCGCAATCGCCGATTTTGTCGTCGACAATTACTTAAACCCCATTGACCGACATGAAAATAGTGAAGCGGACGACAAGTGAGCCGACGATTCACGTCCGCTGGATCGATCCCCCGGAATATGAAACCGGCGCACACGGTCGGTTTACTTCGGCCCGGTTCATGGGTCCACGCTCATGGTAGCCGCACCGTTTCGCTCAACTCAATGCAATCGTTCTTCTAAAATGGGACGGCTCGCCATATGGAATTACAACGGTTAGGACGTTTAGTTTCCGCATCCGTGGTGGCGCCGTCGGTGCCCGTATTGCTGTTTGTTGGTTTGAATCCCGGAATCGGCGGTCGTTTTGTACTTGTCGCATTGGTCATTTCTTATCTTCACTCGGCAGTGGGAATCTCAATTTGTTTATGGCTGCGCAGCGTCGGCAAGCTCAGCATGGGTGCTGTCATCATCGTCTCGGCTCTCCTCGGATCGATGCCCGTTACGTTTTTGACGTATTCAATCGGCCTGCCCGATTTTGAATCGGTGGGAGGCGTGGTCATTGTCCGGGATGGCCGGCTGACCATCTGCGGCTATTGGGAGATTGTTCGTCAAGCTCTTTCGGCGGGCGGGTTGGGTGTTAGCGCGGGTGTGGTGTGGCACCTTGCTTGTGGTTTCCGCGGACGTGAGAATGACCGTGGTCTCGGCGCTCGATGATGCAGCGACGACAGGCCCGATGCCGAATCATTGATTGATTACTGGCACCTCCGCCGCACGCTACAACGGTGCCAAGGCAAACAATACTTCAACCTACCGACAACTGCGCGACCAGCTCTACTACGATTCGAATTCACAACGTATCCCCGTTACATTCCAGAATATTGATAACGCGCATGAGGATTCGGTCGCGTCGAAATAGTTGGCGCGAATTAAAAATAGGATCAGCCAGGGTTCGTATGAGCGGTGCGCGAAGGCTGCGATGGGAAATTTCGATTGCGAATATCTTTGAGTTTCACCAAACGATGGAATATGAACATCTCATCAAGAGTCTCACTCATCGAAGCGAGCGAATTGTGTCGGCGCGGCGCGCGCATCCCGCGCTCGAGAAATGCGGCATACCAACTTATTTGAGGAGTCAGAACAATGCGCGAGGTTGGCAATTCCAAACGAGGGGTCTTTGATCCAGCCACGCGACTGATGCACTGGCTGACCGCCGGCCTCATGCTGTCCGTATTTGTACTGGCGTTTTCCGTCGATCTCGCCACGTCTCGCGCCTCCCACGCAGTTTTTCTGCAACTTCATCGGTCTGTCGGTCTGACCGTCTGGGTCGTGACACTGGTCCGCTTGGCATGGCGTAACTCTGCGAAGTATCCTGATTGGCCGAGCGACATGTCGCAGACAATGCGAGTCGCGGCGATGGCAAGCGAATACGCCCTTTACGCCCTCCTCCTGGCGCAGCCGATTCTAGGGATTTTGCAAACGAACGCTCATGGTGATCATGTGAACTTATTCTTCATCGGACAAATACCGGCGTGGATCGACAAGAATCGGGCGCTTGCACAACGACTGTTGACCCTACATAAGGTCGTCGGCTTCTCCTTGCTCGGCCTTATTGCGCTTCATGTGTCAGCCGCGCTTTTCCATCACTTCTGGCGGCGTGACGATACGCTTACGGCGATGCTGCCGGCCGCGGCTGCTTGGCGCACCCTTGAGTCGCGAACTGAGCAACCTCGCGAGGCTGACGCACCCACGAGTCGGAATGTTAGTCCCGAGATGCCCAATTCAGCGCCTTCTTCGAACTGAGACTATCCGCTCTTCCGCATGAATACACTTACAGGCCAAACTGACATGAATCTCTCTGGAAAAGTCTTCGTGGTGACAGGCGCGCTCGGCGCTCTAGGACAGGCAGTGACCGCTTGCTTGATCGCACACGGTGCAAAGCTCGCGCTCCTCGGCAATCGAGCTCGCCCTGGGATTGAGCATCCCGCTGACACTCTGATGTATACAGGGATCGATCTGTCACGGAAGGATACTGCCAGACGAATTTTTGAGCGGGTGTTCAAGGAGATGGGCCGGATAGATGGACTCGTCAATCTTGCGGGCGGATTTCACTGGGATAAGCTCGAAGGCAGCTCGCTCGAGAATTGGGAATCCATGTTCCGTGTAAATCTGCTGACGGCAGTCGTAGCGTGCGAGGCCGTACTGCCTTACATGTTGCGAAGCAAACGCGGCGCCATAGTAAATATTGGGGCAACCGGCGCAATCAAGGCATCTTGCGGGATGGGCGCCTATGCCGCGTCGAAAACAGGCGTTGTGAAATTAACCGAGGCCCTAGCCGATGAAGTGAAAGATCGAGGTATTACGGTCAATGCCGTATTACCCAGTGTTCTCGATACGCCGGGCAACCGAGCAAGTATGCCGAACGCCGATTTCACCCGGTGGGTGAGTCCGATGGCGGTTGCTGAAGCAATCGCCTTTCTCGTCTCCGATCTAGCACGTTCGATTTCCGGTGCATCGTTGCCCGTAGCGGGGCGCGCATGAGGTCAGACTTGAGCGAGCACGACAGTTAAGAAAAAATGGAATAAATCGCTTTCATCCGCAGTCTTCTCTCCTGAACTGCCACTTTCCTGGAGACGAATATGTCGGACGAATCGCTGCTGTCGCGTCGCAACGCCTTAAAATGCATGGCGTTTGGTGGGGCCGGGACCCTTTTCGCCCTCTCTGGCGGCGTGCTCGCCCCTCTCGATTTGGCCATGGCCGCCGGCGACGCAAAGGGCGGCGCTAAATTGGGCACGCCCTTGTTCGTTCAGATCAGCGACACCCATATCGGTTTCAACAAAGACGCGAATCCCGATGTCAATGCGACCTTGTCTCAAACTATCGATCTTGTGAATGGGATGGCTGAGCAGCCAGCTCTCATTATCCATACCGGCGACATCACGCACCTGTCGAAGCCCGCAGAATTTGATCTGGCGCAGCAACTCTTCTCCCGCCTGCGTACCACTGAGATGCACACCGTGCCCGGCGAGCACGACACCACCGATGCGACCGTCACCGAATACTTCAACCGCTTCGGTAAAGCCTCCGACAACAAGGGGTACTACAGCTTCGACCACGCCGGTGTGCATTTCGTCGCGCTCATCAATGTGTTGCAGTTCAAGCCAGGCGGCCTCGGGACCTTGGGTGCGGAGCAACTCGCCTGGATTGTAGCCGACCTAAAAGGAAAATCGTCCAGCACGCCGATCGTCGTGTTTGCCCATATGCCTCTGTGGACCATCTACGAGCCCTGGGGCTGGGGAACAGGAGACGCGGATCAGCTGATGAGCCAGTTGCGACGCTTCGGCTCGGTGACGGTACTCAATGGTCACATTCATCAGATCGTGCAGAAGGTTGAAGGCAACATGACCTTTCACACGGCACGCTCGACTTCTTATCCGCAACCACTCGCTGGCGTGGGATCAGGACCCGCTCCGCTCAAAGTGCCTTCGGACCAATTGGCCTCGATGCTTGGAATAACCAGCGTTTCGGTAGTGAAGCACCCTCGTTCACTCGCACTCAATGACACTTCGCTCGCTTGATTGTCTCGACAACTCGAACTAGGAGAACTGTATGATTCCCGGCCGATATCAATCCTGGTCCTGGCAACGCGGTCCGCGGTTACTGTGTTTCGCCGCGATGATGGGGCTCTTTGCTGTCTGCGACGCGTCGGCCGCAGATCCCGCTGACCCGACAAAGATTGTGGTCAAGGACTTTATGTTTGCGCCAACGCCTTTGACGATCAAGGCCGGATCTACGGTGACTTGGACCAACATGGACGATGAGCCGCACACGGCCGTCAGCAATACGGGGTTGTTTAAGTCGGGCGGAATGGATACGAACGACAGCTTCTCGTTCAAGTTCGATAAGCCCGGCACCTATCACTACACGTGTACGATCCATCCTCGCATGGTCGGAACAATCATTGTTCAATGAAGATGACTAGTAGCAAAACATTCGCTTTGGTACTAGTTGGCGCACTCGTGGTACTCGCATTGGGTGGTGTTGTGATTATCGGCTCTGGGGTTTACAACATCGGCGCCGATGATCATCACACAAAAATCGTATTGGCCATCATCCAACAATTGCGCGATCGTTCAATCGCCGCTCGCTCCAAGTCGATCGAAGCGCACTACGTAGAGGATCCCCAACGCATTGCCCTCGGTGCACAGCGCTACGCGGTGCTCTGTGTTGGTTGTCACCTCGCCCCAGGTGTAACGAAGTCAGAAGTACGTCAAGGCCTTTATCCTCATCCACCGAACCTTGCACAGGAAGAACTGCAGCAAGCACAGCGAGCGTTCTGGATTGTCAAGCACGGCATCAAGATGAGTGCGATGCCGGCGTGGGGAAAGACCCTGGACGACGAGACCATTTGGAACGTTGTGGCATTCGTGCGAAAAATGCCGGATATGACTCCGGAAGCCTATCTGCAGCTCTCGCAGCAGCACTCTCAATAGAGACGTGAATGGTTAGCCGGACTGCCCCTGCGTCGCATACCTATGCCTGCAATCGATCGTAGATTAAGGGGCCGCGCCTTGCGCGGCACCGAGGATGCCAATCCGGCCATTCTATTCACGATAGAATTCGCGCGAAATTCACATGTCGGATCGGCAGAGATCAATCTGCTTGAGGCCATTCACAAAGCCGGATCCCTGTCCCAAGCGGCACGGGATCTGCGCATCAGTTATAAGCATGCCTGGCTGCTTATTGACAGTGACCGACCCGATCGGGGCAGTGAATTTGTGCTGCGCATGCCGGCGCCGGATCAGGTGCCTAGGGTTGAGCCTCCGCTCGTTGCCAGCGGCACCGGCCTTGCCGGCGTGCGTGTTCTGGTCATCGATGACAACCGGGACGGTGCCGACTCGAGGAGCAGAGGGGTCTAATCCGCGTGGCATACGACGGCGCCTCAGGACTCCTTGTGGCACAAGACTTCAAACCCGAGGTCGTTTTGCTCGATATTGGGCTGCCGGACATGGACGGATATGAAGCCTGTCGCCGCCTTCGCGCGGAATTCGGTCGCGACACGAGTATCGTTGCTCTTACAGGTTGGGGACAAGAACGCGACAAGCAGCGCGCATTTGAAGCCGGTTTTGATGCGCATTTATGCGACCGCCCACAAAGGGTTCGCTTCGGGGTCTCGACTGGCTGAATCTCTTTTCCTCTAGTAGCGTCGACATCTGCCTATGAATCAGCATTTGGGCGGTCACCCGCTCGTGCGTTGCGTCATCGAGCGCGGGGCGTGTGTATACGAATAGCACGCGCGAAGCGTCTGACCATCTCACGAGAGCGTTAGCGGGCTACCGCACATACCGCCGCTCGAGTCGGGCGTATGATGTTTGCGGGCAATCGACATATGCCACGAGGCGTGAGGTCTCCTGCGTGCATTGGACGCGAGATCTCTCCGACGTTCTTTGCGGCTGTGCCACGTAAGTGCCGGTAGGAGCTAGGGTTTTACTGGAAATTAGCCATCACGGTTCTCCTGGTGGTCTCGCAACCATCGCCGGTCGGCCGGTGAACCGAGAACTTAGCCGTACGATGAACGACAATGCGCTGATCAACCTGGCTACTACGCGTGGACCGATTGCCGAAGGGCGCAAGATGAGGTCTTCGATGTACATCAGAGTTCAACACGCCTACTCGCCAATCGTCTCTTCATGACCGGGACGCGTATCAACCCCCCGCCCTGCCCCCCATGAAACTGGAAAGGCAACTGACGTTTGTGACACGAGCCGCTCAGGAGCAGCTGCGTCACAGCGAAGCGGCTAAGCGAGCCTCGATTCTCGACGCGCTTCCGGCATGCATTGCGCTGCTCGATCCCCGAGGGCTCATCACTTCGGTGAATCAAACCTGGCGACGGTTTGCCCGCGCCAACGCGATGCAGGGGTCCGAATACGGTGTCGGGGCCGATTACCTCGCGATTTGCAATGGTGCGCGAGGCGAGGGTGCGTCTCACGCACGCCAAGCCGCGTGCGGAATTCGTTCGGTGTTGAGCGGAGGCGTTAGCACCTTTTCGATGGAATATCCGTGTCATTCAGCAACCGAACAGCGTTGGTTCCTCTTGAAAGTGACGGCCCTGGCCGACCATCGCAGCAATGGCGCTGTCGTCATGCACATCGACGTAACGGCCGAAAAACAGGCGACTAAAGATCTGCAGGACAGCGAATTACGTTTTCGGCAGATGGCGGAAGGCATACGAGACGTATTCTTCCTTCGCGAGGCGGGAACCAGCCACATGCTGTATGTGAGCCCAGCCTACGAGGAAATCTGGATGCGTAGCTGCAAAAGCCTATATGCCAATCCGGATGCATGGATGGAGGCGATTCATCCCGATGACCGGGCATCGATGCGTGAGAAATACAAAAACGGTATGTCAGCGGGAACATTCGAATACGAGTACCGGATCGTGCGCCCGGATGGTTCAATTCGCTGGATCAAGTCCAGAGGTTTTCCGGTGCGTGACCAAAGCGCCAAGGTGGTGCGTATCGCAGGCACCGCCACCGACATCACCGATGGCAGGTTGACCACTCTGGAGTTGCGCGAATCGGAGCGTCGCTTCAGCGACCTTCTGGGCAATGTGGAACTTGTCTCGATCATGCTCGACCACGAGGGACGCATCACCTACTGCAACGAATATTTACTCCGCATGACCGGCTGGTCGCACGCAGAGGTCATCGGGAGAGACTGGATCGAGCTTTTCATTCCGCCGGAGAGCCGCGAGTTGAAAGCCGTAGTTTTCGCGGATCTTCTCGCTAATTCACCCGACGTTTGGCACCACGAGAACGAGATCGTGTCCCGTTCGGGTGATCGGCGGCTCATTCGATGGAATAACTCCGTACTGCGTTCGGTGGCGGGTGATGTGATCGGCACCGCAAGCATTGGCGAAGACATCACCGAGCGGAAGCGATCAGAGCTTAAAATCAAGCGCTTGAACCGCGTGTACGCGGTCCTCAGCGGTATCAATTCGCTCATCGTGCGTGTACAAGACCGGGACCTACTCTTCAAGGAAGCCTGCGAGGTCGCCATCGAGCACGGACGCTTCAAGATGGCTTGGATCGGAGTGGTCGACCGCAGTGCGCAGAAGATCGTGCCGATCGCGTCGGCCGGTGTGGAACCGGGGTTCGTGGCGCTCATCAAGGATAGTTTCTCCTTGCGCGACGATGTGCCGATTGACGGCACCGACCACACGGCGCGCGCGGTTAGAGAAAAGAGAGCCATTGTGCTCAATGAGATAGATGGCGATACGACGGTCTTCCTCACCAAGGATCGCATCGAGCGCGGAATATTCTCGATGGCCATTCTGCCTTTGATGGTCTCAAACGAGGCCCTTGGTGTTTTGGCATTGTACGCCGACGAAAGCGAGTTCTTCGACGAGAAAGAGCTGAAGCTGTTGACGGAGTTGGCCAGCAACATCGCGTTAGCTACCGATCATATTGACAAGCGGCAACGCCTTGACTATCTCTTTTACTACGATGTGCTCACCGGACTGGCGAACCGCAGCCTATTCCTTGAACGAGTGGGACAGTACGTGCGCAGCGCGACGGGCCCTGGACACACGCTCGCGCTATTTCTGATCGATCTGGAGCGGTTCAAGAACATCAATGACACGCTCGGCCAGGCGGCCGGCGATGTGCTTCTGAAGCAAGTCGCCGAATGGCTGACGGTAAATGTCGGAGACGCTAACTTATTGGCCCGAGTAGGCGCTGATCGATTTGCGGTGGTAATAACGGAAGTGAGCAAGCAAGGCGATGTCGCGCGGCTTCTCGATAAAATGATCCAAGCATTTTTGGAGCATCCATTCCAGGTAAATGACACGGCATTCCGAATCGCCGCGAAGGTCGGAGTCGCATTATTTCCGGATGACGGCGTCGACGCCGATACCTTATTCAAGAAGGCGGAGGCCGCACTCAAGAAAGCCAAGATCAATGGGGAGCGTTACCTTTTTTACACTCAGAAAATGACGGAAGCCGTCGCTATCCGGCTGACCCTGGAAAATCAACTACGCCAGGCGCTCGAGAAAGGTCAATTCGTTCTGCATTACCAGCCGAAGATAAGCCTTGCGAGCGGCCAACTTACGGGGGTTGAAGCATTGATCCGATGGAACGATCCGCGAACAGGCTTAGTACCACCTGGACGATTCATCCCGATCTTGGAAGAAACCGGATTGATCCACGACGTCGGGCGGTGGGCCCTGCGCACAGCGATCTACGACTACTTGCGCTGGAACAGTGCGGGCTTGGCGAACGTGCGCATCGCGGTCAACGTATCGCCGATGCAGCTACGCAATCGCGGCTTTATCACGGAAATCAGACGAGCCACCGATATTGATCCTCGTGCGGCGTCGGGACTTGAACTTGAAATCACCGAAAGCTTGATTATGGAGGATGTCAAACGGGGGGTTGAAATTCTGCAAGCGATTCGTCTCATGGGCGTCAGAATCGCCATCGATGACTTTGGCACGGGCTTTTCCTCGCTCAGTTACTTGGCGAAACTACCTGTGGATACTCTGAAAATCGATCGCTCATTTGTGATGGATCTGGTGAATGGGCCGGAAGGGCTTGCGCTCGTGTCCACCATCATTACTTTAGCGCACTCGTTGAAGCTCAAGGTGGTGGCCGAAGGCGTCGAAACCGAAGAGCAGTCGCGCCTGCTGCGACTGCTGAACTGTGATGAATTCCAGGGCTATCTATGCAGCAAACCCGTCCCGAGAGAAATCTTCGAAACAAGATTTCTTGCGCGTCCCGGCAAGCGGGAATTTGATGCGTAAAACAGTACCACTTGAGTTCGTCGAAAGGACGCCAAGCTTGCCGTAGATGGATCGCAGTGAACAGTTAGCATCCGGCCTGCGCATATTCGCGGTGGTCTTGCTGAGCACTTCCGCCACGTTCGCACTTTTGGCCGCTTCGCCCGGTCGCCGCGAACACGAGCAGAAAACTAACGATGCACATCCACCGAGGCGTAACCCTCGCCGCTAGTGAACCCCGCGGAACGTGCTGCCCCCGCATCGGCGACAAACGCTCGACGCTGTTCGCCCAGTCGAGTCTGATGCAGCCGCTTTTGCTGCCGCAATGACCCGTCGTTTGGGGTCTGCGGCAATTTTGAGTGTTGTCGCTACAGGGCTAGTCGCGACAGTTTTCAAATCCGAAACGCGAACGTCCGCAATCTGACAGTTCAATCCAGCGAATCGTCGCTAAACCCATTCCGGTTTGCACATTCGAGCGAACCCATCTACATCGGGTTAGAAGCACTTGGCAAGGAACGAGGCTGCTCTATCGGTGATACCGACGATTTTATTGGTTGCTTGCCGGTAGAATTTGAAATTGAGCTCAGTCCCAGGCCGGCCGTCATTCCAGTCAGTGAGATGCTTGAGCTCGCGGCGTCCCATTGGCCGTTTCGCGAGCGCCGTTCGCTTGATAGTGACGCTCACTCGCGGTGTTTGGCGTGCTACGCCGCGCTTCTTCGGAATGGCTTCGGCGTGAGTGACAATTCCGCGCGCAATGAGGCCTTGCCCGCCCTCGTTCTCGCTCGCGAATAGGTAAACCGTTTCACCTTCGGCAATCAGCTTGCCCCCATACATCGTCTTCTGGGCGGTGAACACGAACGTCCCTGCCCGCGGATCGACAACCTCTGTTTTGATCGCATACGCCATGATTCTCCTAAATCGAAGCGCCAACCGTAATCTTACAAAAGAATGACTGCTTAGGCGCCGGCAATCTGAGAGACGAGGGGCCATGGCCGATTGTGGGCCGTGGCGTTCGATGGCTGGCTAGCTGGCGCTTTCGACCCGATAATCGACGTTCGAACTTCGGACTCAGAACGGATTGGTAACACGCAACTGATTGTCAATGATCTGCCCGTGCTGCAGGTCCTCAGAGTAGAGTATCTTGGCGCCCGAAATCAGCGCGGTGGCGACCAGAATGGAGTCGTAGAGCGAAAATCTATAGCGTTCGAATACCGCCAGACCGCGATCGTGCGTTTCGACAGTGATCGGCTCAACAGTGCAGACAGCTCGGATCGTATCGAGAATCTCGCGAATTTCATTCAGCGGCATCTTTAATTTCCGCAGAGCGACGACTGCAAACTCATTCAGTACCTGAACGCTTATGACGCCCCCCGCAGCGAGTAGAGTCTCGATTCGATCTGCTTTGGCAGTGTCGTCCGAAAGCAGATACAGGAGTACGCTGGTGTCAAAAAATGAATCAGCGCCGCTCATTCGCTTCGAGTCGATCGAACTTGAACGTTGCAGGCAACCTGCCCCGGAACTTGCGCAGCCTCGCCAATAATTCGCGCGTGCCGGGCGCCTTAGCTATTGCGAACGCGTGCTTGGCAGCAATCTGAATTTCGATCTGATCGCCCTCTTTCAGTCCGAGGGCATCGACCACTGTCGCGGGAAGTCGAACTGCCAGGCTGTTACCCCATTTTGAGACTTGCATCGCGCACCTCGTAGATATACACTTGAATGTGAGTATATCATCGGTAATATCCTTTGGGCGAGATCGCTCTGCACGGTGCCGCGCTGCAGCCGGTGCCTTCGGCCTCACCTTTGCAGGATTGGATTGCCGGCAAGCAGACTCTTGCGACCGTCAGCTGGGGATTGTTCCCATTGGCGTCGCCGCTGCGTGCGATAGGCGCATTGGCCCGGAGTCCAGGCGTGTCCAACTCGTCTCTTCTATCTTTATTGACACTTACGAATCCCTCAGCCGCATCAATTTCAAAAAAATTGTTTGAAAGCGATTTGGTGCCCTAACGGTAGGTTGGTCGAACCCGCCGACAAAAGAAAAATCGGTCCTGGAGAGACCAGGCCCGAGCAATCCCTCCGCCGGCAAAAATACTCAATCTAATCAATATGTTACCAGGCTAACAACGGGCCTGGTTTGCCCCGGCGCTTTGCGGACATTGGTGCGTTTCGTACTCGCGATATCGGACGGCGAACGGGCTCGCATCAATGGTCGAGCCGATGACTCCGAAGACCGGAATACTGTACCTTACGTTGTCAATCTGCGGGCGTGTCGTCCACTGGCCTCCGTTCCAAAATTAGGACCGTCCCGATGGTCGTGACCGGAACATACAATCCGCATCTCGTCGCGCTGTCCATTCTGGTCGCCGCCTTTACATCTTATACCGCCCTCGATCTCGGCGGGCGCGTGGCGGCCACCCAAGGAATTGCGCCTCGCGTGTGGCTGGTGGCGGCCGCGATCGCAATGGGTGGCGGAATATGGTCGATGCACTTCATCGCCATGCTCGCCTTCAACATGCCAGTACCGATGTCCTACGACATCGGATTGACCACGCTTTCGCTAGT
>JAXDQK010000068.1:0-3045 GCA_034667905.1 Gammaproteobacteria bacterium | reverse complement strand
CAATTCGGACCTATCAAAATGGTTATGCAACCCCAGGATAATAGCATTGGACGGTCATGTCTCTGCGGCGCATGCTCCCCTTCTCAACAAAGGAGGCCTCCCATGACTGGATTGGCTGCCTTGCGGCGCGCCTCGACGCTTGTTTCCGCTGCCCTCTTGACGGCCGCTGCCGCGCTCCTGTTTGCGGCTACGGCTATCGCTCAAGGCTATCCGTCCAGGGCCGTCAAAATTGTTGTCCCCTTTCCGGCCGGCGGCCCGCTCGACTTCACGGCACGCCTGCTCGCAGACAAACTCTCGGCGAGTACGAAGCAGCCGTTTGTCGTGGAGAACCGGCCGGGCGCCGCCGGCAATCTCGGGGCCGATGCGGTCGCAAAAGCAGCTCCGGACGGATATACGCTGCTTCTGGTCCTTGATACGCCGCTGACCGTGAATCCATGGCTCTATACCAGACTCGCATTTGATCCGGTTCGGGATTTTACGCCGATTTCGACGGTAGCGAGTTTTTCACTCACCCTGGTCGTGCATCCATCTGTTCCGGTGAATTCCGTGGCGGAATTTGTAGCCTACGCGAAAACCCGGAAGGAGAAGCCGCTGCTTTATGGCAGCGGCGGCGGACCGGGCAACCCGGGCCATCTCGCGATGGAATATTTCCGCATGCAGGCGGGGTTCGAGGGCGTACACGTGGCCTATAAGGGCAATTCCGAAGTCGTGATGGGACTCGTCGGCGGACAGATTGAGGCCGGTTTCCTCGCGACCCCCGGCGTGCTGCCGAATGTGCGGGATGGTCAGCTCAAGGCGCTCGCGGTTTCCAATCCTCGACGCATAGCGATCGCGGCTGACATCCCGACGGTCGCGGAGAGCGGCTATCCCGGCTTCGAGGTCCGGTTCTATCAGGTGTTGCTTGTGCCCGCGGGCACTCCGGAATCCGTTCGTACCATGCTCGAACGCGAGGTCCAGCACAGCTTGCAATCTCCCGAACTGCAGGAGCGCTTCCGCGTGCAGGCGCTGGAGCCGATCGCCAGCAGCGGAACCGACACCAGCGCCTTGCTCAAACGCGTCACCGAACGATGGCAGACCGTCGTCAGGACCGCAAATATCAGGCTCGACTGACCCATGAACGAACAATCGCATGTACAGCCGACGCAGACGCAGATCGTCATGCTCGGGACCGGTACCCCGAGACCCGATCCCGAAAGGTCGGGGCCGGCGACCGCCATCGTGGTGAACGGGACACCCTATCTCTTCGACTTCGGGCCCGGGGTCGTTCGCCGTGCGGCTGCGGCGTACAACAAGGGTGTCACGGCATTCGGACCGGCGGCCGCCGAGCTTACGACGGTTTTTGTCACCCACCTGCACGCCGACCACACCGCCGGTTATCCAGACCTGATCCTGACGCCCTGGATTCTCGGACGCACCAAACCGATCAGCGTGTACGGACCTCCCGGCCTGCGGGCCATGACCAAACACGTGCTGGAAGCGTGGAAGATCGATATCGACAATCGCACCAATGGTATCGACCGCCTGCCTCGCCCCGGTTGCCGGGTGAACGTGCACGAGATTGTGCCCGGAGTGGTTTACTCCGATCGCAACATTCGGATCACCGCCTTTCCGGTCCGGCACGGCGCGCTCGCAGACGCCTTCGGCTTCCGGCTCGAGACACCCGACAGGGTGATCGTCATTTCCGGTGATACGGCGCCGACACCCAGTCTAGCCAGGCATTGTGAAGGCTGTGATGTCCTGATCCACGAGGCCTATTCGCAGCAAACCTATCAAAGCGTGCCGCGCAAGTGGCAGCGTTACCGACGAAAATATCACACCTCGTCCAGCGAGCTTGCCGCGCTCGCCGCTCGCGTCAAACCCCGCCTGCTGGTGCTCTATCACCGCGCCAACGCCGGTGGCGCGATGACGCTGGCGGACCCGGAAACGGCGCTATTGAACGAGATCCGAGACCTCTATGACGGGCAGGTTGTTACCGCACATGATCTCGACGTCTTTTGAACGGCGTCGTTCGCGACCGAACGCAACAGACAACAGAAGGAAGCCGACATGATAACTGGCATGACGTGTCGCGGCCTTGCGCGAGCGACCCTTGGAGCTCTCATCATGAGCAGCGCGATGGGCACGATGGCCTCGGCCGACGACGTCAAGCGGATTTCCGCCAACGGCGCCGAGCTTGCTTATGTCGAAGCCGGCCAGGGCGAACCGGTTATATTCGTTCACGGCAACCTTCAGGACTACAGGATGTGGGCCGAACATCTGCCAAAATTCGCCGGCCGTTATCGCGCCATAGCGTACAGCCGCCGCAACCACTTTCCCAACCACGCAAACCCCGACGGTATGCCGGATGGCGCCGCTGACGCGCATGGCGAGGATCTCGCTGCCTTCGTGCGCGCACTTGGCTTATCAAAGGTGCGGGTCGTCGCGCATTCATCGGGAGCGCACGCCGCACTTTTCTTCGCCGCCATGCACCCCGACATGATCGTCAGCCTCGCGCTCAATGAGCCGCCCGCCACGGGCCTGTTGGCGGGCGTGCCGAATACCGCGAACATCCTGAAAGAGTGGGGCAGCAGCCAGGCGCCGGCAAGGGAAGCAATCAAAGCCGGCGACATCAATGCCGGCATACCTCTTTTCGTAAATGCCGTTGGCGGACCCGGCGCTTATGAGCGTCGTTCCGACGCCGACAAGAAAATGAATCTGGACAACGTAGCTTCCTCCCAGGCCGATGCGACGACGAAGCGTCCGAGGCCCGTCTTCACCTGCGAAATGGCCACAGCGATCACCGCCCCGACACTTCTGTCTAGTGGCGAGCGGAGCCCGAAATTCTTTTATCTGATCATGGATCAACTGGAGAGTTGCTTGCCAAACCGCGAGAGAATCGTCGTTGCTGGAAGTTCACACACCGTGCCTTCCGAAAGCCCTGACGCCTACAATCAGGCTGTCCTTGGGTTCCTCGGCAAGCCTTGACGCCATGAGCTCAGGCGGCCTTGTGAACTAGGCCACTTCCGTTCTTGGCACGAAACGGACATGCCGGAGCGGCCTGACGAT
>JAXDQK010000067.1:0-9429 GCA_034667905.1 Gammaproteobacteria bacterium | reverse complement strand
CTTGATAATTGCCTGTCTATTTATTTTCTGCATCTCGACCAAGGCATGAGCTACGCCCTGGACCTGATGGATATTGGACATTATTACCGGCAGTATCGGCGCGTCATGAGGCACTGGCGGGCTCTGTTCGGGGATGACATCGTTGATGTGAGCTACGATGCGCTGGTTCGCGATCCGAAATCCGAGATAAAGCAGGCACTTGGGTTCCTTGGCCTGCCGTGGGACGAGCGTTGCCTGGCCGTGCCGGCGAGCGGTCGCGCGGTGAAAACGGCCAGCGTCTGGCAAGTTCGAGAGCCCATCCATGGGCGCTCTTCGGGTCGCGCACGGCATTATGAGAAGCAGTTGCAGGAATTGCGCAAATACATCGAGTCACCGCTGTAGCCTAAAAACAACAACAAGGCTTGAAACCCGTTGTAGGGCGGAATTGGGTTCACGTGGTGAACTTCAGATGTTGTTGGGCGGGTTGGCAACAACTCATCCACGTGGTTTAATCCGCACATATCTCGGCAAGCGCGGATGAACGCTCTGTCGATCTTATTATTTTAGTTAGGGAGCAGTACATGGGGACTAATAGGAAATTGCAATTTGCAGTTCGGGCGGCGCTTGCGGCTGCGACAGCGACTGCTGTTGTGCCGGCCGCTTGGTCGCAGACGGCAACGACTTCTAACGCGGCGGCTTCTTCCAATGCCGGTCTCGAAGACGTAGTGGTTACCGGTTCGCGCATCACATCGCCGAACTTAACCGCGATCAGTCCGATCACCAGCGTCGACGCCGGATACATTTCATCGACCAACCTGACTCGCGTTGAGGACATCCTCAATAACCTGCCCATGGTTTTTGCCGGCCAGAACTCGACCGTGTCCAACGGCGCCACTGGCACGGCCTCGGTCAACCTGCGCGGCCTAGGCGCGAATCGCACCTTGGTGCTGGTCAATGGTCGCCGACTCGGCCCTGGTCAAGGAACTGGCACGAACGTTTCCGACCTGAACGAAGTCCCGGCAGCCTTGATCGAGCGCGTCGACATCCTCACGGGCGGTGCCTCATCCGTGTACGGCGCCGATGCCGTCGCGGGCGTGGTCAACTTCGTGCTCAACACGCATTTCGAAGGCGTGAAGATCGATACGAGCTACAGCTATTTCCAGCATCAGAATAACAATTCCCTGGCTCAAGCGACGGTGAACGCGGCGGGCGATCAACTGCCGGATAGCAGCGTGAACACTGGATTCGGCAAGAATGTCTCGGTGCTGATGGGTACGAACTTTGCTGACAACAAAGGCAACGCGACTGCTTTTTTTACCTATGACAAAGCCGCGGCGGTCCTTGAAGGCAAGTATGACTACGCGGCTTGCACTATGGGTGCCACCAAGGCGGGCGGTTTGACCTGCAGCGGTTCGGGCACGTCCGCCAAGAATGGTGCCGGCGGCTACTTCCAGGCGTATGGCAGCGCGCCTGGGCCAGCATTGTTTACCAACACCGTCGATGGCAAGACCGGCGCGTTTCGTCCGTTCACAGCTGCCGACACTTATAATTTTGGCCCCTTGAACTTTTACCAACGGCCTAACGAACGCTTCACCGGCGGCTCGTTTGTCAATTACCAAATCAACGATCACCTCACTGCTTATAGCGAAATCATGTTCGCGCGAAATACCACCGATGCGCAGATCGCAGCGAGCGGTGACTTCTTTACCCCGACGGCCATTCCTTGCACCGATCCGCTGTTGACGGCCGCGGAAGCCGCCGCCGTTTGCGGGGCAGCGAGTGCGCAGGGCAATCCCGGCGGCACCGCGAATCTCTACATCGGGCGGCGCAATGTCGAAGGGGGCGGTCGCGTCCTCGACGTGACGAATAATGCTATTCGCGCGGTCGTTGGACTGAAAGGCGACATCATCGATGGCTTGACCTTCGATGTGTATGCGCAGCGAAACGGGGTCGACACCCAATTTAGGAATCTGAATTATTTTGACACGACTCGCATTCAGAATGCTCTGAATGTGATCACCAATCCCGCGACCGGACTACCGGCCTGCCAGTCGTTCGTAGACGGGACCGACACGAAGTGCGTACCCTGGAACATTTGGGTGCCGAATGGCGTGACGCCGGCGGCTACCAATTACCTGTCGATTCCTCTTCTGGTCGATGCCACCACGGTTGAATACGTGGTGTCGGGCTCGGTGACGGCGGACTTGGGCAAGTGGAGCATCAAGTCCCCGTTTGCGGACGAAGGCATCAAAATCAGCTTGGGCTCTGAATACCGTTCTGAGTCGGCGGTATTTTCACCCGACCTTGCAAGCGAGGAAGGTAATGCGGCGGGCGCAGGTGGCCCAACGGTTCCGGTGGCTGGCGACTATCACGTTTGGGAAGCTTTCACTGAAGTCGGCATCCCGCTCATCGATCACAAGCCCATGGCCGAGTCTCTGGGTTTGGACGTAGGGTATCGGTATTCCAGCTACAATCTGGGCTTCAACACCAACACGTATAAGTTCGGTGGTGAGTGGGCGCCCACCAGCGACGTCCGCGTACGCGCCAGCTATTCGCGCTCGGTACGCGCGCCGAACATCGGCGAATTGTTCTCTCCGCAATCTGTGCAACTGGACGGAACCACGGATCCGTGCGCGAGTAAACCGGGCGTAGCGCCAAAGGCAACGCAAGCGCAGTGCGCGCTAACAGGCGTGAGCGCCGCGCAATACGGGAATATCGGTTCTAACACCGCCGCCCAATACAATGGCTTTACCGGCGGTAACCCGAATTTGCAACCGGAAACGGCCGATACGTATTCGGCGGGCATCGTCATTACCCCGCGTTTCATTCATGATTTCTCGATGTCATTCGATTATTTCAACATCAAGATAAAGGATACGATCGGGTCGATCGGTGCCAATACGATCATCAACAATTGTATCGCCACAGGCAGTCCGGTCTTTTGCAATGCGATACACCGGGATCCGAATGGTTCGTTGTGGAAAACGAACAACGGCTTCATCACCGACACCAACGTGAACTTCGGTTCGCTGACTACGCGCGGCGTCGATGCGAAGGTGAACTACAAGCAGGCCTTGCCGAACCTGGGCGCGCTGATTTTCAATCTGGAAGGCACCCGGTTGATCAACCTGGGCACGCAGCCGCTGACCGGGGGACCGGCCTACGATTGCGCCGGCTACTTTGGTTCGACTTGCGGTGCGCCGAATTCGAAGTGGCGTCATGTGTTCAACACCACCTGGGCCACGCCGTGGAGCGGATTTGATCTCACCGCGCGCTGGCGCTTCCTGAGCGGTGCCGACTCTGAGCAGATCAGCCCGAACTCGCAGTTAGCAGGGAACGCGTTGCCGCTAACGCAGCACATCAAGCCGTTCAGTTATCTCGACCTGTCGGCCGACATCGCGCTCTATAAGATGTTCAAGTTCCAGGTGGGCGTCAATAACGCGTTGGACAAGGATCCGCCGATCATCACTTCGGGGAATAGCACGTTCCCTTCGGATTGCCCGACGATCACGACCCTGGGAAGTTCTTGCAACGGCAATACTTTCCCCGGAACGTACGATGCGTTGGGCCGCTTCTTCTTCGCCCGGTTGACAGCGCAGTTCTAAGCTTAAGTTCGACGATGAGTTAAAGAGGCGGGCTATTTAGCCCGCCTTTTTTTTCAGTGGATGCGGTGCACGCGGTGCAGTCGGCCGGCGGGTGTGGTCAAGATGAATGAGCCCAGCGTCGCGCGCTTGACTGTCACCAAATCGCCGGTCGCGAGTACTGGGTCCGCACTATCGAGCTCCCATACCTGGTCCCCAGTCAGCGTGACGGTGACGCGGCCGCGGCTGTTGCTGCCGATCGAGATCACTTTCTCCGTGATCAGCGGTTCGACCGGCGGTGGAGGTGCTTTGGGGTGTTCGGCGGAATACAGACCGAAGGATTCTTTGGGTGCGGCGGCCGGCGGCCCGGCAGACGCAGTCGCCGACGGCCCCTCGGCAATCTTGTCATAACAGGCTAGGCGCCGCGCCGTCGAGCCGATTTCAGCGCATTTCCTGATCACGCTCATGGGCACAAAATCCGGCGCAGTTTGCGCGCTCGCCAGCGCAACGGCGCCCAAGGCGAACGGCGCGACAAAAATGGCAGCGCGCCGCAAGCGGTTCATGCCGGGCTTCCCGGCGCGCTTGCGTAATAGCTGCCGACCACTTCGGTGGCGGCGCGCACGATGTCGCGCTCGGCGGCCGTGAGCAAGGGATTCCAAATATCGAAGATCAGCACGGCACGCGGCGAATCAGACCGGTTCCAGGCTTCGTGCTCAATGGTGTCATCGAATACCCACGCCTTGCCGGGCACCCATTCTCGCGTCTCGCTGCCCACCCTAAATCCGCAGTCCGACGGCACGATGAGCGGCAAATGCACGGTCAACCGCGTATTGGTGACGCCCGAATGCGGCGGTATGGGCGTGTTGGCGTCGAGGATGGAGAAGAACGCCGTGGGTCCGCGCGCCGGTACGTCGCACAATGGCGCGCCCTTGAGCGCCTGCATGGTGCGAGGGCAGCGCGCGATGTGCGATGGCTGATCCACGCCCTGATTCGACAAAAAGTAGGCGCTCCAGCGCCGCGACTTGTTGAGTTCACGCCATTGGTCCAGCGGCACGCCGTCGGGATAGGCGATATAAGGCTCGAGTCCGGCGCGATCCGCGACCAGAACGGCGGTTAGCTCGGTGCGGATGTCATCGGTTGCGGCCTCGATCGCGTCCAGCCACGGAAAGTCGCCCCGCTCGAAAAACTCGATCGCGGGAATCTGCGGGAAGTACATAAAGGAAGGTTCTGGGTTAAACCGAGTGCGCCGCCCGGCCAGGATGTCGATGCAACGGTTGGCGCGCTTGAAATCTGCACCGCTGTGCTGATCGCGGATCGCCGCAAGCCGGGCCTCCAGGGCGTCGGCCAGCGCAGCATCATCGGCGCTGACTGCTGCGCGCGCTCGATCGACCATACCGCGCAGCGCCACAGCCGGCGTGGCGCCGGTGGGAATCGTCGCAAGAGCATTGCGATACGCTCGCGCCGCATTGCGCACGTCGCCCCGGTCTTCGATCAATGCGCCCTTTTGCAGCAGGGAGGAGAGATGCCGCGGGTCGATGGCAAGCGCCTTTTCTATCGCCTCCAGTTCCTCCTGCTGCAGGCCGAGAGCATCCAGGCTCGCCGCTAAGTTCGCCCATAAAGCCGGATGGCCGGGGTCGACCTGGGTCGCGCGCTGAAACAACTCGCGCGCCTTGGCGGACTCGCCCCGTTGCATCATGCGCAACCCCAGTTCGTTCAGTACGGCCGGATGTGCAGGTGCCAGTTGTGCGGCACGCGCCAAAAGCTGGTCGGCTTCGCCATTGCGGCCGGCCGCTTCGGCAGCCTTCGACCCCTGAATCAACTGCAGGATAGTGCCATTGTCGGCTGTCACGGGATTGACGTTGCTCAAGAAACTCACCTATGGTGCGAAGGTTTAGCGCACATTCTAGCGCGGTTCGATAATGGAGGGCGGCTTGGCGGGACTGGCGGTCGATGCGAGGTTGATGCGGGCGGCAACGCTGCTGGACTCTGATCCGGCCGCGGCCGCGCGTGAAGCCGCCGACATCCTCAAAGAATATCCCGGTCATCCCGCGGCGACATTGTTGCTCGGCACGGCGCGCCGCGGAAGCGGAAGCGCCGACGCTGCCGCGTCCTTGCGCGAACTGGCGGCCGTTCAGCCCGACTCAGCGCCGATTCAATTTGAGCTCGGACGAACGCTGCTTGCCGAAGGCAGCGAGGCGCAAGGCAAGGCTGCGCTTCAGCGAGCGGTGCAGATCGAGCCGAATCTCGCGGAAGCCTGGCGCGAACTCGCGATGCTGTATGCCAAGCACGGCGATGACGATGCTTGCGATATCGCGTATGCGAACTTCACCCGTCTTGTCTCTCCTGAGCAGCATCTCGGCGAGGCGCACGCAGCCCTGGCAAATCATCGGCTCGACGCGGCCGAAGCGCTGCTGCGAGCGCAATTGGCACGGGATTCCCGCGATCCTGAAGCGCTGCGCCTGCTCGCGGAAATCGCCGCCGAACGCGAGGATTATGTCGAGGCGGAACGATGGTATGCGCAATCTTTAAGCATCGCGCCGGGCTACAGCCGCGCGCGATTCGACCTTGCGCGCACCTTGCACACGCAGCAAAAGGCGCAGCCCATGCTGCCTTTGCTCGAGCGCTTGCTAAGATTGGAGCCGAACAGTCTTCCATACCGCTCCTTACAGGCCTCGGCATTCGGGCTTTTGGGGCAAAACGAACTCGCTCGGAAACTTCTCGAATCGTTGTTGCATGAGTTCCCACGCAACGAAACGCTGCTGATTCATTATGGCAATATATTGCGTACCGGCGGCAGCTCTGAAGAGGCCATCGCGGCATATCGCAAAGGTGCCGAGCTACGGCCGAGCTACGGCGAGGCTTGGTTCTGCCTGGCGAATCTGAAGACTTTCCGATTCACCGACGCGGAGATCCGCACGATGCAGGAGCAGGCGGCTGCGACCGACCTTGGCGACGAGGATCGCCTGCAACTGGAGTTCGCGCTCGGTAAGGCGCTCGAGGACCGCAGTGAATTCGGGTCGTCATTCGAACATTATGTGCGCGGTAATGCGCTGCGGCGCCGCGCAGTGTTTTATGAGGCCGATGTCAACGACCGGTTGGTCGAGAGCCTCCAGAAAATGTACAGCGGCGAATTCTTCGCAGCACGCCGCGGTTCGGGGTGCGCAGCCCGCGACCCGATCTTCATCGTCGGTTTGCCGCGCTCCGGCTCGACCTTGCTCGAGCAAATTCTCGCCAGTCATTCGCAGGTAGAAGGCACACGCGAGCTTCCCGACATCCAGGGATTTGCTTTGGAACTGGGTATTCGAGCATCGCGCGGTGGGAAGGCCAAAATTCCGCAATCGATCGAAAGCCTGACGCACGAGAAACTCAACGCGCTCGGCCGGCGGTACCTGGAACAGACGCGGCCCAGCAGGCTGCGCGGCACGCCCCATTTCATCGACAAGATGCCGAGCAATTTTTTTCACGTGGGCCTCATACAGCTGATATTGCCGAACGCCCGCATCATCGATGCGCGGCGCTCGCCGCTCTCCTGCTGCTTCTCCAATTTCAAACAGCATTTTCAGGCCGGCGTTTGGTTCTCGTACAGCCTGGACGACATCGGCCGCTTTTACCGCAGCTACGTTCAGCTGATGACGCACTACGACAACGTGCTTCCCGGACGCGTGCACCGCGTTTACTACGAGACTCTGGTGTCCGACCTGGAAGGCGAAGTGCGCCGCTTGCTCGAATATTGCGGTTTGCCGTTTGAAGAGCAGTGCCTGCGCTTCCATGAAACACGGCGCGTCGTACAGACGGCCAGTTCCGAGCAAGTACGCCGGCCCTTATTTGCCGAGGGCGTGGATCAGTGGCGAAATTTCGAGCCGTGGCTCGGCGACTTGAAGCGGGTCCTGGGCGATGTCATTCAGCAATATCCAGTGGCTAATCAACAATGAACTTTCGACCGCCTGAGATCATGAACATGTTTGCCGTGCCCTTTACGTTCTCGGTGCATCCGGAACAACAACGCCTGAACGAGGGGCTCAAGGCATATATTTTCAAGCACGAGAAGGAGGGTGCCGGAACCAACCCGCGACCGCTCACTCAGCGCAATGCCGCGGTGTACGAAAGTCACTTCAATCTATTTCGTGTGAATGATCCGGTGATTCAGGAGCTGAAAGCTTTTTGCTGGAATCAACTCTTGTCGATGATAGCTCCCTTGAACGGCTACGATGCAGCGACCGTGAATCGTCTGCAAATCTTCAATGACAGCTGGTTTCATGTCACGCGCCGCGGCGGGTTTTTTGGCTTGCACAATCATCCGAACGCCTCTTGGAGCGGGGTGTACTGCGTCGATCCGGGCACGAGCGATCCGGGCAAGGAAGGCAGCGGCCTGTTGAGCTTCGTCAGCCCCATGCTCTTGACCGGCATGTACCAGGACGCCGCGAACGCCAACATGAAGTTGCCGTATGGAAATATGCTGGCGCAACTATCGCTGCTGGCCGGCCAGTTGGTCATGTTTCCTTCCTGGGTGCTGCATGACGTCAAACCTTTCGAAGGCGAGGGCGAACGGATTACCATCGCCTTTAACTGCTGGTTCAAATTGCCGGAGACTTGAAAAAAAGCCCCAAGCGAACTTGGGGCTGGTCTGACAACCAATCCTAGGCGTTGTGCCGGTTAGGGTCCCCCCACAACCCTCAAGGAGACGCGACGGTTTTGGCGCCGCCCCTCCGCCGTGGCGTTGCTTGCGATGGGCTGCTCTTGGCCATAACCCTTTGCCGTCATGTTGTTGGTAACCCCATGTGCCTTCAGGTAACGCATGACGCTTTCCGCGCGGCGTTGCGATAAGGCCTGATTGTGTTGCCTGGTTCCGGTACTGTCGGTGTGCCCTCGCACCTCGATCACCATCTGAGGGTATTTGTTCAAGGTTGCGATACCGTAATTCAGGGTTTCTTCCGAGTCGGGCAGCAACTCCGATGAGTCAGTCGCAAAGTGCACGCGCTCTAACTTGATCTCATCCTTGATGGTGCATCCGACCGCATCAACCCGGTCGCCCTTGGGAGTGTTAGGGCACTGATCGATGGAATCCGGCACACCATCTCCGTCGCTATCGAGCGGCGGTGGCGGAGGAGGCGGTGGAGGCGGAGGGGGTGGCGGGGGTGGCGGAGGCGGGGGCGGCAACGCTCTTACCGGCGCCGGCGTCGGTGCGCCGAACATGAGCAGCAATCCCGCGCTCACGACCACATCATCGGGAGATTTCGGATTGAACGCATTCGCGCCGAGAAACTCGCGGCGGTACTTGCCTTCCATCCGAAACTGCAGCCGAACGGGGGCAGTTTGCGGACTCAAGGCCGCCAACAAGCCGACGCCTGCCTCAGCGAAGCCGGCGTGATGATCGGTGAGGCCCCCGGCGATGCGATCGAGCATTCCGCCGCCGCCTGCCATCACATACGGGCGTACCGGCGACTGGGGAACGAACTTATATAAGAAGTCGAGTGAATAAGCGTCCAGCTGCTGACTGGCGCCGGAGTTGGGAATCTTAAAGCTGCCGATGCTGCCGTTCACTTCCGCTGCCCAATTGGGCGCGAAATTCATCCCCACGCCCAATTGATAGCCACCGTGGTCTTCCGATGCCCGCTCGTGGTCCACGAACGTGTATTGACCCATCGGACTGATGTACCAGGCGCCCGTGCCGTCCGCCACCCTGTCGGGATTATCGTCGGCGATTGCAGATCCGCCGACCCCATAGGCGGCCATCAGTAGGCTACCTAGAATTACTCGCTTCATACGCGCTCTCCATTGGTGATTGCAAAAATGCAACATCCCTGAGGCCAGAGTATCGCACCGTTTTCATGAGCGTTGTTTATCCACCACATTGACATAATTGTCTGTA
>JAXDQK010000066.1:0-66235 GCA_034667905.1 Gammaproteobacteria bacterium | reverse complement strand
GACATGCCGGCCTTTACAGCGATCGCGGAAAAAGCCAAAGCCAGCCTCGCGGCCTAGGCTCCCAGTGGGTAGCGCGGAATCTCTCTCGGCGCTTGTTGACCAAGCGCTCGCCGATGTGGACGCATCCACCCACATAGGCGAGCTCGAAGAGGTGCGCGTAAGGCTGTTGGGTAAGAAAGGGCTGCTCACCGAGCAGCTCAAGGGTTTGGGGGTGCTCGCGGCCTCCGAACGTCCCGCCGCGGGCCAACGGATCAACGATGCCAAAGCCGCCATCCATGCGGCGCTCGAAATGCACCGGCTACGCCTCGAGCAATCGGCCATGGAGAAGGAACTCGCCAAGGGCACCATCGATGTGACCCTCCCGGGGCGGGGGGCGGACGTGGGCAGCCTGCATCCGGTGACCCGGACTCGCTTGAGAATTGAGCAAATCTTTGCGAAAGCCGGTTTCGAGGTGGTATCGGGACCGGAAGTGGAAGATGACTTTCACAATTTCGAAGCGCTGAATATTCCGAAGAATCACCCCGCGCGAGCCATGCACGATACCTTCTATTTCCCCGACGGGCGGCTGCTGCGTACCCATACTTCGCCTGTGCAGATCCGCACCATGCGCGCATCGCCGCCGCCACTGGCCATCATTGCGCCGGGCCGTGTCTATCGCATGGATTCCGACATGACGCACACACCGATGTTTCACCAGGTCGAAGGAATGGTGATTGGGGAGAACGTGAGCTTTGCGAATTTGAAGTCCATGCTGCACACTTTTGTGGAGCGGTTTTTCGAGCGGCCGCTAGGAATGCGGTTGCGGCCTTCCTATTTCCCATTCACTGAACCTTCAGCGGAAGCGGACATCGAGTGCGTGTTCTGTAACGGCACGGGTTGCCGTGTTTGCAAGCACACTGGCTGGCTGGAAATTTTAGGTTGCGGAATGATCCATCCTAACGTGCTGGCAGCGGCGAATATCGACAGCGAAAAGTGGCAAGGCTATGCCTTCGGCATGGGGATCGACCGTCTCGCCATGCTGCGCTACGGGGTCGATGACTTGCGCTTGTTCTTCGAGAACGACCTGCAGTTCTTAAAGCAATTTCCCTGAAGCGCCAAAGATATGAAAGTCACTTATCGCTGGCTCCAGGATTTCACACCCATCAGTGTCTCGCCGACGGAATTGGCCGCGCAGCTGACCATGGCCGGTCTCGAGGTCGAATCGCTTAGCATCGTCGCACCGCCATTTTCCGGCGTGGTGGTGGGGGAAGTGCTGGAATGCGGCCGCCATCCGGACGCCGAAAAGTTATCTCTTTGCCAGGTCACCACCGACGGCGAGAACCGTTTGGAGATCGTATGCGGCGCAAAAAACGTCCGGGCCGGGCTCAAGGTCGCGGTGGCGATGGTGGGCGCACAGTTACCGAACGGCGTCCACATCAAACGGGCAAAGCTGCGCGGTCGGGAATCGAACGGCATGCTGTGTTCGGCGCGCGAATTGGGCTTGGGCGACGAACACGATGGCATCATGGAACTGGAAGCTTCCTTGCCGCTGAATCAAGACGTGCGTGCGGCATTGGACCTGGACGATTACATGCTCGAGGTCAATGCGACGCCCAATCGCGGTGACTGCATGAGCGTGTTCGGCATTGCCCGCGATCACAGCGCGGCTCAGCAGCGACGCTATCTTAAGTACCAGGTACCGCCGGTTGCCGCGGCCGACGAGACTTTGATTCCAGTGACGCTTGAATCGGCGGCCTGTCCGCTGCTGGCCTCGCGCGTCATTCGCGGCGTGACGCCGAACGCACCATCGCCGATCTGGCTTCGGGAGCGATTGCGGCGTGTGGGCATCAACAGTGTTTCCGCCATCGTCGATATCACGAATTACGTGATGATGGAACTGGGCCAGCCCCTGCATGCTTACGATCTCGCCCAACTGGACCAAGGTATTTCGGTACGATCGGCGCGGCCCTTGGAGCGAATCACGTTGCTCGATGGCAAGGACTACGAACTCGATCCCGATTATCTGGTCATTGCCGATGCAAGCGGGCCGGTGGGACTCGCAGGCATTATGGGCGGACGCCGCACCGCCATTTCCGAATCCACCGCCGCGGTGGTGTTGGAATCCGCGCATTTCGTGCCGGAGGCGATTGCCGGTAGGGCGCGCCGCCTAGGCCTTTTCACGGATGCGGGGCAACGATTCGAGCGTGGCGTGGATCCGACGCTGACGGCGATCGCCATCGAACGCGCTACCTCATTGCTGCTGGCCTGTGTTGGGGGCGTAGCGGGTCCGGTGCAAATCAGCGGCAGCCTCGAGGCCGCCACGACCGAACCGCAATGGGTGTCACTGCGGCGCGGGCGGGTGACCCGGTTGCTTGGCGTGGCCGTGCCTACACCTGAGATTGGCGGGGTCTTAGGGGCAATCAGCGATCAAGTGGAAGCCAGCGGTGAGAGTTGGCGCGTGCATAAGCCTGCCCATCGTTTCGACATCAAAATCGAAGCGGATCTGATCGAAGAAGTAGCGCGCCTGCGAGGGTTCGATGGCATCCCTGAGGTACCTGCAATCACGCGGCAGCTTGCCGGTACCGCGACCGAAACCCGGGTGCCGACCGAACGAGTTCTGCATGCGATGGCGGATCGAGGTTATCGCGAAATAATCAGCTATGCATTTGTCGATCCCACGTTGCAACAACAGCTTTTTCCGGATACGCCAAGCCTCAAGCTGGCGAACCCTATCTCGGCTGATTTGGCGGCAATGCGGGTATCGCTTTGGCCGGGGCTTGTCCTGGCGTGCCGTGATAACTCGAGGCGGCAGCAGAGCCGAGTCCGGCTGTTCGAGATGGGCACGCAATTCACATTGCCGAAAGGCGCGCAAACCAGCGAATTGCAAGAGATAGAAACGCTGGCAGGCATCGCCACGGGCGAACGATGGCCGCAACAATGGGGCAGTCGCAGTGAACCCATTGATTTCTACGACATGAAGGGCGACGTGGTTGCTGTGCTGGGCTTGACTGGCGATGTATCGAGCGTGCGATTCGAACCAGACTCGCTGCCGGCATTGCGTCCCGGCCGCACGGCTCGTATTTACCGTGACGGAAAGGCGGTCGGATGGCTGGGGGAGGTCCATCCCCAAGTGGCGAAGGCGCTTAATCTCTCCACGACCGCTTTTTTATTCGAATTGGAAACAAGGTCATCTTTCAGCGTCAAGCCATTGAACTATAAGAAAATATCTAAGTTCCCCAGCGTTAGGCGCGATCTGGCCATCGTGGTGGATGAAAGCGTTCCCCTCGCAGTTTTGCAGGAAAATGTTACTGTTAGCGCATCAGGCCTCTTAAGTGAGCTGAGGGTATTCGATGTCTATCGGGGCCCCAGCATAGAATCTGGACGAAAAAGTGTCGCTTTAGGCTTGATTTTACAGGACTCTTCCCGCACTCTTACTGACGTAGACGCAGACGCCGTCGTAACCGCAGTGGCTACCCGGCTGCGGGACGTATTGAGCGCCACAATAAGAGATCAATAAGCATGGCAGCCCTGACTAAGGCAGAAATGGCCGAAGCCCTATTCGATCAGCTGGGCCTCAATAAGCGCGAAGCACGTGAGCTCGTGGACTTGTTTTTCGAGGAGATTCGCGCTGCTCTTTCCTCGGGTGAGCAAGTGAAACTCTCGGGTTTTGGCAATTTCGATTTGCGCGATAAAAATCGCCGTCCCGGCCGAAATCCTAAAACGGGTGAAGAGATTCCCATCAGCGCCCGTCGCGTTGTTACATTCCGTCCTGGTCAGAAACTGAAGGCGCGCGTCGAGGCATATGCTGGAACCAAGCAATAACAGCGAACTGCCGCCGATTCCGGGCAAGCGCTATTTCACGATCGGCGAGGTCAGCGATCTGTGCGGCGTCAAACCTCATGTGCTTCGCTATTGGGAACAAGAATTTCCGCAGTTAAAACCGGTCAAGCGCCGCGGCAATCGCCGCTATTACCAGCGGCAAGACGTGTTGATCATTCGCCAGATCCGCAGCTTGCTGTACGAGCAAGGGTTTACCATCGGCGGAGCGCGCAATCGGCTCACCGGTGATGATGCGCAAGTGGACCTCAACCAGAGCCAGCAGCTCATCCATCAGATGCGCTTGGAACTGGAAGAGCTCATCAAAATTCTGCGCCGCTGAATAGAAAAGCGATTCAAAGTCTTTTTCAGCCCAATTGGGCTATCATTTACGTCCGGTCGGGGCGTGGCGCAGCCTGGTAGCGCACTTGCATGGGGTGCAAGGGGTCGCAAGTTCGAATCTTGTCGCCCCGACCAATCAAATCAATGCATCTTACTGATTTCGGGTCGCCGGATTCTCCAGTAGAAGCTGAATCCTGCTTAAGCTGGCCATGTAGCGGCCGGTGACCGAGGTTCTGTTATCGGCCAAGCCGATACCCTCGGCAAGCGCGTTCGCAAAAGTATCAATCGCCATTCGGAGCGTCATTGATTCTTCCTCCGATAACAGACTCCCATTGATAAAAACCTCGGCTTCCTGGTGCATAGGCTTTCCTGGGGCTGCGATGACTAAAGAATTATGCGCCTGGCCGCCGCGATTTACAGCGCCGGCCTTCAGGTGCGCTTTTTGACGTCGCAGCGTCAATGGGACATAAGCTGACTCGACGCTGTTATTAAGAAGGCTTAACGGCCGCTGTCAATAGTGCGGACTCGTCCATTCGCATGCCATAAACGGCTGCTATCATGGATATTTTGTACTTGGGGAGTTCCTTTCTTGCTGACCCATTACAGCGTGTTGGTACGGCGGTTCAGCGGCATATTGATCGCCTCGGTGCTACTGTCTGCTTGCGCGGGGCTGCCTCCGGGCGCCGATTTTCCGAAGCAGCCGTCCGCGGCCTTCGCTCATCCCGAGGAGACAACGCTCGGCAGAACGTTTGCGGCTGCGGCTCAACATCACCCTGGCACTTCGGGATTTCGCATCATCAACGCCGGCGCTGACGGGTTTCGCGTTCGCGCGGAAATGATCGACGCGGCGCAGCGTACTCTGGATCTTCAGTACTATATTTTTCGCGGCGACGAGACCGGGCGCCTGATGACCGACCACCTGGAGCACGCGGCGGAGCGCGGCGTGCGCATCCGGGTGCTGGTCGACGATGGCGACACCATCGCAGGCGACCAGCAGATCCTGCGGCTATTGAAGCACCCGTCGGTTGAGCTGCGAATCTTCAATCCGGCATCTTATCGCGGCCATATGCGGGTGCTGCGACGGCTCGAGTTTGTGTTGAAAGTGCGGCGTCTCGATTACCGGATGCACAACAAGTTGCTGGTCGTGGACAACGCGGTGGCGCTGGTTGGCGGCAGAAATATCGGCAATCAGTATTTTCAGGTCGACCCCGAGTCGCAGTTCGCGGACGACGACGTATTCGCGGCCGGCCCCATCGTTCCTGAACTCTCGAAGACGTTCGATGAGTTTTGGAACAGTGAGCTGTCGATTCCGGCGCAAGCGCTCGAGCGCCATACCCGGGAACCCATCGATGCCGTGTCCGGTACCAAGAAGGATGGCTCGGGCGAGACCCCTTCGCGCGAAGGGAAACCGGGCCCGATTGACTACGCGGCCTTGGTTGCCACCGGCGAGCCTTTTAACGGAATCATCTCCGGTAAGGTGGCCTTGTCGTGGGCGACCGCGAAATTGGTGTACGACAGTCCCGACAAGAAAGACGTGATCAAGGGCGCTGCCGGGGGCCGGCTTATCGTCCCTCAAGTGGAAGATGCGATGCGAGCAGTCAAATCGGAGATGCTCATCATTACGCCCTATCTGGTACCGTCCAAGGATGAGATGAAGTCCTTGATGGACCTGCGTGAGCGTCAGTCTCGCGTCCGCATCCTCACCAATTCGCTGGAGTCGGCGACCGAGATCTCCGCACAATCCGGATACGAAAAATATCGTGTGCCCATGCTGGAAAGCGGCATCGAACTGTATGAGATCCGCTCGCACTTGGGAAACACGCGGGGCAGTGGCCAGTCGAGGAAAGTATCGCGCTACGGCAACTATGCATTGCACGCCAAAGTGTATGAATTCGATCGACAGCGAGTGTTTTTCGGCTCGATGAATCTCGATCAGCGTTCGCAACACATCAACACGGAGATCGGACTGATCATCGACAGCCCCGATCTGGCGCAGCAAACGGCGCAGCGTTTCGAAGACATGGTCAAGCCTGAAAATTGCTACATCGTTTCCTTGATTCCGGCAAGCGCAGAAGGCAAACCGCGCCTCGTGTGGCGCACCGTGCAGAACGGCCAGACCGTCGAATTCAACAAGGAGCCGGGGCGCAGCGCGTGGAAGAGATTCAAAGCCAAGCTGTTGACCATTGTGCCGATGAATCGGGAACTTTGACATCCTCCCCTGCGTCCGGCCTGAAGGCCGGCGTCTTTCGCGAAGACATAAGATGAAATATTTATCAGCGACGGTGTTGGGTTTTCTTTTGCTGGCCTTTTGGCACGCCGCCCATGCGGCGCTGCCGCCGGCAATAGCCGTTGAGGAGATCAATTATCTGCTCGACTTCATTGACCGATCAGGATGCCAATTCTATCGGAATGGCCGCTGGTATGACGCGCATAGAGCGAAGGCACATCTTCGAAACAAATACGATTATCTGGTGGCGCACGACCGCGTTCGGACGGCTGAGGATTTTATTGAAGAAGCCGCAACGAAGAGCGGCACGAGCGGTAAGGAATATCAAATCCGCTGCGAGGGTAGTTCGGCGGTCGCGAGCAGTAGTTGGTTAGGTTCTGCACTGAGCGCGTATCGCGCGTCAGCCATCCAAGGCACACTCCCGAAGGCGAGTCCTACAAGGTAAGTTACACCTGCAATAGGCCCTCCGGCCCGGGGCGGCATCGCGGCGCCGCATGTTGTATATTGGTGCCTTGCGATGACCTTTGTTTTGAGGAAATATGATGAAGACCTTGTTTTTGCACCCGCCGTCTTTCGACGGTTTCGACGGGGGCGCCGGCGCCCGTTATCAGATGAAACGGGAAGTGCGCTCGTTTTGGTACCCCACATGGCTCGCCCAACCGGCGGCACTGGTGGAGGGCTCGAAACTGATCGATGCGCCTCCGCATGGTCTTAGCTTCGAGGATATTGTTCCGGAGGTGAGGAACCGCGACCTCGTGGTGATGCATACCTCGACGCCGTCCTTCAAATCAGACGTCAAGACCGCCGAGATGATCAAGGCGATCAACCCGGGCGTCAAAATCGGTTTCATCGGCGCCAAAGTGGCCGTCGAACCGGAGAAGAGCCTGATCGCGGGACGCTCGGTGGATTTCGTCGCGCGCAACGAATTTGATTTCACCATCAAGGAAGTCGCCGACGGCATGCCGTGGAGCGGCATCAAGGGTCTGTCTTACCGCAACGCAGAAGGCAGCATCGTGCACAACGAGGACCGCACGGTTCTCGAGAATATGGATTCACTTCCGTGGGTGACGCCGGTCTATAAGCGCGATCTCAACGTCGAGAAATATTTCGGCGGGTATTTGAAGCACCCTTACATTTCGTTCTACACGGGTAGGGGCTGCAAGTCTCGCTGCACTTTCTGCCTCTGGCCGCAGACCGTTGGAGGACATCGTTATCGGGTCCGCTCCGTCGAAAATGTGGTTGCGGAAATGAAGTGGGCCAAGGACGCGTTCCCGCAGGTGAAGGAATTCTTTTTCGATGATGATACGTTGACGGACAATTTGCCGCGTGTCGAAGCGCTGGCGAAGGAATTGGGTAAACTTGGGGTGACGTGGTCGTGCAATGCCAAAGCCAACGTTCCAAGAAAGACGTTGGAAATCATGAAGGACAACGGCTTGCGCCTGTTGCTGGTTGGCTATGAGTCCGGCAATCAACAAATCCTGATCAACATCAAAAAGGGCATGCACGTGGATTTCGCGCGGCGGTTCACCAAAGACTGCCACGAGCTCGGAATCGTCATCCACGGAACCTTTATTCTCGGGCTTCCCGGGGAAACCAAGGAAACCATCCAGCAGACGCTGGACTTCGCGAAGGAGATCAATCCTCACACGATTCAGATTTCCCTGGCCGCGCCATACCCCGGTACGTTCCTCTACAAGCAGGCCAAGGAAAATGGCTGGCTTTATAACGAAGAGATCGATCTCTTGACGCAGGAAGGCACGCAGATTGCTCCGCTGAACTATCCGCACTTGAGCCACACCGAGATTTTCAAATCGGTCGAAGATTTTTACAAGAAATTCTATTTCCGCCCGTCCAAGATCGCCTCGATCGTCGCCGAAATGATCGCGAGCCCTGAAATGATGAAGCGCCGTTTGCGCGAGGGCGTGGAATTCTTCCACTTCTTGCGATCGCGCCACGACGCCGCGTAAAGGCCCTTAAAGTGGACAGCGTGAGTTCTACGTCGGTGTTCCCCGACCCCAGGGGACCTATTCGCTTAGGCAGCGAGGCGCACAAAACGCTTTTCTGCCGCACCTTGCTGGACACCTTTAATCCCTACAAACCGGCGGTAATCGACTGGCCGAAGCTCGATTCTGAAACGCGTGATCGGCTGGTGAGCCTTCCCATCTGGGACATCGCAGTTCAGACCGAGGGGCGAGCGCGGCTCAATGTCGCTTCTTACGCGGCCATCACCCCCGATCCGCTGTTGCGTAAGGCGATTGAACTGAACGCATTCGAGGAGGGCCGCCATAAGCATGTGCTGTCCAATCTCGTGGCCGCCTATGGCATCGAGCTTGCGCCCGAACCCGAATACGCCGTGCGCGGCGATCCGGAATGGGCCTTCATGGTGACCGGCTACAGCGAATGCATCGACAGCTTCTTCGCTTTCGGCCTATTCGAATCGGCGAAGCGCTCAGGCTTTTTCCCCGCTGAGCTGGTGGACACCTTCGAGCCGGTAATTCAGGAGGAAGGGCGCCACATACTCTTCTTCGTCAATTGGGCGGCGTGGTACCGGCGGACCATGCCGTTCTGGCGCCGGCCCTTCTTCGAACTTAAGGTGCTGGCTGTGTGGTTATTTTTGATCTGGGAGCGGATCGGAATTGCCCGCGACGTGGGCAGCGGAGTACAGGACAATAATTTCACCGTCACGGGGGCGAAGGCAGTGGGCAACGACATTGACGTCGCAGAGCTCATCGATATGTGCCTGGCGGAGAATGAGCGGCGCATGAGCCCCTATGACCGGCGTTTGCTGCGACCCCGATTTGTGCCCGCCCTGGCCAGATTGGCGCGCCGTTTCATGCGATCCACACATAAGCCAAACGCCGCCTAAGGTCGGTCCGGCATGAAATTGCGGCTTCTCATCATCGCGGCTCTGGGCGTCGCGCTTGCCGTTTACCTCGTATTTTTTATCGGCGTCGGCGCTGTTATTTCGGCAGCCGTCGCGGTTGGATGGGGCGGTTTCGCGATTCTATGCGCGTACGGGTTGGCCCTATTTTTCGTCCTTGGATTGGCCTGGTACTTGCTATTGCCTGACCTGAAGGCCGAGAAGTTGTGGGTATTCGTGCGCGCACGAATGGTTCGCGATGCGGCCACTGAGGTGCTGCCCTTTGCGCAATTGGGCGGCATCGTCTTTGGGGCGCGTGCAGCCATCCTCCAGGGGATTGCACCGGCGCAGGCCTTCGCATCGACCATCGTTGATGTGACCACGGAGCTGATGGCGCAGCTTGCCTTTGTAGCGCTGGGTCTTGTGATATTGAGCGTGCATGCGCCGCACAGCGCATTGATCACTGCCTTGGCCGTTGGTTTGGGCGTAGCTGCCATCGGTTGCGGGTTGTTCTTCGCATTGCAGCGCTATGGTCTCTGGATGACGGGAAAGCTCGCGGCGCGCTTGCTGCGCGGCGCGGGTGCCGCTGCCGCGGCCGTTGCCGCCAATTTCGACGCAATCTATCGAGCGCCGGTGCGAGTCGTGTTGTCATCGGCAGTACATTTGGCGGGCTGGATCGCCAGTGCGATCGGCACATGGATAGCTTTTCGCTTGATCGGAACGCGGGTCGAACTGACATCGGTGGTGGCGATCGAGAGTCTGGTATGCGCAGCGCGCAGCGCGGCGGTATTCGTTCCGAATGCGCTGGGCGTGCAAGAAGCCGCTTACGCAGTGCTCGCTCCGCTGTTCGGCGTCGGCGCGGAATTCGGATTGGCGGTATCATTGTTGAAACGGGCGCGCGACATCGCCGTCGGCGTGCCCATATTGCTGGTATGGCAGGCGGTGGAAGGCCAGCGTGCACTTGCAGGCGGTACGACCAGCCATCATTAACAGGTGAAGGCGTGAACCAAGAAGCCCTTCTTGAAGAGCCGCCTCAATCGCCCTATGGCGGTCGCGGCGCCCAGATGTTTCCGCAATTGACGCCCGTGCAGATCGCCCGTCTCGCGGCACACGGTCGAAAGCTGGCCGTACGAAAAGGGGAAGTGCTGGCAGAGCCCGGCGACCGCGTCCCCATGTATGTGGTTTTGTCGGGCAGTCTCGAAATCCTCCAGCCCGGCTTGGACGGAGAGACGCTGTTGGTGGTGCACACCGCGGGCAAATTCTCCGGCGACGTGGGAACCCTTCGGGGTATCAGCACGATGGTGCGCATGCGGGTGCGCGAGGATGGAGAGGTGTTGGCGATCGATGAAGCGCATTTGCGGGCCATCGTTCAGACCGACGCGGAGCTGAGTGAGCTTTTCATGCGTGCCTTCATACTGCGCCGCGTACAGCTCATCACCACCCAAAGCAGCGACGTCATATTGCTGGGTTCAACTCGTACCGCGGGCACACTTCGGCTGCAGCAGTTCCTCACCCGCAATACCTACCCATTCGTCAATCTCGATATTGACAGGGATCAGTCGGTCCGCGATTTGCTGGAGAGATTTCACGTCGGCATTCAGGATCTTCCGGTCGTAGTCTGTCGCGCGTCCGTGGTACTCAAGAATCCCAGCAACGAAGAGGTGGCGGCGTGCTTGGGGATGAACCAGCAGATCGATGATGACCGCGTGCGCGATGTCATCGTCGTTGGCGCAGGACCCGCCGGCCTCGCGGCCGGTGTCTATGCCGCATCCGAAGGCCTGGATGCGTTGGTGCTGGAAACCGGTACGCCCGGCGGTCAGGCAGGCTCCAGTTCGAAGATCGAAAACTATCTGGGTTTTCCGACCGGCATATCGGGGTTGGCATTGGCGGCGCGCGCCCTGATTCAGGCGCAGAAGTTCGGCGCCGAAATCAGAACGGCATATTCAGCGGTGAACGTGAATTGCAAGCAGCGGCCGTTTGCCATCGAATTCGCGAGCGGCCATGTGGCCAGAGCGCGCACCATCGTCATTGCCACCGGTGCGGACTATCGACAGCTCGCCCTTGAGAACGCGTCCCGTTTTCTGGGGATGGGTGTTTACTATGCTGCTACCGCGACCGAAGCGCGCCGCTGCGCAGGAGCAGAGATCATCATTGTCGGCGGCGGCAATTCGGCGGGGCAGGCTGCGCTGTTTCTGGCAGGCACGTGTCGAACGGTTCATCTTCTCATCCGCTCCAATGGCTTGGCTGCGAGCATGTCTCAATATCTCATTCGCCGAATCGACGAGATAAAGAACATCATCTTGCATGTGCGCACGGAAATAACGGCGCTTGTGGGAGAGGAACATCTCACTCAAGTGAGCTGGAAAACCTCTCCCGGCGAGGTACTCGAGACGCACGACATCGGCCATGTGTTTCTCATGACGGGTGCCTTGCCTTGCACTGCCTGGTTGCATTCCTGCATCGCTCTCAATGACAAAGGATTTATTCGCACCGGTTCGGATTTGAGCAGCGAGGACTTGAGCCCGTCGACCTGGGCCAATTCCCGTCAGCCGCAATTCTTTGAAACGAGTATTCCGGGAATTTTCGCCGTCGGCGATGTCAGATGCGGCAGCGTCAAGCGCGTCGCGGCGGCCGTAGGTGAGGGCTCAGCCTGCATCCAGCAGGTGCATCGCGTGCTGCATGAGTAACGCCGCGATTGAATGCGTCATCTAAGGTGTAATCGTTGTCCGTAGCCGGTCAATTCCAAATAGCCGCGGCCCACGGGTCTTTCTGCTTCGAACGCCTGCACGGCTCCTTCCCAATAGATCGAACCGGTCGATAGCCGCGTGTCATTTTCCTGATCGTCGAGCAGTGGTTTTAATTGAATTTGGCGCGCGCCGGCGCGAACCGACCATTCGATGGGGTAGGCGACGCCCGTGCGCGGAGATTGCCAACGGCGACCCGCTCGAAAGGCCACATCGGCAGGCTGCAAGATCTGTGTCGTGCCCTCGGCGCTGCGCAGGCTGCCGCCGGCCCAACGCTGCTCGCCGTCGAGGCCGCGAATTTGGAATGCCATCAGCGATGCGCCATCATCGAGGTTTATCCCAATCCAGTCCCACCCGGCTGCATCCGCGTCGAGATAGTTGCTCGACCATTCATGGTCGAACCACGCCTCGCCCGCCACCTGGCTTTTCGCCGTGCCGCGCGAGGCCGCGCCGCGCGAAATTGTTCCCGTGACCTTCATGTGCGGCAGGCTGTAATAGTAGCTCGCGGCTTGTTGCTGCGGGCCCTTGCGGCTAACCCCACCATCGCCGTTGATGAGGACGGCTTGGGTCTCGGCGAGCGTCAGGTCCAAGGAGAACTCATCGGCGTCGATCTTCGCAACATAGCGCTGCGCCGAGTGCTTAAGGGACCAGCTTTCGATCCACACATCGGTATCGACTTCGGACGCCTCGGCAAGTCCGAAGCCGGAACGCCGGATTCGCTGGTCCTGCCACAATCGGCCGCGCTTTGGATCGCTGAGCGCGCAATGCGCCACGAACAGCTGCCGCGGCGCGAAAGCACTCGGATTGTTTTCGTCGAGGTCGGGTTTGCTGCGAAAGAATGTGACCTGAAATCCAAGCGACTCGCCTTGCGGCGTGGTGAGCCAGCCGGTGACGTACCACCACTCGGTTCGAAATTTGGGATGGCTGCCGTAATCCTGAGGAAACGCGAATGGATGGCCGGGAGTGACCGGCTCGAAAATGGCCGCTGCGGCGAAGGAGGCGAGAAGCCAAGCGCTGAGCATCGCCGCGGCGATTAAGACCCGCTGTCTCACCAATCCTCGCGTACGGCGCGCACCGCGTCCTGACTGAGGGCAGAGCGCCCGCTCCAAATCGCGGTGCAGGCTGCGGCGCCGATCAACACCACACTGAGGACGGCCAATTGCCACCCCGGCACTGCTAGGTCGATGCTCCAGTTAAATGACTGTCTGTTGACCACGTAGACCAGCACCAAGCTTAAGATCATGCCGAGTCCTAAACCATAGACCACGCCGAAGGCGCTGGTGAGCAGTCCCTCGTCGGCCAACATGCCGATAATTTGGCGGCGTAACATGCCAAGGTGCCTCAGCATGCCGAACTCTGCGCGGCGGGCGAGGGCCGTTGAACTTGCAGCGAAGCTGACTCCGGTGAGGCCGATGAGCACCGCAATCACCTCCAATGCATACGTGATGGCGAAGGCGCGGTCGAAGATTTGCAGCGACCGCTCGCGCAGCGCCGTACTGCCGGTGATCTCGAGCGCATCGCCGTTGCCTAGGCTCAAGCGCAGGGATTTTTCGGCTGCGCTTGCCTCGGTGCCGGGAGTCAGCCAGATCGAACCTTCGTTGGCAGTGTCATCGCCGGTAGCCGCCGTGTAAGTGGGCATCGAGATCACAATCGATCCTGACAGCCGCGCATAGTCGCGCCACACACCCGCAATCTGGAATGGTTGGGGTCGTCCCGCCAAAGGGATCGCCAGCCGGTCTCCCACCTTGTAGCCGTAAAGATCTTGCAGCGCCTCTGAAATCCACGCATTTGAACTGGGCGCTGCCGGCCCGGTGCGGATGAGCGGCAGCTGCGCGGCGGTTTCCGCATCGCTTGCGCCGCGGGCGATCAAAGTCACGGGAGCGCGCGCGGGATCCAAAAGCACTTGCCGCGTCCTGCGAAATTCCGCACGCGACACACCGGGCGTCGCGCGCAGCTTAGCCTGGTCCTGTTTGGACCAGAACGCCGTGTCGTTGCCGAATGGCTCGCGCAGCTGCATATCCGCCGGCAAGAGTTTTACCAGCCAATGGTCGAATGAGATGCGAAACGAGTAGATCATGATGGCCATCGCCACCATCAAACTAAAGCTCACGATAATGGAGGCGAGACTCAATGCGGAGAGCGCGACATTTTCCCGCAGCTGAGATACCGCGGTATCGAACACGACCCGATGGGTTCGCGGTGCCAATCCCAACCCCCGCATAGTGACCACGGGGACCAATAACACGGCGCCCAACAGCAGCGCGGCGATGGCGGCATATCCAAACACGGGCAGTCCGCCGACGGGCGGCAGCCAAGCGACGGCCGCTCCGGACAGGATCAGGGCCAACCCCGAACGCCAGCTTGTGCGTGCGGCGGCGTGGTAGTCGCCGTCGCCGCCTTTGAGCGCGCGCGCCGGCGGTTGCCGGGCGGCGTTGCGGGCCGGCGCCCACGCGCCAATTCCGGCAACGATAATGCCGATTAAAAAGAATGCCGACATTTGCACGGGGGCTGCGCTTAAAGTCGCGCCCACCGTACGCAGCTGACCATTGCCCAAATCAGCAGTGAGATATTTGAGAATCGCCGCAGCAGCGAGCGCGCCCAGCGCCAACCCGAGCAGCGATCCGATGATCCCGAGCGTCACGCCTTCGCCCAGCAACGCACGGCGCAACTGCCCCTGCGTCACTCCCAGCGCCCGCAGCAACGCCAGCGATCGGCGCCTGCGCAGCACCGACAGCGATTGGGTGGAAAATACGAGAAACGCGCCGGTAAACAATGCAACCAGCGCCAGCATGTTCAGATTCACCCGGTAAGCCCTCGTTACCGTGACTGCGCGGTCGCGCTCGACCTGCGGTGCCAGAGCAAGTACGCCTGCCGGAAGCCGCGTGCCAAGATCTCGGCGGAAAGCCGCCACGTCGGTGCCGGGCAGGAGACGCACATCGATGCGGTTTAGGCGGCCCAGCAGATTGAAAGTCCACTGTGCCGAGGCGATGTCCATCACGCCCAAGGGCTGCGGGTACGTACCCTCGGAAAGAATGCCGAGCACGCGCAATGCCTTGGAGGAACTGCCCACCGTGACGTGCAGCACATCGCCGCGCACCAGTTTCAGCTGCTGCGCGGCTGCACTGCTCAAGTAGATCGCATCGGAACGAAAAAGTTGGAACACGCCTTCACCGATCTCGCCGATGATGGCGGGCTGTAATACGGCAGCCCTGAAGGGATCCAGGCCCAGGAGCTTCAGCGTGTCGGTGCGCCCCGATAGTGCCGCCTCCAACTCGAGCACGGGGCTCAAGGCACTGACAGCGGGATTGCGCGCCAGATCGACGAACACTTTTTCTGAAAAGCCTTCGCGCGGGCCGCGAATCACGATGTCCGCCTCTCCGACCAATCGCTTGGTGGCCAATCCAAATTCATTCAGAGCCGCAGTATTGACCAGATAAACCGAGGAGCCCAACGCCACGCCCAGCGCCAAGGCCACAACGGTCGCAAAAAAGCGCGCCGGCTGTTCGCGTACCTGCGCCTTGAGAAGGATCAGCCAGAGCTTCGCCGAACTTGTGCTCATGCTCATGGCTTCTCCAAGGCGTGCAAGCCGCGCGCATCCAGCACCACGATGCGATCGGCAGTGTCCGCAGCAGTGCGCGAGTGCGTAATCAGGATGCCCGCCCCGGCGTTCTCCTTCACCTGTGCGCGCAGCAAGGCGAGGGTTTGGGCCGCGCTGCGGGTGTCGAGGTTGCCCGTGGGCTCATCCGCCAGAACCAGGCGGGGCCGATGCACCAATGCACGTGCGATGGCCACGCGCTGCACTTCGCCCCCCGAGAGCTCGCGTGTGTGACGCTTGGCCAGTGCATCGATTCCAACCGCGCTCAGCATTTCGCGCGTGCGACGGCCGCGTTCCGGTTCGCCGATTCCCAGCAGATCCAGCGGCAGCGCTACATTTTGTTCTACGGACAAATACGGCAGCACATGGAAGGCTTGAAAGACAAAACCGACTGCGCGGCGCCGTAGCAGGGTAGTGGCATCATCGTCCAGCGTGGATAAATCGACACCCTCGAGCAGCACGTGTCCGTGATCGGGCTTATCGAGACCTGCCAATAGATTGAGCAGCGTCGACTTGCCGACACCGGACTCGCCCATGATGGCAAGGTACTCGCCCTGACGAAGCTCGAGCTCGACGTTCTCGAAGATCGCGGGGCGATCTTTCGAATAGCGCTTCGCAAGGTTCTCAAGCCGAAGAACGGGTTCAGTCACCGCGGCCCGCTGGCCTCAAGCGGCGTCGACTCCAATCACGGCCTTGACCTCTAAAAAGTCGCGCAACCCGAACTCGCCATACTCGCGGCCATTGCCGGACATTTTGAATCCGCCGAACGGCGTGTTCATGGTGCCGGAGGCGCCGTTCAGCGTCACTTGACCGGCGCGGATTTGACCACCCACCCGGCGCGCCCGCATGTTGTCCTGAGACCAAACATAGGCCGCAAGACCATAGGGAGTGTCGTTGGCAATTTGCACAGCCTGTTCTTCGCTGTCGTAAGGCAGAATGCAGAGTACTGGACCGAAAATCTCCTCGCGTGCGATCGTCATGTCGTTGCGCACGTTGGAGAATATCGTGGGTTTCACGAAATAGCCCTTGGCGAGGCCATCGGGACGTCCCGAGCCGCCGATCACTACTTTCGCACCCTCCGCGATACCCTTGGCAATGAAGCCTTCCACGCGTTCGAATTGCACCTTCGATACGAGCGGACCCAAGGTTGTTTTGTCGGAGGCCGGATCGCCCGTGATCACGGATTCCGCGACGCGCCTGGCAATGGCCTCGACTTCAGCGAGTTTAGCCTTGGGCACCAGCATGCGTGTCGGCGCGTTGCAAGACTGGCCGGAATTTTGGAAAACGTGCAACACGCTGTGTTTGACCGCCCGCTCGAAATCCGCATCATCGAGCAGCACGTTGGGCGATTTACCGCCCAGCTCCTGGTGCACTCGTTTCACCGAGGCCGCGGCATTCTTGGCCACTTCGGTGCCGGCGCGAGTCGATCCGGTGAACGAGACCATGTCCACCTCGCGATGCGAGGACAGCGGTGCACCCACATTCTGGCCATCACCATTGACGAGATTGAACACGCCCGCAGGTACGCCTGCCTCATGCATGACCTTGGCCCAGATAATGGCGCTGAAAGGCGAATACTCCGACGGTTTGAGCACCATGGTGCAGCCGGCAGCCAATGCCGGTATGACTTTGGCCGCCACTTGATTCATGGGCCAGTTCCAGGGGGTAATCAAGGCACACACACCGACGGGTTCCTGGATGAGTCGAACCGTGCCGCGCATCTCTTCGAACTTGAAAGTCTTCAGCACATCGATCATGGCGCTGATATGACCCACGCCAATGCGCGTCTGCGAGCCTTTCGACAGGGTGATGGGCGCGCCCATCTCGATGGAAATGGCCTGCGCAATCTCATCGTAATGCGCCTTGTAGGCGGCAAGGATCCGTTCCATCAGCGCCAGCCGCTCGGCAGGGGCGGTGCGCGAATAGCTGTCGAACGCGCGCCGTGCGGCCGCGACGGCACGGTCTACATCTTTGCTGCTCCCCATGGATATGACCCCGGAAACTTCTTCCGTGGCCGGATTGATTACCTTCAATTCCTTTGGCTCGACCGGATCCACCCAGGCGCCATCGATGTAGAACTGCCTATTGTCATATGTCATAGCCCAAGCCCCTTCAACGCGGTTTATTTCTCATCGACATTCTACCCGCTGCCGGGAAACTGCGCAGTCGGATCGCCCGACCGATGCTTGGATGCCCTTTCGCATCCGCCATGAAATTGTCTGCGGTAGCCGACTATCGATAATACGGGTGGCGACAACCTTGATTTCGCGCAGGTTTACGGTCGTAGTTCGCATTTTGGCCACTCTTAAGTTGCTAGGCTTGCCCCATGAAAATAATCAGAATTCTGCCCCTCGTGCCGGTCCTGGCCGGGGTTTTGAACCTGGCACTGAGCTCCGCCGCGGCGGCCAGCTTGGAGTGGAACCCGGTGCGTTCGCATTCGGTTGAGATCGGCCCGCAGGCCAACAGGCTGGTGATCGGGTTTCGTGCGACCCCGGGCAATGCGGTAACACAGGCCATCCGCTCGCGCGCCAAGGCCCAGATCGTAAACGTCACGCAAGCGCAGACCTCGCAGGCGGATGTCAGCACCTTGAGCTTGCGAACGGGTGTCGCAGTGGCGCGGTCGCGCCAACTGACGCCGAGCATGCATGTGGTGTTTCTCGAGAAGACGCTCTATGGCGCAGAGGTCGATGCAGCCCTCACGCAGCTCAGGGCCGACCCTGCCATCGCCTTTGCCGACGTCGATGAACGACGCTATGCGCACGCACTGCCCAACGATCCCTTATTCGGCCCGACGGGCGCTGCCACCGGACAGTGGTATATGCAGAAGCCGAGCACGCTCACGCCGACGAGCGACGCAGCGGCCACCGATGCCGTTTCTGCGTGGGATATCACCAAGGGCAGTTCCGGCACCGTTATCGCCGATATCGACAGCGGTATTCGCTTCGACCATCCGGACATGCTGCGGGCAGGCTTCGGCGGCCGCGTGTTGCCAGGCTATGATTTCGTGAGCCAAGACTTGAACGCGGCCAACAGCGCTCCGTTGGGTACTTTCCTGGTCGCCAACGACGGCGATGCATGGGATCCTGACCCGTCGGATCCGGGCGATTGGATCGACAGCACCGATCTGCAGAACACGACGGTATTTCCGAGCAAAAACTGCAGCGTTTCGAACAGCTCATGGCACGGCACGCGCGTGATGGGGGTGCTCGGTGCACTCACCGACAATAACGTCGGCATTGCGGGGATGACCTGGAATCCTTACCTGTTGCCGGTACGGGCGTTGGGTAAATGCGGAGGACTCGACTCCGATATCATCGTCGGCATCCAATGGGCGGTCGGGATGGCCGTCAGCGGCGTACCCAACAACCCCTATCCCGCGGACATCATCAACTTGAGCCTAGGGGGAACGGGGAGCAGCTGTCCGTCCGACTACCAGAGCCTGATCACGACGCTCACCGGCATGGGCATCATCATCGTTGCCTCCGCCGGCAATGCGAGCGGGCCCGTCGATATACCGGGCAACTGCCCCGGGGTACTGACGGTCGCCGGATTGAGAAATGTCGGCACCAAAGTCGGCTACAGCAGCTTAGGACCCGAAGTCGGCATCGCGGCACCCGCAGGCAACTGCGTAACTACCGGCGGCGGTCCCTGCCTGCGATCCATCGACACCACGGTCAATGAAGGAGCGACGGTCCCGGAAGCCAATTCGTACACCGATCAAAACAACTCCAATCTTGGCACGAGCTTTTCCGCACCCATCGTTTCCGGGATCGTTGCCCTGATGCGTGCGGCCAACGCGAATCTGACGCCGCCGCAACTGATTGCCCGCATCAAGGCCAGCGCGACGCCGTTTCCCCAACCTACGGGCCTCGCCCAGTGTGCCGTAGGATCGACATCCAACGTCGAATGTGCCTGCACGACAGGGACCTGCGGCGCAGGCATGGTGAACGCGTTTAGCGCCGTCAAAGCAGCGCTCAACCCGATTGCCGCGGTGAGGATACCCGCTGGCTTCACCGCGGGAAGCGTAACGCTGGATGCCGGCGGCAGCGCTGCCGCCTGCGGCGCTACGGTGAGCACTTATGCATGGACCAGCACCGGAGCGGTGCAGATCGTTGGCTCGACCGGCTCTACCGTTCATGTCATGTCGAGCGGCGCGGGAACGCTGACGCTGGTGGTGAAGGATTCGGCCGGCAACACCGATACCGCCGTGGTCAATTTCACCGCGAACGGCGCCGCGAGCGCGGCGCCATCCTCGGCCGGTAGCAGTGCCTCGGCCTGTATCGCGGACAAGACCGTGACGCCCGCCGCCCCGACCATCAGCCAAGCGTTCGCGCCGGCCAGCGTGGCGACGAATGCCCCCGCCGTGCTCACGCTGACGTTGAACAATGCCAACGGCTTTGTCTTGACTCAGTCAGGCCTCACTGCGTCGTTGCCGGCGAATCTCGCGTTGCTCACCGCTCCAGCGCCGACGACCACCTGCAGCGGTGCGAAAATGTCGCTGACCAGCGGTACGAGCAGCATCACCTTGAGCGCAGCCAACATACCCGCGAATGGCGCATGCGATATTACGCTGAGTGTAAACAGCGCCACGGCCGGCACTTACACCAATACGATCGCCGCCAATGCCCTTATGACCGGACCCGCAGGCGGCAATGCGGCGCCCTCATCGGCCTCGCTGACCGTGACCGTCGCCACCAGCAGCAGCGGCAGTGGCAGCACCGGCGGCAGCGGCAGTGGTGGCGGCGGGGGAGGGGGTTCCTTGGATTGGCTGGATATCATGCTCGTAACCGGAGTGCTGCTTGTCGTGCGAGGTCATGCGAGCAAACGGCCCCGGCCCTGAGGCGTGCAGGTCCCGGGCTGCGCGTCCCGGACTGCGCGTCCCGGACTGCGCGTCCCGGTATAATCGGGGTATGACGAACACCAACCTGCGGCACGCGACCTTACAAGCTGTTAAAACCCACCGGGATGCCCGCGGCGCCGTCTTCGAGCCGCTTTCCGATGAGGAACTGCAGGGACAAAGAAACGTGCATGTGGTGCTGACGCAGCCCAAAGAAGTGCGCGGCAATCACGTTCATCGTACGGCGACGGAAATAACCACCGTGGTCGGACCCTGCTTGATCAGGCTCAAGGAGGAGGGCGCGATTCGAGACATCGAGGTACCGCCCGGGGAAATAGTGCGCTTACAGATACCGCCCGGCGTGGTGCACGCGTTTTGCAACACCGGAGATTCCGCCATGGTGTTGGTGTCATTCAGCACCAATCTGCACGATCCTTCGGGTGGCGACACGGCGCGAGAGGAAATTCTCTAAGGGGCTTGCAGGCGTATGCGAGTTCTTTCTTTCAAGAATACTGTCCTGTTCAAGCGTGGAGTGTGGCTCAGCGCAGCTGCCTTGGCGGCGTTTGTGGCCGCGCCCTCTGCGCTCAGCGGCGAACTGCGGACCAATCCTGTGCCCAGTGCCATCGCCTTCGGCCTGCTGCTCGTAGCGCTCGTGTATTTCTTTTGGAGAACTCAAGTTCATCGCCTGGCCGATGAGGTGATCGATGCCCAGGATGTTCTCAAGATTCGCAGAGGACGCGTTGAGGAAACGATACCGCTGTCGAATGTCTCGGCGGTCGAAATCTTAAGCGGCAGCGGATTTCACCGCCTGTCGATCCGATTTCACCAGCGCACGAAGTTCGGGCGTAAAATCGACTTTCTACCGCAAGCCAGCCTTTGGTCCACTGTTGCGGCGATTAAAGCGGTGGCCTTCGACTTGACTGAACGAGCGCAGCGGGCGCGAGCGATCAGTGACCTTCGAGTTCGTAACCGCGCTTGAAGTCGCGAATATGTTTTTCCATCCAGGTCCTGGCTTGCTCGCTTTTTTTGAGCTTGATGGCATCGATGATTTTGCTTTGTGCGGCTTGAATACGCGCCCGCGCCTGCGGCACGCGATCGATGATCGCCGAGAGTGCCGGTTCCAGCAAGAGATTCAGCGGCGATTGCGACAGCGCCAATACCCGGTTGCCGCTGGCTTCGGCCACGGCCGTAAAAAAGTCCACAACGGCCGCCACCGCAGCGGCGGTATCACCGATGTCGTGCTTGAAGCGTGCGCTGGCGCGCGTCAGTCCCCGCAGTTGGTCTGCGGTGCGCCGCGATGCGGCATACTGCGCGGCGGCGGGTTCGATCGCCATCATCGCCTCCCACAGCTCCATGAATGTCACATCGTGAAGGGCGAGTGCGCGGCTCACGCCCGAGCTTACGCGGTGAGGTTCGGGGCGCGTGACCCGCAGGCGCTTCTCGCCCCGTTCGCGTCCCAACAATCCATGGATTTCCAGTTCGCGAATCGCTTCACGGATCGTCGAGCGGTTGACCCCGAACTGGCGTGCAAGGTCGGTCTCGGACGGCAGTGCATCGCCGGTGCGCAACGACCGTGCAACGATGCGTTGCTCGATGAGATTCGCGATTTTCCGGTAGGCCGGGTGATCGTCCAAGGGCACGAACAGATCGGTCACTGGCCTTCCCCGAACAGTTCCCGCCCGATCAGCATGCGGCGAATTTCCGACGTGCCGGCGCCGATTTCATAAAGCTTGGCATCGCGCAGCAGCCGGCCGGTGGGGTAATCGTTGATGTAGCCGTTGCCGCCCAGGAGCTGGATGGCATCGAGCGCGGCGCGGGTCGCGGCTTCGGCGCAGAACAAGATGCAAGCCGCCGCATCCTTGCGGGTGTGGTCGCCCCGATCGCAGGCCGCGGCCACCATGTACACGTAGCTGCGGGATGCATTCAAGGAGGCGTACATGTCCGCCAGCTTGCCCTGCACCAGCTCAAAGGTGCCGATGGCCTGCCCGAATTGTTTTCGTTCGCGAACGTAAGGCACAGCGACATCCAGGGCAGCGGCCATGATGCCGAGCGGACCTCCGGACAGCACCACACGCTCGTAATCGAGGCCGCGCATCAAAACGCTGACGCCCTGATTTTCACTCCCCAGAAGATTCTCCGCGGGAACCTCGCAACTATCGAATACCAGCTCGCTGGTGCTGGAGCCGCGCATCCCGAGCTTGTCGAGCTTCTGCGCAGGCGTGAAGCCTTTGAAATTCTTTTCGATAATAAACGCGCTGATGCCGCGCGCACCGGCGTCCGGGGCGGTCTTGGCATAAACCACCAGCACGTCGGCTTCCGGACCGTTGGTGATCCACATCTTGCGTCCATCGAGCACGTAGCAATCGCCGCGACGCACCGCCTTGAGCTGCATGGAAACCACATCCGATCCCGCGCCGGGCTCGGACATGGCGAGCGCGCCGACATGCTCCCCGCTGATGAGCTTGGGCAGGTATTTTTGCTTTTGCGCCTCAGTTGCATTGAGCGCCAGCTGGTTTACGCAAAGATTCGAATGTGCGCCGTAGCTCAAGCCCACCGCCGCGGAAGCACGCGAGATTTCCTCCATGGCCACGGTGTGTGCGAGATAGCCCAATCCGGCACCACCGTGCTCGGGATTCACGGTGAGCCCCAGTAAGCCGAGCTCGCCGGCTTCGCGCCACAAATCGCGCGGGAACACATTGCTGCGGTCTATCTCCTGGGCACGAGGCGCGATGCGTTCTTCGGCAAAACGGCGTACCTGGTCTCGGACGGTGTCGATCACCTCGCCGAGGCCGAAGTTGAATTCGCGATAGGCAGAATCGGGCATTGTTACCGCCCCCCATTGTCATGGGCTCAAGATCGTTGGATAATCGGACTGTCCGACAATTCTGCCACGCTTAGGGCGACAAAGCCAATGGCCAAGATAGCTTCGAAGATCGATACCCGGTCCACGGAATTTGCCGAGAACCAAGCGGCCATGCAGAAGGTGGTCGATGACTTGCGAACCACCCTGCGCCGCAATGCCGCCGGAGGCAGCGCCGCGGCGCGCGAGAAGCACGTGAAGGCGGGAAAACTGTTGGCGCGCGAACGCATTGCCGCGCTGCTCGATCCGGGCTCACCCTTCCTCGAGCTCTCGCCGCTGGCGGCGCAAGGGGTCTACGGCGAGGAGCTGCCCGGGGCCGGGTTGATTACCGGCATCGGGCGGGTTTCCTCGCGCGAGTGCATGGTGGTGGCCAATGATCCAACGGTGAAGGGCGGGACGTATTATCCGCTTACCGTCAAGAAGCACTTACGTGCACAAGAGATTGCCGGCGAGAACGCGTTGCCCTGCGTCTACCTGGTCGAAAGCGGCGGCGCCTTCTTGCCGAGGCAAGACGAGGTATTTCCGGACCGCGATCACTTCGGACGCATTTTCTTTAACCAGGCGCGGCTCTCGGCGCAGGGCGTGGCGCAGATCGCTGTGGTGCACGGCTCCTGCACCGCAGGCGGCGCATACGTGCCCGCCATGTCCGATCACGCCATTATCGTTCGCAACCAGGGACGGGTATTCCTCGGCGGTCCTCCGCTGGTCCGCGCCGCAACCGGCGAGGAGATCGATGCGGAATCCCTGGGAGGAGCGGATGTGCATTGCCGCCGCTCGGGAGTGACCGATTACTACGCGGAGAATGACACGCATGCCTTGGCTTTCGCGCGCCGTGCCGTCGCGCGTCTGCGTGCTCCGAACCTGCGCGCCGCACAACCCGGTTCGCCGCTGAGCGGCGTAGAGAGTCCTTTCGATCCCAAGGAACTCTACGGCATCATCCCGCAAAATTCCCGCAAGCCGTACGATGTGCATGAACTCATCGCCCGCCTTGTCGACGGCGCCTGGTTCGATGAGTTCAAAGCCTTGTACGGGACCACGCTGGTTTGCGGATTTGCCGATATTCACGGCACCACGGTCGGGATCTTGGCGAACAACGGCATCTTGTTTTCCGAGAGTGCGCTGAAAGGCACGCATTTCATCGAATTGTGCTGCCGAGAAGGTGTTCCTTTGGTGTTCTTGCAGAACATCGCGGGCTTCATGGTGGGTCAAGCGGCCGAAGCCGGCGGTATCGCCAAGGATGGGGCGAAATTGGTGACTGCGGTGGCCTGCGCCTCGGTCCCTAAGTATACGGTGGTGATCGGCGGCAGCTTTGGTGCGGGCAACTATGCGATGTGCGGACGCGCCTACGGGCCACGCTTTTTGTTTCAGTGGCCGAATGCGCGCACCTCCGTGATGGGCGGCGAGCAGGCGGCGAGCGTCCTCGCGACCATCAAGCGCGAAGCGCTGGAACGCAATGGCGAGAGCTTCAGCGATGTCGAGGAGGAAAAGCTCAAGGCTCCGATTCGCGAGCAGTTCGAGCGCCAGGGACACCCGTACTACGCTTCGGCGCGATTGTGGGACGATGGGGTCATCGACCCCCTCGATACACGGCAGGTTTTAGGACTGGCGCTCGCGCTGACGCGCGCCCAAGAGCCCGCGGCCACACGCTTCGGCGTGTTTCGCATGTGACGCATATGATCCGGCGACTGCTCGTAGCCAATCGCGGCGAAATTGTTTGCCGCATCGCGCGTAGCGCGCGTCGTCTCGGCGTGACGACCATCGCGGTCTATTCGGATGCCGACCGAAATGCGCAACACGTGCGCGCGGCGGACGAGGCTTATTATCTAGGGGCCGCGCCCGCCGCCGACAGCTATCTGAACATCAGTAAGATCATCGCCCTCGCGAAGCGAGTGCGAGCCGATGCCATTCACCCCGGCTACGGTTTTCTTTCGGAGAACGCGGCATTCGCCGCAGCTTGCCTCGAGGCCGGATTGATTTTTGTAGGCCCGCCCGCCGCGGCGATCAAGTCCATGGGGTCGAAGAGCGCCTCCAAAGCGGCCATGGCGGCGGTGGGTGTGCCGGTGGCGCCGGGGTATCACGGCGATGATCAATCGGCGCAGCGGCTCATCGAAGAGGCAACGCGCGTCGGATTTCCACTCATCATAAAAGCGAGCGCGGGCGGCGGCGGTAAGGGTATGCAGGTCGTTAACCGCGCCGCCGACGTGCCTGCCGCGGTGGAATCCGCTCAGCGCTTGGCGCGGACTGCTTTTGGCGATGATCGCTTGCTCATGGAGCGCTATTTTCCCCAGGCGCGCCACGTCGAGGTGCAGATCTTTGCGGACTCGCACGGTCAGACTTTGAGCCTTTTCGATCGGGACTGCTCGGTACAGCGCCGGCATCAGAAAATCATCGAGGAAGCGCCGGCGCCGGGGCTTCGCGATGAAGTTCGCGCCGCGATGGCGCAAGCCGCCGTCAAGTCCGCGCAAGCGGTAGGCTATGTCGGTGCAGGCACGGTGGAATTCCTGGTGGACGAGGCGCAGAACTTCTACTTCATGGAGATGAATACGCGCTTGCAGGTGGAGCATCCGGTTACCGAGTGCATCACAGGTATCGATCTGGTGGAATGGCAGCTAGCCATCGCGCAGGGCGAGCGCCTGCCGCGAACCCAAGCGGATATCACGCAGCGCGGCTTTGCCGTCGAGGCACGGCTCTATGCGGAGGATCCTGCGCGCGAGTATTTACCGAGCGTCGGGCGCATCGCGCACTTGCGCTGGCCCGACGGCATCCCCGGCTTACGCCTCGATGTCGGCGTCGAACAGGGCGATGAGGTGTCGTCTTATTACGATCCCATGCTCGGAAAAATCATTGCCTGGCGCGAATCGCGCACGGCCGCCATCGACCTGCTGAACCGCGCGCTCGGCGAACTCGAGATCATCGGCGTGGCAACCAATCGCGCGCTGCTCTCGAGCGTGCTGGCCGACGAGGAGTTTCGCCGCGGACCGGTCGGTACCGATTTTCTGGCCGCGCGCCGAACTCAATTGCGCTTCGGCGAGCCTGAAGCAGAGAGTACCGACATCGCGCTCGGGGCGGTCTGGTGCGCTACCGAGCGTTCTGAACACAATGCGCTATGGGCTGACAGCCGTGGCTGGCGCCTCGCAGCGCCGCCGAGCACGGTATGGCGATTCGCACAGGACAGCGCGTTGGTCGAGTTCTCGCCGCCGGAGACTTATCTCGCCCGAGTGGGCGGGCAGGAGTATGCGATACGCGTGCTCTCCCGCAGCCCACGAGCGCTGCGGGTGGAATGCGAGGATCGAATCGATACTGTGCGGCTGTTCGCTGCGGACAAAGCGCTGCACTTATTCCGAGACGGGCGGCATGTCGTGCTCACCCTGGAACGAACCGACGATGCATTGCAAGTGGCCGGCGGCACCGAACAAGGCTCTTTGCTCACGCCGCTCCCGGGAACCATTGTGGCTGTGCATGTCGTAGCGGGTCAGCAGGTGGCGCGCGGTGCGCCGCTGGTGACCGTCGAAGCGATGAAAATGGAACATACCCTGACCGCGCCCCACGATGGCGTGGTTGCGCGAATCGCCTTTGGCTTGACGGACCGGGTTCAGGCTGGCGCTGTTCTGGTGGAACTCTCGGCGTTGGAAAAGTGATCTGTCTTTAGGCGACTTGCGCGTCAGCAGCCATTTCAAGCATCGGCAACGTGACTTTGAAGCGCGTTTCACGCCCCAGCAGGCTCGCCAGTGCGATCTTACCGCCGGCTTCGTGCACGTAACGGCGTACCAGCGACATGCCGCTGCCGTGCTTGGTATCGCCATTGGTATTCGCCAGCGTCGTGAAGCCGGACTTGAAAATGAGCTTGATTGCCTGACGATCCTGCAAGCGTGCGGCGTCCTCTTCGCTCAATAGCCCCTTGGCAACCGCGACCTCGCGCACTTTCTCGGGGTCCAGACCTCTGCCGTCATCTTGGAAAGTCAATTCAAAGCCGTTCCCGGGCGCGGACTTGAACTCCAATTGCAGCGTGGCATGCGGCGGCTTACCGGCCGCTTCTCGCTCTTCCGCGGTTTCGATGCCATGTACCACGGCATTGCGGATTAGCTGGATCGCTACGTTCTTCACGGTCGCCTGGTAGCGCGCAGGAACCGACTCCAGTCCGGCGCAGGCGAGCACCACCACTTTGCTGTTCTCTTGCGCCACCAGGTCGCTCAAGGTAGTGAGAGTGCTTTCCAGGCTGCCGACCGTCGCCATGCGCTGCGCCGGGGAAGCTCGCTCCATTTCCGCGAAGAACTTCGGCGCTTCGATGATTTCCGTGCCGTTATCGGTGACGAGTCCTGTGGTGGCTGCGCGCCCGGCTGCCGTGCGCGCCGCCGGCGCCGCGGGCTCAGCCTCACGCATCGGGCTGGCCTGTGAAGTGAGCGACCTGATCAATGCGAATTGTCCATACAGTGCATCGAGCTTGACGGCCAAGGGCAGGAAATCGCCGCCGCTCAAGGTTTCCCTGCTGCGCAGCTCTTGCAATGCCGCCTCGAAGTCGTGCGCGGCGCCCTGCAGACCGGAGAGTTGGAGTGTTTCCGCATCGCGCCGTATGCAATCCACCTGCTGCAAAGTCTCTTCCAATTTGTTGCGAAAGGCGCCGGCCTCACGCGCGGGTTTTTTCAGAACGCCATTGATGCTCTTCATCGAAGCGTCGGTGCTTTGCAAGAAGCCGCCGAAGCGGGTACCGCCGGCCTGCAACACGCTGCGTAAGATTTCGCCCTGCGTGAGCGCTTGAACCCGCAAATCCTCGAGTTCGCGATGCTGCTGTACCCGAGCGGTGATGTCGGTGACGCGCACCATCCAAGAGCGCGCCTCGTTGGGAGTATCGACTCCGCTGAACTCGAAGGAGTAGTGAGCGGCCGCGAAGCTGCCGTCCGCGTTGGTCAATTTAACTTCAACGTCCTGAAGCGGATTGGACTCCTCTTCGGGCCGGCCGTGTTCGAGAAAGTGCGTCATGTGGGTGCGCACCAGGCTCAGGGTTTTCGCCGAAACCAGCGGACCTATCAATTTCTCCACGGTTAAATTCGCGAAATCCTGGCGGCGAAAAAGCGTGCCCAAGGAGGCGGACACCTGGGGTTGCACCTTGCCCCTGCTGTCCATGAGGAATAGCCCGGTGCTGCTGGTTTTCAGAATGGCGTCGGTCAGCCGATTGCTTGCGCTGATCAGTTCCTGTTTTTCGCGCTCATGGCGTTTAACGGATATGAACATGACCTCGACAGGGTGCCAAACGGCGAGCGCGTGAGGCATGATGCCGGTCACAGCCTAGGCTCCGCGAATTAGTTAATGTGCGGACGTGCGACGGGCTGTGACGGGCATCACGTTTATGCGACTGCCGCGATGGGTCCTAAGTCGGCCAACAATTCATCCGCGGAGTTATACCTTGCGCTCTGCTGTTTCGCCATGAGCCGATCGAGCAACGGTTGCTGCATTGCCGTGGACTCCGGCAAAGCAGGTACCGGCGAGCTCGTGTGCTGCGACATGATGGCCACGGCGCTGCGGCCGTTGTAGGGCCTCTGCCCCGTGAGCATTTCGTAGAACATCACGCCGAGGCTATACAAATCCGTGCGCACATCGACGCGCTGGCCTTGTGCTTGTTCGGGGCTGATGTAGTAAGGGGAGCCTAAAACCTGGCCCACACCGGTAGTTCCGATCTCATCGACTGAACGGCGCGCCAGGCCGAAATCGATGAGCACGGGAGAATTGTCCTCGCGCAGCATCACATTGGCGGGCTTCAAGTCCCGATGCAAGATCCCGAAGACGTGAATGACTCGCAGCGCTTCCGCGATGGCGCGCAAATAATACAAGCTCTCATCGACGCTCAACGGATTTCGCAATCGGTCACGCAGGTCGCCGCACGGAAAATATTCCATGGCCAGGTACAGATATCCGGGTTGCGAGCCGAAGTCGTGGATTTCAGCGATGGCCCGATGCGTGATGCTCGAGATGATCTCGTATTCGCGCTGGAATCGTTCTGCATCGCCCAGTTCCCGCTCCGATTCGCCGCGCGTCATCACTTTGAGCACGACGTTTCTGCGCAGACGTTCACTGCGTGCCAGAAACACGGATGAGAAGTTGCTGGTCGCGATCTCTTTGACGATGGAGTACCCGGGTACTTCGATGATGGTGGAGTTTTCGCTGTTCGCCATCATGGCGGCCGCTTGCAGGGCGATGCGCCGCTTGGCACAGGCCTCGCCGACGGCGGTCAGCAAATGGTCGCGCGTAATTTGCGGCAGCGGCAGGTAGTCCTTGGCGCCCCCTTTGAGTGCGCGCACCGCCGACATTTCGTTGCCGTTGTCGGCCAGCAAGATGCAGTACAGCGCGGGCTGCATCCGCAGCAACTGACCCATACTATTGAGCACGGTGGTAGCCAGTGCATCGTTGGCAAAGTCCGCCTGCAGGATGACGGCGTCAGGCGTTCGCTCGCTGATGAGCCGGCTCAAAGGCGCCGATTCTCCGGCCCGTAGGGTCGTCACCTGGGCATTGGGCCAATGGCTCGTGACGTGGTGCGTCAGCCATTGCAGACGCTTCGTCTCGCCTCCCACCACCACAAGAATTGGACCCGCCTCTGGCATAATCCCCAGAGTAGTCGGTGATACCCCAGGATTACATGTGGGGAATTCACATTTCGAGCCCCCTGGGCTTTAATTCCTTGAAAATTACCCCATTTGGCCTGGAAAATTGAAACCAACACCCCAAAGCTTGGGTCAGCTATGGGTCAGTTCAATTCAGAGAAAGATCAGAGGAATATTTCAATGGGAAGCATCAGAACTTGGTCGCTCGCCGCCCTCGCGGGCATCTTTGCGATGGTTATCGGCCATCAGAGCTCAAATGCCGATGCTAGACCCGGTCAAACAGGCTCGCCTGTCGTTGCCGCCGCAGCCGCATCCCCGGGCCGTGTCACCGGCTTGCCGGATTTCTCCGGGTTGGTCGCGGAGGCCGGCGGGGCGGTGGTCAATGTCAGCGTGACGGAAAAGGCCCAGAAAATTCCCGGCCTCGGCGGCCTCGGCGGGCAGGGCGAGGGAGATGACCCGCTGTCGCAGTTTTTCCGACGCTTCCAGCAGCCGACACCAGGTCCTGATCGATCACCACCCAGCAAGGGGGTCGGCTCCGGATTCATCGTCAGCGCGGACGGCTATGTGTTGACCAATGCGCACGTGGTTACCGATGCCTCCGAGGTGACGGTGACCCTGACAGATCGGCGCGAATTTCCCGCCAAGGTAATCGGCATCGACAAGGCCAGCGACGTCGCGCTGATTAAAATCGCAGCCACGGGATTGCCCACGGTGCGCTTCGGCGACCCATCCAAACTGCGGCCGGGCCAATGGGCCATCGCGATCGGTTCGCCGTTCGGCTTCGAGAACAGCGTGACTGCCGGCGTCATCAGTGCCATCGGCCGTCCATTGAATGATGGCAGCAATTCCAGCTATGTAACCTTCATTCAGACCGACGCCGCGGTGAACCCCGGCAATTCGGGCGGGCCGCTATTCAACATCGACGGCGAGGTAATTGGCATCAACTCGCAAATCTACAGCCGCACAGGCGGTTATATGGGCGTGTCATTTGCCATCCCCATCGATCTGGCGTTGAACGTCAAGGATCAGCTGCAGAAGACCGGCAAGGTGGTGCGCAGCCGCATAGGTGTCTCCGTGCAGGACATTCGCCAACAGTTGGCGCTCTCATTCGGGTTGAGCAGCCCGCACGGTGCCTTGATCAGCGCGGTCGATCCTACCGGCCCCGGCGAGAAGGCAGGCCTGAAAGCGGGCGATGTCATTACCAGCGTCAATGGACGCAACGTCGATCACTCATGGGATTTGCCGGCCATCGTGTCGCAACTGCCGCCCGGCAGCCCAGCCCGATTGGGCATCTGGCACGACCGCAAACCCATCGAAGTGACGGTCAAGACGGTGCTGCTGGAAGACTCACCCGCCCAGCAGGCGAAAAGCACCGGCGAGGACGGCGGCGGCAAGCTTGGATTGGTGCTGCGATCGTTGCAGCCCGCTGAGCAGCAGGAACTGCACACCAAGGGGCGATTGCTGGTCGAAGATGTCACAGGACCCGCCCTGGCGGCCGGATTGCAGCCCGGGGACGTAGTCTTGGGTGTAAATGGGGTAGGGGTGGCTACCGTGGCTGACTTGAAGCGCGAAGTCGCTCGCGCGGGACATAACGTGGCGCTGCTGGTGCAGCGGGAAGACGCGCAGACCTATTTCCCGATCGATCTGGGGTAATCGGTTTCGTTGTACTTAAGCTTGTGTTTCAGGCCTAATCGCCGGCGTGCAAAGCGCTGCCCCTCTGTTTTCCAGCCCCCTAACTCGTGTCGCCGGCTCATCCCCGGCGACCTTTCTGCCGACTTCGCGCGCCGAAATGGCCGCGCTGGGTTGGAAGCAGTGCGACATCATCATCGTCACCGGCGACGCCTACGTCGATCACCCCAGCTTTGGAATGGCCATCATCGGGCGGGTGCTCGAGGCGCAAGGCTTCAAGGTGGGCATCATTGCGCAGCCGGATTGGCATGGCACCCAAGATTTCGAGGCCCTGGGCGCGCCGCGCCTGTTCTTCGGGGTCACCGGCGGCAACATGGATTCGATGGTCAATCGCTATACCTCGGATCGCAGGGTTCGCTCGGATGATGCGTATACGCCCGGAGGGACCGGCGGCAAGCGCCCGGACCGTTGCGTTATCGTGTATTCGCAGCGCATCCGAGAAGCCTTCAAAACCATCCCCATCGTCATCGGCGGGATCGAAGCCAGCCTCCGGCGCATAGCGCATTTTGATTATTGGTCTGAGCAGGTGCGCCGCTCGGTCTTGGTGGATGCCAAAGCGGACCTGCTGGTCTACGGCAATGCCGAGCGGCAGATCGGCGAGATTGCTCGGCGGCTGGATGCAGGTGCCGCCATTGAGGAGATCAGCGATTTGCGCGGCACGGCCTTTTTGCGCCGCGGCATGCCAGCCGGTTGGGTTGAGATCGACTCCAGCGATTTGGATACCCCGGGCCCCTTGAGCCCGCCGGCGGATCCCTACGCCGGTGAGGAAGAGCGCAGAAAGGCGCTGGCACCAGACGCTTCAACCGTGGCCGCGGCCGCCGCACCCGCGGCCGCCGAAAAGGTCGTGAAGTTCTACCGCAAGGTGCCGAACGCACAGCGCGAGCGCAGCGTCATTCGCATGCCCTCGTTTGAGCAAGTGAGTCGTGATGCGGTGCTCTATGCACATGCATCGCGCATCTTGCACTTGGAGTCGAATCCGGGAAATGCACGCGCGCTGGTGCAGCGGCACGGAACACAAGAGCTGTGGCTCAATCCGCCGCCCATTCCGCTGGCGACGGCGGACATGGATGCGATCTATGAGCTGCCGTACGCGCGCCGTCCTCATCCCTCCTACGGCGAGGCAAAGATTCCCGCTTACCACATGATTCGCTTCTCGGTGGCAATTCAGCGCGGCTGCTTCGGCGGCTGCACGTTCTGTTCGATTACCGAGCATGAAGGCCGCATCATCCAGAGCCGATCGGAAGATTCCGTCATTCGCGAGATCGAAACCATTCGCGATAAGGTTAAAGGATTCACAGGCGTCATATCCGATTTGGGCGGCCCGACCGCGAACATGTATCGCTTGCACTGCAAGAGTGCAGCGATTGAGTCCGCGTGCCGGCGGCCGTCCTGCGTGTTCCCGGGTGTCTGCCCGAATCTGAATACGGACCACGCGCCGTTGATCAACCTGTATCGGCGCGCCAGGGGTTTGAAAGGCGTTAAGAAAGTATTGATTGCTTCCGGCGTTCGCTACGATCTGGCGATCGAATCGCCCGAGTACGTCAAGGAGCTGGCCACGCATCACACCGGCGGCTACTTGAAAATTGCACCGGAAGCCATAGGCGAGGGACCTCTTTCCAAGATGATGAAGCCGGGTGTCGGCAGCTACTACCGATTCAAGGAGCTGTTCGACAAGTATTCGAAAGAAGCGGGCAAAGAGCAGTATTTAATCCCTTATTTCATCGCAGCCCACCCGGGCACTCGCGATGCGGATATGCTGGAACTGGCATTGTGGCTGAAGAAAAATGATTTCCGCGCCGATCAGGTGCAAGCGTTTTTGCCCTCGCCCATGGCCACCGCCACGGCGATGTATCATTCCTCGAAGAATCCGCTCAAGCGCATCAGCCGCTCGAGCGAGGAAGTCGTTATTCCGAAGGGCATCAAAGTACGGCGCCTGCACAAGGCGTTTCTGCGCTATCACGATCCGGAAAATTGGCCCCTGCTGCGCGATGCGTTGAAGCGCATGGGGCGCGCAGATTTGATAGGCAACGGCAAGCAACACCTCATTCCCGCCTACCAGCCCGTAGGGCCTAACCGTTCATCGCCGATCCGCCCGTTCCGTACTCAGCACACGGGACTGCCCAAATCCGGGCTGGCTCGCTTAAGTTCGCGGCGAGGCAGAGGGTAAGAGGCGAACGGAATCGCTTGCCTGGCCGCCTTCGGTGCGATTAGAGTTCCGGGCTGTCTAGCGGCTTGCCGCCGCACTTCATCAACGTTCAAGGTTTGGGAGCGCGGGCACGCCTGGACTGACGAGGCGCGTGTGCAGAATGGATAAGTGGGTAGTTCATAAATTCGGGGGTTCGAGCGTCGCTGACGCCGCATGCTTCCGCCGCGTCGCTGAAATTGTCGAGGCTTCACCCAATCCGCGCGAAGCCATCGTCTTGTCCGCTTGCCGCGGCGTCACCGATTCTCTGCTGCAACTGATCATCCTGGCAGAGCAGACCAATGAGGACTTCGGGCCTGCCATTCGAGCGCTCGAGGTTCGACACTTACAGCTCGCTTCCGAGCTGGTTTCGCAAAGCACCTATGCGGCTTATGAAGAGCGACTGGCGCGCGATTGCCAGGATATCGCCAGCATGCTCAAGACGGTAAGGCTGATCCGATCGGCGAGCCATTCCATGCGCGATGTGATCGCGGGCTTCGGCGAAATATGGTCGACGCGATTGTTTGCGCCATTCTTGGGTGAACGCGCTCGCATCAAGAGCGAGATTCGATGGGTGGACGCGCGCGAGATCGTCATCGTCGAATGGGGCTCCTTGGGTCCGGCAGTCCAATGGAGCGAAAGTGAGGCCAATGTCCGTAAATTGGTTGCGCCGGATTTTGTCGGCCGCCTCATTGTCACGGGTTTCATCGCAACGACTACGCAAGGCAAGCAGACGACGCTCGGCCGGAACGGCAGTGATTTTTCAGGCTCCATTTTCGGCGCGCTGCTCGATGCGATCGAAATCATCATATGGACCGACGTCGATGGCGTGCTGTCGGCCGACCCGCGGCTCGTGCCGAACGCCCAGGTCATCGATCAGCTTTCATACAACGAAGCCATGGAACTCGCCTATTTCGGCGCCAAGGTGATTCATCCGCAGACCATGGCGCCGGCCGTAGCGCGCGACATCCCGATCTTCATCCGCAATACCTTCGCGCCGCAAAAACGCGGCACTTTGATTTGCGCGAACCCGGTGTCGGAATTGAAGGTAAAAGGCATTACGACCATCGATCCGGTTGCACTGGTGAACTTGGAGGGCGCCGGCATGATCGGCGTGCCGGGGACGGCGCACCGTTTGTTCGGAGCCTTGCGCGATTCCGGTATCTCGGTGATTTTAATCTCGCAAGGCAGCTCGGAACACTCGATTTGCTTTGCCATCCCTGAGGCACAAGCGGTGCGAGCCGAGGAGGCGGTACGCAAGGCTTTCGATGTGGAGCTGCGCGACGGTCAAATTCAACATGTAGAGGTTTCTCTCGGCATGAGCATCCTGGCGGTCGTCGGCGATGGAATGGCCGGCGCCCATGGCATCTCGGCGAAGGTGTTCAATTCCCTTGGCGATGCGGCCATCAGCGTTCGCGCGATTGCGCAAGGCGCCTCGGAGCGCAATATCTCGGTGGTGGTGGAGGGCAAGGGTGCGGCCCGGGCGCTGCGCGCAGTGCATGCGGCCTTCTACCTTTCGCCGAATACGCTATCAATCGGCTTGATCGGCCCGGGCACGGTCGGTCGCGTGCTGCTGGCGCAGATCGCGACGCAAATCGATCGGCTGCGAGAGTTGAATCTGGATCTTCGGGTTCGCGGCATCGCCAGTTCGAAGCGCATGTTGCTCGAGCAAAATTCGGTGGACTTGAGCCTATGGGCGGAACGAATGGCTGAGGCCGGCGAACCCATGGACATGCAAAAGTTCGTCAATCACGTGCAAGCCGATTACATACCGCACACGGTGATGATCGATTGCACTGCCAGTGCCGGGGTGGCGGGTGAGTATCGCGACTGGCTATCGCGCGGTATTCACATCGTCACACCCAACAAAAAAGCCAACAGCGGGACGCTGCCTTATTACCGGGCATTGCAAGAGGCGCGCCGCGCGGCCGGCACGCATTATCTGTACGAGGCTACGGTGGGGGCTGGGCTGCCCATCATCCAAACTCTGCGCGACTTGCGCGGTACCGGCGATGACATAACTCAAATCGAAGGAATTTTTTCCGGGACTCTGGCCTACTTATTCAACGTCTTCGATGGCAGCGAGTCTTTTTCCTCGATCGTGCGCACCGCCAAGGCCAAGGGGTACACCGAGCCGGATCCGCGGGATGACTTGTCTGGGATGGACGTGGCCCGCAAGCTGATCATTCTCGGGCGCGAAATGGGACTTAAGCTGGAAATGGCGGACGTACAGGTGGAAGGGCTGGTGCCGGAGGCCTTGTCTCAATGCAGCGTAGAGGAGTTCATGGCGCGGCTGCCGGAGTCCGACGCCGCGATGGCCGCGGCCGTGGCAGATGCGAGTAAAAAGGGCCAGGTGCTGCGCTACGTCGGGAGAATCGAGGCCGATGGCAGGTCCACGGTGGGTTTGATGCGCTTGGACGGCAAGCACGCATTTGCGAACATCGCGCTCACCGACAATGTGGTGCGCTTTGCGACGCGTCGTTATTGCGAAAATCCGCTCATCGTACAAGGACCTGGAGCGGGTCCTGAAGTGACCGCGGCGGGCGTATTTTCGGACCTGTTACGCTTGTCCGCATATCTTGGCGCTCATCTGTAACAAAACGAGGACCGCGTGCTCACCGACGTTACCGCCTTTGCCCCCGCCACCGTAGCCAATGTCGGCATCGGTTTCGACATTTTGGGTCACGCAGTCGACGAGGTCGGTGACCGGGTGCGAATTCGCCGAATCGAAGAGAATGAGGTCCGCATCCGCTCCATCACCGGCATTGCCGGAGACTTGCCGGTGGAGCCGAAGAGCAATACCGCCGGACGTGCGGTGCAGGTCATGCATGAGGCACTGGCGCCGGGCTTTGGCTTCGAATTGGATATCGACAAAGGAATACCCTTGGGATCCGGCATGGGCGGATCCGCTGCCTCGGCCGTGGCCGCCGTGGTAGCGGCCAATGCGTTGTTGCATGCTCCGGCGCCGCAGCTACAGTTGCTGAAGTTCGCCATGGAAGGTGAAATTGTTGCCAGCGGTTCCGCTCACATCGATAACATCGCCCCGTGCCTATATGGCGGCCTGACGCTCACCGTCGGCATCGACAACCCGCGCGTGAAGCAAATTCCGGTTCCGCGCGGGCTGCGTTGCGTGCTGGTACATCCTCACATGTATTTGGGAACGCGCGAGGCTCGCGCCATCCTCAACACCAATGTCAGCCGCTCGGATTTTGTCTGGCAGAGCGCGAACCTCGCCGGCTTTATCAGCGGCTGCTATTCCAATGATCTGGACCTGATCCGCGAGTCCTTCAATGACGTGATTATTGAACCGCAGCGACAATCGATGATTCCCGGCTTCAAGGACGTGCAGCGTGCTGCGATGTCCGCGGGGGCCCTGGGTTGCTCGATTTCGGGCGCCGGTCCCGCCGTTTTTGCCTGGTCCGCGGTTCAGCATGCGGAAGCGGTGCGGGGCGCGATGGTGGCCGCTTTCAACGTGCACAACTTGCAGTCGGATTCTTGGGTATCGCTGATGCAGAACTATGGTGCTCGGGTGGTAAAGGCCTGATGTCAGGCTTGCAGTTTAAGAGCTCTCGTGGCGGTGCACCGCTCGTCAGCTTAAGTGATGCGATCACGCACGGTCTCGCTCCTGACGGGGGCCTGTATGTTCCGACACAGCTGCCCAGCATCGAAGCTAAGTTGCCGCCGAACCCCTCTGACTTGCCGCGGGTCGCGCGCGTGGCACTGGCCGGCTTCTTCGCCGGGGATGCATTGAGTGATGCGCTCCCGCAGATCGCGGATGCAGCGCTCGATATACCCGCGCCGACAACCGCTGTCGCGGCTTGCCCGGAGCCGTTGTTTGTCCTCGAGCTTTATCACGGGCCCACAGCCGCGTTCAAGGACTACGGCGCGCGGTTTCTGGCGGAAAGCCACGAACGCCTGCAGCCTGCTTCGCCGGCGCAGCCTCTGAGCATACTGGTCGCCACGTCGGGGGATACCGGCGGCGCGGTCGCGGCCGCCTTCAACGCGCGCCCCTGGGCACGGGTCGTCATTCTCTACCCGAAGGGGCTGGTCAGCCCCCGTCAGGAGCGACAGCTAACCTGTTGGGGGGACAACGTACTGTCGCTGCGGGTTTCCGGGACGTTCGATGATTGTCAAAGAATGGTCAAGGAAGCATTTCGAGATCCGATATTGAGCCGCAAGCACCGCTTCAGTTCGGCCAACAGTATCAACATCGGACGACTGTTGCCTCAGATGGTGTACTACATCGCGTCCAGCCTCCAAATTGCCGAACGCACATCCCTGAAGCCCTCATACATCATTCCGGCGGGCAATCTGGGCAATGCGTGCGCGGCGCTGTGGGCCCGCGCCATGGGCTTTCCCATAGGGCGCATCATCCTGGCGCACAACAGTAATCGCACGGTTCCTGACTTTTTGAGCACGGGCCGGTGGCAGCCCCGTCCAAGCGTCGCGACATTGGCATCGGCAATGGATGTCGGCAACCCCAGCAATATGGAGCGGCTCCAATGGCAGTTCCCGACGTGGGAGGCCATGCGCGAACATTTGAGCGCGGACAGCGTCGATGACGCTACAATTCGCGCTCGTATCACAGGGGACTTCATGCAATACGGACGCGAATGGTGCCCGCACACCGCGACCGCGGCGGAAGTCTATAGCCGCTTGAGCCCCGCGGAACGGCGCCATCAACCGTGGGTGGTGGTTGCCACCGCGCACCCGGCGAAGTTCAATGAGATTGTAGAACCCCTCATCGGCAAGCCGATCGAGGTTCCCGAAAGTCTCGCCTCTCTGTTGCGTTCCCCGCAGCGTTGTGTGGACTTGCCGCCGACACTTGATGCATTGGCGGCAGCACTCGAATGACCAGTCTTGGAATCGAACCGCAGTGGATAGGGCTTGCGGCGGCCCTGGTGCTGCTCGCTGCCCTCGGTTTTTTTGGGCTGCGTGCGTATCAGCGCCGTGCGCGGCGAAAATCTTTGTTGGCTCGATTGGAGCGTATTGCGGCCGCGGCCGCGCACCAAGTGCTCGTGCCGGACGGTATGGGCGGCTTCATCCATATCGATCACATCCTGCTGACGCCGCGCGGCATCGTGATTCTCGATACGCGCCGAGTGCCGGGCCTGATATTCGGCGGGGACCAGATGAGCGATTGGACGGTGATGGGACGCGGCCACCGCTACACCTTCGATAATCCGCAACCGGCGTTGTATGACCGAATCGCGGCGGTGAAAGCCCTGGTCGGCGAGGTGCCGGTCGAGGGGCGTCTGTTGTTCTCGAACGTTGGGAAATTTACCAAGGGAATCCCCAAGTGGGTGGTCATGCTGGATGGCATGGAAGTGGAGTTTCCGGTGGTTGACCGCACCTCCCCGTCACTGGCCGGTACCGAGGAGTACGCCGAGGTCTGGAGCCGCCTGGTCCCACAGCTGCGGCCAAGCCCTCACTTGTTTACCAATCTATAAGCCAAAGAGCGCGACCGCGTTGCGCGTGGTGCACGCCGCGACCGCTTCCACGGACTCGCCTCGAAGGCGTGCGACCGTGGCAGCGATGTGCGGTAAATAGGCAGGCTCATTACGCCGCGATTTCGGCAGCGGGTTCATATCCCGCGGCAGCAAATAGGGTGCATCGGTTTCTATCAACAGCCTGTCGGCTGGAATGCGCGGCAGCACGGCGCGCAGTTCGAGTCCGCGGCGCTCATCGCAAGCCCACCCCGTAATTCCGATGTGAAGGCCAAGTGCAAGGTAGGTTTCCAGCTCGAGTTCTCCGCCCGTGAAACAGTGCGCCACCCCGCCTTTTAACCCACCCTCGAAGTCTCGCAAGATTGCGGCGAAATCGCCGTGCGCGTCACGTTGATGAAGAAACACGGGCTTGCGGACCTGCGCAGCGATTTCAAGTTGCGCGACGAAGGCCTCGCGCTGGCAAGACGGCGGCGACAGATTGCGAAAATAGTCCAGGCCGCATTCGCCCACGGCAACTACGAGCTTCGGACTCAGCAGCTCGAGAAGTTCGTTTCTGTGCGAGGGCGAGAATGATTGCGCGTAATGAGGGTGGACGCCGGCCGTGCTCCACAGGCGCGAAGGATGGGCGGCCGCCAGGGCTGCGGCCTCCCGCGAAGCGGCCAAATCCGCGCCCGTGATAATTTGCCGGCGAACGCCGGCTTGCAAGGCGCGCGTCATGACGGCGTCACGGTCCGGCGCGAAACTGTCGTGCGTCAAGTTCGAACCAATATCAATCAAATCCAGGCTCAAGATTTTAAACCTCGTGTGCTATCTTCGATTCCTATTGTAAAGCGCGAGCCTCGAATGCCTATCGCCAAATATATTCTCATCGCAATGGTGCTTATGGGCGTGACTGCGGTTAATGCGCAAGAGGGCGGTGATACCCAGGCGCGGATCGATTACGCCTACCAGACAGAAGATAGCAACAGCCTTGAGAATCTCATTCAAGATTTGACCGCACAAGTCAAGAGCGACGGCGGCGACAGCGCCTTACGCTACCACTTGGCGCACGCGCAATACCGGATGGGGCAGCTTTCGCATCAACACCACGCCCATGCGGCGGAGGCGGCATTCGCGGACTGCATCGATGAGCTCAAGCCGGTGCTGGAGAAAAACGCGACTTCAGCCGAGGGCATGGTGTTGCAGTCCGCGTGCTATTCGGGACTCGCGGACCTGAGGTCCCTGCAAGCGGTTTTGCTGCGCTCTCGGGCGGCCGATCGTTTGAAAGCGGCCTTGAAGCTGGAACCTCGCAATCCACGGGCTCTGCTGCTCTTGGCCACAGAGGATATGCGCCAGGCCAAGGCGGCCTCTATTGAGAGGCAGCGGGGTTTCGCTGAACTGCAGGCGGCGGCGCAATCATTCGAACAATCTTCCGGCACCAGCATCGAAACACCGGGGTGGGGGCACGCCGAAGCGTACTTGGCATTAGGCAAGGAGCTGCAGGCGCGAGGCGATCATTTGGGCGCGCGCAACTGGATTGAAAAAGCACTGATCGCAGCCCCGGACTACAAGATAGCGCAGCGTCAACTTGCGCTTCTGGCGAAGCCTTAGAGCAAACGCCTAAGCGGCGCGCGGCGGGTCTAACCTGGTATGATTCGTTGCGATGAAGCCGCATGGCACGCAGTTATCCTTGTTCGAGACCCGCAGTTCGAGCGACCCGTTTGCAGTCCGGGTAAGCCCGCGCGCGCGGCGGCTCACTGCTCGCGTGCACGTGGGAGGACGCGTCGAAATTGTGGTTCCCATCGGCGTGAACGCTCACGCCGTTCGTGACTTCGTGCAGCGATTCACTCCTTGGATCGATCGCAAAGTCGCCGCGATGCGCTGCTACGTCGCTCCGATGGAACCGGTTCCCCCGACGATCGACTTCGCTTTTACGGGCGAACACCTCGCCGTTGAGTGGCTCCGCGCCCCGACGCGCAAGCTCAAGCATCATGGCGACCGCATCGCGGTGCAAGCGCCGGACGAATCGGCCGCTGGGGCTTTGCTGCAGGGCTGGCTGAAGGCCGCCGCCGAGCAACGTTTGGCGCCGCGGCTGCTGCAGCTGGCAAGTGAGCTCAGATATTCGGTGGCGCGCGTGAGCATTCGCTGTCAACGTACCCGCTGGGGTAGCTGCTCCACGCGCGGCACGGTGAGCTTGAATTGTTCCTTGGTGTTTTTGCGCCCAGAGGTTGTGCGCTATTTGTTCATTCACGAGCTGGCGCATACCAAGCATATGAACCATTCCGCAAGCTTCTGGCGTTTGGTGGAGAAGCTCGAGCCAGATTATCGCCGCCTCGACCGCGAGCTGCTGGCGGGCTGGCGCACGGTACCGGCCTGGGTATTCAAGACGTAACACATGAGCGAGACACCGCCGCGGGTCAAGCCGTTCGTGGACTTAAGTGACGAGCAGGTCCATTGGGATTTGAGCGAGGCCTTGAGCTATTCGCAGTACCTTAACTTGGATAAGTTGCTCTCGGCGCAGCATCCCTTGTCTTACCACCACGACGAGATGCTCTTCATCATCATTCATCAGGTCTCCGAGCTGTGGATGAAGCTGTGCCTGCATGAGCTCAATGCCACGATCGATTGCGTCCGGCGCGATGATCTTGGGCCCACATTTAAAATGCTGGCGCGCGTTTCCACCATACAGCAACAGCTGCTGCAGTCATGGGATGTATTGGCCACGATCACGCCGCACGACTATTCCGCGTTTCGCAATACGCTGGGGAAATCCTCGGGCTTTCAATCACCGCAATATCGCATGCTGGAATTTACCATCGGCAATAAGAACGCCGATACCATCAGGGTGTTCGGCAATGAGCCGGCGGTTCATGAATCGCTCGAGCGCGCATTGCGTGCGCCCAGCCTCTACGATGAGGTCTTGAGGCTCTTGAGCCGGCGCGGCATGGACCTGCCGCCGCAGACCATCGACCGCGATTTTAGCCAGCCCTATGAGCCCAGTAAGCAGGTCGCCGCGGCATGGCTCAGCGTTTATCACAACTCGGTCAAGGAATGGGACTTGTACGAGCTGGCGGAGCGGTTGGTCGATCTTGACTACAAGTTTCAGCTGTGGCGATTTGCCCATGTGAAAACGGTCGAGCGAATCATCGGCTTCAAACGCGGCACCGGAGGCACCGGCGGCGTGAGCTATCTCACCAAAGCGTTGGAGCTGAAGTTTTTTCCGGAACTCTGGACCATTCGCACGTCGATGTAGGAAAAACGGTGGCGAATATCCAAGAGCAACTGCAAAACGTCAATGTCGCATCGAGCGACTTACTGGCTACGCCGGAAGAGGTCAAGCGCCGCTTGCCCATCACCGACAAAGCCGCAGATACGGTGTTGCAGTCGCGAGAGGCGGTGAGGGCCATTCTGGAGCGCCGTGATCGCCGCTTGTTTGTGGTTGTGGGGCCTTGTTCGATTCACGATGTTGCGGCCGCGCGCGAATACGCCGGGCGATTGAAGCAATTGGCGCTGGAGGTCGGCTCCACGCTGCTGCTCGTCATGCGCGTGTATTTCGAGAAGCCGCGCACCACCGTTGGATGGAAGGGCTTGATCAACGATCCGGACATGGATGATTCTTTTCACATCGAAAAGGGCATCCTGATGGCTCGGGAGCTACTGCTGCACATTGCCGAGCTGGGACTTCCCGCGGGCACTGAAGCGCTCGACCCGATCATGCCGCAGTATTTGTCGGAACTCATCACGTGGACGGCCATTGGTGCTCGAACGACGGAGTCGCAAACCCATCGAGAAATGGCCAGCGGCTTGTCGAGTCCCGTGGGATTCAAGAACGGCACCGATGGTGCGCTCGCCGCCTCGATCAACGCGCTGCAATCGGTACGCCGACCGCATCATTTTCTAGGCATCACGCAACAGGGCCAGTCCGCGGTATTTCGCACGCGCGGCAATCAACACGCGCACATCGTATTACGAGGCGGCGGCGGGCGCGTCAATTACGATGCCGTGAGTATCGCGGTGGCGGAAAGAGAGTTGACGGCGGCGGGCTTGCCGCCGACGATTGTGGTCGACTGCAGCCATGGCAATTCGAATAAGGACGCCGAGCTGCAGCCTTTGGTGGCGGAAAATTGCGTTACCCAGATCGTGGACGGCAACCGCTCCATTGTCGGCCTCATGCTCGAGAGCCATTTGCAGGGGGGTAGCCAGTCGATCCCCAAGGACTTGAGCAAGCTCGTTTACGGCATGTCCATCACCGACCCGTGCATCGATTGGGCGACCACTGAAAAATTGCTGCTCAAGCTGCATCGCTCTTTGCAGGGCATGCGACCGCGGACCTAGTTCCAGTTAGCTCCAGTTGGAGACCGCGATGTTCCATCGTGCGGCCAGGCGTCGCGCCGCACCGTCGCCATTCACCAGCAGCGCACGATCCGCCTGGCGCAAGTGGTCTAGATCCGACGCTGAGTTTCCATAGGCGATCATGGGCAGATTGCGGTATTGCCCGCGCAGCCAAGTCAAGCACACCAGTTTTTCCTCGCCCCGCCGATTGGCTGTTTTCAGTCGGCCGTCCAGGTGATCTCCCCGCCACTCAAGTTCCGTACACAGAGTTCGTTCGAATCCGAGCATCCGGCCGATGAGCGGCACATACAGATCGGGGCTTGCAGAAAGTAGAACCAAATGATCACCCGCGGTGCGATGTGCCTCCACGACGGCGAGGGCGAGGGGCCGAAAGCGCTGCTTGGCCTCAAGTTGCTCGACGAAGGCCTGGGCCCACGCATCGATTACGTCGCGCCGCACGCCGCCCATGATCATGCGGATCACGCTTGACTTAAGAGCCCCACGATCGCGATCTTGCCAATAGCGGGCGAGGGCGAAAGGCAGGCGCCAGAGCTTCAACGCCTTGTGCGGACGGCGCCGGAGGAAGCCCAACAAAAATGGCAGCAAGGTATCGTGCCAAGTCAGCGTGCCGTCCAAATCAAATAACGCGACCCACGGCGTGGATGCGGATTGGGCCTTTTTTCTATTCAATTAAATACCTTTATAAATAGCAACATATAGAGTGTTTATAATGTTAAAACGAGGTATGGCGACGCATTGCGCTGCTGCAGTTCCGCGCATGGTCCTATACAGCGGCCGGCCATGGCTAGTCTCTTGCGGCGGCAGTGCTGATATTGTCGCTAAGTGAGTCCTTCAGCAGCGATCGTGGGTGCAGGTGCCATCGGCGGGTGGATAGGCGATGCGTTGGATCGGGCCGGTTGGAAGGTGTCCATGCTCGCGCGCGGCGCAACCCTCGACACCCTGCGCGCGACGGGATTGAGTGTCGCGCGCGACGGCGAGGTCCGACAGAGCCGGCCTCAAGCAGGAACTGCGGCTGAACTCGGCGTACAGGAATACGTGTTCCTTGCGGTAAAGGCGCAACTTTTGCCGGCACTCGCACCGCGCTTGAGTCCTCTGTTCGGCCCAGCGACAGTGGTGATCAGCGCCACCAATGGCATCCCGTGGTGGTTCTTCCACGATTTTGGCGGAGCGCTCGAAAATCATAATCTGCGGTCGGTGGACCCTGACCGAACGCAAGAGTGCGCTTTCCCGCGCGAACGGGTATTGGGCTCGGTAGTCCACGCGTCGGCGCGGGTCCTTTCCCCCGCACACGTGCAAGTCGTAGCGGCCGATCGACTCATTCTCGGCGAGCCCGCAGGATCCGTCTCGGCTCGGGTTGATGCCGTGGTGGGCGCGCTGCGTGAAGGGGGCATCAATGCTGTAGCGTCGGACTGCATCCGGCGCGAAGTCTGGACCAAGCTATGGGGCAATATGACCATGAATCCGGTCAGTGCGCTGACGCGGCGCGGCACCGCGCAGATGCTAGGCAACGGCCACGTGCGGGAATTGTGCATTCGTATGATGGATGAGATGCAGCAGTGCGCGACTCGTCTCAACTTAGAGGTCGCCATGACGCCGCAGGAACGTATCGCGGTCACGGAGCGGCTGGGCGATTTCAAAACCTCGATGCTGGCTGACTTGGAGGCCGGACGCGCCTTGGAGCTGGGCCCACAGCTCGGTGCCGTGGTGGAGATCGCCGGCCTACTCAACGTGCCGACGCCGTTTCTAAACGCGGTGCTGGGCTTGAGCACGCTCATTTCCCCGTAGGAGAGCCCCTACGCTCGTTCCAGGTTTGTTGCCTACTCAGAGGTAAATCGTCATGCCACAGTGTCCTGTTGACCCCACAAGCGAGCTGTCATGCTGATCCGACTGGGCTACGAATTGGCATACGAACTCGCGCAAGCCACTCCGCTAATCCTCAATCTACACGTTCACTTCAGCCGCACCTCGGATCTGGTGCGGCCCGATACCATGGTCACGACCCCCGCCGTGCCCCTTTCCATGTACCGCGACGGCTTCGGAAACTGGTGCACGCGGGCGGTTGCGCCTCGCGGAAGATTTACCGTCACCGCCGATGCGCTGATCAAAGATAGCGGCGTGGCAGAACCGAGCTTCCCCGATGCGTATGAAGACCCGGTCGAGTTGCTGCCCGATGAGGCCCTGGTTTTTTTGCTGCCGAGCCGCTACTGCGAGACGGAACTCTTGTCGGCGACCGCGTGGAACCTGTTTGGCGGCATTACGCCGGGCTGGTGCAGAGTGCAGGCAATCTGCGACTTCGTGAATACGCATATCAAGTTTGACTACCAGTGCGCGCGTTCCTCCAAGACTGCCTGGGAGACATTCAATGAGCGCACCGGCGTGTGCCGGGACTATGCCCACTTGGCACTCACCCTGTGCCGCTGCCTGAATATTCCCGCTCGCTACTGCACGGGTTATCTCGGTGACATCGGTGTACCGGTGGTAGGGGTGATGGATTTCTCCGGATGGTTCGAGGCCTATATCGGAGGCGCATGGCACGTTTTTGACCCGCGAAATAACCGGCGGCGCATTGGCAGAGTGCTGATCGCGCGCGGCCGCGACGCCGCCGATGTAGCCATCAGCATGACTTTTGGCCCCAACACCTTGGCGTCGTTCAAGGTGTGGACGGACGAGGTTTAAGGCAACCGCATCCCAATTCATCTAGAATTGCGCCTAATCCGTTTGAACGTTGGAGGCGACATGTTTGAAAAGGCCAGGTGTGGTGTGCTCGCGGCCTTTTTGGCGAGTACTGCCGGCATTGTTCTGGCTTCCCATGCCGTTCAAGGCGCAGCGCTCAAGGGAGATCCCGCCGCAGCGTCTACGCAGGGCGTGGCCGCCGGCTTTTCACACATCAAGTCCCTCGGCGGGATCGAGGAATATCGGCTCGACAGCAATGGCTTGACGGTATTGCTGGTCGCCGACCATTCTGCACCGGTGGTCACGTTCCAAGTGACTTATCAAGTCGGGTCGCGAAATGAAGTGACCGGCACGACGGGTGCCACGCATATCCTGGAACACATGATGTTCAAGGGCAGCGAGGGCTTCAATGATCCGAAGGGCAACAGCATCAAGCAGCTGCTCGAGCGGGTCGGCGGGCAGTTCAACGCCAACACCTCTTACGATCGCACCAACTACTTCGCCACCATCGGACGCGACAACCTCGAGAGCTATATCGCGGTCGAGGCCGACCGCATGCGCCATCTGTGGCTGCGTGAGTCCGATCGGCAAGCCGAAATGACCGTGGTGCGCAACGAATACGAACGCGGCAAAAATGATCCGGAAAGCGTCCTCATGGAAGAGGTGAGCGCCGCCGCTTACGTCGCCTTGCCGTACCATCACCCGACGATTGGCTGGAAGAGCGACATCGAACATGTCCCCATCGCCAAACTGCGCGAATTCTATGACACCTTTTACTGGCCCAACAATGCGACCCTCACGGTGGTGGGCGATTTCGAGACTGCGCCGGTATTGGCGTTGATCAAGAAATACTACGGCGTGTATTCCCATTCCCCGGCACCTATTCCTACTATCTATACCGAGGAGCCGCCGCAAAGCGGCGAGCGGCGCGTCATGGTCAAGCGCCCGGGCGAACTGGGCACAGTTATCGTCGCGCACAAGGTGCCGACGGGCAGGGACGCCGACCAGCCCGCCCTCGAGATGCTCAATGCCATTTTGAGCGCGGGCAAGAATACGCGGTTGTACCGCGCCCTGGTGGATCAGGGACTGGCATTGACCGCGGGCGCCAGCACCGACCTGCATCGGGACCTGTCATTGCACGTTCTTTATGCGGCGCTGACGCCGGGCACCAACCATGATGAAGTGGAAAAAGCGCTGTGGGCGGAAATCAACAAGATTAAAACCGCCGGCGTCACTGCGGCCGAAGTGGCGACCGTGAAGCAGCAATACATCGCCGAGGACGCCTACAAGCGTGACGGGACCGCCGCGGTTGCCAGCGAAATGAGCGAATGGATCGGGATTGGCGATTGGACGCTGTATGTAACATTTCCGCAGAAGGTGCAGCAAGTCACCGCCGCCGATGTGCAACGCGTCGCCAAGCAATATTTCGGTGCGGATCAGAGCACCACCGGCTGGTTCGTACCGGTCGCCCCGAAACCGGAGAAGGGCTCGTGATTCGCGTTTGCATGATGGCACTCTTGATGATCGGCAATGCCGCGGCGGCCGTTGCCGCGGCGGCCACCATGGCGGATCAGGCGCAGCGCGCGAACATCAACGGCATCGATGTGATCACCTATCACAGCAATGTGAAGGATGTGGTCGTCATCTTGGGTGTTTTGCCTGCCGGAGATGCAATGGCGGGGCCGGGCAATATTGCGATTCCGACGCTTTCCGGAATGATGCTCGACCGGGGCACCAAGGCGCTCGATAAATTTACGATCGCCGAAAAATTGGACAATGTCGGGGCGGAAATCGGCTTCAGCGTGGGCGTGCAGTCCCTCGAGGTCCAAGCAAAGTGCTTGAAGAAGGATCTGCCTTTGATCATCGAGACCATCGCTGCCGAGCTGCGCACGCCGGCGCTACAGGTGTCGGAATTTAACAAGGCGAAGCAACAGTTCATTGGGGAGCTGGCAGCCTCCGCACAGGACACGGGTGCGCGTGCGGCGGAGGCTTTCAATCGCGCCGTATTTCCCCCCGGCCATCCCAATCATCCCCATACACTGAACGAATACACGGCCGCAGCGCGCGTCGCAAGCATCGAGGAAATTAGAAGCTTTCAAAGTAAATACTACGGTCCGGCGCATATGACGCTGGTGATCGTGGGCGATGTCTCCGACGCTGAGAGCCAAGCCGAAATAGCAAAGGCCTTCGCCGGGTGGAGCGGCGGCCAAGACTATATCCGTCCCGCGAAACCCGCCGCGACGTCCGCCACAGCCGAGATCACCGTGCCGCTCGCCGATAAACCGAGCGTATCGATGATGCTCGGGCAAGCGACGGGGCTTCGCTACGCCGACCCGGATGGGCTGGCGTTGCATCTGGGCACGGCGATTCTCGGGCGCGGCTTCACCGGCAGATTGATGGGAACGGTGCGCGACAAGGAAGGCCTGACCTACAACATCGGCGCCACCGTGCGCGATGACACTATCGTTGACGGTGCTTGGGAGATTTCCGCCAGCTTCGCACCCAGCCTATTGTCCAAGGGGGTCGAATCGACTCGCCGCGAACTGTCCCAGTGGTGGCAGGACGGGGTCACCGAGCAGGAGCTGGTGGTGCGCAAGCAGGGGTTGATCGGCAGCTATTCCGTTGGATTATCGACGACCTTGGGATTGGCGCAGACCATACTGGTGAACACGCAACGCGGTTACGATTTGAACTGGCTCGACGATTATCCCAAGGCGCTGAAGGCGCTGACTCGCGACCAAGTCAACGCCGCCATCAAAAATCACCTCAATCCAAGCACCATGGTCTTGGCGGAGGCGGGCAGCGTTCAGGCATTGCCTAAGTAGTCTTTCTTGCCAACCTCGAGTCCCGCCTGCCTCAAGATGTCGTAGGCCGTGGTGACATGAAAGAAAAGATTCGGCAGCACATGATTGAGCAGATAGGGCATGCCTTGCATGCTCTTGCTGGAGGTACGAGTCTGCCAGGTGATGGTTCGGTCTTCGGATCCTTCAAACTGTTGCGGCGCTAAGGACTCTAGGTAGGCCACCGTCTTGCGCGTATTGGCGATCAATTCCGGCAGTGTCTTATCCCGGCCGTCGAACGTCGGCACCGCAGCCCCGGCGAGCCGTGCGGCTCCGCCGCCGGCGATGTCGTTCGCGATAAAGATCTGCATGCTCAAGGGCAGCATGTCGGGAAAAAGCCGTGTGTTGAGCAGCACCGCGGGGTCTATTTTGCGCACCGCCGCGTGTGCGGCCCCTTTTTCAAGAATTGCGGCAAGGTTGGTCAACGCCCGGCCGGCGGGGAGAACGGTTGCCTGATGCATCGTTAGGGTCATGGTCATGCCGCCTTGTTGGTCGCCGCGAGTTGCCGCAGAACGTACTGCAGAATTCCGCCGTGTTGGTAATAGTCGAGTTCTTTCGGTGTGTCGATGCGCAGCCGCGCTTCGAACTCGATGACCTTGCCGTCATCGGATTTGGCATTGACGATGACGAATTTCGCTGCGCCCCGATTCAGTCCGAGGATGGAAAAAGCCTCCCTTCCCGTCAATCCTAAGCTCTGCGCGCTTTGTCCTTCCTTGTATTGCAACGGTAATACACCCATACCGATCAAATTCGAACGGTGAATGCGTTCAAAGCTCTCGGCGATCACCGCCTTGACGCCCAGCAGCATCGTGCCCTTGGCGGCCCAATCGCGCGAACTGCCGGTGCCGTATTCCTTGCCGGCGAGTATCACCAACGCTGTGTTGGTTGCCTTGTACTTGACGGACGCGTCGAAGATTGACAGCTGCTCGCCGCTCGGAATGTGCACTGTCACGCCACCTTCCGTACCCGGCAGCAGCAAATTGCGCAGCCGTATATTGGCGAAGGTGCCGCGCATCATCACCTCGTGATTGCCGCGCCTCGCGCCATAGGAGTTGAAATCCGCGGGCAGCACGCCCTGCGCCATCAGGTATGTGGCGGCCGGGCTTGATTTGGAAATATTCCCGGCAGGGGAGATATGATCGGTCGTGACTGAATCGCCCAGCACGGCAAGCGCGCGTGCGCCTCGAATGTCTAGCAGCGGCGCCGGCGTCATGGTCATGCCGTCGAAATACGGCGGATTCTTGACATAGGTGGATTTCCCATCCCATGAATAAATTTTTCCCGCCGGCGTCTTGATCGCGGCCCAATTGGCATCGCCCAAGAAAACGTTGGCATAACCCTTCTTGAACATGGCGGAGTCGACCGAAGAGGCGACGGCAGCTGCGACATCCTGCGCGCTGGGCCAAATATCCTTGAGGTACACCGGCTCGCCGTTTTTACCGGTACCGAGCGCTTCCGTGGTGATATCGATGTTGAGGCTGCCGGCGAGGGCGTAGGCGACCACCAAGGGCGGAGAGGCCAAAAAATTCATTTTGATTTCCGGATGCACGCGACCCTCAAAGTTACGATTGCCCGACAGCACGGAGCAGGCAACCACATCGGCACTCCGTACCGCCTCGGATATCTCGGGCTTCAAGGGACCGGAGTTGCCGATGCACGTGGTGCAGCCGTATCCCACGGTATAAAATCCAAGCTGTTCCAGCTCGTGCAACAACCCTGCCTTGGTCAAATAATCCGTGACAACGCGCGAGCCGGGCGCCAGGGACGTCTTCACCCATGGCTTCGACGCGAGTCCTCGCTTCAGGGCGTTGCGCGCGAGCAGGCCTGCGGCAACGAGTACCGCGGGATTCGAGGTGTTCGTGCAACTGGTAATGGCGGCAATCAGTACTGCGCCGTCCTTTACCTCGAAGCTCTGCGCCGCGACTTTGGCCATCACGCTGCCAGTGGCTTGCGGATACTTCTGCGTGCGTTCCTCTGCCATCTTCTTAACGCTGCTCTGATACACGGCTTTTGCCTTTCGCAAAGGCACCCGGTCTTGCGGACGCTTAGGCCCGGCGAGCGACGGTTCGACGCTGGAAAGATCCAACTCCACGACATCGGTATAGTCGGCGGCCGGTGCACCATCGATTCGCCACAAGCCCTGCACTTTCGCGTAGGCCTCTACCAAGGCAATTTGTTCCGCCGGCCGACCCGTGAGTTCGAGATAGCGAATAGTTTCCTCGTCGATCGGAAAAATCGCGCAGGTGGACCCGAATTCGGGCGACATGTTGGCGATGGTGGCCCGATCGGCGAGAGGCAGCCCTTTGAGCCCATCGCCGAAGAATTCGACGAACTTGTCGACCACCCCCTTCTTGCGCAAAATTTCGGTCACCGTGAGCACCAGGTCGGTGGCGGTGGTACCGGGCGGCAGCGCGCCGCTCAACTTGAAACCGATCACCTGAGGAATCAACATGGTAACCGCCTGACCTAGCATCGCCGCTTCGGCTTCTATTCCGCCGACTCCCCAGCCCAACACTCCTAGGCCGTTGACCATGGTGGTGTGCGAATCCGTCCCCACCAGGGTGTCCGGATAGGCGACCTTTTTGCCGCTCGCTTCGTCGGAGAAGATCACTCTGGCCAGCCGCTCGATGTTTACTTGGTGCACGATGCCTGTGTTCGGCGGCACCACTTTGAAATTGCTGAATGCGGTTTGTCCCCATCGAAGAAACATGTAGCGTTCGCCGTTGCGCTGGAATTCGATCTCATTGTTACGCTGCAGCGAATCGGACGCGCCATATTCGTCGACTTGCACGGAGTGATCGATGACGAGCTCCGCCGGTGCGAGCGGGTTGACCTTTTGCGGGTCGCCTCCGAGCTTGACGATGGCCTCGCGCATGGCGGCCAGATCGACGATACAAGGCACTCCGGTGAAATCCTGCATGATGACGCGGGCAGGAGTGAAGGCAATCTCGTAGTTGGGCAGCGCCTTGGGATCCCACTTCAGCAGTGCTTCGATGTCGTTCTTCGAAACGTTGACTCCGTCTTCGAATCGCAGCAGATTTTCAAGCAGTACTTTTAGCGAAAAGGGCAGGCGTTCCACGTTGAGCGACTTCAGTGCCGCGAGACTTAAGATCTCATATTGCTGCGACCCCACCTTGAGCGTCGTCCGTGCATTGAAGCTGTCCGTCATGACCCCTCCGCGAGAAAAAGAGAATTATAAGTGATTCTGCGCGTGCCGGGTGCGAGCTCGGAGTTGTAGCGCCGTGCGATGATGCCGCCGCCCAAGCAAAGGTCGCCCCGATAGAACACGGCATACTGGCCGGGGGTAACGGCGCGCGCCGGCCGATTCAAAGTCACGCGATACTCTGCAACGCCGTTTGCGCGTATCGAGCATTCCAAATCGCTCTGCCGATATCGTGTCTTGACCGCGCATTCCATCGTTGCATCGCTTGCATCGCTTGCATCGCTTGCATCGCTTGCATCGTCAGGATTCATCCAATGCATGTGTTCCACGTCGAACGAATCGGACAACAACAGCGGATGATTCTGGTCCTGTACGACGATGAGTGCATTGCGCGCGTTGATTTTATCAGCGACGTACCAGGGCGCGGCAGCGGCGCCTGCCCGGCCTCCGATACAGAGGCCCGAGCGTTGGCCCAACGTGTACAGCGCAAGGCCGCGATGTTCGCCCACGAGGACACCTTCGGTATTTTCGATAGGTCCCGGTGCGGTGCGTAAATGACGGCTCAAGAATTCTTGAAACGGGCGCTCGCCGATGAAACAGATGCCGGTACTGTCGGGCTTGTCGAATACCGGCAGGCCGGCCGCGTGCGCCATGCGGCGTACTTCGCCCTTATGCAGACCGCCGAGCGGAAATAGAGTTTTCTTGAGCGCCGATGAAGCGACGTTGTGCAGAAAGTAACTCTGATCCTTCGCCGGATCGGCTGCCTTTAGCAGCTGAGGGGCACCGGCGGCGCTGCGAACCTGCGCGTAATGGCCGGTTGCGATCAACGAGGCGCCCAGCCGCTGCATGTAATCGAAGCAGACGCCGAATTTGATTTCGCGATTGCACAGCACGTCCGGGTTCGGCGTGCGGCCGGCGGCATATTCCCGAAGGAAATGAGCGAATACGCGCTCGCGGTATTGCTCGGCAAAACTAACACGGTGCAGCGGAATTCTTAAGCTATCGCAAACGCGCCGCGCGTCCTGAAAATCCGTTGCGGTGGTGCAGTAACCGTCATCGTCCTCCCAGTTGGACATGAACAGCCCTTGCACCGAATAGCCCGCATCGCGCAGCAGCAGCGCCGCGACCGCCGAGTCGACACCGCCGGACATGCCGACGATGACGGTGCCGTCTTTGGGATCGGAAGAAGGCTGCTGCATCCGCCCATTATACGGGCAATGCGCGCAGCCAAAGCCCTACATGAGCATCTGCCTCATTTGGGATTCTTGCATGCTGGTCTGCCATACTTCGTCGAAGAAGTTGAGATAGCGGCGCACCACCGCGGGATCGTTCATATCTGAAATGCCGTCCCAGCGGTCCGCCTGCAATCGATATACCAGCGCCTTGTCGTCGGCAATGATGAAGGCACCTGCACTGGCAGGGTACTCAGGACTCATTGCGCGAAGGTCTATACAACTGGTCAGCCGGCGCGCCAGCGCCAGAAAGCGATTATTATCGACCATGGCGCGTGACGGATCAGCCAGCAGCACCCTCACTTTGGCGTAGGAGCGAGCCAACACCAGCCTTTTGATGGCCTCGAGGAATGCTTCCTCGCCGTAGACAGAAGGTTCCAGATCTTGAGTGAAGATCGACAGCAGCCGTTGTGCGGATTTGGCCACTTTTAGGCTCGCATCGCGCACTTCCGGCATGGTGCTTAAAATGGTGCGGGTGCCCGTCGCAATAGAAAGCTCTGTGCCGGCCGGAACCTTGTCCGCCGCCAGTTTCGAGCGTTCTTCCGTATTACCCGCCATAAGCTTGACCCCGAACCCGCGTACTTTGAGCCTGATAGTACCGTTTGCCCCGGGAACACCCTTGCTAACTGCGTCACGTTTCGGAGGCTTTAGGCCTAGCGGCGATGTGCCAAGCTTGGCGCCAAGCCCAAGTAAGACCCCGGGGAAAGCTCCATGAGACGCGCCTTTTCAGCCGGGGGCAATGCAAGCGAGGCGATGAATTCGCGCATGGCGGATTCATCCACCGGCCGGCCCCGGGTGAAGGATTTCAGCTTATCGTAGGCGTCCGGGATGCCATGGGCGCGCATGACCGTTTGCACTGCCTCGCCCAAGACCTCCCAAGCCCGATCCAAATCCTCGGCTACGCGCCGCGGGTCGAGTTCAAGCTTGTCCAACCCCGCCGTCAAGGACTTGTAGCTCAGTATTGCATGGCCGATGGCCACACCGACGTTGCGCATCACGGTCGAATCGGTCAAATCGCGCTGCAAGCGCGATATGGGCAACTTTTCAGCGAAGTGACCCAGCAGCGCGTTGGCTAATCCCAAATTGCCTTCAGCATTTTCGAAATCTATCGGATTTACTTTATGCGGCATCGTTGAAGAGCCGACTTCGCCGGCTACCAGGCGTTGCTTGAAGTAGCCTATGGAGATGTAACTCCACATATCGCGCGCAAAATCGAGCAGCACCGTATCGGCACGCATCAGCGCGTGACAGTATTCCGCGATCCAATCGTGCGGCTCGATCTGAGTGGTGTAGGCGTTGGAGTCGAGGCCTAGGGACTCGACGAATCCTCGGCTGAACGTCGGCCAGTCGACCTGCGGCAGGGCTGCGACATGCGCATTGAAGTTACCCACCGCGCCATTCATTTTACCGAGGATTGCGACACGCGAAAGGCTGGCACGCTGCGCCTCGAGTCTCGCGGCAACATTGGCGATTTCCTTTCCCACCGTTGTGGGCGTCGCGGTCTGTCCATGTGTGCGGGCCAACATTCCGGTACCGGCGTGTCGAGCCGCTAGCGCATCGAGCGTCTCGCCCAAACGCGTGAGCATGGGCAGCAGCAGCGACTCGCGGGCATTTTTCAGCATCAAGGCATACGCTAGGTTGTTGATGTCCTCGGAGGTACAAGCAAAATGCATCCATTCAAGATCGGCAGCGCCGGCGCCGCGCGACTTGAGTTCGCCGCGCAGCCAATATTCCACGGCTTTGACGTCATGATTGGTGCGTGACTCGATTTGCTTGATGGCGGCGACGTCCGTCGATTGCGGATCCTTCGAAAGCGACAGGAGAAACTCGCGCGCGGCAAGCGGCAAATTTTTCAAAGGCTTTTCAGCGGGCCCCGCGGCCAGCGCCAGCAACCAGGCGCACTCCACGCGCACACGTTCACGCATGAGGCCCGCTTCGCTGAATATGCGGCGCGCTTCCTCCAGCTTTCCGGCGTATCGGCCGTCCAACGGAGACAAAGCATCAGTGGAAGAAATGTGCATCTAAAGCTTGCTTACTTACAGTGGTAGAATATTGGGATTCTACCGTAAACATCACCACCCAGCGGAGTAAGGCGCCATGACAGCAGCTACCCGCGTCGAGCGCGATAGCATGGGTCCGCTCGATGTGCCCGCGGATGCGCTCTGGGGAGCCCAGACGCAACGCGCAATACAGAATTTTCCGCCCACCGGGCTGCATATGCCGCGCGCCTTCATCCGCGCGCTGGCCCTCATCAAGCATGCGGCCGCCGGCGCGAACGTCGAGCTGGGAGACCTGCCCGTGACCATGGCCAAGGCCATCCAGAAGGCTGCGCAGGAGGTGGCCGGCGGCCGTTACGACAGCCAGTTCCCAGTGGATGTTTTCCAGACCGGCTCCGGGACCAGCAGCAACATGAACGCCAATGAGGTCATTGCCACGCTGGCGACGCGGTCTCTCGGCACCGCTGTTCACCCCAACGATCAAGTGAACATGAGCCAAAGCAGCAATGATGTCATTCCGACGGCCATACACGTTTCGGCGGCTTTGATGCTCAACGAGCAGCTGCTGCCGGCCCTCAAGCGATTGCGAGAAGTGTTGGCCGAGCGCTGCGCAGAGTTCAGCGACGTGGTCAAGACCGGACGCACGCATTTAATGGATGCGATGCCGATCACGCTGGGTCAGGAACTCAGCGCGTGGCAGGCGCAGATCGGCGCTGCAGAGTCGAGGTTGTCATCCGTGACGCCGCGCCTTTACGCGTTGGCGCAGGGCGGAACGGCGGTGGGAACCGGTATCAATGCGAGGCCGCAATTCGGCGCCGTGTTCGCGCGGCATCTGGCGCAGAGCTCAGGGATAGAGTTTCGGCCGAGCGCCAATTACTTCGAGGCGCTATCGAGCCAGGATACCGCGGTTGAACTGTCGGGACAGCTCAAAGTCTTGAGCGTAAGCCTGACGAAGATTGCCAATGATTTGCGCTGGATGAACAGCGGTCCGCTTGCGGGATTGGCGGAGATCGCGCTTCCCGCCCTGCAGCCTGGCAGCAGCATCATGCCCGGCAAGGTCAATCCGGTGGTGGCCGAATCAGTCGCCATGATCGGCGCGCAAGTCATCGGCAACGACGCCGCGATTACGCTGGCCGGTCAGTCGGGAAATTTCCAGCTAAACGTCATGTTGCCGGTCATTGCTTACAATTTATTGCAGAGTTTGGAACTGCTCAGCATTGCCTGCCGCAACCTCGCGGATCACGCACTCGCCAACTTTACCGTTAACCGCGACCGCATGACTGAAGCGCTCGCGCGCAACCCGATTCTGGTGACTGCATTGAATCCGATCATCGGTTATGAAAAGGGTGCGGCTATTGCCAAAAAGGCCTACGGCGAGGGTCGGCCGATCCTGGATGTTGCCGCGGAAATGACGGATTTGGGGGTGGATGAGTTACGCCGGCTGCTCGATCCTCGATCGCTCACCGAAGGCGGCATTAAAGGCGGTCCCAGCACCTAATTTGACGATGGACTCGCTTTACACCAAAACGCATATCCGCGAAGCGCTCGATCCTGCACCTTCGACACCGAATGAAGACATGCATTGGGTTGCCGCCGCGTCGCCCGAAGCCATTGCCAGCGTACGTGCCACGATGACGAGCCGGCGGACCCCGGCCGCCGTGCTGATTCCGCTGGTGGAGCGTGCCGGCGGCATGACGGTGCTATTGACGCAGCGTGCGACTACGCTCAAAGAGCATGCGGGCCAGATCAGTTTTCCGGGCGGGCGCATTGAACCGGACGATGCCGACGCCTGGCACGCGGCACTGCGGGAAGCCTACGAAGAAATCGGACTGCGGCCGGAACTGGTCGAATTTGCGGGCTACCTGCCGGATCACATCGTGATGTCGGGCTTTCGGGTGACTCCCGTGGTCGGCTTTGTGAAACCGGAGTATCAACTGCGGATTGCCGCCGCCGAAGTGCATGACGTTTTCGAAGTACCGCTCGACTTCATTCTCGATGAGGCCAATCACAAATCCCGCCAGCGCAAAATCGGCGATCTGACCTTCGATATTCACGATATTCCGTATGGCGATCGCAATATCTGGGGCGCTACGGCCGGCATGCTGATGACTTTGCGGCGGTTGCTGCAAGCCCGTACGGCGCGCGTGCCGTGAGCTCGCGCATGACCGAGCTGCTCGCGATCATGGCTCGTTTGCGCGCCGCCGATGGCTGTCCGTGGGATCGGCAACAGTCTTTTGCGAGCATTGCGCCCTATACCATCGAAGAGGCCTATGAAGTTGCCGATGCCATTGAGCGCAGCGACATGAAAGACCTCAGGGACGAGCTGGGCGATCTGCTATTTCAAGTCGTCTTTCACGCGCAGATCGCCTACGAGGCTGGCGAATTCAATTTCGACGCCGTGGTAGGCGCGATCTGCGACAAGCTCACGCGCCGGCATCCGCATGTTTTTGGCGATCACGGTCCGCTCAGCGTCGCCGAACAAGCTGACCTCTGGGAGAACATCAAGGCAGCCGAGCGATCGGGGACGGATCCTTCCGCTTTGAAAGGTGTTCCAACCGGCTTGCCGGCGCTGATGCGTGCTTACAAGCTCAGCAAACGCGCGGCGCGTGTCGGTTTTGATTTCGAACACGCCGGGCAGTGCGCGGATAAGGTCGATGAAGAACTGGCCGAAGTCCGTGCAGCGGCGCGCCAAACGCACGCTGCATCCGCGGAGATCTTCGAGGAAATCGGCGATTTGCTGTTTGCGGCTGCGAACTTGGCGCGCAAGCTCGACGTGGATGCGGAAGCGGCGCTGCGCGCGGCAAATTCAAAATTTGAGCGTCGATTTCGCGCCATGGAATCGATGGCCGCGGGGCGAGGCGAGGCATTCCCGGAGTTGGATTTGGCGGCGCAAGAGAGGCTTTGGCAAGCCGTCAAGCGGGGCGAGTGAGCTTCAAGCGCGACCCCGAACTCCCGATCTTTGCGCGCCGCGAGGCGATCTTGCAGGCGCTGCGCGATGAACAGGTACTCATCGTCGCGGGCGACACCGGGTCCGGCAAGAGCACGCAATTGCCGCAATACTGTCTGGAACTGGGCCGGGGCGTGGCCGGGCAGATCGCGCATACCCAGCCGCGAAGGCTGGCCGCGAGGGCCTTGGCTGCGCGAATCGCGGACGAGTTTGGTCAATCGGTGGGGCACACCGTGGGATTCCGCGTGCGCTTTGCGGATCAGGTCTCCGAGGCTTCCCGCTTGGTACTCATGACCGATGGGCTTCTGCTGGCAGAGCTTGCGTCCGACCCGATGCTCCGGCGCTACGACACCATCATCGTGGACGAGGCGCATGAACGGACTCTGAATGTGGATCTCTTGCTTGGGGTTTTGAAGAAATTATTGCCGCGCCGCCCGGATCTGAAACTCATCGTGACTTCCGCAACGCTCGATGTGGAGCGCATCTCGCAATTTTTTAACGGTGCGCCCATCGTCACGGTCAGCGGCCGCAGCTACCCCATCGAAGTTCGTTACCGCCAAACGGATGACGAAAGCGATGATCCGGATCTGCCCTTGGCAGTGCTCGATGCGTATCAGGAAATAGCGCGGGAGCCTGGGGAGATTGGCCGGGGAGACGTGCTGGTCTTTCTTCCCGGTGAGCGCGAGATTCGGGACGTCGCCGAAGCGCTGGAGCGCGAGCTGCAATCCCGTGTCGAGGTATTGAACCTGTATTCGCGTTTATCGTGGGAGCAGCAGAGCAAAATATTCCAGCCGGGCGCGAGGCCTCGGATCGTGCTGTCGACCAACGTCGCTGAAACCTCCTTGACGGTACCCCGCATTCGCGCCGTGATTGACTCGGGTCTTGCACGTATCAGCCGCTACAGCGTGCGCAATCGGTTGCAGCGCCTACCGATTGAGCCGATTTCTCGCGCCAGCGCCGATCAGCGCAAGGGCCGCTGCGGACGCCTGGCTCCGGGTCTTTGTGTGCGGCTCTACAGCCAAGAAGACTTCGAGCAGCGTGCACCCTTCACCGAGCCTGAAATACTGCGAACCAATCTGGCAGCGTTGCTATTGCGATTGGCGGCAGATGGATTGGGCGAAGCCGATGATTTCCCCTTTATCGATTCGCCCGACGCGCGTGCCCTGAACGACGGTTACCGCTTGCTGCAGGAACTGCAGGCTCTCGATGAAGACCGGCGTATCACGCGCCGCGGGCGCGCGATGGCTCGGCTGCCGCTCGACCCGAGGCTTGGCAGGGCGCTTCTGGAGAGCAAACGCTTCCACGCCGAAAGCGAGTTGCTGGCGATCGCGTCGGGCTTGAGCGTGCCGGATGTGCGGGTGGGCGATGCGCCCTCGACTGGAGCGGTGTTCGAAGACAGTAAATCGGAATTCTCCTCGTTGGTTAAGCTCTGGCGGGCCTACCGCACCGCGCGCCAGGGGCCGAGGCGCGAATTGCGCCGCTGGTGCAAGGAGCACCACCTGTCGCTGTTGCGCTTGTCGGAGTGGGATGATGTCTACACGCAGCTGCTTGACCGGGCGCGTGACATCGGCATCGTCGCGCAGTCCCGAGCCGCAAGTTACACCGCCGTGCATCGCTCCTTGCTGGCTGGGTTCTGCACCATGGTGGGCACGCGAGGCGAGGATGGTGCGTACACCGGCACCCGTGGAGTGCACTTTCACATTTTCCCGGGTTCTTCCCTGGCGCGGCGCCGCCCTGCGTGGGTCATGGCGGCGAGCATCGTCGAAACTTCACGCGTGTTTGCGCGGCGCGTTGCCCAAATCGAGCCCGTGTGGATCGAAGGCGCGGCGTCGCATCTGATCAAGCGCGAGTATCTCGAACCGGACTGGGACGACGCGCGCGAAGAGGTGGTCGCGCGCGAACGCATCAGTTTTCTTGGGCTGACTTTAAGCGCCGGCCGCATCGTCAATTATGGGCCGATTGCACCGGAGGATTCGCGTCTCATCTTCGCGCGCGAGGCAATCGTGTATCAGCGCCTGCAACGGCGTCCGGATTGGTTGCTGGCAAACGACGCCGCCGTGCGCGACGCACAACAAGTGGAGGAGCGATTGCGCACGCGAGGCCTGGTGCAAAGCCCAGAATCGTTCGTCGTGTTTTATGACCAGCGATTGCCGCGCCAGGTGTCGAGCGCCGCGACCTTGGAATACTTCAGCAGGCACTTGTCTGCTGAACAACGCCGTGTACTGCTTCTCACGCCGGCGCAAATATTCGCTCGCTCGCCGGAGCCGGAAAGTCTGGCGAAATTTCCGGAACACACCCAGGTGGATACCCTGACGGTACCGGTCGAATATCGTTTCGCTCCCGGAGAGGCACAAGATGGCGCCACGTTGCGCGTTCCGCTGTTGGCGCTGCCCGGGCTGACCCGCGCAATGCTCGATGCGGCGATTCCCGGCCTGGCGGCACCGCGCATCGAGGCGTTGCTGCGTTCTTTGCCGAAGGATGCGCGCCGCAATCTGATTCCGATCGCCGACACCGCGCTTAAGTTCTTGACGGATCCCAAAACGGTGGCGGCCGATGCCGCGCATCTGCAGACGTGGCTCAATGAACAACGCGGGATCGCGGAAGGGTTGCTGCGATTTGAGCTTGCGGCGGTGCCGGCTCATTTGACCGTGCAATTAACCGTGGTGCGGGAAGGCAAGGAAATAGCCAGGGGCACCGACCTTGCGGATCTGCGCCGTCGGTGTGCTGCCGCAGGCCGGGCGGAACTCGAGCGCCGGGCGCGAGCGGTCTTCGAAAGTCTGGGACCATGGCGTCGATTTGAAGCGGAGGAATTGCCTGAGTCGGCGGAATTGCAGTTGGAGCAGGGCACGCTGCGGGTGTACCCGACGCTGACGCTGCGAGCGCACTGTCTGGAAGTTCAGTACGAATGGTCGGCGGAGGAGGCACGGCGCAGCTGGCGTGAAGGGGCGGTTCGTTTGGCGAGGATGATGCTCGAGCGCCAAGCACGGGATCTGGAAAAATCTCTTGCCGCTTCGGTCGTCTTGTTGTTGAGCGCCAGTCCGTACATGAACAGCGCTGAGTTGATCGATACGCTGCTGCAGCTTGGCTTTCGCCGCGCCTGTTTCGATGAGACCGATGCTCCACGGACGCGCGCCGCGTATGAAAGCGCCGTTGATCAAGGGCGTGAGCGCTTGCATCCCAGTGTGGACGACGTAAGCGCCGTGCTGTCGGCCTGGTTCAAGGATGCCTCTGCGGTTCGCCAGGCGCTCGCTGATCCCCGCACGCGGCTTCTCGCAGAAGCCGCCGAGGAATCACGGCAGCATCTGCGCCGCCTTTTTTCTCACGCAACGATCAAAACCGTCTCGATCGATTGGTTGCGCCAACTGCCGCGCTACTTAAAAGCTGAACTGCGCCGCTGGGAGCGCAACGCGGTGCGCGGCGGTGAACCGGCCACCATGGTGCCGGAACTGCGACGGTGGACGGCGCGCCTCGAGGCTCTCGAAAAGCAGCTCGCTGCGGAATTGCGGTGGACGCCTAAGATTGATGAGCTTCGATTTTGGATCGAGGAGTATCGAGTGTCGCTTTATGCCCAGGAGCTCAAAACGCTGGGCCCGATCTCCACGGCGCGTCTGGAGCACCGCGCCGCCGAGATCGAGTCCTGGTTGCGCCGTTAGGCGCTAAACGTCGAAGCGGATTCCTTGCGCCAGCGCCATTTGCCCACTCCAGTTGATGGTGTTGGTCTGGCGGCGCATATAGGCCTTCCAGGAATCAGAGCCGGCTTCGCGTCCGCCGCCCGTGTCTTTCTCGCCGCCGAATGCGCCGCCGATCTCGGCGCCCGACGTGCCCAAGTTGATGTTCGCGATCCCGCAATCGCTGCCCTCCGCGGACAGAAAGCGTTCTCCGGCCTGCAGGTTGTCGGAGAATATCGCCGAAGACAGCCCGTAAGGCACCGAGTTTTGCAAGGCGATCGCCTCTTCGAGGGTGTCGAAGCTCACCAGGTACAAGATCGGTGCGAATGTTTCGCGACGCACCACAGCCATGCCGGCATTCGCCCGAATAATGGTGGGCTCTACAAAATGCCCGGGTCCGGGCCGATCCTTGCCGCCGTACAGTATCTGGCCACCCTCGGCCTGCGCGGTTGCGACGGCTGCGGAGTAGCGCGCCACGGCCGCGCCATCGATCAAAGGTCCCATGAGCGTGGCGGGATCCAGCGGATCGCCGATGCGCACCTGGGAATACGCCGCCACCAGACGCTTTTCGAGTTCTTCAGCGCGCGAGCGGTGTACCAGGACTCGGCGCGTGGTTGTGCAACGTTGACCCGCGGTCCCCACGGCACCAAAAACTATTGCAGGAACCGCCAACTCCAAATTGGCGTTTTCATCGACGATCAGCGCGTTGTTGCCGCCAAGTTCCAGCAAACTCTTTCCCAGGCGCTCGGCGACGCGTACGCCGATCCGCCTGCCCACGTCGGTGGAGCCCGTAAAAGAGATCAGTGCCACACGTTTATCATCGACAAAGCGGCTGGCTAATTCGGTGCCTGCATCGATGAAGATCTGAAATACCGGGGGCAGCGCCTGACGCTCCAGCACTCGATTGCAGATGTGTTGAACGGCCAAGGCGCACAGCGAGGTCTTGGGCGAGGGCTTCCAAATGGTCGCGTTGCCGGTAATGGCGGCCAAGAACGCGTTCCAAGCCCACACCGCCACGGGGAAATTAAATGCCGAGATCACACCCACCACGCCGAGCGGGTGCCATTGTTCATACATGCGGTGCTCGGGGCGCTCCGAATGCATGGTGTTGCCATACAACATACGCGACTGTCCCACCGCGAAATCGGCAATATCGATCATTTCCTGGACTTCTCCGTCCCCCTCGGCCTTGATCTTGCCGTTCTCCAACGATACCAAGCTGCCGAGCGCATCTTTGTGAGCGCGCAGCTCCTCCCCCACAAGGCGCACCGCCTCTCCGCGTTTTGGCGCCGGCACGCGCCGCCAGGCCGCTGCGGCTGCCACCGCCGAGCCCAGGACATGCTCGTAGTCAGCCGCCGCCGCTCCGCGTACTTGGGCCAGGCGTTTCCCGCTTGCCGGATTGATCGAGTCGATCAACGGCCCCGTGGTGTCTGTGCTCCAGCCATGGCTTCCCGACCAGACACCGGAATTGACGTCTTTCAGTCCCAAAACTTCGAGCGGGTTCAAGTGCTTCATTTCCATTCTCGATTTAACGCAGGCCTACGCCTTTAGGGGGCCGCATTTTGACTTGCAGGCGGCTACAACGCTAGCATCCTCTCGATGTCGACCATCCCCGCCTTGACAAATTGGCATCCCGCGACCTGGCAGAGGCGTCCCGCCACCCAACAACCCAAGTACGCCGACCCCAAGGGTCTGGAGCGCGCGGTAGCCTCCTTGAGCCGGTTGCCCCCGCTGGTGGTCTCCTGGGAGATCGAGGCGCTCACCGCGAAGCTGGCTCAAGCTCAGCGCGGCGAGCAATTCTTGCTGCAGGGTGGCGATTGCGCCGAGAGTTTCGAGGACTGCGAATCCGACAATATCGCCAGGCGCCTGAAAATCTTGCTGCAGATGAGCTTGGTGCTGCTGCAGGGTCTCAAGAAGCCCATCGTCCGCGTGGGTCGATTCGCGGGGCAGTATGCCAAGCCGCGTTCTGCGGATACGGAGACCCGAGATGGACTGACGCTGCCCTGCTATCGCGGCGATAATGTCAATCGCCCAGGTTTCACGCCGGCGGAGCGCGAACCGGATCCGGAATTGTTGCTGCGCGGTTATGAGCGCGCGTCCCTGACGTTGAATTTCGTGCGCGCCCTGATCGATGGCGGGTTCGCTGACCTGCACCATCCTGAATACTGGGACTTGGGGTTTTTACCCCACGCGCCGTTGCGCGACGCCTATCAACAAATCGTCGATTCGATTGCCGAGTCGATGGATTTCTTCGAGTCAATGAGCGGGCAGCGCGTGCATGCGGCCACGCGTGTTGATTTTTACACCAGCCACGAGGGATTGCACCTGCTCTCCGAGCAGGCCCAGACGCGCTATATCGAGCGCCAGAAACGCTGGTACAACTTGTCGACGCACATGCCGTGGATCGGCATGCGCACGGCGAATATCGATGGCGCACATGTGGAATATTTTAGGGGCATTGCCAATCCCATCGGTGTGAAGGTCGGTGCCTCCATGAGCGCGGAATGGCTTCAGGAACTTATTCAGGTGCTCAATCCGCAGAACCAGCCAGGCCGTCTGACATTCATCCACCGCTTCGGTATCAAGGACATCGAGCGAAGGCTCCCCGACATGATTCGGGCGGTCCGAGCCACGGGTTCGCAGGTGCTTTGGGTTTGCGATCCCATGCATGGCAATACGGAAACCACGGCGGGGGGCGTAAAGACCCGGCGCTTCGACAACATCCTGGGTGAGGTCGAGGCCGCCTTTCGCATTCACGAGGCGGAGGGCTCCATGCTCGGTGGAGTACACATTGAGCTGACGGGCGAGGATGTGACTGAGTGCATCGGCGGGGCGCGAGGGCTGACCGAAAGCGATCTGGTGCGCGCCTATAAATCTCAGGTAGATCCACGTCTGAACGCCGAGCAGGCGTTGGAGCTCGCGATGCTGATCGCACGCCGGGCGGGCGCAGGCTATCGGCCGGGAAAGTCATCGCGTTCTTCGGCTTGAAATTCGGCCTCAATGAGCATCACCGCATTTTTTGAAGAGCCGTTGGCCGGGAAGACTTCGCTGTCGCGCGTTTTTTGGCTATACGGGATCGCCGGATCGCTGGTGTATGGCGCGCTGGAATTCTTTTTGAATCCCGAAAACCAATTTCTCATGCGGGTTTACTCCATCGTCGGCCTTCTCTACATGACGTACGTAACGGTTGCCATGTACAAATGCGCCGCGAATTGTAAGTCGCCGGCTTTGGCAAGGGCGACGCGAATTGGCGCCGTGATTTCATTGCTCCTATTGCCGTTTATTGGCTATTTGGAGCTCACGGGTTCTCTCACGCTGAGCAGCCTCATGGGAGAACTGCCTGAGTAAAAATGCCGCGGCTTGAGTAAACCATGCCGCTGGAGGTGGATCACGCCTTCATTGCGTGCGCGCTCGAGGCTCCCGAGGCCGACGCGCTGCTGCGATTAGGTTTTGTAGAGGGGTCAAGCAATTCACATCCCGGCCAAGGTACGGCTAATCGCCGTTTTTTCTTCGAGAACTTCATGCTGGAGCTTCTTTGGGTCGCAGATCCCGCGCAAGCGCGCAGCGAGCGAACTCGACGCACGCGCCTATGGGATCGTTGGTCGTATCGAGACAAGGGAGCCAATCCCATCGGGATTATCTTTCGCTCGACCGATGGGCAACCGGCTTTGGGGCCATTCCAGACGTGGGCTTACACGCCCAGCTATTTGCCGGCTGGCGCATCGATTCACATTGCTGAAGGTACGACGCTCGATGAGCCGGAATTATTTTATTTGCCGTTCTTGAACCGTTCAGCGGGGCGCGACAGCGAACCGGTGGCTCACGCTTTGCCGATAAGGCGTATATGCGGCGCGGCCGTCGGGGTTCGTCGTCTTGGCGAACTCTCCGAAGCGTCGCGCCGCGCCCAAGATCACGGCCTTCTGGCGTACTTCGAGTCGCCGCAACCGGTCCTCGAGATAATTTTCGAAGGCTCCCCGGACACGCGAATCGACCTGCGGCCGGACTTGCCGGTGATTTTCAGCGGCAAGACCGCTTAAGGAGAATGTGTGCATTATTTGCTTTTCTACGAATTCGTCTCCGACTACGTCGAGCGCCGTGCGAAATTTAGATCGCAACATTTGAAGTTAGCCTGGGAGGCGCAAGCCCGAGGCGAACTCATTCTGGCTGGTGCCTTCGCCGACCCGGTGGACGGCGCCGCGCTTCTGTTTCGGT
>JAXDQK010000065.1:0-124882 GCA_034667905.1 Gammaproteobacteria bacterium | reverse complement strand
GTCAATGACATCCTGGCGCTGATGGATGGCGTGCAGGTGCCTCGCGCGGCATTCATCGGCACATCGATGGGCGGTTTGCTCGCCATGATGCTGGGCGTCGGGCATCGCGGACGGATTTCTGGAATCGTGTTGAATGACATCGGACCGGAAGCCGATCCGGCCGGCATCGAGCGCATCAAGGGATATGCAGGCCGATTGCCGCGGCCTAAGGACTGGAGCGATGCGATCGCGCAAACCAAAATCATGTTTGGCGATGCATGGCCTAATCTTACTCCCGAACGCTGGTCCGCCATCGCCCGCCGGGGCTTTCGCGAGGATGCGGCCGGAACACTCGCGATCGATGCCGACCCCATGATCGGAGAAGTCATGCGGGCAGCTCCCTCCCCCACGCCGACTCTATGGCCCTACTGGAAACTGTTGCGCGGCATACCGCTGCTCGGGATTCGCGGCCGGCTTTCCGATATCTTGAGCGCGGCCACTTTCGCACGCATGAAAGCCGAGATTCCCGATCTCGAGCAGCTCGAGGTCGCGCAGCGCGGCCACGTGCCGCTCCTGGATGAGCCTGAATGCCTCGATGCCATCGATTCGTTCCTGGCGCGCGCTACTTGCGCCACAACGTCGGGGTGAACAACACCAGAATGGTGAATATCTCGAGGCGGCCGAGCAGCATGGCCGCTGAGCACACCCAGGTTTGGAATTCGTTCAGCACGCCATAGTTGCTGCCGGGACCCACCAGCCCGAGCCCGGGGCCCGCATTGTTGATGCAGGCGATGATGGAGGAAAACGAGGTGATGAAGTCCAGGCCGCTCGCCAGCTGCAGAAACACCAGCGTCACGATGCTCATGAAATACAGGAACACGAATGCCAGCACGGCGAACACCACGCGATTGGCAATGACCGTACCGCCGACTTTCAGCGGCCGCACCATGTTGGGATGAACCAGCTGGTTGAGTTCCCGATGGGCCTGCTTGGCGAGGATCAGCGTGCGGATCATTTTGATGCCGCCGCCGGTCGACCCGGAACTGGCCACGATGCAGCTCAAGAACATCATCCACATCGGCGCGAAGATGGGCCAGCGCGAATAATCCTGGGTATGCAGGCCGCTATCCACGGCAATGGAGATCACATTGAAGGTCGTACTGCGCAGCGCCGTGGGATAGTCGGCATACGCGCCCTTGAAATACAGGAACAGCGAGATGCCGACGCAGCTGCCGAGCAGCACGCCGAGCACTGCCTTGGCTTCGGCATCGCGGAAGTAGGCCATGACGCCGCGTTGACTCCAGGCCAGGAAGTGAGTGGCAAAGTTCAACGCCGCGATAATCGAGAAAATGGTCAGCACCATTTCGATGATGAGCGAATTGAAATGGCCGATGCTGGCATCGTAGGTTGAGAAGCCGCCGAGCGAGAGCGCGGAGAATCCGTGGCACACCGCGTCGAACCAGTTCATTCCCGCGAACTTCAAGCACAGGATGCACACCAACGTCAGTCCGGTATACACCGCCCATAAGAGCTTCGCGGTTTGGCCGATGCGCGGCGTAAGCTTGCTGTCTTTCATCGGCCCCGGCATTTCGGCGCGGTAAATTTGCATGCCGCCGACCCCCAACATGGGCAGAATCGCCACCGCCAACACGATGATGCCCATGCCGCCCAGCCAGCTCAAGAGGTGGCGCCACAAATTGATGGATCGGGGCAGGAATTCCAGCCCCGATAAAACCGTGGCGCCGGTAGTGGTCAAGCCGGAGGCCGCCTCGAAGTAGGCATCCGTGAAATCGATGGGCAAATAATTCCACAGCGGAAATCCGGCCACCGCCGGCAGCGCCATCCAGGTCAGCGCCACCAGCATCAAGCCGTCGCGCGTTTTCAGCTCGCGCTTGAAGCGGCGGGTACCGAGCCACAACAGCGCCCCGAGTGCGAAGGTCGCCAGCGCTGAAATGATGAAAGACAACAGGGCCGGGTCGAGTTCCCAAACCGCCATCACCAGCGGCGCCAGCATGGTCGCCGAAAACACCATCATGACGAGGGCGAATACGTGGGCAACCGGCAGTAAAATGTCTTTCACAAAAAGGAGGCGGAGCCCTGAAACAGCTTTTCGACCGCTTCGATATGACGGCGGTCCGTCAGGAACAGAATCAAGTGGTCGTCGGCCTGAACCGTGGTGTCGTGATGCGCAATGATGACTTCCTCGCCGCGAACCACGGCGCCTAAGGTCGTGCCTTCGGGCAGCGATATGTCTTCGATCCGTCGGCCGATCACCTTGGAGCTGTCGGCATCTCCGTGCACCACCACTTCCAGCGCCTCGGCCGCGCCCCGCCGCAGCGAATGCACGCGCACGACATCGCCGCGCCGCACATGGGCGAGCAGCGAACCGATGGTGACGGTTTGCGGCGATATGGCGACATCGATCGAGCCGCTTTCGATGAGCTCGGCATACGAGGGCTTGTTGATCAGCGCCATGACCTTGTGCGCACCCAAGCGCTTGGCGAGCATGGCCGACAAGATATTCGCCTCCTCGGAATTGGTCAGCGCCGCGAAGATATCCGCACTGTCGATGTTCTCCTCGAGCAGCAGCTCTTCATCGGCCGCGTCGCCGTGCAGCACCGTGGTGCTTTTCAATTGCTCCGAGACTCGCCGCGCGCGCTTGCTGTCCCGCTCGATGAGCTTGACCTGATTCTTGCCTTCCAATTCGATCGCGAGCCGCAGGCCGATGTTGCCTCCTCCGGCGATCACGACGCGGCGCGCCGGCGCTTCTTCGCGCCGCATCTCCTTCATCACCACGCGGATATTCTCGCGCGCAGCCAGGAAGAACACTTCATCGCCGTCTTCGATCACCGTCGTGCCCTCGGGCTTTATGCTCTTGCCCGCCCGATAGATCGCGGCCACTCGCGCATCGGCCGAAGGAATATGCTCGCGCAGCGTGCTCAATGCCTGTCCCACCAGCGGCCCGCCCTGCAACGCCCGTATGCCCACCAAGCGCACGCGGCCGTCGGCGAAGTCCAGCACCTGCAGCGCACCCGGATAACGGATCAGGCGCGCAACGTACTCCGTGACCAGCTGTTCAGGGCTGATCCAGACATCCACGGCGACGCCGTTCTCGCCGAACAGCGTGTCTCTTTCGGCATAGTCGGCCGAGCGTACCCGCGCGATTTTCTTCGGCGTGCGATACAGCGTCCAGGCGACCTGGCACGCCAGCATGTTGACTTCGTCGCTGTTGGTGAGCGCCACCAGAATGTCGGTGCTGGCGATGCCGGCGGCTTCCAGCACGCGCGGGCTCGAGGCGTTGCCGTTGACCGTACGAATGTCGAGGCGGTCTTGCAGGTCGCGCAAAATGTCCTCGTTCTGGTCGACGACCGTCACGTCGTTCGCTTCCTCGCGAGAGAGGTGATACGCAGCCGTGCGGCCCACCTGCCCGGCACCTAGAATGATGATTTTCACAGCGCCGCTACTCTACACGACCTCGAGATTGGCGTAGGACAGCATCAGCCACTTCGTGCCCTGCCTCTCGAAATTGACCTGAATCCGCGCATGCGGTCCGTTGCCCTCGAAATTGAGCACCACCCCGTCCCCGAACTTGGAATGCCGCACGCGGCTGCCCATTTTCATCCCGGGCCGCGGCGCCTCATCGAGAGTGCTGCTGCGCTTGATGAACACCGGGCGTGACACCTGCAACCGCGGCCGGATCTCTTCGACGAGTTCCGGCGGCAGCTCGCCGATGAAGCGCGACGGCTGGCCGTACGTGTCCACGCCGTAGAGCCTGCGCTGTTCCGCATACGTGATGTAAAGATGGCGCATGGCGCGTGTCGCGCCGACGTAGCACAGCCGGCGCTCTTCCTCCAACCCCGCCAGGTCCGCCACGGAGCGCTGATGCGGGAACAGTCCGTCTTCCATGCCGGTGAGAAACACCACGGGGAATTCCAGCCCCTTGGCCGAATGCAGCGTCATCATTTGCACGCAATCATCATAGGGATCGGCCTGACCCTCGCCGGATTCGAGCACGGCATGGGCAAGAAAGGATTCGAGCGGTGAAAGCTCGGTTTCGGCCTCGGTCTCCGGCGAGAAGCCTCGCGCCGCGCTCACTAGTTCCAGCAGGTTCTCGATCCGTGCTTCGCCGCGCTCGCCTTTTTCTTTCTTGTAGTGCTCGATCAGACCGCTCATTTGAATGACGTGATCCACTTGCTCGTGCAGCTCCAACCCCTCGACCTCGCGGCCGAGCTTGTCGATCATTTCCATGAACGACTGCAACGCCTGTGCCGCCCGTTGCGGCAGCGCGCCTTGGATGCACGCGATCGCGCCGTTCCACAACGAAGTGGAGTTTGCCCGCGCGGTGTCGCGTACCAAGTCCACGGTTTTTGCGCCGATGCCGCGCACCGGCAGATTGACGACGCGCTCGAAGGACGTGTCGTCGGCGCGGCTGGCAATGAGCCGCATATAGGCCAGCGCGTCCTTGATTTCGGCGCGCTCGAAGAAGCGCAGGCCGCCGTATACCCGGTAGGGCATGCGCGCATTGAGAAACGCTTCTTCAAAGACTCGCGACTGCGCGTTCGAGCGGTACAGCACCGCGACTTCGCGCCGGGCACCGCCCCGAGCGACCCATTCGCGTATGCGGTTCACCACGAAATCCGCTTCATCGCGTTCGTTGAAGGCGGCGTACAGCCGTACCCGCTCGCCGTCTTCGCCGCTGGTCCACAAGGTCTTGCCGAGCCGGCCCGCATTATTGGCGATCAGCGCATTGGCCGCCTTCAATATGGTTCCGGTGGAGCGGTAGTTCTGCTCGAGCTTATAGAGCACCGCTTTGGGAAAATCGCGGCGAAATTGGTTCAAGTTTTCGACACGGGCTCCGCGCCACCGATAGATCGACTGGTCATCATCGCCTACCACGAAAGGCATGCCGTCAGGATTGGCCAGCAGCATGAGCCACTTGTACTGGATGGCGTTGGTATCTTGGAATTCATCCACCAACACATGCTGGAAGCGCGCTCGGTAATGCTGCAGCAGCGAAGTATTGTCGCGCCACAGTTCGTAGGCGCGAAGCAGCAGCTCCGCGAAATCCACCACCCCGGCCCGCTGACAGGCATCCTCATAAGCCTGATAAATTTTGATCAACTGCCGCCGAGTCGGGTCGCCGTCGTCCTTGATGTGCTTCGGACGATGGCCCTCGTCCTTCTGGGCGTTGATGAACCAGAGAATTTCCCGCGGAATCCAGCGCGTCTCGTCCAAGTCGAGCGCCTTTAATACTTTGCGCAACACCCGCGCCTGGTCTTCAGAATCCAAAATTTGAAAGCTCTGCGGCAGGCCTACTTCGCGCCAATGGATGCGCAGCAGCCGGTGGGCCAAGCCGTGGAAAGTCCCGAGCCACATAGCGCCGCTCGGCAAGCCCAGCAAGGTTTCGATGCGGCTGCGCATTTCCGCGGCCGCCTTGTTGGTGAAGGTGACCGCCAAAATGCTGTTCGGCGACGCGCCCTCGACCTGGATGAGCCAAGCGACCCGATGCACCAGCACCCGGGTTTTGCCGCTGCCCGCGCCGGCGAGCACGAGCGCGCTGCCTAAGGGGGAGCCGACCGCCTGGCGCTGGTCCTCGTTTAGGCCGTCAAGAAGATGTGATACGTCCATAAGGGCGCGGATTGTACTGCACGTTCCGCCTCGAGCCGCAGCTTGTATTTCAAGAGATTTTAGTGCGGCTTTCTTCGGCGAATTCAATCAGCGCAAGCACCAGGCAGAGCAGGACGGGGCCAAGAATGACGCCGATGGCGCCGAAGGCCGGAATGCCGCCCAGAACGCCGATAAAGACCGCCAAGGCTGAAACTCTGGCCCGGCCCGAAATGAGGATGGGCCGCAGCACGTTGTCCAACCCGCCAAGCAGGCAGCCCCAAATCAATATAAAGATGCCCGCGCCCCAGCGCCCATCGACAAACAGCCAAATGACGGCCGGGATCCACACGAAAGCCGAGCCGCCGACCGGCAACAGCGATAGCAGCGCCGCCAGCACTCCGAACACCACGGGCGAGGGCAGGCCCGCGAATGCAAAGCCGATTGCGAGCAGCAGCCCCTGCAATGCGGCCGTGACCGTCGTGCCGAAGACAATGGCGCGCGTCACGGCGCTCAATTGGGTGAACAACCGTTCCTTGCGATCCTCGGCCATGGGAATCAAGCGCCGCGCACGATCGATCATGCTGTCCCCATCGCGCAGAAAAAAGAACAGCAGAAACAACATGATTGCAAAGGCCAGCACCGAGCCTAACGCTCCCAAAAAAAGCGAGCCGCCCCAGCTTGCGGCGCGCTGCATCACTTCTTTCGTGCCGGAAACCAGCCAGGATTGCAGCTGCTCGGCTGAAATGTCGGCGTGCGCCTGCAGCCAAGTATTGATCCGAGCGATCCAGGGGAACTGCTGCAAGTCTGAAAAAGTCTTGATGTCCATATCGGCAGTCGATTTTTGAACTCGGCGCAGCAACGCTGAAATCTGCGACACGAACTCGAGCGATAGCGCGCTCAACGGCAGCAGGATGACGATGGGCGCGAGAATCGTGAGCACGGTAGCGGCAAGAGATCTGCCCTTGAAGCGTCGGCGCCAGCGAAGATTCAAAGGAAACAGCAGAAAGGCCAGAAACGCCGCCCACGTCATGGGCAGCGCAAACGGTGCGAAAATCAACACCAGTGCATAACCGAGAATCGCGGCGACGGCAAGCGCAAATACCCGGGGGTAAAAACTACTCGTAGCCGTCATCGGAACCCCCTAACATTCGGTATGCAACCCTGGAGCCCCACATTAACAGCATCGCTCGATCAAGTTTCATCGCCGCCGCCATCATGGGCGGGATTGCTTTTGGCCTTAGCGGAATGAGTTCGTCCGCACAAAGCGCGCCCGTGACCGCGCCTTACGGCTCGTGGTCCTCGCCCTTGAGCGCGCAAGCCGTTGCCGCGGGAGGCATTAATTTCGGCGATCTGCGCAGCGCGGATGGCCGGTTGTACTGGACGGAGAACGTACCGGCCGCGGGCGGGGCCATAGCCCTCTTCAGCATGCAGGCCGGCACACCGGCGGCCGGCGCACCGGCGGCTGCGCCGTTGACGGCCCCCGAGAGCAACGTGCGCACGCGCGTGCATGAATATGGCGGCGCTCCTTTCGTCGTCGTCGGCGACACGGTCTATTTCAGTCAATTTTCGGATCAGCGGCTCTATATGCTGAAGAGCGGCGGCAAAGCGGTGCCGGTCACGCCGCCCAATTACCGCTACGCCGATTGCATCGCGACTAGCGCCGGCGCGAATCAGCCCGCAGCGCTCATTTGCGTGCGCGAGGATCACACCGATTCAAAAGACATTCGCAACACCCTGGTGCGGCTGCCTTTGCCTGTCAGCGGTCCCGGTGAGGTATTGTTTCAGGGCACCGATTTCGTCGCCTCCCCGCGCTTGAGTCCCGACGGTCTTAAGCTCGCCTTTATATCTTGGAATCATCCCAACATGCCGTGGGATGGGACCGAGCTCAAGGTGGCGCAACTGACGCCGCAGGGATTGATCCAAATCAAATTGGTGGCCGGCGGCCGCGCCGAATCGGTGCTCGATCCGCAGTGGGACAGCGACGGAACGCTGTACTTTATTTCCGACCGCAGCGGCTTTTGGAACTTGTACGCACACCGGGATGCCGGCCACCGGGATGCCGGCACGCCGGTGTGGCCGCGGGCGGCCGAGTTTGCGAGTCCGCTCTGGTCGTTCGGTCAATCCAACTACGTCTTGTTCGGCGACGGACGTGCGGCGGTCTGCTTCTCGGAAAAAGGACTGGATCGGCTGGCAGTGATCGATTTGAAAAGCGGCGCCGGCCACGTGCTCGAGCTGCCCTATGTGCAATTTTCCCATCTCACCCGCGTGGATTCACAGCACATCGCCGCGATTGCCGGCGCGGCCAAGTCGCCCGCCGCCATCGTGAGTATCGATCTAGCGAATGCCGAAGCCACCACGTTGCGCACGGCCGGTCCCTCGCCTTTGGATCCTGAAGCCATCTCGGTGGCCATGCCGATCGATTTTCCAAGCGCGAAAGGTCGCTCCGCGCACGCCTTTTTTTATCCACCGGCCAACCCTGGCTATCGGGGAACGGCGGGAACCTTGCCGCCCCTGCTGACGTTGGTGCACGGCGGTCCCACCGGTCAATCATCCCCGGCGCTGCACTCGAGCGTGCAATTTTGGACCAGCCGCGGTTTTGCCGTGGTGGACGTCAATTACGGCGGCAGTTCCGGTTATGGCCGCGACTACCGCCGAGCGTTGAACGGCAATTGGGGCGTGGTGGACGTCGAGGATGTGATCGCGGCCGTGCACTTTTTGATCGACGCCAAGCGTGTGGATCCCAAGCGCACCGCCATCAGCGGCGGCAGCGCCGGCGGCTATACGGTATTGGTCGCGTTGAGCAGCAGCGATGTGTTTCGCGCGGGGGCGGATTTCTTCGGCGTTTCCGACATGACCGCGCTGGCGCGCGACACGCACAAATTCGAGAGCCGCTATTTGGATTCGCTCATCGGGCCGCTGCCGCAAGCGCAGGCGATTTACGACAGCCGCTCGCCGTTGAACCATCTGGATGGGTTCAAGGTGCCTGTCATTGTCCTGCAAGGTGCCGACGATCCCATCGTTCCGCCCAATCAGTCGGAACGCATCGTGGCGGCGCTGCGAGCCCGGCACGTGCCAGTGGCCTACGTGCTGTATCCCGGCGAAAGCCATGGCTTTCGCAAGCCGGAGACCATCGTTCACTCACTGCAGGCCGAGTTGTCCTTCTTCGGCCAAGTGTTTGGATTCCATCCGGCCGATCAGCTGCCGCCGCTGGCCATCGAAGGCTTGGCGCCGGCCTCCTGAAGCCATGTCTTGAGCATGCCATTGACGGCTTCGGGTGCTTCCTGCTGCACCCAATGGGACACGTTGGGCAAGTAGTGCAGTGTTAGGTCAGTCACATAGCGGTCCGTGCCGAAGGTGAGTTCCTTGCCGAGCGCCGTGTCGACTTCGCCCCATATCATGAGCGTGGGCACGTCGATGCGCCGCGTGCCCCGGCGGCGATTGCGCTTAAAGCCGCGCAGCAGCGCTCGGTAGTAATTGAGCATCGCGGTGAGGGCGCCCGGCTGCGCGGCGGCTCGTTGGTAGACGCGCAACACCTCGTCGGGAAAACGGGACTTGTCCACGGCCATGCCGCGAAACGCGCGGCCGATCGCCTCGCAATCATTACGCGCCAGCGCCCATTCAGGAATCCATGGCAGCTGAAAGAAAAAAATGTACCAGGACTTCGCCAATTGCCGCATCGTGCGTAATCCCCGCTCCGCAAGCTTAGGATGAGGCACGTTCATGATGATGAGCTTTGAGATCGGCACGCGGCCGAACATGGCGTAGTACCACGCGATGAGCGCGCCCCAATCATGGCCCATGAGCACCACCTCCTCGGCGCCCGACGCCTCGATGAGCGCGGCCACATCTTCCTCGAGGTTTTCAAGCGCATAAGCCGCCACTCCCGCCGGCCGTGACGTTGCGCCATAGCCGCGCAGGTCCGGCGCCCACGCTCGGTAGCCGAGATGCGCCAGAAGCGGCAGCTGATAGCGCCAGGAAAATGAGGACTCCGGAAAGCCGTGCAGACACAACACCAGGCGTTTGCCGGATCCGGCCACGGCCACGTTGAAATCCACGCCGTTGGCACGCACGGTTTCGTAATGCATCACAGGCAGCATGGGCCTTAGACGAACAGCAGGTAGTGGTCGAGGATGAGCGCTGCGAACAGCAGCATCAAGTAAGTGATGGAGAAGCGGAAGGTGCGCATCGGCAGGTCGGCGCGAATCCCCTTGTTGAGGGCCATCACGAAATAAAGGAAGCGCGCATTGAGGGCTACTGCCGCGGCGAGATAAATCAGGCCGCTCATGCCGGTGAGATAGGGCAGCAGCGTCGTCAAAACCAGCAAGATGGTGTACAGCACGATCTGCAGGCGGGTATAGGGAATGCCGTGAGTGACCGGCAACATCGGAATGCCCACCTTGGCGTAATCATCGCGTCGTGCAATCGCCAGCGCCCAGAAGTGCGGCGGCGTCCAAGTGAATACGATCAGGAATAAAACCAAAGCATTCGGATCGATGGAATTGGTCACCGCAGCCCAACCCAGCACAGGCGGTGCCGCGCCTGCCGCACCACCGATGACGATGTTTTGCGGGGTGGCGCGCTTGAGCCACATCGTATAGACAATCGCGTATCCGATCAGCGAGCAAAAGGTCAGTGCCGCCGTGAGCGTGTTGACGCCTCTCCACAGTATCAGCATGGATGCCGCGCCGAGCGTGACCGCAAAGGCGATGGCATGGCGCTCCTGCATATGTCCCGTCGGCAGCGGTCTGCGGCGCGTGCGCTTCATTTGACCGTCGATGCGCCGATCCAGGATGTGATTGAACGCGGCGGCCGATCCCGACGCCAACGCTATACCTAACGATCCAAAGATCAGTGCAGGCAAGGGCACCCAGCCCGGCGATGCCAATACCATGCCGACCACCGCCGTAAAGACAATGAGCAGGCTCACTTTGGGCTTCGTGAGTTCCAAATAATCCCGCCAGCCGCCGTTGGCGACCGCGGCAAGGGGCGGATTATTGGGTACGGTGGCCATCGCGCAAGGGTATCACGCCAACCTTACGAGGCTGGCGGCGAAGCGGCCGCCGGCCAGAGCAGCCGCAACAAAGTCACGGTACAAATTACAAGCAGTGCGGCTCCTGCGTTGTGCAACGTGGCCAGCGGCAGCGGCATGGCAAAGTGCACCATCGCCACGCCGATGCAGATCTGCAGCAGCACCGCGCCGATCAAGAGAGCGCCGGCGAGTTTCAGCCGGCGGCTTCGCGCGCGTGCCACGCTTAAGAAGCCTACAAAAATCAGCACTGATCCCAAGGCTGCCGCGCCAATCCGATGCGTCACATGGATGGCCACGCGTGCCGGATTCGCCAACACCCCGCCGGTGTAGTCGACGTCCAACCCGTGCCACAACACAAAGGCATCACGGAAATCCATGGGCGGCCACCAAGATTGCTGGCAGGTCGGAAAATCCGGACACGCCACCGCCGCGTAGTTGCTGCTCGTCCATCCGCCCAGCGAGATCTGCAGCAGCAGCACCGCGAGTCCGACAACCGCAAACTTTCGCAACGCCATTTCGGGTGGGGTCAGCTCACGTCGTTCGGGGGTCAGCGACAGCCACCACAAAACCGCCAAGGTCGTCAGGCCGCCGAGCAAATGTGCGGTGACGATCAAGGGCTTCAGCAACCGCGTCACCGTCAAGGCACCCAGTGCGCCTTGCACGCACACGAGAAAGAATGCCAGGACCGGGGCCAGCACCGGCTGGCCGGGCTGCTTGCGATTCCACACCGCCCACCCGCCTAAGCCAACGATGATGGCCCCGAGCGTAGTCGCAAAATAACGATGAATCATCTCGTGCCAGGCTTTGGCGAAACTGTGGCCGGGTCCTGGATAGAGATGCCCATAGCATCCTGGCCAGTCCGGGCAGCCGAGGCCCGCATCGGTGAGGCGCACCCACGCGCCCAGCACCACCACGGCGGCCGCCAGCAGGGCACCTGCCAAGGCAAGCCGCCGGAACCAGAAAAGGCGTCGCTCCGCGTCCATCAGCCTATGGAAGACAGGCGCAGCAGGCGCTTCAGATCTTCGAGCATGCCCTTGGCTGTCGAGCCAGGCCCATAGAACATCATGACGTTGCTCAAGGGGTCGATCAGATAGACGCGCTGCGAATTGACTGCGCCGGCAGGCGTGGGAAGCAGGGCGAGCACAGGCTCGTCCGCGGCGCTTGCGCGAATCATGATCAAGTCCGGGTGCGCAGCTTGCATCTCCTTCAGATCGCAGCAATCGGCACCTGCGACAAAAACCCGCTGCACCCGGTTCATCTCTCGATCGAGCGCCAGGCGAACCTGGCGGGTGTCGTATAGGCGCTTGGCGCACTCATCGTCGCAGCGCCCATGCTGAACGTACAACAAGGTCCACTTTCCCTTCAGCAGCTGCGGCTGGGTTTGCCCGGCGTTGCCGGAGGCGAGCGGCAACGCCACCGCCGGCAGCGGCCGAGGAGGTTCGATCAATTCTCCGGCATTGACGCGGCCGCCGGGGTGCCACTCCTTCCCATAATACAAGTAGAAGGATAGGCCCAACGGCGCGAAGAACATCAGCGCCAGGCCGATCAATATGCGCCGTTGCCGCCGATCGTGATTGCCGGGCAGCGTCACGCCGGTCTGCCTTGGCCGCCGCGGCGTGGACCGTCCCGGCGAACATTGGTGACGATGTAAATGACCAGCAATGCGGTTGCCAACCCAAACCACTGCACGGCATAGCCGACGTGACGCATCGGCGGGAAACCCGGCGCCGACCAGTTGCGCAGGTAGCCATCCGGTTCCTTCGGATCGAGCAGTACCACTTGCGCCGCAGGCGTCCAGCTGGATTCATTGAGCAGCTGCGCCACTTCCGCGTGCTTGGGGAAATTCGCAACCACGGGAAAAGGCGGGACCAGCGGCGCGGCAACGCCCATTTGAATGCCGGGACTGGGCAGGTTGTCCGCGCGGCCGCGGATGGTGCGCGTATCGGCCGACACGTCGATGGCCGGGCGCTCCGCGCGGCTTTGTCCCAAGGGCACCCAACCGCGATTCACCAGCACCCACCCTCCGCCTTGCAGCGCAAACGGGGTAATCACGTAATAGCCTGCGCGCTCGGCATTCACCATGTTGTCGATCAAGACCTGGCGGGTCTCGTCGTAGTGTCCCGAGGCCTCGACTTGGCTGTAACGCGGCACTATGGGCGTGTGCCCGTCGATGACCCGAGTCGCGTCGCTGCCGGCGGCGAATGAGTCGAACAGCGCGCGTTTCTCCGCGGCGCGGTGCAGTTGCCAACGGCCGAGCGAGACCAGGGCTGCGATCAAGACAATCGTGAGCAGCGTCGTGAAAACGCGCGGCGCGAAACTGCGATTACCGATTTTGACGGGCACGATATACTGCGAAACCTTAAGATGGGACGCGCCAGATGGTATTCAAATATCTCATCCTGACCATGCTCGTGCTGATCCTGATCAGCTTGGGCAAGGCGCTGTACCATTTGTCGAGCACGCGCGAGGACGACGGCAAAAAAATGGTCACAGCGCTCGCCTGGCGCATCGGTCTGTCGGTGGCGCTGTTCGTCCTGCTAATCGTCGCCTATTACAGCGGTTGGATCGAACCTCAGCATATTTCGTCTCACAGCCAATAGACGAAGATGAACAGGCCAAGCCAAACGACATCGACGAAGTGCCAATACCACGCGACGGCCTCGAATCCAAAATGCCGCTGGGGCGTGAAGTGGCCCTTCAGCACCCTGGACCAGATCACCGTCAGCATGATGGCGCCCACCGTCACATGCAGGCCGTGAAATCCGGTCAGCATGAAAAACGTCGAGCCGTAAATGCCCGTGCCCAAAGTGAGCCCGAGTTCCGTGTAGGCCTCGTGGTATTCCGTCGCCTGCAGGCCGACGAAGGTGAATCCCAGCAAAAAGGTCAGCGCCAGGAAAATCTTCAAGCGCGTGCGGTGCCCGGTGATCAAGGCGTGGTGGGCGATGGTGACCGTGACGCTGCTCGATAACAAAATCGCCGTGTTTACCACCGGCAGTCCGAGAGCAGGCACCGTTTCGAAGGTGCCATCGGCTCTGGGACCCAAGGCCGCGGGCCCGTTCGTCGGCCATATGCCGGCATAGTTGTTCCAGAGCAGCAGCTTGCTGAAAATCTTCACGCCATCGCCCGACAGCCACGGCACCGACAGATTGCGCGCATAGAACAAAGCCCCGAAGAACGCGGCGAAAAACATCACTTCGGAGAAAATGAACCACATCATTCCCATACGGAACGAGCGGTCCACCGCCATGTTGTACATGCCCGCCTGGTTCTCGCCGATGACGGTGTGGAACCAGAAAATAAACAGCAACGCCAGCATGGTGAAGCCGGGAAGCAGGAACCACGCGGGCAGCCAGCCATTGAGGGTGGCAATGGCGCCGGACATCAGCGTGAACAGCGTGATGGAGCCGTAAAAGGGCCACGGACTGCTATGCGGGATGTAGTACTGATCGGCTTCCGAGTGCGCTTGCGCCATAGTCAAATCTCTAATCGGTAATGAATAAATAGTTTAACGAGTATTCAACGCCGTGTTGCGGTTTGGGTCGTGTCATAGAACGTATAGGACAACGTCAACCTGTCCACGTTGGCCGGCAGCTGCGGGTCCACGATGAACCGCAACGGCATCTCGCGGCCCTCTCCCACGCCGAATTTTTGCGGCGTAAAACAAAAACATTCGGTCTTGTGAAAATACTGCGCAGTGCCGGTGGGCGAAATGCTCGGTACCGCCTGCGCCACCGAGGCCACCGAGGTGAGGTTCTTGGCGTAGAACTCGGTGTCGTAGAGCTTGCCGGGATGAACGCGCATCGAGCCGACCTTGGGCCTGAATTCATAGCTGCCCACCGACGCCGGGGAGGCGATGAATTCCACCGTCACCTCGCGGTTCGGGTCGATCGCTTCCTGCACCACCGCGCGGCCGTCTTTGGCCTCGGCATTGCCGATGCCTAGAGCCCGGCAAAACACATCGTATAGCGGCACCAGCGCCCAGCCGAACGCGAAGCTGCCCGCCGTCATGATCAGGAGGCCTAACACCAGCTTGCGATTGGCGCGCTTGCGATCCATCAGTGGTGGCTGCGAAAGACCAGCAGCGCGATGAAGCCAAAATAAAACGCCAGCGCCACGCCCGCCAATCCCAATGCGGCGTTTCTGATCCTAAGGCGGCGCGGAGTGGCAGTCGCGTTCACTTGACCTCTGGCGCCGTGGTGAAGCTGTGATAAGGCGCGGGCGAGGGCAAGGTCCATTCCAGCCCGTTGGGCCGCGCATCGTCCCAAACCAGGGCGCTGGCTTTCTTGCCGCCGCGGATGCACTGGATGACCAGGATGGCAAACAGAATCTGCGAGGCTCCGAAACAAAAGCCGCCGATGGAGGAAACCATATTCCAATCGGTGAATTGCACGGCGTAGTCGGGGATGCGCCGCGGCATGCCTGCCAGCCCCAAGAAGTGCTGCGGAAAGAACAGGACGTTGACGAAAATCGCGGACAGCCAAAAATGCCACTTGGCGAGGGTCATGTTGTACATATGGCCGGTCCACTTTGGGATCCAGTAGTACACGGCTGCCATGATGCCGAATATCGCGCCGGGCACCAGCACATAGTGGAAGTGCGCCACCACGAAATAGGTTTGGTTGTATTGGAAGTCCACCGGAACGATGGCGAGCATCACGCCGGAAAAGCCGCCGATGGTGAACAAGAACAAGAACGCCAAGGCAAACAGCATCGGCGGCTCGAAGCTCAAGGAGCCGCGCCACAAGGTCGCGGTCCAGTTGAATACCTTCACGCCCGTGGGCACGGCGATCAGCATGGTGGACATCATGTAAAACAATTGCGCGGCGACCGGCATGCCGTCCGCGAACATGTGGTGGCCCCAGACGATGAAGGACAAGAACGCGATCGAGGCGATGGCGTAAATCATCGAGGTCGCGCCGAACAAGGGCTTGCGCGCAAAGGTCGGCAGGATTTCAGAAATGATGCCGAAGGCCGGCAAGATCATGATGTACACCTCGGGATGCCCGAAAAACCAGAAGATGTGCTCGAACATCACCGGGTCGCCGCCGCCGGCGGCATTGAAGAAGCTGGTCTTGAAGAAATGATCGGTCAGAAGCATGGTAACCGCGCCCGCGAGCACCGGCATCACGGCGATCAGCAAATAAGCGGTAATCAGCCAGGACCAGCAAAACAGCGGCATTTTTAGCAAATTCATGCCCGGCGCGCGCAAGTTCATGATGGTCACGATGACATTGATCGCGCCCATGATCGAGGACGCACCCATCATGTGGATGGCGAAGATCAGCATGGGGAAAGCATCGCCGGTCTGCAGAGACAAGGGCGGATACAGGGTCCAGCCCGCCGCGGCCATGCCGCCCGGCACGAACATCGTCGACAGCATCAACGTGAAGGCGAAGGGCAGGAGCCAGAAGCTGAAATTGTTCATGCGCGGCAGCGCCATGTCCGGCGCGCCGATTTGCATGGGAATCATCCAATTCGCTAATCCCACGAAGGCAGGCATGACGGCACCGAAAATCATGACGAGCGCATGATTGGTGGTCATCTGGTTGAAAAACACCGGGTCCATCAGCTGCAAGCCGGGCTTGAACAACTCGGCGCGAATCAGCATGGCCATCGCGCCGCCGATGAAGAACATGATCATGCTGAACAGCAGGTACATGGTGCCGATGTCTTTGTGATTGGTGGCGAAAATCCAGCGCTTGATGCCCGTCGCCGGCTGGTCATGGTGGTCATGACCATCATGTGCGTGATCGGTATGGTGCGCGGAGTCGCTCGTTGGGAACTGGGCCATAGTCGGATAGCTCTCTTAAAAAATAGACCGATTAATTCGTTAAAGCCTGCGCGGTTGGCGGCGGTGCGGCGGCGGCCGAACCCGGCAGCGCCGCTTGCTTGACGGCCGCTTTCTGCTCATCCACCCACTTCTTGAAATCATCCGGTGTTTTTACAACCACGACGATGGGCATGAACGCGTGGTCGCGGCCGCACAGCGAGGTGCATTGGCCGCGATACGTGCCTTCCTTGCCCGGATCGACCTTGAACCACAACTCGTTGACGAAACCCGGGATCGCCGAGCGCTTGGCGCCGAAGTCAGGCACCCACCAGGCGTGGATCACGTCTTGCGAGGTCAGAAGCAGGCGCACTTTGGTGCCGCTGGGGATCACCATTGGCTTGTCGACGTCGAGCAAATAGTTGGGGATGGTATTCGGATCGATGCCGGAGCCCTTCTCGCGCGCAAAATTCGAATCGCGCGAGAGGGTCGAGAAGAAATCCACGCCCTCCGCGGCATCCATGTACGCGTATTCCCACTTCCACTGATACCCGGTGACGCGAATGGACAATTGCGAATTGCGGGTATCTTCCTGCTTGAGAATGAGTTCCGCGGCGGGAATCGCCATGACCACCAGGATTATCACCGGAATGATGGTCCAGATGATTTCCACCTTGGTGCTGTGGAGCATGGTCGTGTCGGGAACCGCGCCTTGCGAGTGGCGGAACTTCAAGAGCGTGTAAATCATGGCGCCGAACACCACGACGGCAATACCGACGCAGATCCAGAAGACCTCCATGTGCAAGCCATACATGTCGCGGGCCAAGTCCGTGACGCCCTCCGGCAAGTTGTAGCCGTTCGAGGTGTTGGCGCCTGCGCTGCCCGCCGCACTCAAGGCCGCTAAGCCAAGCGCCCCCGGCGAAATGAGCTTTCGCGGCCGAGCGGTGCTGTGATCTTGATTGCCTCTGGTAACTCTCATCTAAACAGGTCCCCTATTTCGCGATTTCAAGCGGCGGCGATTCATTCATGCCGCCAACTAACCTACCCAAACGCTCCGCCAGCACGCATCGATCTTCCTCGGTGAGGAAGCTGCCTATCTCACACGCGCAGCCCTTACTCTCGATGGTGAGCCGGCTGGTCCCTAGCCGCCTCGGCGGACTGCGAAGTCTAACCTTCGCCCAATGCCTGGCAAACTCCTGTTTTGTTTCGCCGCGTTGCGAGCGCGTCACGAGGCTGATTTGCGAGTCGGTAATCACCACTGTCTGGGTGTAATGCCGGCGCTTCATGCTGGCGTGCAAGGCTACCCCAAGTGCCAGCATCTCCAAAGCCCAAAACAGCAAAATCGGCCAAAATCCCTGCAATACGAAAAACAACGCAAAACTTAAGGAAAACAGGCACGTAACCCCAAAAAAAAGCCGAGCACCCGAGAGCGTCAGCGAACAATTTGGCGCCAAGGTGATGCGCTGTTCCATGCGCCCAAGAATAACGTATGCCCGGGGCGGCGGGCATCGGCGGGCGCCTTATTTATTGCGCCGGGCGCGCAATTCCCGCTTGATTTCCTCCAGCGACACGCTGCTTTCGTCTGCCCCACTGCGCCGCGCCGCTTGCGCCGGTACCCACGCATGGGCGAATACCACTTCATAGGTTGCGGGCAGCCGCCCGTCCTGCCGGAAACTTTCGTACGCCGCTTCCATCCCAGCGAACTTACCTGGGGAGGTGAGCCCTTTTGCCCGTCCGGCGGTGGCGTTGTGCGCGCCGGTAGCCTTGAGGTCGGCGGCCACCTTGCGCACATCCAGATAGCTTAAGGTGAATCGTTCCACATCCAGCACCGGCGCGGAAAAGCCGCTGCGTACCAGCGCATCCCCCAGGTCGTGCATATCGATGAACCGATGCACGTGGCTGTGCGAGTCCACCTCTCGCCAGGCGGCGCGCAGCTCGCGCAAAGTATCGGGGCCGAAGGCGCTGAAACTCAAGAGCCCGTTGGGTTTGAGCACGCGGCGAAATTCCGCGAACACCGCGTCTGGATTGCACCACTGCAGCATCAAATTGCTGAGCACCAAATCCACGCTGCCGTCCCCTAAGGGCAGAAGCTCGGCGTCCGCGCACACCCGCTCGAAGGGACGCAGCCATGAGCGCTGCCGGGCCGCCGCGGCCAACATGCCGCGTGAAGAATCCAGCGCCACGACCAATGCTTTCGGATAGCGGCGCTTCAGCGCGCGGCTGGCATGGCCCGTCCCGGCACCGGCGTCCAAGACAACTCGCGGCTGAAGCCGGGTGAGTTCGAGCCGTTGGAGCAGATTCCCTCGAACTTCCCGATGAATGATGGCTGCCGAATCGTAGCTGTGTGCGGCTCGGTCGAAGGAGCGCCTGGTCCAATGGGGTTGAAGTGCATAGGCCTCGTCATCGCTCATGCGCGAACGATGCCACACTCACGGGTGTGGTTGGTGATGTGTCGGCGATGAACTCTGCGTCGGTTTCAGCGGCGGGCTCGGCCACGATTTTCAGACGTCGAAACAGGCGCTGATCGTGCTCGGTGTCCGGATTGCCGGTGGTCAGCAGTTTCTCGCCATAGAAAATGGAATTTGCGCCTGCCATGAAACACAGTGCCTGCAATTCATCGCTCATCTGTGCGCGGCCGGCCGAGAGCCGCACATGGCTCAAAGGCATGAGAATGCGCGCCACCGCGATCATGCGCACGAAATCGAAAGGATCCAAAACCGGCGCATCGGCCAGCGGCGTTCCGGCCACCCTGACCAGCTGATTGATCGGCACGCTTTGCGGATGCTCGGGCAGCGTCGCCAGCGTATGCAGCAGCGCCGCGCGGTCCTGCGGCTCCTCGCCCATCCCGACGATGCCGCCGCAGCACACATTGATGTCGGCGTCGCGAACGGCCTGCAAGGTGTCCAGCCGGTCCTGGTAAATGCGGGTGGTGATGATTTTTTCGTAGTAGCGTGCAGACGTGTCGAGATTGTGATTGTAGAAATCGAGGCCCGCCTCTTTGAGTTCGCGAGCTTGGGCGGGGGTCACCATGCCGAGCGTGGCGCAGGTCTCCATCCCTAAGGATTTCACCTCGCTGATCATGATTAGAACCAGGCGCAAATCCTTCTGTTTAGGAGATCGATACGCCGCGCCCATGCAGAAGCGGGTTGCGCCTGAGTCCCTTGCCGCACGGGCGCGTGCAACGACGGCCTCGATTTCCATGAGTTCGGAAGTCTCGAGTCCCGTGTCGAAGCGCACGCTCTGCGGACAATAGGCGCAGTCCTCCGGACAGGCACCGGTCTTGATGCTGAGCAGCGTACTGATCTGGACGGCGTTGGCTGCCTGAAATAGGCGGTGCGCCTGTTGCGCCCTGAACACTAAGTCCATGAAAGGTAAGTCAAAAAGCTCGGTTACTTCCTCGAGCGTCCAATCGTTGCGTACGTCCACTTGGCACCTCCAGATGCGCGCCAGTATTCTGTGCGCGCCCACGCTAGTCAACCGCCTTGGCCTATTTGGGTTTACCAGCGTGGGCGGTTTCGGGTTGCTAGCGATTGAATTGGTATTCGAGCGCCAGGCCGATGAACACCGCCATGCCGACGTAGTTGTTGTTGAGAAAGGCTCTGAAGCAACTTTCGCGATCCCGGTCCCGAATCAGCCACAGCTGATAAATAAAGAACAGCGCGGCGGCGATCAAGCCGGCGTTGTACCAGGCGCCTGCGCGAAGCATTTTTCCCACCAGGTACAGCGACGTCAGCGTCATCATCTGCAGCACGGCGATGATGTGCCGATCCGAATCGCCGAACAAAATGGCGGTCGAGCGCACGCCGATCCTGATGTCGTCGTTGCGGTCCACCATGGCATACATGGTGTCGTACACCGTCACCCACAGCACATTCGCCAACAGCAGCAGCCACGCGACCTTCGGCACGGTTTCTATTTGCGCGGCGAAGGCCATCGGTATCCCCGCACCGAAGGCCAGCCCCAAGTACATCTGCGGCACCGACAAGAACCGTTTGACGAACGGATAGGTGACGGCGATGAAGCCGCCCACGACCGCCCACAACAGCGTCAATCGATTCAGCTGCAGCGCGAGCACCAATGCCGAGAGCGAGAGCAACGCGAACAGCACCAAGGCTTCGATCGTGGATAGGCGCCCGGCGGCCAAAGGCCTGTCCTTGGTGCGCTCCACTTGAGGATCGAAGCTGCGGTCGGCATAGTCATTGATGGCGCAGCCGGCAGAACGCATGAGCACGACGCCGGTCACAAAAATAAGAAAAATGAGCGGCTTCGGCTGACCGCGGCTGCTGATCCACAAGGCCCAAAGCGTCGGCCATAATAATAGCCAGATACCGATGGGACGGTCCAAGCGCATGAGCCGGACATAGTCATGAACGGTGCCGAGGATTTTCGGCAACTCATCGGTGGTCCAGGGATGGAAGCGGATGCGATAGCCATACCATCGCAGGCGCGCCATGATCATCTGCGCCAGCTCATCCCCGTTGCGTGGTAGCGGCACGCTTGTCGTCTACACGCGGCCCATGGAGGGCAGAAACAATTCTTGAGCGAGCAAGGGTGCACCGCGCAGCGTAATCCGAGCGCGTCTTGCCCAGAGTCCCGCGGGTTTGATTTCCGCATCGCGCAGCGCCCGCGCCGTGACGGCTTCTGCAGTCGGCAACCACGCGTACTCGTAGGCACTGCGCTCGACCCCGGACAAATCGCCCAAGGTTTCGCCCAGAGCAGAATCGCCCATTTCCGCAAGCCAGGGATGCGCGATGAGCGTCGAGTCGGGGACTATGGTCTGACAGAACACCCACACGCTCCGGCCGCAGCACAGTTCCTCGTCGCGAAACAACCCGGCGTTGTCCTCGATGCGCAGCGCCGATCTATGCGAAGCGCTCAAAATGCCGGTCCATTGATCCACCAGGCTCAAGGCAAAGCGCTCGGCACATGCGCTTTTCAAGCGCAGCGTGAGCAGTCCCTTGCCGATCAGCCAGGGCCGCAGTTGCGCGTCGATGGGCAATTGCCCGAGACGTTCCTGGGGCTGCCATTGAATGGATTCGATTGGACGTGTAGTGCCTCGAGTCATGCGCGAATTCTACCCCACGCGGCCGTATTGCTCTGCATGTCCCACCCAACGCCCGATGAGCGGTGCGACGTGCGAGGGCCAGTCGCGCAGCAAAGTTTCCGCCGCGATTTGCACTCGGGGCAAGAGATCTGCGTCGCGCAATAAATCGGCGACGCGCATTTGCGCAAGCCCTGTCTGGCGCGTCCCCAAGAGTTCACCCGGGCCGCGCAGTTCCAGATCGCGGCGCGCGACTTCGAAGCCGTCGTTGGTATCGCGCATCACCGCCAGACGCAGGCGCGCCATCGAGGAAAGCGGCCCGCGAAATAACAACAGGCAGGAGCTGGCGTGCCGGCCGCGGCCTACGCGCCCGCGCAGCTGATGCAGCTGCGCGAGTCCCAGACGTTCCGCATTCTCGATCACCATGAGGGTCGCGTTCGGTACATCCACGCCCACTTCGATCACCGTGGTAGCCACCAATAGTTGGATTTCGCCATCCTTGAATCGGCGCATCGTGCCTTCCTTGGCTTGCGACGGCATGCGTCCATGCACCAGGCCTACCTTGAGTTCCGGCAAAGCGGCGGCCAAGGCGGCGGCGGTTTCCTCAGCGGCTTGGTACGGCATTTCATCGGACTCATCGATGAGGGGACAGACCCAGTAAGCCTGCCGTCCTTCGAGACATGCCGCGCGAATTCGCTGCACCACTTCGTCGCGCCGTGTTTCCGCCAGCACCACCGTTTTTACCGGTGTGCGTCCAGGCGGCAGTTCATCGATGACGGACACATCGAGATCGGCATAGGCCGTCATCGCCAGCGTTCGCGGGATTGGCGTCGCGGTCATGATCAGCTGATGGGGTTGGTGGCCGTCGAGCGCGCCTTTCTCACGCAGGCTGAGGCGTTGATGAACGCCGAACCGATGCTGCTCATCGACCACGACCAAGGCCAGCGAGCAGAACTCCACGCTTTCTTGAAACAATGCATGCGTGCCGATGACGATTGGGGCATGGCCTAAGCGGATTCCTTCGAGCACCGCGCTGCGCGCCTTGCCCGTCTGCCGGCCGCTCAGCAAAGCCACGGCCACGCCTAACGGTTCGAACCAGCGTCGAAAATTTTGCGCGTGTTGATCGGCGAGCAGTTCGGTGGGGGCCATCAACGCGACTTGGCGGCCCGTTTGAATGGCCCGCGTGGCCGCCAAGGCCGCGACCAGTGTTTTCCCGCATCCCACATCGCCCTGCACCAAGCGAAGCATCGGCTTAGGTCTTTGCAAGTCGTTTTCAATTTCCAGCAGTACCCGCTGCTGCGCCGCCGTCATGCGATAGGGCAGTGCGGCCAGGAAGTCGAGCTTGAGCCGGCCGGGCGATGTCAGCGCCCAGCCCGGGTCGCTTTGTATGCGCTGGCGCAGCAGCTTGAGCGACAGCTGATGCGCCAGCAGTTCCTCGAACGCCAATCGGCGCTGCGCCGGATGCCGATAGCTCATCAACAGATCCACCGGCGCATCGGTGGGAGGCCTATGCACGTAGCGCAGCGCTTCACGCAAGCTGGGCAAGCGTGAATCAGCCAGTACCGGCGGCGGCAGCCAATCCTTCGGGTCTTCGGGGCCGCTCTGATCGAGCGCGAGTCCGACGAGCAGCCGCAAACGCGCCTGAGTCACCCCTTCGGTGGAAGGATATATCGGCGTGAGATGGTCTTCGGGCGGCGCCGCGGCATGCGGGTCGACACGCCGATACTCGGGGTGTACGAACTCCAATCCTTTGGTGCCGCGGCGGGCCTCGCCGAAACACCGGACGCGCGCACCGCGCGCCAATCCCGACTGCTGCTGCGCCGTGAAATAGAAAAAACGCAACGTCAAGTACCCCGACCCGTCGCCGATCTTGCACAGCATCTGGCGGCGTCCGCGAAACGCCACTTCGGTGAGCAGCACCTCCCCTTCGACCGACGCTCGCTGCCCGGGGCGAAGCTCGCCGAGCGGGACGATGCGCGTCCGATCCTCGTAGCGTAACGGCAATAAGAACAGCAGATCCTGCGTAGTTTCCACGCCAAGCGCACGCAGCCGTGCGGCGAGCGAATCGCCGACGCCGCGCAGCACCGTCACGGGTTTTAAGTCGATCACGGAACGAGGGCGATCACAGCGCGACGATGCACTCCGCTTCCACCTGCGCACCGCGCGGCAGCGAGGCCACGCCGATGGCGGCGCGCGCCGGGTAGGGCTCGCGAAAATATTCGGCCATGACCTTGTTGACGAGCGCGAAGTGCGACAGATCGATCAAGAAAACCGATACCTTGACCACATCATCCAGGCTCGCACCGCCCGCAATGACGATGGCTTTCAGGTTATCGAAGACGCGGCGAACCTGCGCCTCCATATCGCCTTTGACCAGCTCCTTGGTCGCCGGGTCCATGGGAATTTGGCCCGAGACCCAAATGGTATTTCCCACTCTCGTGGCCTGCGAATAAGTGCCGATCGCCGCCGGCGCTTCTTTGGTCGAAATGATTTGTTTGCTCATAGCCTTGTGTTGAATCGCTGTGAAATGAATTGCCGTCGTAACGAAAAGTTCAGGGGCCGCGTCCCTTTAAGCCAAGGTCCGGGAGACTCGCTGTACATCGGGCATGCGCCTCACGGTTCGGATGACGCGCGCCAGATGCTTGCGATCGCGCACTTGAACTTGAAATTTGAGAGAGGAACTGTCCACGTCGCGTTCTTCCAAGGACACCTGATCGATGTTGGTTTCGGTTCCCGCGATGCTCGAGGCCACCGCCGCCAGCACGCCGACTCGATTGTTGATCTCCAATTGGATTTCGGAACTAAAAAGTCGGCCGCGCGTCGCCTCCCACGCCACCGACAGCCACTTGTCCGGCTGCTTGCGGTATTCGGCGAGGTTGCCGCAATTCTGCCGATGAATCATGACACCGCGCCCCGCGCTCAAGTAAGCCATGATGGGATCATTCGGGATGGGGAAGCAGCACCGGGCGTAGGTCACCAGCAACCCTTCGGTCCCTGCGATCATCAAGGGACTGCCGGCGTTGGCGGCAACCGGTTCACCGTCCACGTGCGTGGGCTGCAGGCGCCGCGCCACCAACGGCGCCAAGCGCTCGCCCAAGCCGATTTTTTCATACAGCTCGTTCACGTCGCGCAGATTGAGTTCTTTGACGACCGCATCCATATCCGCGGCAGGAATCTTCTTCACGTTCAGCGACAATTCCTCGAGCGCCAGCCCGAGTAGGCGGCGTCCCAATTCCAGCGCATCGCCGCGCTTGAGATTCTTGAGATATTGCCGGATGGCCGCCCGCGCCTTGGCGGTCACCAGGAAGCTCGACCAGGACGGATTCGGCTTCGCGCCCTTCGCCGTGATGATTTCCACCGTCTGGCCATTGCGCAACGGAGTCCGCAAAGGAACTAAGCGCCGGTCCACCTTGGCCGCCACGCATCGATTACCCACATCCGTGTGGATGGCATAGGCGAAGTCCACCGTGGTGGCCCCGCTCGGCAAGCGCAGAATTTTGCCCTTGGGTGTGAACACGTAGACCTTGTCAGGAAACAAGTCCACTTTGACGCTTTCTAAAAATTCTTCCGAGCTGCCGCCTTCTTGAATCTGCACCAGGCTTGCCAGCCATTCGCGCGCGCGATCATGTTCGACGCCGCCGAAGGCGTCGCCGCCGGATTTGTACTTCCAGTGCGCCGCGATCCCGGACTCTGCAACCCGATGCATTTGCTCGGAGCGGATCTGCACCTCGATGGGGATCCCGTTGGGCCCGAACAGCGTGGTGTGCAAGGACTGATAGCCGTTGACGCGCGGGATTGCAATGTAGTCCTTGAAGCGCCCCGGCATGGGCTTGTAGACGCTGTGCACCAGGCCGAGCACGCGGTAGCACACATCGGCGGTGTCCACGATGATGCGAAATCCGTGCACGTCCACCATCTCGTTGATGGAGATTTTCTTGTTCTGCATCTTCTTGTAGATGCTGTACAAATGCTTTTCGCGTCCCTCCACCGCGCCGACGATGCCGGCCTTGGCCAAAGCGCCCTTGAAGGTCTCGGCTATCTTGGCGATGAATTCCTTTTGATTGCCGCGGGCGCGCTTCAATTCCCGTTCAAGAACCTTGTAGCGGTACGGATAGAGTGCGCGGAACCCCAGATCTTCGAGTTCCAGCTTCACCGCATACAATCCCAAGCGCTCGGCGATAGGCGCATAGATTTCGAGCGTCTCGCGCGCCGTGCGGCGTCGCTTGACCGGCGGCATCGCTCCCAGGGTGCGCATGTTGTGCATGCGGTCCGCGAGCTTGACCATGATGACGCGGATGTCGCGCACCATGGCCAGCAGCATCTTGCGAAAACTCTCGGCCTGCGCTTCTTGGCGATTCTTGAACTGGATCTGATCCAGCTTGCTGACGCCGTCGACCAGTTCGGCGACCACCTGTCCGAAAATCGACGCGATTTCAGCCTTGGCCGTCGGCGTATCTTCGATGACATCGTGGAGAATCGCCGCCACGAGGGTATCGGCGTCCAAGCGCAAATCAGCGAGAATATCCGCTACCGCGACCGGGTGCGTGATGTAGGGCTCGCCCGATACGCGCTTCTGACCTTGGTGTTTTTCAGCGCCGAAGTCGTAGGCTTCGCGCACTCGTTCAACCTGGGCGGGCGAGAGATACGCTTCGAGCTTGTCTAAGAGCTGGCTGATCCCGGTGGAGCGTCTTCCACCAGGCAAGAAACCGAGTATGGAAGACGCATAGTCCATCGCCGCTCTTTAAGTTACGCCGGCTGTAGTTAGTCCCCAAGCCCGAGTTGCGGAGCACGAAAATCCGACGGCATGTCGAGCTCGCTCACCGGCGGTGCTGCCGGCTCTTCGGGCTCTTCCAACATCTCGAGCGTGATATTTCCGGCAGCGATCTCGCGAAGCGCTACCACGGTCGGCTTGTCATTCTCCCATTCCACGGTCGCTTCTGCGCCGTTGGCCAGGCGGCGGGCGCGTTTGGCGGCCAGCAACACCAGGTTGAATAGGTTGGGTTCATTTTGAAGGCAGTCTTCGACTGTGATACGCGCCATGCTTAAGGTTCTTCCAATGGAGGGGCAGAAATCATAGCAGAAATAGCACCTGCCTCGCCACCTAAGCAGGCTAAACTTAAGCTTGAGGTTTGGCCAGCGCGGCGGCCAAATGCACCACTTCCGGGCGCTGTGCGACGAGCGCGCCGCCGCGGCTCCCGACGATGGACTGCAAATCCTCGATCGCGCGCGCGAAGTCATCGTTGATGACGACGTAGTCGAATTCCGTCCAATGCCCCAAATCTTCCGCCGCATCCTGCAAACGCCGCCGGATGACCTCCTCGGAGTCTGTGCTGCGCCCTTTGAGCCTCGATTCCAAGGCATCGCGTGAGGGAGGTAGGATAAAGATGCTGCAGGCCTCGGGAATTCTCGCGCGCACTTGCCGGGCGCCCTGCCAATCGATTTCCAGCAGCAGCTCCTCGCCATTGGCCAGAGCCTCCTGAACGGCTCGCACCCCGGTGCCGTACCAGTTGTCGAAAACTCTCGCGTGTTCCAGAAACTCGTGATTCGCGACCATTTCTTGAAATCGCTCCGGGCTGACGAAGTGATAGTCGCGTCCCGCAATTTCGTTGAGGCGAGGTTTGCGCGTCGTGTAGGAAACTGAAAACTGGATCCCAGGCTCGCGCTGCATCAGGGCTTTGACCAAGCTGGTCTTGCCTGCGCCCGAGGGTGCCGCAATTACGTAAAGGCGTCCTGGTGGCATGAATCGCTGGGGTTAACGGGGACACGGTTAGTCTAAGGTCGGGAATCTAACATACGCACCGCTTTCGGGCGGGATCCGATCGCCGCAACGGACTCCCCCGCCAACCTCACAGCGTACTAGCGCGGGAGTTTCGACCTGGCGGTCGAAAGGAAGCCTTGTCGTGCGACCCGCTCCGGCGAACGAGCGCAATGGCGAGCCCCGAGAACAGCAGCGCAAAGATGCCGTTGAGTAGAAATACGAGGGCGCCCGTGCTGTTACCAAGGGCGAGTTCTTGCAGCGAGGAACCCAGAGAGGCACGCATGCCGGACGCAGCGTCAGCTTGCGTCGCCGAAGCGGACGAGCCGTTGGAAGCGATAAGGCCCGCGAGGGCAACGGGTATGAGCGAGCGAATTGGAAGGCGCATGGCATTACTCCTGGGCGTTACGAACAGGACGATCGCGGAGTTTCCGGATCGTCTAATTCATAAGACGCCGCAGCGTGAGTAAAGACGACATGGGATTGCGACATGCAATGCCGGTGCGTGCGCAGCATCCTTCTCGGGATAGCCGACACTCGCGACAGGCGGGTGTGGGTCGATTAGAGATACATGCGCCGAGTCCAAACAGCTTCGGAAGCTACTCGATGTTCTGCACTTGCTCTCGCATTTGCTCGATCAGCACTTTCATATCGACGCCGGCACGGGTGGTTTCTATGTCCTGAGACTTCGACGACAGCGTATTGGCCTCGCGATTCAATTCCTGCATCAAGAAGTCGAGCCGCCGGCCGGCAGGTTCCGGGCCCTCAAAGGTCTTGCGCACTTCGGTGACATGGCCGCGCAACCGATCGATCTCCTCGTCCACGTCGAGGCGCTGCGCCAAGATGGCAAGCTCTTGTTCGATCCGGCCTTGATCGACGTCGGCCGCGAGCTGTGCGATTCGGTCGAGCAGCTTGGTGCGCATGCGGGTGCGAATTTCCGGCAGCCGGTCGGAAACCCGCTGGGCGAACTCGATCAGTCCCGCGCATCGCTGCTCCAATGCATCGCGCAGCCGCCCGCCTTCGCTGTCGCGGGAACGGCTAAGGTCGGACAAGGCCTCCGCGAGGAGGCCTTGCGCGGCGGCTATCATGGGAGCGGCATCGCGCGTGGCGTCGCGAATGACGCCAGGCCAGCGCAACAAATCCAAGACATTGATACGTGCCGCGTTGCCGGCTTGAACCGCAATTTGCTGGGCCCGCAAGGTGAGGCTCGCGAGCAATTCGCCGTCGACCTCGAGCGCGGCCGCGGTCACGGTGGGTTTGAAGTGCAGCGCGCACTCGACCTTGCCACGCTTGACGGCTGCGGCAACGGCGGCTCGAAAATCCGACTCCGCGGCGCGGAACTCCTCGGGCAAGCGGCAGCCCAGCTCGAGGAATCGGTGATTGACGGTCTTTATTTCCCAGGCCAGCAGTCCCCAGGGAAACTGTCGCTCGCGTCGGGCAAAGCCGGTCATGCTACGAATCATAGGGGTCGTCGCTAAAATCGGCCATAATCGTGGGTGAGCAATCTTAACAGATCGAGGAGCAGTCATTGCAGATCGAAACCGCGGACGTGAGCCTCATCGGGCACCGCGAAGAAAATCAGGACCGGGTGGCGATCGCGGCGGCGGATAATGCCGTGCTGCTGGTGGTGATCGACGGCATGGGCGGCCATGCGGACGGCGCGCGCGCGGCGGAAACCGCGCTCTCGACTCTCCTCGAAGCCTTTTGGCAAACGCCTCATCCTATTTTCGACCCGCTGGGCTTCTTGCATTTATCGCTGGGGCGAGCGCACGAGGAAGTCGTGAAGCTCGGCGCCACCTTAAGCGCCGAAGCGCGTCCACGTGCTACCTGCGCGGTCTGCCTGGTGCAAGACTCCGCGAGTTACTGGGCCCACGTCGGCGATAGCCGCATTTACCAGCTGCGCCAGACGCAGGTGTTGGAGCGGACGCGCGACCACAGTCATGTCGAGGTGCTGCTGCGCGAGGGATTGATCACCGAGGCCGAAGTGCACGGGCACCCGATGCGCAATTATGTCGAGTGCTGTCTCGGCGGAGATGCTGCGTTGCCTGAAATGACCATCTCCACGCGGCGCAAGCTCAAAGCCGGCGATGTTCTGCTGCTGTGCACCGATGGATTGTGGGCGAATCTCAAGGATCAGGATTTCGTGCGTTTCGCGCAGACCCAGGGCAAGCCCTTGCGCGAAACCTTGAACGAGTTGGGAAACCAAGCGGTGGAGGCTTCCGCCCCCTACAGCGACAACACCAGCGCGGCGGCGCTGCGATGGAAGACGGCATGAGTGTTCGCCCCAGCGGCAGAGCCGCGAACGAGCTTCGCGAGCTGAAATTCGAGCGAGGCTTTACCAAACACGCCGAGGGCTCCGTGTTGGTGAGCTTTGGAGCGACGCGCGTGCTGTGTACCGCCAGCATCGAAGACAGCGTGCCGGGATTTCTGCGCGGCACCGCGCAAGGCTGGGTCACCGCCGAATACGGAATGTTGCCGCGCGCCACCCACACGCGCTCGGGACGCGAGGCCGCGCGCGGCAAGCAATCAGGCCGCACGCAGGAAATACAGCGTCTGATCGGCCGCTCGCTGCGCGCCGTGGTTGATCTCAAGGGTTTGGGCGAGCGAACCGTCACCGTCGATTGCGATGTGCTGCAGGCCGATGGCGGCACGCGCACCGCGGCGATCACCGGGGGCTTCGTGGCCTTGGCGGACGCCGTCGATACCTTGCTCAAAAGACGCGCGATTGCTTCCAATCCCTTGCATGGACAAGTGGCGGCCGTCTCGGTGGGAATTTACCGCGGCACGCCGGTTCTCGACCTCGACTATGCCGAGGACTCGAATGCCGAAACGGACATGAACGTCGTAATGAACAGCGGCGGTGCGTTCGTCGAGGTTCAGGGAACCGCGGAAGGTCACGCATTCCGGCGCAACGAACTCGACCAATTGTTGGACCTTGCGGCGCAAGGTATAGCGCAATTGCATGCCGCACAGCTCACCGCCCGCGCAGCCTAGGGAATCGTCCGCGCCAAGGGAACTGGTCGTCGCCACCGCGAACTTGGGGAAACTGCGCGAATTCCGCGCCCTGCTCGCAGGATTGCCGTTCAAACTGACCGGCCTTGCCGAGCTCGGCCTGCCCTCGCCGGATGAGACCGCCTCGACTTTCGTGGCGAATGCCGAGTTGAAGGCGCGCCACGCCGCGCGTTTGAGCGGAAGCGCGGCCGTCGCCGATGATTCCGGAATCGAGGTCGATGCCCTTGACGGAGCGCCCGGCATTTACTCGGCCCGCTATGCAGGACTGGACGCCGACGATGCGGCGAATAACGCGAAGCTGATCCGTGCGCTTGACGGCTTGCCGCCTGATCAGCGCGGCGCCCGCTACCGATGTGCGCTCGTTTTCCTCGAAGCCGACGACGCCCAACCGCTGGTGGCCGAAGCCTCATGGGAAGGAGTTCTCCTCGAGGCACCGCTAGGCGCGGGCGGCTTCGGCTACGATCCCTATTTTTGGCTGCCGGAACTCGGTAGAACGGCGGCCGAACTGTCGCCCGAGGAGAAGAATCGCTTGAGCCACCGCGGCAAGGCAATGCAGACGCTGCGTGACTTGCTGCGGAGGCGCTTTGGGGAGCAGCCAACTCCGGGTGCTGAGCGATGATGGATGCTTCGCTCGCGCTTTATGTGCACATGCCGTGGTGCGTGCGCAAATGCCCGTACTGCGATTTCAATTCACACCAGTTGAAATCCGCGCAACCCGATGCCGCGTACATCGATGCGCTCATTCGAGATTTTGAGATCGAGATGCCGCGCTTGGCAGGCCGCAGAGTCGACACCGTATTTTTCGGCGGCGGCACGCCGAGTCTGTTTCAGCCGGAGGAATTCGCGCGCTTGCTGAAAGCGCTCAGAGCGAGAATTGCCTTCGCGCAGGATGTTGAAATCACGCTGGAGGCGAATCCAGGCACCATCGAGCGCGGGCGGTTTGTGGGTTATGCGGAGGCGGGCGTCAACCGCGTGTCGCTGGGCGCGCAGAGCTTCGACCCGCGGGCGCTCAAGGCGCTGGGCCGCATTCACTCGGCCGACGATACTCATCGAGCCGTGGCGGAGCTGCGCGCAGCGGGACTGGAGAATTTCAACTTGGATCTCATGTACGCGTTGCCGCAGCAAACGCTCGAGGAGGCGCTCGAGGATGTACGCATCGCCTGCTCGCTCGGTCCTTCTCATATCTCGTACTATCAACTTACGCTCGAGCCCGGCACGGTATTTCATTCGCGCCCGCCGGCGTTGCCGGACGAGGACGCAACCTGGCAGATTCAGACCGCCGGCCAGGCCCTCCTTGCGGCAGCGGGGTATGCGCAATATGAGATCTCCGCGTACGCCGCCGAGGGCGCTCGATGCAGGCACAACCTCAACTATTGGCAGTTCGGTGACTATGTGGGCATCGGCGCCGGCGCGCATGGGAAGTTGAGCTCGGGCGAGCCGTTATCGATCTTACGCACCACCAAACCCAAGCAGCCGGGCGAGTATCAGTTCAAGGTTCGGCACGCAGCGGCATCGACCGTTAGTGAAACGGTGCTCATTGGTGAGGAGGCGCAGGTGGCTGCGGCGGATTTGCCGTTTGAATTCATGCTCAATGCGTTGCGCCTCAACGATGGATTCTCGAGCCAGCAGTATCGGCAGAGGACTGGCCTTGATCTTCGCGACCTGGAGGTGAAGCTTGCTCGAGCCCGCGAACGCGGCCTCCTGGAGCGATGTTCAACCGATCCGGGCGAATCCGACGCCAATTGGCGGCCTACCGACCTAGGAAGGCGCTTCCTGAACGATCTGCAGGCAAGTTTCCTCGCCTAGGCTTATACACACCGGCCGGCACGGCCCGCACAAAGTGAGACCTACAGCACATTGCATCTGAAGTAGGTAAGGTGCGTCCCGTAACCTGTTGACTAACAAGGGTAAAACACCCTGCTTATTTTTTGATCAAATCAACAATAATGCGAATTTGCGCCGTATGAGTCGCTTGAACAGACGGCCGTCCACAGACTTATCCACAGTTATTGTGGACAAATATGTGCAATCGCCAGGTAATCGGCAGTGCTTCTGGAGGGGATCGGGAGGAAAGTAGGTAGGCCCCTTGTCCGCCGCCGGGAGTGCGCTTATGATGCGCGACCCCGTTTTTGGCATTGATATTTGAGATCTTGCCAGCAAGTTAAGGGTCCAAGGCGTGGCGATTTCGCACAGGGATGGCGTTATCGATTCTGCCGCAACTGAAATACGAGGTTCCTATGAAAGCCGGCATCCACCCCGAATACAAACAAATCGTGGTCACTTGTACCTGCGGTAACAAGTTCGAAACGCGTTCCACCATCGGACAGGATTTGCAGGTCGAAGTTTGTTCGAACTGCCATCCGTTCTATACGGGCAAGCAGAAGATCGTGGACACCGGCGGCCGCGTCGATAAGTTCCGCAAGAAATACGCCACCCCGGCGAAACCCGCCGCGGAAGCGAAGCCCGCCCCGGAAGCGAAGCCTGCAGCTGAAGCAAAGGCTATCCCGGCGAAGGCGGCCGCCGCGAAGAGTGCGGCTAAAGCCTAGTAGTTTCGCGCAAGGGGTTTTGTAAGAGTTCTAAAAGTCCGCGCGCAGCGATCTCGCTGCGCGTTCCTTGAAAAATTCTCGCACCGAGTTCTCGATGCGCAGATGCACTCGCTACGCGGTTCTTGAGCATCGCGACGTGCGCGCTTGATTCCGTTGTACGGCCGTGCAAGGCTGCGTCCTGAAACATACGAACCAGAGCGTCGGATAAGCGAATGAGCAAGAAATACGAACTCAAGAATCTTACATCCGGAAAGACCAGCGAGCACAAGGCCATCTCTGGAACCATCGGTCCGGATGTTATCGACATTTCCAATTTGACCAAGGAACAAGGCGTCTTCACCTTCGATCCGGGGTTCATGGCCACCGCCAGCACGGAAAGCAAGATTACTTTCATCGACGGCGATGCCGGCGTGCTCTTGTATCGCGGCTATCCTGTGGAACAACTCGCCGAGAAGTCGAGTTTCCTCGAGGTTGCAACGCTGCTCATCAACGGCACGCTGCCGACCAAGCCTGAGCTCGAGGCCTTCACCAATTCGATCACGCGCCACACCATGGTGAACGAGCAATTGCTGGGGTTTTTCCGCGGCTTCCATCATGACGCGCATCCGATGGCCATGGTGTCCGCGGTGGTCGCATCGATGGCGGCTTTTTACCACGACACCATGCATATCGGAGATCCGCGGCACCGCGAGATATTTGCGCACAGGATCATCGCGAAATTACCGACGATTGCTGCCGCGGCGTACAAACATACGCTCGGACAGCCTTTCATCTATCCACGCAACGATCTGCGCTATTGCGGCAACATGATGAACATGTTCTTTGCCGTTCCCTGCGAGCCGTATGCCATCGATTCGGTGGCCGCGGAGGCCTTGGATCTGCTCTTTATCTTGCACGCGGACCACGAGCAGAACGCGAGCACGTCCACCGTCCGTCTGGCGGGCAGCACCGGAACGAATCCATATGCGGCCATTTCCGCCGGCGTCTCCGCCCTATGGGGGCCGGCGCACGGCGGTGCCAATGAAGCCGTGCTCGACATGCTCGACAGCATCGGTTCGGTTGCCAACATCGACAAATTCCTTAGTCGGGTAAAGGACAAGAACGACAGCGTGCGGCTGATGGGTTTCGGCCACCGCGTTTACAAGAACTTCGATCCTCGCGCCAAGATCATTCGCGGCATGTGCTATAAAGTTTTGGAGAAAATGGGCAAGACCAACGATCCATTGTTCGAACTGTCGCTGCGCCTGGAGGAAATCGCTCTCAAGGATGATTACTTCGTGTCGCGAAAGCTCTATCCGAACGTCGATTTCTATTCCGGCATTATTTATAGCGCGCTCGCCATTCCGCGCTCCATGTTCACGGTCATGTTCGCGATCGCGCGCACCGCCGGTTGGGTCGCTCATTGGCAGGAGATGGTCTCGGATCCGAATATGAAAATCGGACGCCCACGTCAGCTCTACACCGGTCCCACCAAGCGAGACTATCAGCCGATCGAAAAGCGCTGATGCGGGTTTTCGTCAAGGTTTCCATGTGCGTGCCGGCTTTGGCGCTGGCTGCTTTCGCCTATGCCTATGCCGCGGGCGACACCGCACCGCTTGCCGCGGCCTTGACCCCCGAGAAAAATCTCTGTGAAACGCGCGCAGATCCTGTCGCTGTCGGCAGCGCACAATGGAACGGCTGGGGCCGCGATCCCAACAATACCCGCTACCAACCCGAGCCGGCGATTCGCGTCGCCGACGTGCCGAAACTGGCGTTGAAATGGGCCTATGGATATCAGAGCGCAGGCGAGTTCGGCCAGCCCACAATGGTGGACGGTAGATTATTTCTCACGAGCTCGTCGGGCCGCATCTACGCGCTGGATGCTAAAACCGGCTGCACCTACTGGACTTACGATGCGGCCGCCGGCAGCCGCACGGCCGTCGCCATCGGCGAACTGGGCCTGTCCAAGCGGGCCGCGATTCCAAAGAAGCTGAAGCGAACGCTCGCGCACCTGGATGTCATCAAGGCGCCGAGCGCCGCTTTTTTCGGTGACGATAGCGGCGCCGTGTACGCACTCGATGCGCAAAAGGGAACGCTCTTGTGGAAGGCTCAAGTCGACACGCACCCCTCCGCGCAGATCGTCGGTGCACCTGCGCTGTACAACGACCGGCTGTATGTCGCGGTGGGGTCCAATGAAGAGAAGAGTGCCGCGAATCCCAACTATGCCTGCTGCACTTTTCGCGGCAGTGTCGCTGCCATCGACATCGCCAGCGGGCGGGTACTCTGGAAAAGCTACACCGTACTCGAGGCGCCGCAAGCTACCAAAAGCAACAACGCCGGAGTTCAGCAGTTCGGGCCGGCCGGTGCAGCTATCGTTTCATCGCCCGCCATCGATGCGAAGCGCGGCGTGCTGTACGTGGGCACGGGCGGTTCCGCGACCGGAGTCGAGCAATCGCTCACCGATGCCGTGGCTGCATTCGACTTGAGCGATGGCAAGCTGCGCTGGGTCAAACAGCTCACCGTGCAAGGTCAAGTTGCCTTGAGCGGCTTCAGCAGCGCTCCTGTCCTGCGCACGCTGTCGAGCGGCAATGACATTTTACTGGCCGGGCAAAGCTCGGGCGTGGTGTACGGGCTCGATCCCGATCACGGCGGTGAAATTCTCTGGCAAACCCGCCTCGGCGCGCCGCCCGCCGGAGGCGGTGGTGCGATTGCCGCGCCCGGCGCCGCTTCGCCGGCCGCCGGGTCGCCGGGCGGGGCATTGCCGGCCACATCGAGCGTGGGGCCGCCAAACGTTGCGGGCGCCGACAGCGGCGGCATCGGGTGGGGGATGGGGGTCGATCACCGCAGTCTATTTGTAGCGCTGTCGGGCGTTCTCGTTCAGGCCGGCAATCCGACGGGAAGCCTGTGGGCCCTCGATCCTAAAACCGGTATTCCTCGTTGGCACACGCCCGCACCGACGCCCGCCTGTTCTTGGAGCGAAGGATCCTGTTCCCATGGCCAATCGCAAGCGGTTACTGTCATGCCGGGCGGGGTGTTCTCCGGATCGTTGGACGGCCATCTGCGCGTCTACTCCACCATCGGTGGCAAGATTCTGTGGGATTTCGACACGGCAAAGGGATTTCAAACGCAAAACGGCGTTCATGCGAGCGGCGGCCCGCTGGATCACGGCGGCGCAACCATCGTTAACGGCAGCGTTTATATAAATTCAGGCAATACGTTGCTGGCGTTTTCAGTCGACGGAAAATAAGGACGTAATAGATATTCATGGCACGATGCAAGCGAATTGCTCTTTCAGCGATGGGTGCGTGGTTGAGTGGCGCCATACTGGCCAGTGCTGTGCCGGGCACCGGTGCGCAGGCGGCGCAGCGAGCGGCCGAGCCCGTCCAGCTGCCGGCGCTGGAAAATTCGGTCGTCAAAATTTTCTCGACCATGCGCTATCCGGATCCCTTCAAGCCTTGGACCAAGCAAGCGCCCAGCGAGGCAACTGCCTCGGGCGTGGTGATCGAGGGCAAGCGTATTTTGACGAACGCACACGCGGTGCTTTACGCCAGCCAGGTACAAATTCAGGCCAACGCAGCCGGCGATAAAGTATCGGCGACCGTCCTTGCCGTCGCGCCCGGGATCGACCTCGCGGTGTTGCAGCTCGACGATCCGACCTTTTTCGACAGCCATCCGCCGGTGGCGCGCGCCAGCAAGCTGCCGCTCATCAAGGACCCGGTGCTGGCGTATGGGTTTCCGACGGGCGGATCCTCGCTCTCCATCACCAAGGGCATCGTGTCGCGAATCGAGTTCGCATCCTACAATTATCCGGTCTCAGGATTGCGCATCCAGATCGATGCGGCCATCAATCCCGGCAATAGCGGCGGCCCGGCCATCGCCGGTGACAAGATGATCGGTCTGGCCTTCAGCCGGCTGGGAGGCGACAGCCAGAACATCGGATACATCATCCCGAACGAAGAAGTCGACCTCTTCTTAAAGGACATTTCGGACGGCCGTTACGATGGCAAGCCCAACATGTACGACGACTTGCAGACGCTGGAGAATCCGGCCCTGCGCGAGTTCCTGAAGCTCGACAAGGGCGTCGAGGGCATGGTGGTGCACCGGCCCGACAAAGCCGATGCCGCGTATCCCTTGAAGGAATGGGACGTGATCACGCGTATCGGCGATACGCCCATCGACAATCAAGGCATGGTCAAAATCGACAGGGATTTGCGCGTTAGTTTCTCGTACATGATCCAGCGATTGGCCAAGGACGACAAGCTGCCGCTGACCATTGTTCGGGGCGGCAAGACCCTCAAAATCGAACTGCCCGTCTCCGCGCAACATCCCACCCTCGCCCCGGACCTGCATGGCGAGTACCCGTCCTACTTTGTCTATGGCCCGATTGTGTTCTCCAGCGCCACGCGGCAATTTTTGTCCTTGTTCGAAAACAACGCCAATTTGCTGCGGATTTTAGGCTTCGTGAAGAGCCCGCTGGTCACTCGCGTTTTTGATACGCCCACTGACGATCTCGAAGAGTTGGTAATCATCTCCTCGCCTTTCTTTCCGCACAAATTGGCCAATGGCTATTCCAACCCGACGGGCTCCGTGGTGTATTCGATCAATGGCACGCCCATCAAGAGCCTCAAGCACCTGGTGACGGTATTGCGCGACTTGAAGGATCCGTTCGTTACCCTGGAATTCGGCAGCAAGGGTGGAGAAGCCCTCGTGTTCTCCCGCACAGCCATGACAGCCGCGACGGATGAGATCTTGACGGACAACGGCGTGCGTGCGCAGGGCTCGCCGGACATGATGGCGGTGTGGCAGCCGAAGCCGGCCAATTAGTGCCGGCGATTAACAGTGCCGGCGGCTTTAGTCCGCGTCGATCAGTTCCGAAACTTCCCGCGCATCGGCGCGCTTCATCGGCCGGCCGTCAACGGGCGAGTAGGGCGATTGGCGGATGCCGTCGATGGGGAAAACCGTGGCATCGACGGTGCGGCCATTGGCCTCGAATCGCAAGGCCGGGTAGTTGACGCTGCGCTCCGCATCCATTTTGACGCGCCGCTCATAGAATTCGTGAGGTACGCCGATCTCGAGCAGGTGGATGGCCACGGATTCCGAGGCATCGGCAAACAGGTGCAAATTGATGTCGCTGTAGTTAGTCGCCGTGCCGGTGAGCACCGACCCGACCAAACGAGGCTGGAACTGCGACAAGATTCGCATGGTTTCGAGCGCGATGCGCCGCTGTTCTTTCAGGGTATGGTCGTGGGTCTCTCGCCCGAACAGGCGCTGATGCGCGCGCAGCGCATCGACGATTTCGACGTTCTTCGGCAGCACCGCCACGTCGTTCACGCCCAGACGATCCGCGGCCTTGCGCTTTGCTTGCCGGAAATCCTCGATGCCATGCTCAGCCATGAGCCGCGCGGCCTCTTGCGCGAGAGCGCGGCGCAGATCTTCTGCACGCTGCGAAAACTTCTTAGGCATCGGTAACTAGAATAGCGGTTTATCGGTCTCGGGGTTGTTCGTGTTCTGACCCTCGTATAGCTCAGTCTTGGGCAAGTTGCCCTCGATGAATTTTTCCATGATGCCGTTCGGATCATCGGCGCTTGCCAGCAAGCCGCTCTTGGGTGAAATCCGCACGCTCACGATGCCGTCGGGTACAGGCACGCCGTGTATGGGTGAGCCTTCGAGAGCGGTGTGCATGAAGTAGGTCCAAGCCGGTATCGCCGTGCGCCCGCCTTGCTCGCCCGGGCCCAAGGAGCGATCCGAATCGAATCCAACCCATACGCTCGTGACCACATCGGCATTGAAGCCGTTGAACCAGGTGTCATGCGCCTCATTGCTGGTTCCGGTCTTACCGGCGATATCGTCGCGGTTGAGGGTACGCGCGCGCTGGCCGGTGCCGCGGCGGATGACGTCCTTCATCATGTCCGCCAACAGGTAAGCGATCTGCGGCGGGATGACCTGCGGCGCCAGATTCTTGACAGAAATCAGCGTCTTGCCGTCATGAGGGGCCTCATCCAGCACGCTGCCGCGCGCCGAGCCCGCCGCCACGCTGCGCAGGGTGGGGCCGTCGGTGGCCCGGCCGCACTGGGGACAGGCGATGGCCGGATCGGCCTTCTGCACGACTTTGCCGCTCGCGTCTTCGACGCGATCGATGTAGTAAGAGCTGACCTTAAACCCGCCGTTGGCAAAGGCGGAATAGCCGATGGCCACCTGCAGGGGACTCAATTCGGCCGTACCCAGCGCCAGGGTGAGGTCATCGGGCAGCTGCGACTTGTCGAAACCGAAGCGAGTCACATAATTTCGGGTGTATTCGCCGCCGATGGCGCGCATCAGGCGCACGGAGACCAGGTTTTTGGAAAAGGCCAGCGCCTCGCGTAGGCGGACGGGGCCGGCGAACTTGCTTTCGAATTCCTTCGGCCGCCACGCCTGTTCCTTGCCTTCGTCGTCGATGACCACCGGCGCATCCACCACCACGCTTGCCGGTGTGTATCCCTTATCGAAGGCGGCCGCATAAATAAAGGGTTTGAACCCCGAGCCGGGCTGCCGGCGCGCTTGCACCACGCGGTTGTACTTGCTCTGGAAGAAATCAAAGCCGCCGACCAGCGCACTGATCGCCCCATCCCTCGGGTCAACCGAGACCAGGGCGCTCTGCGCCTCGGGCACCTGGACGAACAGGACGGATTCCGGGGTGCGGCCCACGGTATAGATCACGTCCCCGCGGCTCAGAATCTCCGAAGCATCGGTCGGCGCGCGATCGACCTTCTCGTCCGGCAGTTCGCGCCGGGCCCAGGACAGTTTTTCCCAGGGTAGATTCACGGTCCCCAAGTCCTTCACGTATATCTTGGCTGTCTTGCCTTCGACCTTTTCGACGATCGCCGGTTTCAGGCCGCCGATGACGGGGAACTCATCCAGCTGGGCCTCGAATTGCGCAGGCGTCGATATCTTGGACATGTCGACTTTGGCGCTCGAACCCCTAAACCCATGGCGCCGGTCGTATTCCAAGAGACCCGTCCGAAGAGCCACCGTACCGGCCGCCTGCAGCCGGGAGTCGATCGTGGTGTACACCTTGTAGCCGGCGGTATATACGGCATCGCCGTACTTATTCTGCAGGTCGTTGCGCACCATTTCCGCGAGGTAAGGCGCGTCGACCTCGATGGAAGCCCCATGCAGCCGCGATTCCATCGGACTCGCCTTCGCCTGATCGTACTCAGCCTGATTGATGTAGCCGAGTTCCAGCATTCGTCCCAGCACGTGGGTGCGTCGAACCTTCGCCAATTCGGCGCTGGCGACCGGATTGACCATTGAAGGCGCAGTGGGGATGCCGGCCAAGGTGGCCGTTTCGGCCAGGCTCAGCTGATCGAGCGACTTGCCGAAATACACCTCGGCGGCCGCGCCCACGCCATAAGAGCGCTGTCCCAGGAAAATCTTGTTCACGTACAAGGAGAATATTTCCTCCTTGGTGAATTCGGCCTCCATGAGCAAGGAAATGTAGATTTCGCTCATCTTGCGTTTAATGTCGCGCCGCGGGGTCAAGAACATGTCGCGCGACACCTGCATGGTGATGGTGCTCGCGCCCTGGCGTATGCCGCCGGCCTTGAGGTTGGCCACCGCGGCACGCAAAATCCCCTGCCAGTCCACCCCGTGATGCCTGAAGAACCGATCGTCCTCGGTCGCCAGGAATGCCTGTACCAATTTCTTGGGCAATTGCTCGTAGCGGACCGGGATTCGGCGCTGCTCGCCGATCGACTGGATCAGCTTGCCGTCACGGGAATAGATGCGCAGCGGCACCTGCAGCTGGACCTCCCGCAGGCTCCCCACATCCGGCAATGCCGGCCTCAAGTAAACATAAGCACATACGTTTGCGAACGCGACTAACGCTATTACGCCAACTAAAACTGCACAAATGCGCGAGATGAGAACTAGGTAACGTCTGGACACAGAAAACCGTTCTAACTTATTGCGCCGGTGGACATAGGCATCATATTACCGCCGGTTACGTGAGCGTACTCATCGAAAGATGGGGCCGCAAAGCCCAGATTAACCGAACTCACGGCCTGACGCAGGCTAGAGGTCTTGACGGATGAGTGGACACCGGCTCGCAAGCTATCAAACCGCCCTGAGTCTCACTTTGCCGAGTCCGGATACCCGGCCCGGGATTACCGTGAGTAGCTTCACGTTCTATTTAACAGTTCCTTGCTAAGTTGGCTTGTCATGGCTAATCTCACGTCGGATTCGACCTACAAGGTATTGAGCAAAAAGGGAAAAAATCTGTGTGGTCGTTAGGAAAAAGATATCGTCCGCTTTTGGGACTTGACATAACCACTTCGTCGGTGAAGCTCATCGAGCTGACGATGTCGGGTGGCCAATACCGCGTTGAGTCTTATGCGGCCGAACCGACGCCGCATAACGCCATAAACGAAAAAGCCATCGTGGACGCGGAAGCCGTCGGCGAGGCAATCCGACGCGCGGTGAAGCGTTCCGGCGCCAAGAGCCGCCTCGCGGCCATTGCCATCAGCGGCGACGCTGCGATCACCAAGGTGATCCAGATGCCGAAGAATCTGGGCGAAAACGAACTGGAAGGCCAGGTCGAGATGCAGGCCGACCAATACATTCCCTTCCCCATGGAAGAAGTCAGCTACGACTACCAAGTGGTGGGCCCGTCGGAAAAAGATCCGGACATGCTCGACGTGCTGTTGGTGGCGACGCGTACCGAGAACGTGGAGCAGCGCCAGGCCGCAGTTCAGGCCTCCGGCTTGACGGCACACCTGGTCGATGTCGAGGCCTTCGCGCTGGAAAATGCGTGCGCTTTGATGCGTCACCAGATGCCGGATGGCGGTATCGACCGCACCGTCGCGGTGGTCGATTTCGGCGCGAGCAGCACCACCTTCAGCGTGCTGCGCGATATGCGGGTGATTTACACGCGCGACTTCGCTTTCGGCGGCCAGCAGCTGACCGAGGAAATCATGCGCACCTACGGATTGAGCATGGAAGAAGCCGGACGCGCCAAGAAAGAAGGCGGCCTGCCCAGCAACTACCAACCCGAAGTGCTGGATCCTTTTATCGACGACATGACTCAGCAAGTCAGTCGCTCCCTGCAATTTTACCTAGCCTCGGGCAGCGGGCGCGCGCAGCCTGATCAAATCCTGATCTGCGGCGGTTGCGCCAATATTCCCGGCGTCGCCGATGTCATCTCGAGCCGCGTCGGCGTGCCGGCCGACAAAGGCGATCCGCTCGGCAACATGAAAGTGTCGTCCAAGGCAAAAGCCCAAGCAGTGGCGCGCGATGCCACCGCATTACTCACAGCCTGCGGCCTAGCGCTGCGCAGCTTCGACTAAAGAGTAGCCATGCCGCGTATTAATCTACTTCCCTGGCGCGAACAAGAACGAAAGGTTCGACGGCGCGAATTCCTGGTTGCCATCGGCGGCGCGGCGATCGCCGGCATCATCTTCGTCGGCGGCGGCAAGTTGCTGTACGGCAGCTGGATCGACGCACAGAACGCGAAGAACAATCTTCTGAAAAAGGAGATCGTCAAGCTCGACGCGCAGATCGCCGATATTCAAGATCTCGAGAACCGTAAGCAGCGCTTGGTGGCGCGCATGGAAATCATCGAGAAGTTGCAGCGCAAGCGGCCTGAGATCGTGCACCTGTTCGACGAGCTGGTGAAAACGGTTCCGGAAGGCATTTATCTGACGCAGATCAAGGAGACCGGCAAGAAGCTCGAAATGAAGGGCGTCGCCCAGTCGAGCACGCGCGTCTCGACGTTCATGCGCAACATCGATTCGTCCTCGTGGATGGACAACCCCCAGCTGCAAGTGGTCGAGACCTCCAAGGATTCACCGACCGGCGGCTCCAGCTTCACTCTCACCAGCGATGTGATCGGGGTCGATGTGGAAAACGGCGGCGAAACAACGGTTAAGAAGGTTGCGGCGAAATGAACTTCTTCGATCAACTCCGTACTATCGATCCGCGCGACGTAGGCCGCTGGCCCGTGGCGGTGCGCGGATTCTTCGTGGTTCTAGGCTTCGCCGTGGTCGCCGCGCTCGGCTGGTATTTCGTCGTCTGGAACGACGATCGGCCCCTGCTGCAGAAAGCGGAAGCCGACGAATTGGACCTGCGCGCGCAATTTGAAAGCAAGCAGCAGCGTGCTGCGAATCTTGATGCGTATCGGGCCCAGATCGGCGAAATGGAACGCAGCTTCGGTGCGATGTTGCGGCAATTGCCCGGCAAAACCGAGGTGCCGAATCTTCTGGTCGATATTTCGCAAACCGGTCTGGCTGCGGGCCTCCAGGAAAAGCTGTTCCAGCCGGGAAGCGAGAAGAGCAACGGCTTCTACGCGGAACTGCCGATCAAAATCAAGCTGGTGGGCAGCTACCACGACTTTGGCAGATTCGTGAGCGGCATCGCTGCATTGCCGCGCATCGTGACTTTAAATGACATCCAAATTTCGCCGGTGGATGCAAAGAGCGGCTACGACAACTTGACCATGGACGTGACCGCGAAAACTTACCGCTACATCGAGGATCAAGGGGCTGCGAAACCGGCCCCGAAGAAGACGGCAGCGGCGGGAGGCACGACGTGAGACAGACAACGAGTATTGGCCTCATCGGCATCGTGCTCGCGGCATTGGTCGCGTCCGGCTGTTCCGGAGGTCAATCGAATTTACAGAGCTGGATCGAGGCCACCAAGAAGAAGCCCGGCGGCCGCATTCAGCCGCTGCCCGAAATAAAACCTTACGAAACTTACGTGTACTCGGCCGCCAACCTGCGCTCGCCGTTTCAACCGCAGGGCCCGAATGCGGCCGGCCAGGCTAACTTGCGCCCAAGCTCGCGGCGCAGCCGCGAATTCTTGGAAGGCTTTTCACTGGACACCTTGAAGATGGTGGGCACGTTCAAGGTGGGCGGCAATTTTTACGGGCTCGTGCAATCCAAAGACGGCCTCGTGCATAAGGTTCAGCCGGGGAATTACCTCGGCCAGAACGACGGGAAAGTGACAGAAATAACCGGCGGCAGGATTAGCCTGGTCGAAATCATTCCGGATGGTCTCGGCGGCTACATAGAGCGACCGGCCTCGTTGGCATTGGCCAATTGAGGCCACAGGGAGATGAAAGCATGATTAGAATTCAATTTCGAACGGCGATGATGGGCGCGATGGCATTCGTCGCATTGGCTGCGGCCAGTTTCACGGCGCAGGCCGCTGATCCGGTTCAGCTCACGTCGGTCGACGTTCAAACCTTGTCGGGTCAACAGGTGCAGCTCAAACTGCACATGAGCGGCCCGGCTCCCGAGCCGCTGCCCTTCACCATCGACAAGCCGGCGCGCATCGCGTTCGACTTGCCCAACACAACGCTCGCTCTCGCGTCGCGTCGTTTCGACGTGCACTCCGGCGGCGTCGACACGGTCCTTGCTGCCGAGGCCAACGGCCGCGCGCGCTTGGTCGTGAACGTCGATAATTTGATGCCGTACACCACGAAAGTGGATGGCAACATGATTGTGGTCACGTTGGGCCAGCAGCCCGGCGCCGACGTCGGCAAGCCCGTCGCGCCGCGCGCCGCAGCGAACTCATCCGGCGCGCCCACGGAACGCGCGATCCGCACCATCGATTTTCGCCGTGGTTCCGATGGCACGGGCCGCGTGATCGTACAGCTCACCGATCCGCGCACGCCGGTGAACGTGCGCCAGGAAGGCCAGCAGATCGTCGTCGACTTTGCCGGCACCGTCATGCCGAAGAATTTGATGCGCCGTTACGACGTGATGGATTTCGCGACGCCGGTGCAAACCGTCGATGCGGTCCGCGTCGACGGCAGCTCGCGCCTCGTGATCAGCTCGCAGGGGGATTTCGAACAGCTGGCGTATCAGTCCGACAGCCAATACACCGTTGAAATCAAGGCTTCCTCGAAGCGCACGGCGGGTGCGGAAGAGAAGAAGGAATACACCGGTGAGCGCTTGACCTTGAACTTCCAGGATATCGACGTGCGTTCGGTATTGCAGCTGCTCGCGGACACCAGCGGCCAGAACATCGTGGTCAGCGATTCGGTCTCCGGCAATCTGACATTGCGGTTGCAGAACGTGCCTTGGGATCAAGCGCTCGACATCGTGCTGCGCACCAAGGGCTTGGACAAGCGCCGTCAGGACAACGTCATCATCATCGGACCGACCGAAGAGCTGGCGACGCGTGAGAAGGCCGAACTCGCCGCTCACAAAGAGGTGCAGGAACTCTCGCCCACGCACACCGAATTCATGCAGGTCAATTACGCCAAGGTGGGGGACCTGGCGAAGTTGATCAAGTCCACCAATGCCAAGGAATCCATGCTCTCGCCCCGCGGCAGCCTGTCGGTCGACGAACGCACCAACACACTGCTGGTGCAGGACACCAGCGATAAGCTGGCCGATATCCGCCGGCTCGTGCAGACCCTGGACGTGCCGGTCAAGCAGGTATTGATCGAAGCGCGCATCGTCATCGTCACCGATACCTTTGAGCGCGATCTCGGCGCCAAGTTCGGCGTCAGCACCGCGCAACAAAATGGTCCTGGCGGTCTCTTGGCCGTCACCGGCAACGGCGTCGGCGCGAACCAGATCGTCAACAGCGGACTCGGAAGCTTGCCGGCGACCACGCTCAACAACCGCTACCAGGTCAACACGCCTGCCGCGAATACCAATGGCAGCATCGGCATTTCGCTATTGAATGGCAGTTATCTCATAGACCTGGAGCTCTCGGCGGCGCAAAACGAAGGCAAGAGCGAGACCATCTCATCGCCTCGCGTGATTACGGCCAACCAGAAGCAAGCCACCATCATGCAGGGTGTGGAAATTCCCTACCAGGAATCGGCCTCGAGCGGCGCCACCACCACTCAGTTCAAGGACGCCGTGCTCAAGCTCAAGGTCACTCCGCTGATCACGCCTGACAATCGCGTGATCCTCGATCTCGACGTGTCCGATGACTCCGTCGGTCAGCAGGTAACGAGCGCTACCGGCGGCAGCGTACCCTCGATCGATACGCGCCAGATCATTACCCAAGTGCTGGTCAACGACGGCCAGACCGTGGTGCTGGGCGGCATTCTCGACACCAAAAAGTCCAGAGCCGCCAACAAGGTTCCCTTCCTGGCGGATATCCCCGTGCTCGGATTCTTCTTCCGCAGCACACAGGACATCAACAACAAGACCGAACTGTTGATTTTCATCACGCCGAAAATCTTGCGCGAGGGATCGAACCTTTATTAAGGGCTCCGACAACGTCTAATGGCCCGCGACCCAAGGGCCGTTTACGCATCTTAAGCCAGGGGCGCCGCGAGGCGCCCCTTTTCAATGGGGTCCGCTATGATCTGCGACGATCATGCTCACCAAGCACAATATTTTTCTGATCGGGCCCATGGGGTCGGGCAAGACGGCGGTCGGACGGCAGCTCGCACGCCTGTTTCGCTATACCTTTCACGACAGTGATGCGGACATTGAGGCGAAGACCGGCGTGGACATCCCCTTTATTTTCGAGAAGGAAGGCGAGGTGGGCTTTCGACTCCGGGAGAGGGAGTCGATCGACCGTTTGACGCGCCTGGACTCCATTGTGCTGGCAACCGGCGGCGGCGCCGTCATCGACCCGGCCAACCGCAAAGCGCTCGCGGAACGCGGCGTGGTGGTCTACCTGGCGACGTCGGTCGATCAGCAACTCGAACGCACGCGGCATGGACGGCACCGGCCCTTGCTGACAGACACCGATCCGGCGCAGAAGCTCAACGAACTGATGACGGGCCGAGCGGTCTTGTATGCCGAGATCGCTGACCTCACGGTGACCACGGATGGCCGCCGGGTACAGCTGGTGGCGGAGGAAATTCATCAAGAACTGCGGCGGGCGCAGCACCCGTAACTTCGTATAATCAACCCGTGCACACCATTCAAGTCGATCTAGGAGCAGCGAGTTACCCCATAACCATCGGTGCGGGACTGCTGACCGATCGGGCTTTGCTGGAAGCCCACATTCCCGGCCGCGACTTGTTGGTCGTGACCAATACCACGGTCGCCAAGCTGTATCTCGCGAAATTCAAGGGAAGCTTCGCGCAAAGGCGCATTGCCGAGTGCATATTGCCCGACGGCGAGCAGCACAAGACGTTGCAAACAGCCGGTTGGGTGTTCGACGCGCTGGTCGCCAACAAGATGAATCGCGACGCGACCGTGCTCGCCTTGGGAGGCGGGGTCGTCGGCGATATCGCCGGTTTCGCCGCCGCCTCATACCAGCGCGGCATCGGGTATGTGCAAGTGCCCACGACGCTGCTCGCTCAGGTCGACTCCTCGGTCGGCGGCAAGACCGGCGTGAATCACCAGGGAGGTAAAAACCTCATCGGGGCCTTCTATCAACCGCGCGCCGTCATCGCCGACACGGATGCGCTCGCCACGTTGCCGGACCGGGAATTGAAATCCGGTCTGGCCGAAGTCATCAAGCATGGCTGCGTCTGGGACCCCATGCTGTTCAACTGGCTGGAACGCGAGATGGTGAAGTTGGTGGCCAGAGATGCCGAAGCCCTCGCCTACGCCATCAGCAGATCCTGCGAAATCAAGGCGACGGTGGTCGCGCGGGATGAGCGGGAAAATGACCTGCGGGCGATTTTGAATTTCGGCCATACCTTCGGGCACGCCATCGAGGCGGCGACCGGTTTCGAGAAATACCTGCATGGCGAGGCAGTCGGGTTGGGCATGCTCATCGCCGCGGATCTTTCCCATCGCATGGGCTTGATCGACTCACCGGTCAAAGAACGCCTGCGCGACATTCTCGTGCGCGCGGGTCTGCCGACTGAGGTGCCGCGCATCGGCGCCGCAACAGCGAAAACATTGATGCAAATGGACAAAAAAGTGATGGCAGGCTCGATACGGCTGGTGCTGCTCGAAAAGCTCGGCCGCGCCATCGTGACCGATCGCTATCCTCGGGCGGCGCTCGAATCCACCCTGGCAGAGCACTTCGGATGAGTGTGCTTGCCGCGTATGCCGCGCACCCCGAGCATTCCCGTGGACGCCGTCATCCTGAGCCGCCGCCGGAATACCGATCCGAATATCAGCGCGATCGCGACCGTATCGTGCACTCCACCGCGTTTAGGCGGTTGGTCTACAAGACGCAGGTTTTCGTCAACCACGAAGGCGATCTTTACAGGACCCGGCTCACCCACTCCCTGGAAGTGGCGCAAATAGCGCGTACCGCGGCCCGCGCCTTGAGGCTGAACGAAGAATTGTCCGAAGCGATCTGCCTCGCCCATGATCTTGGGCACACGCCGTTCGGGCACGCCGGTCAAGACGCATTGAACGATTGCATGAGGGATTTCGGGGGCTTCGAACACAATTTACAATCGCTTCGCGTGGTCGACGAGCTCGAGGAACACTACGCAGAATTCGACGGCTTGAATTTGACCTTTGAATGCCGCGAAGGAATTTTGAAGCACTGCTCGTATAACAACGCGGTTTTGCTTGGCGATGTGGGCGAACGCTTCGTGAATCGCCAACAACCCGGTTTGGAAGCGCAACTCGCCAATTTCGCCGATGAAATCGCCTATAACAATCACGACGTCGATGACGGCATTCGCGCCGGCCTGATCAGCATAGAGGAATTGCTCGAAGTGCCTCTGTTTCGCGCCTATCGCGATGAAGTGCAAGCGAAGTACCCGGCGCTCGCGGGCCGCCGATTTGTCTACGAGATTTTGCGCCGGATGATCAATCACCTGGTCAGCGACTTGATCAATTCCTCCGCGGCACGGCTTGTCGAGTCGGGCGTCCGCTCCATCGCCGAAGTGCGGTCACAGCCGGCGCCCTTGATTGGTTTCAGCGATGCCACGCGCGAATTGAATTACGCGCTCAAAACCTTCCTGCGCGAGCAATTGTACAAGCACTATAAAGTGAGGCGCATGACGTCCAAGGCGCGCCGCGTGGTGCGCGATCTGTTCGATGCATTCTTTGATGATCCTACGCTAATGCCCGATGAGTACGAGGCCCGGACGCGGTTGGAAACGGTTCAGGGTCCGGCCGGCCGCGCCCGCGCAGTCGCCGACTACATCGCCGGCATGACCGATCGATATGCCATTCTGGAACACCGCCGACTATTCGATCCCAGCGAGCGCACCTAACGATGAGTGAACCTCTGAAGAACGACTTATTGCTGCGCGCGCTGCTGCGCGAGGAAACGCCGCGCCGCCCAATTTGGCTCATGCGCCAGGCGGGCCGGTATCTGCCGGAATACCGCGCCACACGAACGCGCGCCGGCGGCTTTCTGGAGATGTGCACGAATCCGGAGATTGCCTGCGAGATTACCTTGCAGCCGGTGGAGCGATTCCCGCTGGATGCGGCCATTTTGTTTTCCGACATCCTGACGATTCCTCACGCCATGAATTTGGGATTGGAATTCGAGGCGGGCGAGGGCCCCAAATTCGAGCGGCCAGTCCGAACGCCGGCGGACATCGACAGGCTGGGTGTTCCTGATCCCGGACAGGAACTCAAGTATGTTATCGACGCGGTGGCGCGAGTGCGCCGCGAGCTAGGCGGCCGCGTACCGCTGATCGGCTTCGCCGGCAGCCCCTGGACGGTAGCGACCTATATGGTGGAGGGAGGCGGCAGCAAGACCTTTGGCATCATCAAACGCATGATGTACGAGTCGCCGCGGGAGCTGCATCGCCTGCTAGATCTGCTCGCCAAGGCAACCATTCTTTACTTGAACGCGCAAATCGCCGCCGGCGCGCAAGCGGTCATGCTGTTCGATACCTGGGGCGGAGTTCTGACGCCGGCGCAGTACGAAGAATTCTCCTTGCGCTATATGGCGCACGTGGTCGATGCGCTCACGAAAAAATCCGAGGGCCGGCGAGTTCCCAGCATCGTATTTACCAAAGGGGGCGGCGCCTGGTTGGCGAAAATCGCCGCCGTCGGCTGCGATGCCGTCGGAGTGGATTGGACCACCGACTTGAGCGACGCCCGCAAGGCCGTGGATGGGCGCGTGGCGTTGCAAGGCAATCTTGATCCTTCGGCTTTATTCGCGCCGCCTGAAGCCCTTCGCCGCGAGACCCTGCGGGTGTTGGACAGCTACGGCGGCGGCGCCGGGCATGTGTTCAACTTGGGACACGGGATCACACCGGAGGTGGATCCGGAGCGCGTGGCGCTGTTGGTCGAGACGGTGCAAAACTACAGAATACCGCCGGGCTGATCGCGCCCCCCGACCCAAATACGGACCCAAATCCAGGTCAGCGAAGCGATCCTATCGGCGGTGTTTGTCCGATCGCAGTTCGTCTCGCAGCGCGCGGCGCAAAATCTTGCCGACGTTGGTCTTGGGCAACTCGGTGCGGAAGTACACATGCTTCGGTATCTTGTATCCGGTCAGCTCCTTGCGGCTGAACGCGATCAGGGCTTCCGCGGTGAGGCCCGGATCCTTCTTCACCACGAACAGCGCCACCGCCTCGCCTGAATTGTCGTCGGGCTGCGCCACCGCGGCGACCTCGAGCACGCCCGGATGCGCCGCAAGGACACTCTCGATTTCATTCGGATACACGTTGAATCCGGAAACCAGGATCATGTCTTTCTTGCGGTCCTCGATGTAGACGAAGCCCTTCGCATCCATGCGGCCGATGTCGCCGGTGCGCAGCCAATCACCGAACATGACCTTTTCAGTTTCGTCGGGCCGGTTCCAATAGCCGCGCATGACTTGCGGTCCAAATACGCAGATTTCACCGACCCCGTTCACGGGCAACTCCAGTCCGTCATCGTCGCGAATGGAAACATCCGTCGAGGGTACGGGAAGGCCGACCGACCCATTGAACGGCAACCCGATGGGATTGGCCGTCACCATGGGCGAAGTTTCGGTCAAGCCCCAGCCTTGGGCCACGTTGTTGCCCGTGACTTCCTTCCAACGCTTCGCCACGACCGGCTGCAGCGCCATCCCGCCGGCGAAAGTGGCGCGCAAGGCGCTGAAGTCCACGCTCTCAAAACCTGGCGTGTGCAGCAACGCGTTGAGCAGCGTATTCACACCGCTGATGAAATTGAATTTGTACTTTTTCAATTCCGCAACGAAGCCGGGAAAATCGCGTGGGTTGGTGATCAAGACATTGCGCGCGCCCAACGGAATGAAAGCCAGGCAATTACTCGTGAGCGCAAAAATGTGGTACAGAGGCAGCGCCGTGATGACGATACGGCCGCCGCCCGCCTGCAGTGCAGGTCTTATCCAAACCAAGGATTGCAGCAGATTCGCCACCATGTTGCGGTGGGTCAGAACCGCGGCCTTGGCCACGCCGGTGGTCCCGCCGGTGTATTGCAGAAAGGCGATGTCTTCGGGCCCCAGGGGGACCGTCGCCAGTTTCAGGCCAAGCCCTATGCCCAAGGCATTTTTGAATGACATTGAACCCGGCATACTCCAGGGCGGAACCTGCTTGCGCACGTGACGCAGAACAAAATTCACGATCAATCCTTTGGGCGTCGACAATAAATCGCCGACTCCCGTTACCAGCACGTGTTTAAGATCCGTGCGCGGCAATACTTGCTGCAGCACATGGGCGAAATTCTCGACGATCACGATGGCCTTCGCGCCGGAATCCTTCAGCTGATGCTCGAGTTCCCGCGCCGTATACAAGGGATTGGTATTGACCACGACCATGCCGGCGCGCAGCGCGCCGAAAAGCGCGATCGGGTATTGCAATATGTTGGGCATCATCAATGCCACGCGATCGCCTGGCAGGAGGCCTGCCTTATGCTGCAGCCACGCGCCGAACGCGCGGCTCAGTTCGTCCAATTGGGCGTAGGTGAGGGTGGCGCCCATGTTGGTGAAGGCCGGTTGTTGACGATAGTTGGTGAACGCCTCTTCGATCGCCTCTTTTAGCGACGGATACGCCTCAGGGTCTATGTCCGCGGGAACGCCGGGCGGATAATGATTTAGCCAATTTCGATCCAAGCAGGTGCGCCTCTTAAATTGTAACGCGTGTATAGCAGATTCTTTGCAAGGCGGGGCGCTAGGCGCAAACTCGAGGGCCAAAAGGAAACATCATGAACCTGCGACCCCTCTTGAGTTTAGGTCTGTGCATTTCGCTGTCCGGTTGCGTCATCGGCAGCGGCCCGTGCCTGTGGCTGCAGGTGAAGCACGATTTTGTTGGGCGAGTGCATTTTCGCGAGTTCCCGCAGAAGGACGGGGTCGACACCGTGCCGATCTTGATATTGGACAAGACCCAATACATCTATGCGCCGCCGCAGAGTTTTCACTGCCTGCCGGCGAATGACGTGCAGCTCGTCGGGTTGACAGAGTTTCCCGACAGGATCGGCGAGAACACCCATGTCATCGTCAACGGCAAGGTTCTGGAAGGCGTGGCACAAGGTCAATACACGCGCTTTGTCATTCAAGTGAACAGCATTTTGCCCCTCGAGCGTCCGCATTGAGAGCAATCGCCTTCCGTCGAAATCGGATTACAATCCGAGAGAGCGCAATTTCACCCGGGAGTTCTTTATGAGAAATACAACGATTGCCGGCCTCATCGCAGCACCTTTACTGATATTCGCATTGGCCATGCCCAGTCTCGCGGCGGACCCGCCCACCACCACCTGTAAGGACGGGACCACCAGCACATCCACCGGCAAGGGCACCTGCAGTGGCCATGGCGGTATACAAAAGACAACCAAAGCCAAACCGGCCAGTGCGGCAACGGCTGAGCCGGCCCCTGCGGCGACGCCGGCCCCGGCGGCAACGCCCTCGAAACCCGCGCCTTCGACCACGATGTCCAGGTCATCGACTGCCACGAAGTCCGCTGCCGCTGAGGGCAATACCGACCCGACCGGCGCCACGGCGAAGTGCAAAGACGGCACCTACTCGAGGTCAAAGAACCACAGCGGCACGTGCTCGCACCACGGCGGCGTGGCGCAGTGGTTGAACACGGGGCCTTCCCTTCCTTAGGGGCACTATTTCTGCAGCAGGGGCTTGAGCGCCGGCCAGACGTTCTCCAGCAGAATGGGCTGGCCGGCCGCGTTGGGGTGGATATCATCGCCCTGCAGGAGATTGGGGGCGAGGGCAATATCGGTCAGCAGGAACGGCACCACGGGCAATTTCCGCGCGCGCGCCAAATCGCTGAAAACCAAGGCGAATTGGTCGGTGTATTCGGGGCCGTAATTGGGCGGCATCCGCATCCCCAATAGCAATACCTTGGCGCCGGCCGCGCTCGCCAGATCGACCATCTGCCCCATATTGGCGCGCATTTGCGCGATGGGGAGCGCCCGCAATCCATCGTTGCCGCCCAGCTCCAGAACGACGATTTTCGGATGGTGAAGCGCCAGCGCCCGCGGCAGCCGTGCGAGCCCTCCGGCGGTCGTCTCACCGCTGACACTGGCGTTGACGACTTGGTATCCGTACCCTTGGGCCTTGAGCCTGGCTTTGAGCAACTCCACCCAGCCTTGTTCTGCGTGCGCCAGCCCGTAGCCGGCGCTGATGCTATCGCCAAAGACGAGAATCACCGGGTCTTCGGCGTGCGCCGAAGCGGATGCAATCACTAGGATGAATAGGGCGAAAAGCCGTTTCACGAGCGCTCCTGATGCAAGATCAATCCAAAACAGACGCCAAACCGATCGTACTTGAAGCCAAGAACGTGTCGAAGACCGTCGCAAGCCCCGATGGGTCGCTGACCATTCTCGCCGATGTCAGCTTAAGTGTGCGAACCGGGGAGACATTGGCCATTGTCGGCGCCTCGGGCGCGGGCAAGTCCACCCTGTTGGCGTTGCTTGCGGGCCTCGATTCGCCCAGCACCGGGCGCGTGTTGATCGCGGGCGTCGACCTGACGCAACTCGACGAAGACGGCCGCGCTGCGATTCGCGGCAAACACGTAGGGTTTGTATTCCAGTCTTTTCATCTTATCCCCTCGCTCACCGCGATCGAAAATGTCATGTTGCCGCTCGAATTGGGCGGCCGGCGCGACGCGCGCCAAGTGGCCTCGCAGGCGCTTTCGGATGTGGGGTTGACGCCGCGGTTGGCGCACTATCCGAAGCAACTGTCCGGCGGCGAGCAGCAGCGTGTCGCCATTGCCCGCGCTTTCGTGACTCGGCCGGCGGTGCTTTTCGCCGACGAGCCGACCGGCAATTTGGATACGGCCACCGGGCAACGCATCACCGATCTCTTGTTCGAGCTCAACCGCGTGACGGGGAGCACGCTGGTGTTGGTCACGCATGACCGAACACTCGCGAGCCGGTGCAGCCGAGTGCTGGAACTCGATGCCGGCCATACGGTGAATTGATGCAAGCGCTGCGATTCGCGGTACGCAACCTATGGCGCGATTTTAAATCCGGCGAGCTTTCCGTGCTGGCGCTGGCGCTGGTGGTTGCGGTGCTGTCTTTGACCGCCGTGGGATTTTTCACCAGCCGCATTTCGCAAGGCGTGCATGCACAAGCGGCGGAGGTGCTGGCGGCGGACTTGCGCCTGGAAGGGCCCGCGCCTACTCCGCAACGTTATTTCGATGAGGCTCGCAAGCGCGGCCTGCGCACCGCGCAAGTGCTCTCCTTTCCCACCGCCATATTCAGCGGGGATCTAAGCCAGCTGGCGGCCCTCAACGCAGTCACCCCGCAGTACCCTTTGCGCGGGCATTTGCGCGTGGCTGACGCGCCCTTCGGCGTGCCGCGGACCACTGATCGTGTGCCGGGCCGCGGCGAAGTCTGGATCGATGCACGCATCATCGCCTCGCTCAAGCTGGAACTCGGAACGAGCTTGACGATAGGTGCGGCGCACTTCCGGGTCACCGAGGTTCTCGATTACCGCCCCGATCAGGGCACGGGCATCGTAAACCTCGCGCCCGCCGCGTTGCTCAACTACGACGATATCCCCTCGACGCAGCTGGTTCAGCCGGGCAGCCGCGCCACGTACGCGGCGCTGTTTGCCGGTGCCCCGGCGGCGATCAACGATTTTCGCGACTATCTGGAGAAGGCCAAGCTCCCCGGTGAACGCCTCAAGGACGTCGAGGACTCCAGCCGCCAGCTCAATGCCGCGATCGACCGCGCCAGCCGGTTTCTCAATCTGGCCAGCCTCGCCTCGGTGCTGCTGGCGGCCGTGGCGGTCGCCATGGGTGCTCGGCGCTATGCCGCGCGCCACATCGATGCGGTCGCGCTGATGAAGTGCATGGGTGCCGCGCAGGGTTTTGTGCTTGCCATTTCCATCATCGAATTGACGCTGTTGGCATTGTCCGCGGTCATCATCGGCACGGCCTTAGGGTTCTTGGCGCAATCGGGGCTGGTGTGGCTGCTGAAGAGCCTGATACCCAGCGGCCTGCCGGACGCGTCTTTGGCGCCGCTGCCGATCGCATCGGTCACGGTGCTCGCCATGCTCATCGGCTTTGCCTTGCCGCCGCTACTGCAGCTGAAGAGCACACCGCCGGCCCGGGTATTGCGCAAAACAGTGACTGCTCCGCCGCTGCGCTACGGGGTGAGCTACTTGTTGGCGCTCGCGGCGTTGATGGCGATTCTCTGGAGCATGGTCCGGGACACGGAGCTGGTGTTCAGCGTCTTGGCCGGCGTCTTGGGAGTGGGACTGGTGCTGACGCTGGCGGGCTTCGCCTTGGTGCGCTTGACCAGCCGGTTGCGGGGCGGCGTGGGCGTCGCGTGGCGGTATGGCCTCGCCAATGTGTCGCGCCGGGGTACCGGCAGCGTGGTGCAAATCGTCGCCTTCGGCTTGGGGCTGATGGTGTTGCTGCTGCTCGCAGTGGTCCGCGGCGATTTGCTCGCGGATTGGCGGCGCAGTCTGCCGAGCGATGTGCCGAACAATTTCTTGGTCAACATTCGCCCCGAGCAGCGAGAGGCTCTGCAGGAGTTTCTGACCGCTCACGGTTTCGGCGCGCCGCAGATGTATCCGATGGTGCGCGCGCGCATTACCGCCATCAACGGGCAGTCGCCGCAGTCGCTCAAGTTGAGCGGCGAAGCCGGGCGCAACTACGTCGAGCGCGAGCAGAACCTCACGTGGTCGGCCGACATGATGGAAGACAATCAAGTGGTCGCGGGCCGCTGGTGGACGGCCGCCGATGCAGGCAAGCCCTTGGTTTCCATCTCATCCGAATATGCCGACGGGTTGCATTTGAAGGTCGGCGACAAGCTGAGCTTCGACGTTGCCGGTGAACCCTTGACAGCAGAAGTGTCCAGCATCCGAAAAATCCGCTGGGATAGTTTCCGGCCGAACTTCTTTTTGGTGTTTCCGCCGGGCCTGCTGGATGGCGCAGCCGGAACCTATATGACGAGCTTGTATCTCAATTCCGCGCAACGCCCCTACCTCGCGGACCTAGTGCGGCAATTTCCGACGATTTCCGTTTTCGACGTCGATGCCATCCTCAAGCAAATCCGAGACATTATGGATCGAGCGTCGCTGGCCGTGCAGTACGTGTTTCTCTTTACCTTGGCCGCCGGGATCGTCGTGCTGCTCGCGGCGGTTCAATCCACTCGCGATGAGCGCCGCTACGAAAGTGCGATGCTGCGTACCTTGGGCGCGAGCCGCGGCACAGTGTTGCAAGGGGTGGCGGCGGAATTCTCGGCGCTCGGTTTTCTGTCGGGCACCTTGGCGGCCTTCGGCGCCACGGGTATAGGCTGGTTGCTGGCGCGACGCCTGTTCTCGCTCGAGTTCACCCTGGATCCGTGGGTCTGGGTCACCGGCTTGGTGTGCGGCACGGTGTTGGTCGGATTGAGCGGCACGCTGGCAACGCGAAGCGTGGTGAATACCCCGCCCATCGTCACCCTGCGCGATGAGTGATGGGGGCGCTCGAGCTCACTGCACTTCGAGTATCAGCCAACCGATCGGTAGCGGGATGCCGCGCGGCGGCAGCGCTTCGATCCGAATGGTGTAGAGGCCGGCGGATAAGCCGGTGGAGTTCAAGGTTACGCGCAATTCCCCGTTGGAATCCTTGAGCACGTTATTCAGCACCAGCGCGCGCCCTTGGTCTTGCTTGTCGACCACGACGCGAAATTGCGTCAACTTCTGTGTATAGCCAAGATCGATGTGCACATCCATGAGCAACGGTGCGGTTCTACTGACCTTGATCCGCGCACGGCCTATGCCGGGTGCGTGGTCGGGAGTCACCGCAATGGCTCGCTCGGCCGCCGGTTGTACCAAGGGACCTTGGCTTATCACGCGTTTGGTATCGTCGAGTTTTCCTTGAAGCACCGAATATTTTCCGGCCAACGCCCAACAAGCGACGAGACTGATAAAGGCGGTTGAGCCTAAGCCGATGAGCACATAAATGCTCTTCCACCACGGCGGTTTCGCTTCGCCCAAATCCTGCGGGCGGCCGCTGGCTTCGAGTAATTTCAGGCTGGCATGAGCGCGCTCCGACAGCTTGAGCTCAGTGAGATAATCGGGATGCGCGCGGCACCACTCTTCGAGGTCCCGAGCGCCTTTGAACGGCAGCTTGTTTTCCAGGTACCGCTCCACGAGCTCGTGATCTTCGATGAACTTACGATCGAAGCGCGGCGAAGCGGGCGCCGATTTTCCTTGTGCGATGGTGCGGGCATTCATGGCAGAGCTTTCCTGGTACCCATATTGCCGCGTCGCGCGCGAGCAATATGTGAAATGATCGGCATATAGTTCGCACGGTTTTCGCCGTGTGCGACCTGCATCACAAACCAAGCGTCGTTTAAGCGCTTTTCTCCATGGCGCCATCCATCACATCGCACACGGCGGCGATCGCGGCCTCACGCGTACTGGACTTGCGCCAAACGGCGCCCACGGTGCGAGAGGGCTTGGGGTTGGTGAATTGCCGAATGGTCAAGCCTCGTTGCGAGCCGAAGGGCGATTCCACGGCGAGTTCCGGTAGCAAGGTAATGCCTAAGCCCGCCACGACCATCTGCCGCAGCGTTTCCAAACTGGTGGCGCGGAAATCCTCGACCTCGCGCACATCCACGCGGCTGCAAACTTCCAACGCTTGGTCGCGCAGGCAGTGCCCGTCTTCCAGCAGCAGCAGCGTCTGACCTTTCAGATCCTGCACCTTGATATGGTTTTTCGCCGCCAGCGGATGATGGTTGGGGAGTGCCACGGTAAAGGCCTCTTTGTACAAGGCGCGCGATTCCAGGCCGTCGTGAACCAACGGCAGGGCCATGATGCCGACATCGATTTCCCCGTCGCGCAGGCGCTTCAGCAGCGGCTCGGTCTGGTATTCGTACAGCATGAGCCCCAGCTGGGGCACCGCCTTGCGGATCTTCTGCAGGACGCGCGGCAGCAAATAAGGACCGATGGTCGGAATAAGTCCGATTTTCAATTTGCCCGCGAACGGGTCGGTGTTGCTGCGGGCCAGTGCGATGATTTCATCGCCTTCGTCGAGCATGCGTCGGGCGCGTACCACGATTTGCTTGCCGACTTCGGTCAGCTGCACATTCTTCGGCTGGCGCTCCACGAGTTTGACGCCGAGAAACTCTTCGAGTTTCTTTAGCTGCGCAGAGAGGGTGGGCTGACTGACGAAGGTGCGCTCGGCCGCCTTGCCGAAATGCCCTGTGTCGGCCAACGCCACTAGATACTTCAAATCCTTGAGATTCATCGATTTATACCCATAGGTGTAGTCTATCAATACTATCATTACAATCAATATGATTAATGCATTCCCTGCTGTTATCATGGCCTCCAGTTTCAAAAACCCGTCCCAGGAGCTTTCAATGTCTTTAATCAATACCGAAATCAAGCCCTTCAAGGCCACGGCCTACCATAACGGCAAGTTCGTGCCCGTGAGCAACGAAACCCTCAAGGGCAAGTGGTCCGTATTCGTGTTCTATCCGGCGGACTTCACCTTCGTGTGCCCGACCGAACTTGGGGATCTGGCCGACAACTACGAGGAATTCAAGAAATTGGGCGTGGAGATTTACGGCGTATCCACCGATACGCACTTCGCTCACAAGGCATGGCATGACACGTCCGACACCATCCAGAAAGTGCAGTACCCGCTGGTCGGCGACCCGACGGCGACGCTGGCGCGCAATTTCGAAGTATTGATCGAGGAAGAAGGACTCGCTTACCGCGGAACCTTCGTCATCAATCCGGAAGGCAAGATCAAAGTCATGGAAGTGCACGACAACGGCATCGGCCGGGATGCCAAGGAGCTGCTGCGCAAGGTGAGAGCCGCGCAATACGTCGCCTCGCATCCGGGCGAAGTATGTCCTGCGAAGTGGACACCGGGCGACAAGACGCTCAAGCCCTCGCTCGACTTGGTCGGCAAGATCTAAGGCTAAGGTCAGCTCCGGCGCAAATGCCTCACCGCAATGCGCCGGCGCCTAAAGTTCAAGGCACCGCGGAGTTACCATGCTCGACACTAACCTCAAAACTCAATTACAGGGTTACCTGGAGCGAATTTCGCAGCCGGTGGAAATCGCGGCGTCGCTCGATGACGGCGCAAGCTCGAAGGAAATGCTGGAGCTGCTCGAGGACATCGAGTCGGTTTCCCATCTTGTGAAATTGGATCCGAATCGCGATGACACCCAGATAAAACCCTCATTCGCTCTGCGCCGTCCCGGCGCTGCCGCGCAGGTGCGCTTTGCGGGCGTCCCGATGGGGCACGAATTCACTTCCCTGGTGCTGGCGCTGCTGCAGACGGGAGGCTATCCGCCGAAGATCGATGAGGCTTTGGCGGATCAGATTCGTGCGCTCGACGGCGAATTCAATTTCGAGACCTTCGTTTCGCTCACCTGCCAAAGCTGCCCGGACGTGGTGCAAGCGTTGAACGCGATGGCCGCGCTGAATCCGAAGATCCGCCACACCATGATTGATGGTGCGGTGTTCCAGGAAGAAGTCGCACGCCGCGAGGTGATGGCAGTGCCTGCGGTATTCCTGAATGGTCAACCTTTCGGTCAAGGCCGGATGGAACTCGAGGAGATCGTCCACAAACTGGATTCCGGTGCGGCTCTGCGCCAAGCCGAAAAGCTCAACGCGAAGGCGCCTTATGATGTGCTAGTGGTGGGCGGCGGTCCCGCCGGCGCGGCCGCAGCGATTTATGCCGCCCGCAAGGGCATTCGCACCGGTATCGCCGCCGAACGTCTGGGCGGACAGCTCATGGACACGGTCGGCATCGAGAATTTTATTTCGGTCAAGGAAACCCAAGGCCACAAATTGGCCTCGGGATTCGAGCAGCATGTCACCACCTACGACGTGGATGTGATGAGCTTGCAGCGCGCGGAGGCCTTGGTGCCGGGCGATCTCATCGAAGTGAAATTGGCGGGCGGGTCCTCGCTCAAGGCACGCTCCGTGATCATTGCAACCGGCGCACGCTGGCGCGAAATCAACGTGCCGGGCGAGCGCGAGTATCGCAATCGCGGCGTGGCTTATTGCCCGCACTGCGATGGACCGCTATTCAAGGGCAAGCGTGTAGCGGTCATCGGCGGCGGCAACTCCGGTGTCGAAGCGGCCATCGATCTGGCGGGGCTGGTGAGCCATGTCACGCTCATCGAGTTCGATCCGCAACTGCGCGCCGATGCAGTGCTGACGCGCAAGCTCATGAGCCTGACGAACGTCAGGGTCATTACCGGCGCCCAGACCACCGAAGTGCTCGGGGACGGCCAGCGGGTCATCGGTCTTAAGTATAAGGATCGCAGCGGCGGCGAGATTCGCCAGCTCGAGCTCGCCGGCGTGTTCGTGCAAATCGGTCTGATACCGAACACCGACTGGCTGAAAGGCACCGTGAAGCTATCGCCACGGGGCGAAGTGGAAGTCGATGCCCGCGGCCAGACTTCCGTACCCGGCGTGTTCGCAGCCGGCGATTGCACGGTCGTGCCCTACAAGCAAATCGTGATTGCGGTGGGCGAGGGGGCCAAGGCCTCCCTCAGCGCCTTCGACCATCTCATTCGCTCGCCCTTGTCAGCGGCCGCCTAGGAGCTCCTTACGCATGACAGAAACTGGGCATCCGCGCAGGCTTTCCGCAGGCGTGGTGGTAGTCCATTTGGCCGCACCGGCCGTGCGGTATCTGCTGCTGCGCGCTTATCGGAACTGGGATTTCCCCAAAGGCTTGGTCGAGCCGGGAGAGTTGCCCTTGGACGCGGCGCTTCGCGAAGTGCGCGAGGAGACCACGTTGGCGGACCTGTCATTCGATTGGGGTGCCGACTTCATCGATACCGGCCCCTACAACAAGGGCAAGATTTCACGCTATTACATCGCTCGCAGCGAGGCCACGCACGTGCATCTGCCGATTAACCCGGAACTGGGGTTCCCCGAACATCACGAGGCGCGATGGGTGGACTATTCCAAGGCGCTTTCCATGGTTTCCCCGCGGCTCTTGCCGGTGATGCATTGGGCCAGCGCCATCATTGGCGACGCGAGCGGCGGCGCCGGCGCGCGGGATGAGATCAAAGAGTAACGGAACCCCGCCCGATTTCGACGACCTCGCCGCCCACGAACACTTGGCCTTCGGCACTCACCTTGAGAAACAGCGTGGAAGGGCGGCCGACGAGCTCCCCCTGGGAAATTTCGATCTGAAGCGGCAGGGCGCGCTTCATGCTCACACACCAGGCCCCGAAATTGGCGGTTGCCGAGCCGGTGGCGGGGTCCTCCAAGAGGGCGCCTGCGCTCGGAAAGAAAAATCGCGCCAGCGCGCGTGTACGCCCATCGATCTCGCCGTTCATGGAAAAAACATAGGCCATGCTGAGGCCGTCTTCGCTGCGGATTTTTGCCATGGCGGAAGCCACGGGAACCGCCCGGCGCACCGCCTCAGCCGAGGTAAGCGGCACCACCAGCTGTTCCTTGCCGGCCTTGACCCACATGGGTCTGTCACCCAAGTCGCTGACCTCGAGCCCGAGGGCCGCGGCTAGAACATCGCGCGATACATCGAGTTCGCGCGATGTGGCGGGCAGCGCAGACAGCGTCCAGCGGTCCCCCTCAGCCTGCACCGGAATGAGCCCGGCTTGCATTTGCAAAACCAGCGAGTCGCCCCCTAATTTGAGCTCACGGCAAACATAGGCGCTCCCCAGCGTGGGATGGCCCGCAAAAGCCATTTCGTAACTCGGCGTGAAAATGCGCACCCGCGCATTGGCGCGCGTGGATGGCAGAAGAAAGGTGGTTTCCGACAGATTGAATTGGCGGGCGAGCGCCTGCATCTGCTCGCTGCTGAAGTCTGCGCCGTTCTCGAAGACGCACAGCGGGTTGCCAGTGAAGGCGCCGCGCCCTTCGGTAAACACATTGACGATGCGAAACGGGTGAGCTGCCATGGGCCTACCAGCGGTAGGGGACCACCACGCCGACGCGCGGGCCGTAATATCCCCGATAAGGGTGGTAGTACCCATAAGGGGCTACGACGCAACCACTCATCGCCAATAGACTTATTGGAATCAACAGTTTAACTAGCTTGTTCACAACATCCTCCGGGGATTCTTGCTCTCACCTAAGTCAACGTGAGAGCCGAGATTTCGATGACAGGCTCCTAGGCGCCCCCTAGGCGAGGGTGTGGAAGACCTTCTGCACGTCGTCGTCCTGCTCGAGCTTATCGATCAACTCCAATACTTCCTTGGCTTGATCCTCCGGCAATTCGATCGGCACGGAGCAGATGTACTCGTGCTCGGCGGACAGCGGTGTAATGCCGCGCCGCTCCAGGGCATCCTGCAACTTGCCGAAATCGTTGAAGGCGCCGCGGATCACGAGTTGCGGCTCGCCTTTGTCGCCCGTGCTGTCGCCCATTTCTTCCAGGCCGTAGTCGATCAGATCCAACTCGAGTTCATCATGGTCTTGGACCTTGGACGGATCCAAGCGAAACACGCCCATTTTCTTGAATAGAAAGCTGACGCTCCCGGTGGTACCCAGATTCCCAGCGCCTTTCATGAAGATATTGCGCAGGCTCGCAACGGTGCGGGTGGGATTGTCCGTGGCGGCTTCGACCAGCAGCGCAACGCCGTGGGGGGCGTAGCCTTCGTACAAAATCTCTGAATAATTGGCCGCATCTTTGCCCGAGGCGCGCCGGATCGCAGCATCCGTCTTGTCCTTGGGCATGTTGACGGCACGCGCATTTTGCAGCACGCGGCGCAGAGTCGGATTCGACGCGGGATCCGCGCCGCCGGCGTGGACCGCCATGGCGATGTCCTTGGCAACCCGGGTGAACTGCTTGGCCATGCGGTTCCAACGGGCGAACATGGCGTGTTTTCTGACTTCGAATATGCGTCCCATAGCGATATGGTAGCAATACGCGGTCAAACCGCTAGACTTGCGCAACCCTTTGCAAGGCATTTCCTATGAGCGCAGTTCCGGCAGACTCGATTGAAAGTCCCGCGAGTTTCCGAGATCTTAAGCTGTCGGAGCCGGTCTTGAGCGCGCTGGCCGATGTCGGCTATGAGTCGCCTTCACCCATCCAAGCCCAGACCATTCCCGTGTTGTTGTCGGGCAAGGACATGTTGGGCCAGGCGCAAACCGGCACAGGCAAGACCGCCGCCTTCGCGCTTCCTGCTCTCACAAGAATCGATCTGACGCGTCACGAGCCGCAGGTTTTGGTGCTGGTTCCCACCCGCGAATTGGCGCTGCAGGTCTCCGAGGCGTTTCTGCGCTATGCCGCTCACCTGAAAGGATTTCATGTGCTGCCTATCTACGGCGGCCAAAGCTACCAGCCACAGCTAAATGCTCTGCGGCGCGGCGTGCATGTGGTAGTGGGTACACCGGGACGGGTCATCGATCACATGAACCGCGGCACCCTGAAGCTCACGGGGTTGACCCTGCTGGTGTTGGATGAAGCCGACGAGATGCTGCGCATGGGCTTTCTCGATGCGGTCGAAAGCATCTTGGAGCAAACGCCGCCGCAGCGGCAGGTCGCGCTTTTCTCCGCGACGATTCCCGCGCCGATCCGCCGCATCGCGGCCAAGCATTTGCGCACGCCGGTCGAAGTGACCATCAAGAGCAAGACCAGCACCGCGACCAATATCCGGCAACGATATTGGATGGTCAGCGGCATGCACAAGCTCGATGCGCTGACGCGGATTCTCGAGGCTGAACCGTTCGACGGCATGCTGGTGTTTACCCGCACCAAGCAGGCCACGGTGGAATTGGCCGAAAAACTCGAGGCCCGCGGCTTCGCAGCCGCGCCGCTGAACGGCGACATTGCGCAGCCCGTGCGCGAGCGCACCGTCGCGCGGCTCAAAGCGGGTCAGATCGACATCGTGGTTGCTACCGACGTGGCCGCCCGCGGCCTCGATGTGGAACGCATCGGGCACGTGGTGAATTACGATGTTCCTTACGATACCGAATCCTATGTTCATCGCATCGGCCGCACGGGCAGAGCGGGTCGCAAGGGCGAAGCCATCCTGTTCGTCGCCCCCCGCGAGCGCAATATGCTGCGCGCCATCGAGCGAGCAACCCGGCAAGTCATTGAACCCATGAACCTGCCCAGCGTCGATGCCGTCAACACGTTGCGGATCGCCAAGTTCAAGCAACGCGTCACCGAGACCGTCGCCAAGGGCGATGCGAACATTTACCGGCCCGTAGTGGAGCAACTGGAGGTTGAGTCCGGCTTGCCGCTCATCGACATTGCCGCGGCTCTCGCCAGTCTGTCCCAAGGCAATACCCCGCTACTGCTCGCGGGAAAGCCCGAAGTGCATGCTCCGCCCGCCCACGCGTATCGCGAAGAGCGTGAGCGGCCGTCCGAACGCCAGCGGCCTTCGGAACGCGAGCGGCCTTCGGAGCGAGTGCGTCCATCGGAGCGTGAAGAGCCGGTGTCGGAGCGGCCGCGCCGATCGGTTTCCGGACAAATGGAAACTTTCCGCATCGAAGTAGGGTCAGTACATGGGATCAAGCCCGGCAACATTGTTGGGGCCATTGCCAACGAATCCGGGATCGAGGGCGTGCACATCGGGCGGGTGGATATTCGCGAGGATCATAGCTACGTGGACTTGCCTGAAGGCATGCCCAAGAACATATTCAAGGAATTGCAGAAAGTGCGTGTGGCGGGTCGAGAGCTGCGCATCAGCCGCGTCAGTGAGAAGCCGCCCAAACCCCCGCGCGCTACGATTGGCCGTCATCCCGGCGCGGGCCCCCGAGAGGGAAAGCCTGCAAAGGCGAAAATAACGGCCCGCCGTCGCGCGAAAGATTAATCGTTCGTCAAACAGAGGAGTGAGTCATGGGCAAGGGTATGGAGCGAAAGAAAGAAGACAAGAAGAAGCCGACAAAGACTTTGGAAGAGAAGCGCGCTGCCAAGCGGGAGAAAAAAGCCAACCGAGGTTAAGCCTAAGGCGAAGTCAGACGACCCGCCCGCGCCGGCCTCCGTTGCGAAAGTCGCGGATATTGGCCGCCATTTCATCGATGCAGCGCTGCCGCGCTTCGCGCGCCGCCCAGGCGATGTGAGGCGTCAACAATAAATTCGAGATCGCGCTGTCGAGGAGCGGGTCGCCGTTGACGGGCGGTTCTTGGGGAAGCACATCGATTCCCGCACCTCCGAGTTTGCCGGCTTTGAGGGCAGCGGCGAGGGCCTCGCCGTCCACCAGTGCGCCGCGCGCGGTATTTATCAGCAGTGCATCGGGTTTCATAAGATCAAGCTCGCGAGCGCCGATGAGGCCGCGCGTCGAGTCGGTGAGCGGGCAGTGCAAGGAAACAATGTCAGCCTGCGCGAGCAGCTCATCGAGGTCCATTCGGCCGGGCTGCGGCGGTGCGCCGCGGCGGTTGGCAATGACGACTCGCATGCCGAATGCTTCGGCGATGCGCGCGCTGGCGCGGCCCAGTTCTCCCCAGCCGACCACGCCAAAGATCCGTCCTCGCAGCTCCCGGATGGGATAAGACCATGCCGCGCCGGCTTCATCCCTTGCCCAGGAGCCGTTCTTCGAGAGGCGTGAAAATTCATCCACATGCTGCGTGAGGCTCAATATCAGCCCCCACACCTGCTGGATCACCGAGGCGGTGCAATAGGCGCGCACATTGCATACGGCGATTCCACCCTCGCGCGCGGCAACCAAATCGACATTGTTGGTCCCGGTGGCGGCCAGCGCGACCAGTCTCAAATTTGCGGCACCCAGCAGTAACTCGCGATTCAGTTCGAGCTTATTGATCAGGGCCACATCGGCATCTTGCAGGCGCTCGGCGGTCTTGGATTCGTCCGACCCGTAGAGGGTGAGATTTCCGGCCGCCTCATTCAAGCCCGCGGTGTCCAGATCGCCGTTTGAAACGGTGTCGTAGTCCAAGAACACGGTTTTCAGGGGGAGCTCCTTCGCGAAGCGCTAGAATATGAAACCGCCATGAAATTTACCGCCGTCAAAATCCTCGTCGCTGCCAACGTTCTGGTGTTCCTGCTGCAAGGCGTGTCGCACGGCTGGATCGAGCAGCAATTCGCGTTGTGGCCGCTGCAGCCCATCGAAGGCAACGTGTATTTTCACGTCTGGCAAATCATTACTTATGCCTTTCTGCATGATACCCACAACATCTCGCATATTTTGTTCAACATGCTCGGGCTGTGGATGTTCGGCGCGGAAATCGAGCGCTATGTGGGGCCGCGGCGCTTGCTGGCCTGCTACTTCGCCTCGGTGATTACCGCCGCACTCACCCAATTACTCATACCGAATCTGTTCGGTGCGCCGCCCGGCATTACGCTGGGTGCTTCGGGAGGCGTGTTCGGCTTGCTGCTGGCTTACGCCGTGATGTTTCCCCATCGCAAGGTCGTGCCTTTGATTCCGCCCATCCCGATGCCGGCGTGGCTGTTCGCTACGATTTATGCCTGTATCGAGCTTTTTTTGGGCGTCACCGGATCGATGTCCGGCATCGCGCACTTCGCCCACTTGGGCGGCATGATCGGCAGCGCGTTGGTGCTCATGCAATGGCGCGCGAGCGCTCGCAAAACTCACAAGGCTTGAGGCATGAAACTTAAGATCTGGCCGAACTGCGTGTGGCTCGCGGCGCTGGCAACGGCCGCGCTCCCTGCACAAGCCGAGTGGATAACCCGCGTTACCGACGGCATCATGGGCACACGTATCACGGTGGAGCTGTGGTCGGAGGACAAAGCGGGTGCCGAGGCTGCCATCGATGCCGTGCTCGATGAAATGCGTCACATCGATGAGTCGATGAGCACTTACAAGCCGACCAGCGAAGTGTCCCAGGTCAATGCCAAGGCGGCCGATGGGCCGATGCCCATTTCAAAGGAATTGTTCAACCTGCTGGTCAAGGCAAAGGAGTACTCGGTCATCACCGACGGCGCCTTCGACATCACCTATGCCAGCGTCGGCTACATGTACAATTTTCCCAAACATGTGCGGCCGGACGATAAGCAGATAGCCAAGGCGTTGCCGGCGGTTGATTATCGACATGTCATCCTCGACGCGAAAAGCCAAACCGTGCAGTTCAGCCAGAAGGGTGTGCGCATCGATTTGGGCGGCATCGCCAAGGGCTATTCTGTGGACTGCGGCATCGATGTATTGAAAGCGCGCGGCGTTACGCGCGCCTACGTCTCTGCGGGCGGCGACAGCCGCATCATCGGCGACCGCTTCGGCAAGCCGTGGATGGTGGGCATCCGCGATCCGCGCAAAGGCGAGGGCGAGGTAATTGCGAGCGTTCCTCTGGTAGATGCGGCGATTTCAACGTCGGGTGATTATGAGCGATTCTTCGATGAGGGCGGCGTGCGCTACCACCACATCATCGATCCGCACACCGGCCATTCCGCAAGCAAAGTGCGCAGCGCCACCATCATCGGGCCGTATGCGACCCGTACCGACGGCCTGTCGAAAACCGCCTTCGTACTCGGGCCCGAGAAGGCCATGGAAATCTACAATCGCATCGAGGACATCGACGCCATCATCGTGAGACTCGACGGCACGGTGATGTACTCCAAGGGCATGCAGCGCGGCAAGGCGACGCCGCCCCCGCCCGCGAAATAAGGCCTAGAGACAGGCGCCTAACGGAACGCGATGATCTTGGCTTCCTCACAGGCGTCGAGATAATCGCTGACCAGGGCCGTCGGAATGGGCCCGAATTCGGCGGCCACGGCGTCCCTGATATCCGCCACCGATCTCTTGCCGTCGACGAAATTGACGATTTCATAAGCGTAAAGGGCACCGCGGTCCTGCACATTCAGCAGGCGGCTGGAATCGGCATTCAGCAACCGGATCTTGCGCACTCGATCCCTGCCTAGTCGATCGAGCAGCACATCATCATTCTGAAACGTCAGCGGGCCGAATTCGCCGATGCGCCGCGGAATGCGAAGGTCCGGCGCGCTCGCGCGCGACGCGGGCGGTTGAACGCCTGCATGCAGGCCGCGTTTCGCGGCGAGGCGATCGATCCAGCCGGTCAAGGCTGCCGCTTGCGCTTTGATCGCGCCCAAAGCTGCTGCCAGCTCTTGCGCATCGCTTTGCGTAAAGACGGCGAAACTTTGCAGAGCCGCCTCTTCGCGTTTAAGCAGTTGAGCCATGAGGTTGCGGGCCTCGAACCTCGCCTGATTGGGCGGCAGGGTCGTGTCCGCAAGAAGCTTCTGTGCGCGCTCGAAACCACGCGCCAGCCTAGTTTCAGCGCGGGCCGCGAGGAAGGGCAGCACGTCCGCGGACTGCGCGCCGCTTAAACTCGCGAAGCTATAGCCCGAGGCCGCGCCCAAGAGGGCGACGCGGCGCAGCTTGGTCGCGTCGATTTGTTGCAGGGTATCGTGGTCGGTGTGGATGTAGATATCCGGCCAGTCCCGCAAGTACAGCGATGGTACGGCGATGGTCGACGAATCGTAGTCATCGTGATCGCTGCCCTCGGCGTACGGCGTCTCGTCGACGAAGAATGCATTGCGCGTGCCGCCGGCGCCGTCGCGATTTTCAATCACGGCCTCCTCTTCGTGGCCGCCGTCCTCGGCGTACGCGGCCGCCGAATCGCGGATGGTTTCGGCAAACAGATTGCCGATGTCGGTGATGAACGATGGCAACGACCAGGGAGTCTCGGTGACATGCAGCACCGATTTGTTTTTGAACAGATCGCCGCCGACCATGTCCATGTGAACATCGGCGCGCATCGATCGCCTGATGTCGGGGTGTTGGCTCAAGAAGGCCATGGTGCCTTCGACCTCCGGACCCCAGATGAAGCGCAGGGTGCGCTTAGGCCGAGTCAAACTGCCGTTGCCGATCAGGCGATTCAGCAGGCGCGCCGATTCGAGAATTGTCACGCAGCCGCTGCCGTTATCGTTGGCACCGGGCCGTTGGTGGTCGAGGTGGCAACTATAGACAATCTCGCCGGCTCCTGCGTCGGTACCGCGGATCGTCCCGCTCACCACGGTCCAAGCCCCGGGCCCCACTTCGGCTTTTACATGGGCGCCGAGCACAACGGCCGGCCCGTTGAGCAGTTGCGCGCGCAGATCGGCGGCGGTGGCGCGCGACACCATGAAGGCAAACCCCGACAGCGAAGCGTCCAAATGTCCCCAACGCACGATGGTGGCATCCAGCCCTGACCAGGCGGTGGTCTGATTGGGCATGTCGCTGACGATGCCGGCGGCGCCAAATTTGGCCACCGCCAAGCGCTGCACGCTGGCCAGCACGCCATCGGCCAGAACGATCTTGCCGCGCACCTCCTTGCCGGCGTAATCGCTCTCCGCGGTTCCCGCGCCCACGTCCACGAGCGCCGCTTCGACATCGGCGCTGTGGCTGTAGTCGGCAAGCCGGATGGGATCGGTCGCCCAATCACCGAGCAAGGTGTGCACGGGTTCGATCTGCCAAAGCCGGGCACTCTCGACACTCCAGCCGACATGCGAGCGCATGAGGCCGTAGTGAATTTTGCCGTCGATGGGGAATTGCTCGGCGTGCACATCCTCGAGCCCGTACTCCTTGGCGCGTTCGAGAATGAACTTCGCGGCCGCATCGAATTCGGACGTTGCGGGAACGCGGTGCAAGCGCGTCAATGCCCGCAGATTCTCATACGGGGCCGTGCCGCTGGACTCGTGCCGCAAGGCCGACCATTGCGTCTGCGAAAGGAAGGGAGATTGTGCCCACGCTGGAATGGATTGAGACGCCGACAGAGTTGCGATGGCCGCCGCGAGGCGCAGAGTTCGAGTCACCTTCAGTTTCCCCCTTTGTTGTGCCATTAGGATACGCGAGTGCAGCGCTATACTGACCCGCCGACTCCTTATCTATTTGAGCGAGGGCGAATTGGAAGACGTGGCGATTTTCGTCGATGTCCAGAATATTTACTACACGACGCGACAGCGCTACTCGCGGCATTTCGATTACAACAAATTCTGGGCGCAGGCGACGCGAAACAGAAATGTTGTGAAGGCGGTCGCATTTGCAATCGACCGCGACGATGAGAAGCAGAAGCAGTTTCAAACCATTCTGCGGGCAATCGGATTTGAGGTGAGATTGAAGCCCTTCATCCGCAGGATGGACGGAACCACCAAAGGGGACTGGGACGTCGGCATCACCTTGGAAGTGCTCGAATATGCCCCGCTGGCCGACGTAGTGGTGCTGGCCACCGGCGACGGCGATTTCGACCTCCTGGTGCACAAGATTCGTGAACGGGATGCCGTATCGGTGGAGGTCTACGGTGTGGCCGAGCTGTCGGCGGGAACCCTGATTCGCGCTGCAAATCGCTTCATACCCATCGAGGATCCCCTACTGTTGGGAATAAAATAGCGTTGTCGTGAGTCTTACCATGATGGATGACAAACGCGCTCGATTCGAGGCGCAGGTTCTGCCTCATCTCGATGCTGCTTATCGCTTTGCGCGGTGGTTGTGCCGTGCGCACGGCGATGCGGACGATGTAGTGCAGAACGCGGTTTTGCGGGCCTTCCGCGGCTTTGATGGCCTGCGGGGCTCCGACGCGAAGGCATGGCTCCTGACCATCGTGCGCAATTGCCATTTGACGGCTGCCAAACAGCAACAGCGGCACGCCTTTGTGCCTCTGCCGGAGGAAACCGATGAGGCCGACGGGCACGCGATGATTGCCACCACGCCGGGGCCCGAGAGCGATTCGATTCTGTCGGATCAGAAGCAAGTGCTCGAGCGGCTGCTGTCTTCGCTGCCGGAAGAACACCGTACCGTATTGATATTGCGGGAAATTGAGGAAATGGACTATGCGCAGATTGCGGCGGTCACCCAAGTGCCGATCGGCACGGTCATGTCCCGGTTGGCGCGTTCACGCGCCGCGCTGAAGGGCAAATGGCTGCACGAAGTCGAAGGAGAGCCGCGTGCAGTGCGCTGAATCCTTAAGGGTACAGGCTTATTTCGACGGCGAGGTCGACGCGGTTTCCGCCGCCGAGATAGAGCGGCATGTCGAGCATTGCAACGAGTGCCGTGCGCTGCTGCAGGATTTGGCAACAGTGCGCATGAGGCTGCGCCGGGACCTGAGCTACGAAAGTGCGCCGCCCGAGCTGCGCTCGCAAATTATGCGCACCCTCGATCTGGAAGTGGCCGGTGTGGGCAACATTGCTGCGCCGCCGCCGAATTCTCGCCGCACACGTATGGTTTGGAGTGCCGCTGCCAGCGCCCTCGGCGGTGCCGCGCTGGCCGCAGCCGTCGCCGTATTCCTCGTCATACCCCGCTTGGACAGCCCTTTGAGCACCGAGATCGTGAGTGCCCATGTGCGATCGCTGATGCCTGCGCATTTGATTGACGTGGTGTCGACCGACAAACACACGGTCAAGCCCTGGTTTGCGGGACATGCGGATGTTTCCCCGGTGGTCGCGGATTTTGAATCGCAGGGCTATCGGTTGATCGGCGGCCGGGCTGATTACATCGACCATCAACGCTCGGCTGTGGTGGTTTACCAGCACGGCCCGCATGCCATCAATGTGTTCAGCTGGGCCGGCACGGGGCCTTTGCCCGGCAATTCCACGCGCAGCGGCTATCACCTGGCTTTCTGGAGCCAAGGCGATATCCAATACTGCGCCGTGTCCGATACCGGGTGGGACGAGCTGTTAGGACTGGTACGGCTGCTGCGCGAGCAGGCCTAACGCCGGGCGGCCTGCCGCGCTCAAGGCTCCGCCGAAGTACCCGGGGGCACGAAAATGGCGATGCCATGGCCGGTCTTTTTGTACAGCCCTAGGGATCCGCCCACACCCACACCCACCGAGGAATTGCGGGAATAGGAGTCCGATCCCACCCCGGATCCCACGGCACCGGTTTGCCGATCCGAAAAGCCCTCCAGGATGACGCCGTTGGCGCCCAGCTTGGCCGCTTGTTCTTTCAGGCCCGCGATCACTTTATCGACGGTTTTTTGCCCGCCGGTGGTAAAGGCGCTGTTCTTCGAGGCATTGAGGATGGCAATTTCTTGGAACGTCGCCGGCGGACGCGAATAGATTCTCACCTCGGCCGGTGAAATGGGCGGCCGTGCCGTTCCGGTCACCACGATTGAATCCGAAGCGCAGGCCCCCAAGCCCAAGGCGCCCAAGCCGACAAGCGCGAGCAAGTGCGCACGCGCCGGACTGGCTAAATTTTCTCTGCCCATGGTCGCTCCCTAAATTCTAGTACTCGAACGTTACCCCTCCCGCGACGCCAATGCCATTGGCACCGATACGTGGAATAAACCGAAGCGCTGCAGAGTCTTCTCCTTAGAACCGCAACCTTAAGGAGTGCCCCATGTTGGATGACCAATCGAAGCTGTCACGCCGTAATGCATTGAAATGCATGGCGTATGGAGGCGCCGGAACCCTATTTGTGCTGGCAGGCGGGGTGTTCACGCCCGTGAGCTTGGCGATGGCGGCCGATGACAAAGCCGGCACCGCCAAGCTCGGCAAGCCGTTGTTCGTCCAGATCAGCGACACCCACATCGGTTTCAACAAGGATGCGAATCCCGACGTCAATGGAACGCTGACCCAGACCATCGATTTGGTCAACGGCCTGCCGGAGCAGCCTGCACTCATCATTCACACCGGCGACATCACGCATTTGTCGAAACCGGCGGAATTCGACACGGCGCAGCAGATGTTCTCGAAGCTGCGCACAACCGAAATGCACACCGTGCCCGGCGAGCATGACACCACCGATCCCACGGTCACCGAGTATTTCAATCGGTTCGGCAAAGCGTCCGACAACAAGGGCTATTACAGCTTCGATCATGCCGGCGTGCATTTTATCGGGCTCATCAATGTGTTGCAGTTCAAGCCCGGCGGGCTCGGTACTTTAGGTGGCGATCAGCTCGCCTGGGTGGCCGCTGATCTGAAGGGCCGCTCCGCGAGCACCCCCATCGTGGTCTTCGCCCATATGCCGCTGTGGACAATCTATGAACCCTGGGGTTGGGGCACAGGCGATGCCGATCAACTGATGAGCCAACTGCGACGCTTCGGTTCGGTCACGGTTCTGAATGGGCACATTCACCAAATCGTTCAGAAAACCGAAGGCAACGTGACTTTCCATACGGCCCGCTCGACGGCCTATCCGCAGCCCGTCTCAGGCGATGGGCCCGGGCCTGGGCCGCTCAAGGTGCCTGCCGAACAACTCCGCAAAATGCTGGGCTACAGCAGCGTGTCGGTCGTGAAGCATCCGTCGTCGCTGGGGCTCAATGACGCGACGCTTGCTTGATTACCAGATTTTTTTATAGCCAAGGAATAAACATGATGGGCAGAAGATCGAAGTTGCCGTGGACAGCGGCTTGCAGCATGGCGGCCACGGCGCTGCTGTGGACGGGTGCACAGGCCGCGGACCCGGCGCAGATCCAGGTGAAGAATTTCATGTTCATGCCCACCGCATTGAGCGTGAATGCGGGAGCGCAGGTCAGTTGGGTGAACAAAGACGATGAACCCCACACGGTGGTGAGCGACACGGGCCTGTTTCGTTCCGGCGCGATGGATACCAACGACAGTTTTTCGTTCAAGTTCGACAAGCCGGGTACCTATCACTTCACCTGTTCCATCCACCCGCGCATGGTCGGCACCATCATCGTCAAGTGACCATGCTCAAGCTATCAGCAGATGTTGGCCAAGCCTTAGGGAACGCCGGGGCGAGGTCAGTCGCGGAAATTATTGAACTGCAAGGGCACGCCGACCTCGCTCTTGCGCAGCAAGGCGATGGCCTCTTGCAGATCATCGCGTTTCTTGCCGATGATGCGCACCTTGTCTCCTTGAACCTGTGCCTGCACTTTTATTTTCGAATCCTTGATCAGACGCGATACTTTTCTACCGGCGTCCGCATCGATGCCGTGCCTCAAAATGACCAGCTGCTTGGCCCTGGCCAGATTCACTTCCGGATCTTTCACCTCGAGGCAGCCGACGTCGATGCCGCGTTTGGCGATGCGCAGCTTGAGGATGTCGAGCATTTGCTTGAGCTGGAAATCCGCCGGCGCCGTCATGGTCACCGTTGTTTCCTCGAGCTCGTAGGAGGCGTCCGTGCCCTTGAAATCGAATCGCTGCGTGAGTTCCCGCACCGCTTGGTCGACCGCATTGGTCAGCTCATGCGTATCGATTTCCGATACCACGTCGAATGATGGCATCTAAGACTCCGCCAGCAATTGATCCAGGGTGCTTTTCACTTCGCCCACGAACTCGCTGTAGTGCTCGCCGGTGGCAGGGCCCGAGAAGCCGGTGTGGATCTTGCGAACATGGCCTTGGCGGTCGATGAAAATCGTCGTCGGAAACGCCACGAAACTCTGCAGCATCGGCAGGCTCTTGGCGGCTTCGTCCTTGTCCGAAATGCCGGCGATCAGCGTCGTGTAGTCGATGCCGTAGTGCCGGCGAAAGCGTTGCACGGCCTCCGCAGCCTGGGGGAAATCGCCAAAATGCTCGAACATCAGGGAGACGACTTCCAATCCTTTGCCGCGATATTCCTTATAGAGAGGTGCGAGAAACGCCGCTTCATCGTGGCAATTCGGACACCAGCTGCCGGCAAGCGCCACGATGAGCACTTTGCCGCGAAACTGCGCATCATTGGACGAGACCGTTTTGCCGGCGAGGTCGGGAAATGCAAAATCGAACTGATTTGTGCCCGGACGCAGCGCGGTAATCTGGTACGCATCCGGAAGCTTTGCGGCGGAGTCGCGCTTGGCGGTCCATTTCTCGTGGGATTTGAGTCCGGACCAAAAATCACCGGCCAGGGTGCCGTCGGGGCCCACCTTTGCCTTGTACAAGAACACGTGCGCACCATCGAAAGTCGACAGGTACAGCTCGTCGCCCCTTACTTGCCCGGCAAGAAACCGATGGTCGCCGCTCGGCGTCAGAAACGTGCCGCTCACGAGGTCGTGCGACTGCTTGAACTCCCCGACCGCCACTTCGCCGCCGCCGCTGTCGTCTGTGAACTTCACCGACCATCGGCCGGACAGATCGGCGCTGTTTTTCGCCGGTGTTGCAAAGAAGCGATACGGCTCGCCCAAGGTTGCCTGCAGCGGCACATGTTGATTTTTGCCGCCCAGCTTGACCAAGAAGACCTCGCCCTTCAATTGATTGCCCGTCGCATCGGCGCTAAGAACATTTTCGTAACCCGGCATGCGTATTTCCACGTGAGAGCCTGAAATCTTCACCTCGCGCAACGGCAGCCGTTCCTTGCCGTTCAGGAGATACCCCACCACCCGCGATCCCTCGCGCACCAGCTGCAAACCGAACGGCAACTCGCCGCCGGGCGTTTGCAGAACGGCGCGGTACGTACCCATTTTGACGCCCGCGTCCTCCGCAGCGCTTCCCTGCCAGGTGCCTACGCCTAAGGCGGCGAGCAATATCCCTGCCGGCAGAAACAATGTCTTTTTCATACCTCAACGATACCCGCGCGCCTGTAAAGTGAACAGCTTCGCGTATTGCCCGTCGGCCGCCATCAGCGATTCGTGGCTGCCGCGCTCGACGATGCGGCCTTCCTCGAGAACCAGTATTTGATCGGTCATGCGCACGGTCGAAAAACGGTGTGAAATGACGATTGCAATGCGGTTGCGGGTCAGCTCCCGGAAATGCTCGAACACCTCGGCTTCCGCGCCCGCATCGATTGCCGCTGTGGGTTCATCCAGCACCAAGATATCGGCTTCACTGCGCATGAAGGCGCGGGCCAGCGCGATTTTCTGCCATTGGCCGCCCGACAGCTCCCGGCCATCCTTGAACCACTTGCCGAGTTGGGTGTGATAGCCGGCGGGCAGCTGCTCGACGAACTCGGAGGCAAGGCCTTTGGAGGCTGCGTTGTGCCAGCGGGCCTCGTCATCGAAGGCGCGTGCGTCGCCCGCGCCGATATTTTCGCCCACGATGAGCTGGTAACGTGCGAAGTCTTGAAAAATGACGCCAATGCGCTGGCGCAGCGTGTTCTCATCCCATTCTTTAAGGTCGAGTCCATCCAGCATGATTCGCCCGCGTGTGGGCTCGTACAGCCTCGTCAGCAATTTGATCAAGGTGGTTTTACCGGAGCCGTTTTGCCCCACCAGGGCCAAGCTCTCGCCCGGGCGCACGTGCAAGTCGATGCCCGACAGGGCCGGCAGGGTCGCGCCGGGGTAGACAAATTCAACGTCCTCGAAGCGAATGCCATCTTTAGGATCCGGCCCGACGAGCTTGTGACCGGCGGCATTGCCGCGGCCCACCGGCTGCTCCAGGTATTCGAAAAGGTTCGAGAGGTACAAATTGTCCTCGTACAAACCGCCGACGGCCGACAGCGCGGCGGTCACTGCGGATTGCCCCTGACGAAACAACATCAGGTACATGGTCATTTGTCCCACCGTCATGGCGCCGAACACAGTCGCCGCGGCGATCCACACATAGCCGCCGTACAACGCTGCGATGCCCAGCAATCCCAACCCAAACCCCCAGGCGTCGCGCCGCAATGTCAGGTCTCGATCCTCCCGATACAGCCGCGTGAAAATGTCGCGATAGCGGTCGAGAAATCGCTGCCCCAGCCCGAACAGTTTGACTTCCTTGGCGTAATCTTCCCGCGCCAGCAGTGATTCCAAATACAGTTGCATGCGCGATTCGGGCGCCCGCCAACGGAAAAGCCTAAATGCCTCGCCCGAGAATTTCGCTTCGGCGAGAAATGCCGGTAAGCCGGCCAACAACAAGAGCACCACCGCCCACGGCGAGAACCTATACAGCAATCCGCCGAAGGAAATCAGCGAGACTGCATTTTGGGCCAAGGCAAACGTTCGCATCACCAAGCTCAAGGGCCGGCTCGAGGCTTCGCGGCGCGCGCGCGTCAATTTATCGTAGAACTCGGAATCCTCGAACTGCGTCAAATCCAGCGTCAATGCTTTTTCCAAAATCATGACATTGACGCGTTGGCCCAGTTGCGCGCGAAGCAAAGACTGCGCCAGAGAAATTCCACGTTGCGCCATCGAGGTGGCGGCGACCAGCAATGCCTCCAGCGCCACGTACCGTACGACATCCGTCAGAGACGTCACGCCGGTGCGCCGATGCAAATCCGCGGCGTGAATGACGGCATCCACGATTTGCGCGCCGACATAGGCGACGCCGGCGGGCAGCACGCCTGCGACGAGTGTGAGCAGGGCGAGTCCGACGCTCAGCGCCTTGTTGGTGCTCCACACCAGCTTGAGGGCTCGGCTGCTATAGGCGAACACCCCGGCAAGGTTCAGTCGCCAACCGCCGTTGCGATTGTCCGAACTGCGAATGGATTGAGCGCTGATGGAGGGTCCCCGCGACTATAATGTCATTTGCAATAGTCTGCTATGGCGGAGTGGTTAGTGAAATTCAAGCCCTTGCTCGATCGATGGAAGAAAACGGCGGCTCCGGCGAGGACAGCCAAAGAGTACGCCGTACGGTTGCCGCTGGATGATGCCGCGAGACTCGAGGCCCTGGTGGAGCTGTTTCCCGGGCAAAAGATCGAGGAAATCGTGACGGATCTGCTCGGCGCCGCGCTCGATGAGGTCGCCGCCGCCATGCCGTACGAGCGGGGACCCAAGGTGATTTCGCGAGACGATCACGGCGATCCGGTGTACGAAGACATCGGCCTGACTCCCCGATTCGTGGAATTGACTCGCAAAACTAAGAAAAACCTGGAAACCGCAGGGAAAAAATAGCATCCGGCACCGAAGGCAGTTGACGCTGCTCATACCCTACGGCGATACTTACCCGCATGTTGACCGCGCACATCCTTCGCAGCACCTGGTGGTGGCGTCTCTCGTAAGGAGTGGGCTGGCCGTTTAGCTTTTGTCTTTGCTTAAATCCAGAACCCATCTCCGCGACAAGTGGTGGTGGGTTTTTTATTGCCTGTGGAATGTGTGATGAAACCGCCTTTTGACATTGCCGCCGACCTAGACACGCCTGTTTCGGCGTACTTGAAGCTTGCGCCTTTTCGGCCGCGATTCCTGCTGGAGAGCGTCGAGGGCGGCGAGCGGCTGGCACGCTATTCCTTCATCGGCTTCGGCGACTGCCTCGAGGTGAAAATAGACGCCGCCGGCGCAAGTATAGGCGGAGTGCTTTCGCCGCGGCCCCAAAACCGCCACGAGTTCTTGGATGTCTTGCGCGCCGGCCTGGCGCGCGCACCCAAGCCCAGCCCGGAAATCGCGGGCGTTCCGCTGCTCGGCGGCTTGGTGGGATATACGGCCTACGATGCCGTGCGCTATTTCGAGCGCTTGCCGGGCCGAAGCCTCGATCGCACCGTAACGCCGCATGCGCACTACGTCGCGCCTCAATCGCTGTTGGTATTCGACCATCTGACTCGGGGCGTCGCGCTGCTGCACGATGGCAGCGAGCACGATCGCCAAAGCCTGCGCCGCGAGGTCATTCAGGCGCTGCGCGGCGCGGTGCCGTCGAGCCTGGCGCCGGGAAAATTCTCGAAGGCTTCTCCGTCGTTGACCGAAGATGCGCACGCCCTGCGCGTGAGGCGTGCGCAGGAGTACATCGGCTCGGGCGATGTCTATCAGCTGGTGCTGGCTTCGCGATTCGAAGGCCGCCACGCGCTCGCGCCGTTCGAGGCGTACCGTGCATTGCGGCTTTTGAATCCATCGCCTTACATGTTCTTCGCCGAGCTCGGCGATATCACTGTGGTGGGCTCTTCCCCCGAAGCCTTGGTGAAGTGCCACGGGGGACAGGCGCAACTGCGGCCCATCGCGGGATCTCGGCCGCGCGGCGCCGATGAGGCGCGCGACGCCGCGCTGGAGCTCGAGTTGCTCGCCGATCCGAAGGAAAACGCCGAACATGTGATGCTGGTGGACCTGGCGCGCAACGACTTGGGCAGGGTCGCTGTCGCCGGCTCGGTGTCGGTGGATCCTTATCGGGTGATCGAGCGCTACAGCCACATCATGCATATCGTCAGCGGCGTGAAGGGGCGCTTGAGCCCGAGCCATGATGCATTCGACCTGTTCGCGGCCACGTTTCCCGCGGGGACTCTGGTAGGTGCTCCGAAGGTGCGCGCCATGGAGTTGATCGATGAGCTCGAGCCGGTGGGCCGGCAGCTGTATGGCGGGACGGTGGGCTATTTCGGCCAGCGAGGCGATATGGACCAGGCCATCACCATCCGCACGCTGGTATTTCGCGGCGATACCTACAGCTATCAGGCCGGCGGCGGTATCGTCGCCGACAGTTCCCCGAAGCTCGAGTACGATGAGTTGATGGCGAAGAGCGCGGTACTGCGGCGCGCACTGGAACTCGCGGCCGAGGGGCTTTAGATGCAGGCCAGAATATTGCTCATCGATAATTACGATTCGTTCACGTACAACTTGGTGCAGGCATTCTTAGGGTTCGGCGCGCAAGTGGACGTGCATCGCAACGATGCCATCACCGTGCAGCAGGCGCTGTCGCAGAACCACACGCATCTGGTCATTTCACCCGGCCCCGGCACGCCTCGCGCCGCGGGGGTTTCCATGCAAATGATAGAAGCCTTCGCCGGACGCATTCCGATTTTCGGCGTATGCCTCGGTCATCAATCCTTGGTCGAGGTATTCGGCGGCAAGGTGGTGCGTGCAGCGCGGTTGATGCACGGCAAGGTCTCGGCCGTGCAGCATGATGGCAAGGGGTTGTATGCCGGCATGCGCCAGGACTTCGAGGCAGGGCGATACCACTCGCTGATTGCCGAAGCCAACAGCATCCCAGCCACGCTCGAAGTTACCTCGCGCACGCAGGAGGGCGAGATCATGGGAGTGCGTCACCGGACGTTGCCGATCGAAGGTGTGCAATTTCATCCCGAAAGCGTACTCACGCCCGACGGCCCCATACTCATGAACAATTTCCTGAAGGGCTGATCGGCGCTGCCATGGACAATCCGCGCCACGCCTTGGAGCAGCTGCTTGAAGATCGCGATTTGAGCGAGGCGCAGGCAGCCTCGCTGCTTCGCATGCTGACGGCGCCCGATCTTGCGCCTGCGATGGCGGGCGCCTTGCTGACGGCACTGCGCGTCAAAGGCATCACGGCCGACGAGGTCCGCGGCTTTGCCGGCGCCATGCGGGCACTCGCGCTGAAGCCGGCGTTGCCCCAGGGGCTCGATGCCATGGACATCGTGGGTACGGGCGGCGACGGCTCCGGCAGCTTGAATCTGTCCACCGGCGCGGCGCTCCTTGCCGCTGCCTGCGGACTGCCCATCGTCAAGCATGGCAATCGCTCGATATCGAGCCGCAGCGGCAGCGCGGACCTGATCGAAGCCTTGGGGTTCAAGTTGCCGCTGGATGAAAATCGCGCCGCCGAATGCTTCGTCGCCACCGGATTCACTTTCCTGTTTGCGCCGTATTTTCACCCGGCGATGAAGGCGCTGGCCGCCATTCGCACCGCGCTCGGCATACGCACGGTGTTCAATTTGCTCGGACCCCTGACCAATCCCGCAGCGCCGCGCTTCTTGCTGGTCGGCGCCTATGATGCGCCCACGGCGGAACTCATGGCCGGCACGCTGGCGGGCATGCCAATCGAGCGCGGCTGGGTGTTGCACGGCCCCGGCGGATGGGACGAAGCCACGCCGATGGGTTCCTTCGTCGCATTCGACGTACAGGGAAAAGAGATTTCACGGCGCGAGATCAATCCCGAGGAGTTCGGCATCCCGCGCTGCGCCGCGCGCGACCTTAAAGGCGGAGATGCCAGAGCCAACTTGAAGGCGCTGATCGATGTGTTCGAAGGGCGGGATCAGGGTCCGCATCGCGATACGCTGGTATTGCAATGCGGTCTCGGGTTGACAATCGCCGGGCGCTCGCAATCCATCGCGGGAGGCATCGCGCTGGCCCGCGCCGTGATCGATAGCGGCAAAGCCCAAGCGTGGCTGCAGAAACTCAAGGGCTTCGCGATGCACTCTGCCGATTCGAAGGCAGCGTCATGAGCGGATTTCTAGATGAGATGGCACGCTTCAGCGCCGCGCGTCTCGGCCAGGCGATGGCGCGTGAGCCGCTCGCAGAACTCGAGCAACGCGCCAAGGCGGCGCCGCGAAGCGCGCCGCTGCGCTTGTCTACCCAAGGCTTCGATGTGATCGCGGAACTCAAGTTGCGCTCTCCGGCTGCCGGACGCTTGGGTGAGCAGAGCGAGGATTGGCTTGGCCGCGTGGCGCAATACGGATTGGCCGGCGCCGCCGCGGTGTCGGTGCTGACCGAGCCATCGCGTTTCGACGGATCGCTCGAGCATTTGCGCCAGGCAGCACGCGTGCTCGCGCCCTTGGGCGTGCCGGCCATGCGCAAAGATTTTCTCATCGATCCGTATCAGGTGTTGGAGGCGCGGGCGGCAGGTGCGGGCGGCGTGTTGGTGATCGTGAGAATGCTCTCTGCGCCGCGAATTCTTCAATTGCTGGATGCGGCGGCCGAACATGGGATGTTCGTGCTGCTCGAAGCCTTCGACGCCGCCGACTTGTCAGCCGCGCGCGACCTGCTTGTTACGCGCAGCGCGGACAACATCCTCGTCGGGGTCAATTGCCGCGACCTTGAGAGCCTCGAAGTCGTGCCGCAACGATTCGCGGCGCTCGCGCCGCAGCTACCCGGCACGTGGCCCGCCGTGGCGGAGAGCGGCGTCGCCTGCGCCGCCGATGCCGTGCAGATGAGGCGCTTAGGGTTTCGCCTGGCATTGATCGGCACGGCACTGATGAGCCGCGATGACCCGACGCAATTGCTGCGCGAAATTTTGACAACGGCACGGACAGTGCAAAGTTAAATGGCTACACTTCCCGCCATGTGGATCAAAATATGCGGCATTACCGGTGCCGACGCGGTCAGCGCGGCAGCGGATGCCAACGTCGACGCGATCGGCTTCGTATTTGCGCCGAGCCCGCGGCAGGTTACGCCCGGGCAGGCCGCACAACTGGCGGCGCTGGCGCCGCCGGGCATACTGCGGATCGCCGTGGCGCAGCATCCCCTGCAAATGAAAGTCGATGAGATCTGCCGAATCCTCAAACCGGATTATTTCCAAACAGACGTCGAGGATTTGCGCGAACTCAAAATTCCGGCGCATATCAAGGTCCTGCCGGTGGTGCGATTCGGGCGCAAAACGCCGAATCCGTTGCCGGGACGCATGCTGTTCGAAGGTCCATCCAGCGGCATTGGCGAGCTTGCCGATTGGGGCCGCGCCGCGGAACTGGCGCGGCAAACCGAATTGATTCTCGCCGGCGGCTTGTCGGCACAAAATGTCGCGGAGGCCATTCAGGCCGTACGGCCCTTTGGCGTCGACGTCAGCAGCGGCGTGGAGTCGGAGCCGGGAGTCAAGGATCCGGCGAAGATTCACGAGTTCGTGCGGGCCACGCGCGCGGCGGCGGCGCGCTTGGAGAGCGACTAATGGGTTCGAAAGCGGGCGCCGCTGCCGCAGCCATATTTCCCGATATCAAGGGCCGCTATGGTGCATTCGGCGGCCGGTATGTTCCGGAAACATTGGTGCCCGCACTCGACCGGCTGCAAGCCGGCATCGAACAGTACCTGCATCAGGCCGATTTTCAAGCCGAGTATATGCACGAGCTTCGGACCTGGGTCGGCCGTCCCACCGCCTTGTCGTATGCGCCCACGTTGAGCAAGCGGTGGGGTGCGGACGTTTACCTCAAGCGAGAGGATCTTGCGCACACGGGTGCGCACAAAATCAACAATGCCGTGGGCCAGACGCTGCTCGCCAAGCGCTTGGGCGCCAAGCGCATCATTGCCGAAACCGGTGCCGGCCAGCATGGCGTCGCGAGCGCAGCGGCCGCAGCGCGGCTCGGCATGCCATGCGTGGTGTACATGGGCGCGGTCGATGTCGAGCGCCAAGCACCCAATGTCGATCGCATGAAATTGCTCGGCGCAACGGTGGTGCCCGTGACGGGCGGCGATAAGACTTTGCGCGCGGCCATCGACGAGGCGTTGCGCGATTGGGTTTCCGACCCCGACGGCACGTATTATTCGTTGGGATCCGCGGTGGGACCGCATCCGTATCCGTATCTCGTGCGCGAGTTGCAGTCCGTGATCGGCCGTGAGGCGCGCGAGCAAATGATCCAGGCAACGGGGCGCTTGCCCGATGTCGCCGTTGCCTGCGTCGGCGGCGGCTCGAATGCCATCGGATTATTTCACCCCTTCTTGGGCGACGCTGCCGTGCAATTGCTGGGCGTGGAAGCCGGCGGACGCGGCGCCGGGTTGGGCGACAATGCGGCCTCGCTCACCTTCGGCACCCCCGGCGTGTTGCAAGGCAGTTACACGCTCATCCTGCAAGATGCGTTCGGCCAGGTGCGCGAGACCCACTCGGTATCCGCCGGTCTCGATTATTCCGGCGTCGGCCCCGAGCATGCCTACCTCATGAAGAGCGGACGAGTCGCTTACGAGTCGGCGACCGATTCGGAAACCTTGGATGCGCTCGCCGAGTGCGCCAAGTACGAGGGCATTCTGCCGGCGATCGAAAGCGCGCACGCGTTCTTTGGCGCGCGGCGCTTTGCGCAGAAAAATCCTGGGGCGCAGATTCTCGTCGGCTGCTCGGGCCGCGGCGACAAGGACATGCCGATTTTGCAGCACACGCTGCTGCAAGAGCTGCGCTGATGCGCGCGCGCCGCCGCAAAGAGCCGCGATGATCGCGCCCGGCGAGGGCATATCCCAAGCCATTGAAGCGGCCGCGGCGAAAGGCCGCCCGGCCTTGGTGGGATATGTGACGGCGGGCTTCCCGAACCGCCGTACATTCAAGGACAACTTGAGGGTAGTCGCCGGCATCTGCGACGTGGTCGAGATCGGTGTCCCGTTCAGTGATCCCATGGCCGATGGCACCACCATTCAGCGCGCGAGTTTCGCAGCACTCGCCGACGGCGTGACGTTGCCCTGGATTCTGGATGAGCTTCGGTCCATTGAGCCGCGCTACGCCACGCCAATTCTGTTGATGAGTTATTTAAATCCGTTGTTGGCATTCGGGATCGAGAACTTGCCCCCCGCTGCCTCTGCGGCAGGCGTCGCCGGTTTCATCGTGCCGGACTTGCCTTTCGAGGAGAGCGGCGACTTGAATCGCGCGCTCGAGGCACGAGGATTGGTGCTGGTGCAAATGGTGACGCCGGTGACGCCGCCGCAGCGTTTGGCCATGCTGTGCCGCCGCGCCCGGGGTTTTGTGTATGCCGTGACCATGACCGGCACCACCGGAAAATCCGCTGATGGTAAGTTTGCCGATGTGCCCACCGACGTGCTCCAGTACATGGATCGCGTGAAAAAGTTATCCACCGTGCCGGTGTGCGCGGGGTTCGGCATTCGTTCCGCTCGACAAGTGGCTCGTCTTGCGCCGCACGTGGACGGCGTTGTGGTGGGCTCCGCATTGGTCGAGGTGATGGAGAGAGGCGAGGACGTGGGCGCGTTTTTGAAGTCGCTGCGCTAGGAGCCTTTAAGACACGTGAAGCGAGTGTTTCGTGCAGGATCCTTATTGCAGGTCGCGCATGCACGCAACGTGCTGACCGCGGCAGGCATCGAGAGCGAACTGCGCAATCAATATTTGGCCGGTGCCCTGGGTGATTTGCCCATGCTGGAAACCTGGCCGGAGTTGATGGTCGAGGACACGTTCGAATCGGCCGCGCTGCGCGCGCTCGCGAAGGCGGCCACGGCACCGTCGGGCCCTCCTTGGACCTGTGCCCAGTGCGGGGAGCAGCTCGAGCCGCAGTTCACCAGCTGCTGGCGCTGCGGTGCCGCATTTCAGAGTGCATAGGATGTGCCATCGTGTCCTTCCTCTCATTTCTGTGCAGGCGATCGACCGGTTGCAGTCGAGTTAAGCTCAAAAACTCCTTTATTGTCAGTTACCTACGGTCGCGTGTCAGACAAACACTGACATGAGGCAGCGCGAATTCCGAGCCGAGGATCAGCCCCCAGCCCTGGCGACACCAGGCTGCACAGGTTACAAATTGACCCGTGTTGCGTGTAACGATTACACGAGCGCGCCCAGCAGGAGATTTTTGAATGAATACTGTCAGCTACAGCTTTTCCGAGCGTCCCGCAGCCCCTCCGATCTCGGCCGAGGCCACTTCTTCCTTGTTGGGGAACTCCGCGGCCATCCAAGAGGTGTTTCGACTGATCGAACGTGTGGGCCCGACCGAGGCCAGCATTCTGTTGACCGGTGAGAGCGGTTCCGGCAAGGAACTGGCGGCGCGGATGATCCACGAGTGCAGCGCGCGCCGCGCCAAGCCGTTCATCGCCATCAATTGCGGTGCCATCCCGGCGGGATTGATCGAGGCCGAGTTGTTCGGCTACGAAAAAGGCAGTTTCACCGGCGCCGTGCGCGCCCACGCCGGCGTCTTCGAACGCGCCCATGGCGGCACGCTGTTGCTGGACGAAGTCACAGAGATGCCCCTGGAGATGCAAACGCGATTGCTGCGCGTGCTCGAATCGCGCAAGTTTTATCGGGTCGGCGCCAGCATCGAATATAGCTGCGACGTGCGGGTGATTGCCGCCACCAACCGTTGTCCGTTGACGGCGGTGCAGGCCGGCCAATTGCGCGAGGATTTGCTGTACCGCTTGGCGGTATTCCCCATCGACATGCCGCCGCTGCGCAGCCGCGGCGATGACGTCGAACTGTTGGCGAATCATTTCCTCTCGCAGCTCAATGCACAGGCGATGACGCAAAAACGCTTGTCCGCGCATGCCCGAATGACGCTCAAGCAGCATTCCTGGCCGGGCAATGTGCGCGAGCTCAAGAATTGCATTGAGCGGGCTTTCATTCTCGGCGACAGTGTTTTGGAGCTCGCGCCCCTGATTCAAAACGGCAATGCGCGCAGCGGCGACGCCGTAGCGGGGGGCGCATCCGCGGACCACGCCAATATCGGCTATCCGGCCGATCGCGGCCGACTGGATATTCGCGTCGGTTCCCGCATCCACGACATGGAGCGCTCGCTGATCGAGGCAACGCTGGACTATTTCAAAGGCAACAAGCGCCGCGCCGCCGATGCGCTGGGCTGCAGCCTCAAGACTCTGTATAACAAGCTCAACGGTTATTCACAAAGCCAAGAATGCGCGAACTCCTAAGTTACGCGCCTCGCAAGGGGAACCAAAAGTGTCAAGAGTATTGATCGCAGACGATCATGCGGTAGTCCGAGCCGGATTCAAGCAGTTCCTGGAAGCAGATTCGACCATCAATGCCGTGGGAGAGGCCGCGAGCGGCAATGAAACCCTGGACGCGCTGCGCGAATCCGAGTGGGACTTGGTGCTGCTGGATATTCACATGCCGGACCGCAGCGGGCTGGATATTTTGAGGCATATTCAAACCGGGCACCCCAACGTCAGGGTTCTCGTCATGAGCGGCCTGCCCGAGCAACAATATGCCGTGAATGTGCTGCGCGCAGGTGCCAGCGGATACCTATCGAAGGACAGCGCCCCGGAAGAGCTCATGAAAGCGGTGCGCACCGTGTTGTCGGGGCGGCGCTACGTGAGCGCGGCACTTGCGGAAATTCTGGTGGCGGATCTGGACGGCGATCCGGACAAGCCGTTGCACGCGCGGCTGTCTACGCGCGAATTCCAAATCTTTTGTAAGCTGGCGGCCGGCCGCGGCGTCTCGGACATCGCCAATGAATTGAGCTTGAGCGTAAAGACCGTCAGCACCTATCGAAGCCGGATCTTGGAGAAAATGAGTTTCACCGCAAACGCAGACATCACCTCCTATGCGCTGCGCAATGGGCTGATTCAGTAAGTGACGAATCGTGCGCAGCCCTTTCGACTTGCGATTTATTAGAGCGACATGTTGATGGTTCGCTCATTGCGGGTATTGCTGGTCGAAGACTCCAAAGTCTTGACCGAACGTTTGACCGAGGCGATCCGGCAAATTTCCGACGTGGAGCTGATCGGCACGGCGGACACGGAGGCCGCCGCGCTGGCGGCCGTCAAGCGCGATGCAGTCGATGTCATCATCTTGGACCTGCACCTCAAACAGGGCACCGGCTTCGGCGTGATGCGCGCGCTTGCCACCACCGCGCAAAAGCCCCGCATCATCGTACTGACCAACTACGATCTGCCGGAGTACAAGAATGCGGCGATCGCGCTCGGCGCAACGCATTTCTTGGACAAGGCCCGCGACTACGGCCGGCTTCCCGAAGTCTTGCACGAGATCTGCGAAGCGCACCTCGCCAAGCATTAGTGCGCTAGCGCACATAGGCGCTGCATTTCCCATCGCCTCGGCATTTGCGCAAGCGACGAATGCGCAACCTCGATGAGTATTTAGCCTTTGAAGCTGTCATTGTCCGTCCGACATTCACGTAATGTCTTCCACGCGGTCCGGCAATTTCTACATCCAAATCTTCCGCAAAAAAACGCCTGTCGCCAAACTCAGTCAGCGATGGCGCGAGCGCCGCTTATCGAGTTGGCACGCATGTTGCTCCTTCTTTTACGGCCTTAAAATTTAAAGGGGTGCAAATGAGGCAACTATCCCGTGAATGCAAGGTGACCCGATTTTAAATTCAAGGCGGCACCTGTGGACTCCTCGGATTAAGGTCCGCCGGTTTTTGCCGCGACATCCAGAGGAGTAGAACATGTATCTAGGTTTATCAAAATTGGCCAAGGGAGCAAGCCTGTGCGCGTTATTCGGCTTAAGTGCCGCGGCCATGGCGGCAGATCCGGTTCCCAATGAGAAGATTGCGGTTGCGAAGTCCTCGGTGCAGCGTGCTGAACAAGCCGGGGCGCCGGAACTCGCCCCCGTGGAAATGCAAACGGCGCGCGAAAAATTAGCGCGCGCGGAAAAGGCGATTGCGGACCACAACAAGCAGATTGCGACGCAGATGGCGGAACAAGCGGATGTGGACGCGCAACTGGCTGAAGCGACGGCGCAGCAGCACAGGGCGCACAAGGCGGCCACCGAGTTCGACGCAAGTCTGCAAGCGCTGCGGCAAGAATCCCAGCGCAGTACCAATTAAGAGGATGTCAGTCATGAAAGCAAAATTATTTACAGGTATTGGCTTGGCGCTGGCACTCGGAGCGTGCGTCTCGATGCCGCAGCCGAATGCGGCCCTGGAGTCTGCGCGCTCTGCGGTGCGGACCGCCGAAGCGGATCCTAACGTCAACAAGTACGCGCCACTGGATCTAGACCAAGCAAGGAAGGACTTGAGCATTGCCGAAGAGGCAAACATGCATCATAGGGATGCCCAAGTTGACCAGCCGGCATATCTGGCGACGCAGAATGCACGGCTTGCGCAGGCACACGCCAGCGCCAAGGCGGACGATGCGCGGGTAGCGGCCGGCCAGATCGAGCGCGACCAAATCATGCTCGCGGCACGCACGCGCGAGGCGGAGAATGCCAAGTCGGCGGCTGCGAACTCGAGGGCGGTGGCGCAGGTGGCCTTGAGCCAGCGCGACCAAGCCAATGAGGAGACGGCGCGGGTCCAAGCGGAACTGGATGCGCTCAAGGCGACGCCGACGCCGCGCGGACTGGTCATCACGATCGGCGATGTGTTGTTCGACACCGGTAGGTCAGAACTCAAATCCGGTGCGGGCCGCAAGCTCGACCAGCTTTCGCAGTTCCTGGTCGAACATCCGGACCGGCGCGTTCAAATCGACGGCTTCACGGACAGCGTCGGCACCGACGCGTACAACGAAGACCTGTCGCAGCGGCGCGCCGATGCGGTGAAGACGGCGCTGATAAACCGCGGTGTGCAGCCTTCGCGGATAGGCACCGAGGGGTATGGCAAGGCGTATCCCGTCGCCAGCAACAACGACTCGGGCGGGCGGCAATTGAACCGCCGCGTCGAAGTAGTGATCGGCGGGGACAATGGTTCGGCGATTGCGCCGCGCTCCGCCTCTAGGCTTTAGCTTTCTTCAAAGCAGTGACGCGGGAGGCGGGCACCGGCACGCCTCCTTCGTTTTCCGGGATGAGCATTCTGCTCAAGGGGATGGTCGCCGTAACGACGGTACCGCCCACATCCCCTCTTCGAACATCGCCGATACCGCCCAGTCCGGCGATTCTGTGGCGCATCGAGGCCAACCCGTGCGATGTGCTGGTACCGGGGGCGATGCTGGGGATGCCCTTGCCGTCATCGCTAATGCGCAAGGTGAAGGTGTCCGCCGCAATGGTGATGGACAGATCCGCGCACTTTGCTTCGGCGTGTTTCAAAATATTGGTCAGGGCTTCCTGCGCGATGCGAAATACGCCGATGGCCGCATCGGGGCTGAATTTCATTTCCAATTCCGGAATGGCCTCCGTACATCGCAGGCCGGTTCGGCGGCAGGTTTCTTTGAATTGCCATCGAATTGCCGTAAACAATCCCATGTTGTCGAGCAGAGTGGGACGAAGCTCCTCGACCACGCGGCGTTTCAAATCCACGCCGGCGCTCAACGAATCATGAATGCGCTTGAATCGTTGTTCGATGGCAGGATCCGCCGTCGGCATGCGCTGTTGGAGCCACGACAGGTCCATGCGAGCGGCCACCAACAGCCCGCCAAGCTCATCGTGCAGTTCGCGCGACAGCGCGGATTTTTCCTGTTCCGACACGCCCTGCAAATGAGTCGAGAGCGCCGTCAATTCGCGGGTTCTCGCGGCAACTTCTCTTTCCAACTGCATTTTCTGTTCGCGCAAGGCCGCTGCCTGACGGGCACGTCGGCGCATGTCGCTGTACACCAGCCTAATCGCCAGCAACACCAGACCGATGTTTAGAACGGCGCCGGCAGCGGACAGCCATCTGGAGAGGCGAAAATCTCGCTGCCACTCGGCATCTGCGGCGGCCGCCCCAGCGGCTTCCTCTTTACGCATGTTCGCCATGATGGCGTCGATGGAATCCATGGTGCGCTGGCCGACATCGGTGCGCGCAACGGTAACCGCCGGCACATTGCCGCGCTTTTTCGAAAGCGCCACGCCGTCTTGCAGCTCGGCGAGTTCCTTGTTGGCCAACATGCGCAGCTGATTGAACTCGCTGCCGGCATCGTCGGTGCCGTAGACATCATGCAAACGGTCAAGCGCGCCGCCCACCTTGGCCACCGCCGTCGCGTAAGGAGTGAGATACGCGCTTTCGCCCGTGAGTAAGTAGCCCCGCTGCGACGATTCAGCATCGGTGATGAGGCCGGCAAACTCGTTGAGCGCCTGTTCGCGCAGCTGCGAGCGGTGCACGCGCTCGTTGGCTAGATTGAGCCGCGATTGTCCGGCGGTCGCCGTAAAAAAAAGGCCGATGAGAAAGCCAATGAGCAAAATCGGCGGTAACGCTATGTACCACCGGCCCATGTCGCCCAACTCCTCACCCAAGATTTTCATGTACAGTGCCCGAGTTGCAAGCGGCTAAGTCTAACATGTGGGGGTAATCCTACAGCCAGCGCAGGGCCGAACCGATGGTTCCGTCACACGGGCGACCGCATAGTGCCACGCCAGGGGTTAGATGAGTTATTTCGGCCGCGAGTTCCAAAGCCGGCCGTTCCAAAGGAGATGTTAATGGAAGCGAATTTTGACAATACCGCGGATGCGGCCCGGGCCACCGGCCGCCGCGTGAAGAACGACCTCAACGAAGGCGTCAGCGATATCAAAACGGCCGCCTCCGGCGAGATAAAAAATCTGATTTCCGATGTGGAAGATCTCATGGCGCGAATAGCGGATCTCAAAGACGCCGATGTGGTTCGCGTCCGCGGAAAAGTACAACGTGCCGTGGAGGCCACGAAGCAAAGTCTGTCCGATAGCGCGGACTCCCTGCGCCGCCGTGCGCAGACAGTGGCCAGCACCGCGGATGATTATGTCCGCGACAGCCCATGGCAGGCGATAGGCATTGCTGCCCTAGTCGGTGCGGTGGCGGGAATCTTGGCGACGCGGCGCTCGTAAGTTCAAGGCGGCGACAGTGCGAGGCTTATGGTCACTGCCCAAGGCGGGTCCCGCGCTGATGCGCCATATCGGTGCATATGTTGAGCTGATCAGTCTCGATCTCGCGAGGACTCAGCGCGAGTTGACGGCGCAAGTCATCGCTGCGGCCGTGCTCGCCATCTGCGTATTGTTTGCAGTGTTGATGCTGTGCTTAGGGGTGATCGCCTATACCTGGGATACCGAGTACCGCATCGTCGCGATCGCGTGGATGGGCGGTGCTTTCGTAGTCCTCGCCATCATCATGGCAATCTATCGGGCTCGTGTGGCGCGCGCCAGCTCACCTTTCTTAGCCGACGTGAAACGCGAGTGGGCGCAAGACCGAGTCATTCTCGAGCATCTTCTCTCCCCGGAAGAGGAGTGACATGGCGAATCACGACGCCGCTGCGCGCAATTTAGTGCACACGAAACTCGCGCAAACGCGGGAAGAACTGCGCACCATACTCGACCCTCCCCCCGGAACCCCGGGCGATGGCCACGTGCCGGGCGGCGCTTCTGGTTTTCCGCGCAGCCGTACCATGCAAATGCTCATGAGCAGCGGTGGCCTCGGAACATTGGGCGCCCTGGCGGGGGGTCTGTTGATCGCGCGTCCAGCCCTGGCGCTACGATTATTGCGGCTGGTACCCGCGAGCGCCGTAGCCAAATTGGTCATGGCCAAGGCCTTAGGCGCGCTGAAATCCAAGGCCGCCGCCAGTCCACGGCGCTAGGCCCGGCGCTAGCGCCCCGCTAACCCAAGGTGATTTCCCCGTAGTGATAGCGGCCATCGTCCACCAGCTTGATCTCGCAGGGCGTGGCGCTCAAAGCCTTGCCATCCAGGGAAGCCTGAGTGATTCCTCGCGACACCCTCCGCGGGTTTTTCACCGTAATGCGATAACGAGATGAGCCGAACTTGTATGTGAATTCAAAGAATGGCCATGCACGCGCGATGCAGGGCTCGATCAACAAGGTAGAGCCTCGCAGGTGTATTCCTAGAATACCTTCCACGGCCGTGCGGTACATCCAACCCGCGGAACCGGTGTACCAAGTCCATCCGCCGCGACCGACGTGTTGCGGAGCGGAATACACATCCGCGCAAACCACATAGGGTTCGACCTTGTACCGATGAATACCGGCACGGGTACTGGCGTGATTGATCGGGTTCAACAGCGAGAATAATTCGCCCGCCCTGTCCCCGTCGCCCATCAGAGCGAACGCCAAGGTAGTCCACATGGCGGCGTGTGTGTACTGGCCGCCGTTCTCGCGAAGGCCCGGAGGATACGCCTTGATATAGCCAGGATCCTTCGGCGTGCGGTCGAACGGCGGCGTAAAGAGTTTGACCAGCCCGTCGCTGCGGCTGACCAGTTGGGTGTTGACCGCCGCCATGGCGCGAACCGCGCGGCCGCGTTCCCCGGCGCCTGAGATCACCGCCCACGATTGGGCAATGGAATCGATTTTGCACTCATCGCTGGTGACCGAGCCCAACACGGTGCCGTCATCGTAATAGCCGCGCCGGTACCAGTCTCCGTCCCAGGCCTCGCGCTCGATGGCCTGCTGCAACGCGAATGCATGCTTGCGCCAGCTCGCGGCTTTGTCCGGCGCAGGGCGTGCGTCCGCAATGGAGGCAAAGCGCGTCAGGGTGGTATTCAGGAACCATCCCAGCCACACGCTTTCGCCCCGGCCCGCGATTCCGACGCGATTCATGCCGTCGTTCCAGTCGCCGGTGCCGAACAGAGGCAACCCATGGGACCCAATATTCAAGCTCGAATCGAGCGCTCGAACGCAATGTTCAAATACGGATGCCGACGCCGTCGGCGGCGGCGCCGAAAATTTTTCTATTTCCCCGTCGGCCAGCGGGTCGCCGCCCAGAAAGGGCACCTGTTCCTCGAGGATTGCGCTGTCTCCCGTCACTTCGAGATAATGCGCAACCACAAAAGGCAGCCAAAGCCGGCTGTCCGAGACCCGATTCCTGATTCCCTGACCGGAAGTGGGCAGCCACCAATGCTGCACGTCGCCCTCGGTGAACTGGCGCGCGGCGGCCCTCAAGATGTGTTCCCGCGTCAAAGCCGGTGCGGATACGCAAAGCGCCATGACGTCCTGCAGCTGATCGCGAAAACCGTAGGCGCCGCTCGACTGATAAAATGCGGTGCGACCCCATACGCGGCACGCCAACGTCTGGTACAGCAGCCAGCCGTTCACCAAGATATCCAGGGATCGATCCGGCGTTTTGACTTGGATGACGCTCAAGGTGCGATCCCAAAAATCCGTCACACCCTTCAGCACCGCATCCAAATCCAGGGAGCGGTAACGCTCGATGAGACTCACGGCAGCCGCCGCCGAGTCTTCCTCGCCGAGCAGCAGCGTCAGCTCCGCCGCCTCCCCGGGTTTCAACGAAATCTTCGTTTGCATGGCGCCGCAAGGATCGAGCCCGCCGCCGGCCCGATTCGCCAGCGGTTGCGGTCCTAAGAGTGCGGCCGGCTCGGCGAGCGAGCCATGACGTCCGAGAAACTCGGTACGGTCCGCCGTAAAGCTTTCTTGCCGGCCGGCCATGTCCATGAATGCGACTCGCCCATGGAAATCCGCGGTCCAAGGATTGCGAGCCAGCAAGGCCCCGGTCTCCGGGTGCACGGCGGTAATGATAAACGGGGCCGATCGGCCGTTCTGATTTCCCAACACCCAGTCGAGGTAATGGGTGACGGAGAGCTGGCGTGATTCATCCGAGACATTGACTATTTTCAAGCGCGAAATCTTGATCGAATCTTCCAGCGGCACGAATTGAGTCAGCGCCAGGGAAATGCCATGGCAGGTGTGCTCGTAACGCGTGTAGCCGAATCCATGCCGCACCACGTACTCCGCAGATCGTTCGCGGATGGGTAACGGCGTCGCACTCCATAAGTCTCCGGACGTCTCGTCGCGAATGTAAATGGATTCGGCCGGCGTATCGCTTACAGGATCGTTCGACCACGGCGTGATTTGATTTTGCTGTGCGTTCAGCGACCACGTGCTTCCGGAACCGTCCGCGGATGCCAAAAAGCCGAACTGCGGATTGGCGATGACATTGATCCAAGGCGCCGGCGTCCACTGGCCGTCATCGAGCGCGACAACGTATTCGCGCCCCTCTCTGTCAAAGCCCCCGAGACCATTGAAGTATTCGAGCGTCGGTGCCAAACGCGGGGTCGGCGCGCGCATTTCCTGGCCGCTATTCTCCCGGCGCAGGCGCGCCGCCGGTTCCCGTTCCTGGGGCCTGACGAATTGCTCCCGCAAGCTGCCCCGTCCTGCGCCGAAAATCGCACGCGCCGCGGTTTGCAGAAAATTGCGATGCTCGCTCGGCATGCTGTCGGCGCGCAATAGCACCACCGGCGAGCGCGCATTCTTGATGGCGGTTTCCAGGCTCGCTTGCATGGCCTGGACGGCGCCGGGTTCGACCGCATTCAGGATCACAAGATCCACCGAGAGACATTTCGATTGCCAATAGAGCTGCGCCCGTAGCAACTGGTTGATCACCGCGACATCGGGCTCGCCCTTGACCACGCCCAACACCAGCGGACGATCGCCCGACACGCCATACTTCCACAGCGCCGGTTGCCCCAACTGATTGTCGTCGAGCACATCGCGAGGCGCACGCAGTGAGGCGTCGGAATACAGCACGGGTTCGGCCATTTCTTGAAAAAGCTGGGCCTCCTCAAGATCCACGCCCAACTCGCGAAGCTGCAATGCCGCCTTGGAGGCGACCTGCGTTTTCAAGCGCTGAAAGGTTGCCTGATCGCTCAACTTTTCGGCCAGGCGCAGCGCCTCATGGCGCTCGGCGCAGATGCCGGTCCAGAAGGCAATGTGAACCGTCTGCCCGGGGTCGATACGTACTCGGCGTCGCAGCGCGAGCACCGGATCGAGCACCGTACCCACCGTGTTCGACAAAGGTCTCGCGTCCATGATGGATAGGGCGTTGCGCACGTCATGGCCTCGGCCGATAAAACGCGCCCGATCGGTCTCGAACTGCAGCTCGCCCACCGCTTCGCCGGCCAAGGAGCAGAAATGCACCATCCAGGGTTGCGCTTGGCCCGCCTCGCGCGGCCGCCGCGTCGCCAAAAGCGCGCCGCGCTCCGGGACAAACTCGGTCTGGACGAACATTTTGGAGAATGCCGGATGCGCGGAGTCCGCCGCGGGCTGGCTCAACACCACCTCCGCGTAAGAAGTCAGTTCGAGCTCGCGGGCGCCCCTGCCTTCGTTGGTGAGGGTGAGATGCCGCACCTCGGCGTCATCCTCGCTCGATACCAGAATCTCCATGTCGGTGCGAATGGGGCCGTCTTTACGGCTGATCTGTACGCGATCCTCGAAAAAGGCCACCTCGTAGCTCTCGGATTCCCGGCCGATGGGTTGGTACCCCGCGGACCAGACGTGGCCGTTGAATACATCGCGCAGGAATACGTAGTAGCCCCACGGGTCGCAGGTGGGATCCTCACGCCAACGCGTCAAGGCAATGTCGCGCCACCGGCTGTAGCCCGAGCCGGCCGCGGTCACCATCACCGCGTAGTGGCCGTTGGACAACAGGTGCGTGCGCGGCGTCGCCTGATGCGGAAAGCTGAAGTGACGCGATGGTTGAACCGGCATGGGGGTATTCTACCGGCAAGGACGAAGCTGCAGCCGGATACATCGCGCTTGATGTGACACGGGGTGCGGTGCTAATCCCGACCGGCGCAAAAGGTGCGCGCGGAGGGCTTATCAAAGTTTACTTTAGCCCCGGATTCTCGCGACAATGTACCCGACGCAGCGAGGCCAGATTGACGAAAATATGCGATCGGCGTGATCGGCGCATCGACCCGAAGGCGCGTAATCTTGTACCTACATAGCGCCACCATGCCCTCACCTTCCCCCGGCTTCACGGGTTCAATTTCCATACCGCCAGATTCATCGCCGCAGCGAAGGTCACCCAAAGAAAATACGGCACCAAGAGGAGGGCCGCGGCGACTCGCACGCGCGCGAATTCACGCAACGTCCAGCCGATCGCCAGCCACAAGGCGATGAGGTCGAACAGACCTGCGTCCATGTTGCGCAAGCCGAAAAACAGCGGCGGCCACAGGGCGTTGAGCAAAAGCTGCAAGGAATAGGCGGCGATTGCCGTGTTGCGGCTGCGATGATAGCGCTCGCGCCAGATCATCCACGCTGACGTGCCCATCGTCACGTAAAGAGTCGCCCAGACGGGAAGAAACCAGTTTGGCGGCGGCAGCCATTCAGGTTTGGCCAGCGAGGCATACCACTGCCTGGCCGATGCGGACAGGGCGGGCGAAAACGCCGCACCCAACACCCCAATGGCCAGCGCCAGTGCAACGAATGCCGCGAGCACAGGAAGATTTGGCCGCGAATTGCGGCCGCGGTAACTGGTCGAACTCTCTATCGGGATTCTCATTCGTTTCGAAGCCTAGGAGCGTCTCTTCTAGTGGATCGCAGCCTCACGAAGAGCACGAGGGCGGCGATCAATTGCAACACGCCAAACCAGCGATATTGCGTGGTTTGCACCAGCCAAATCAACCCGGATAGCCACAGCACGCCCGCGGCGACACATAAGTCGCGCCGCGCGCTATTCCCGCGCATGTCGGCACGCAATTGCGCCACCCCCGCATCGAGGGAAGGCGGCGTGCCTTCGGCCGCCTCGCGCACCGCGGTCTGCAGGATTTGCGGCACCTGCCGCAGTGTCATCAGCGCATCAGGCAAATGGGTGCGGATTTCGCGCAGGATGGCGAGCGGGCTCGTGCGCTCCCGCATCCAGTCGCGCAGCACCGGCTGCGCCGTCTTCCACAAATCGAGCTCCGGGTAGAGCTGCCTGCCAAGTCCTTCGATATTGAACAGGGTCTTTTGCAGCAAAATCAATTGCGGCTGAACCTGCATGTCGAAGCGGCGCGCCGTCTCGAACAGGCGCAGCAGCACTTGGGCGAACGAAATCTCCTTCAAAGGCTTGTTGTATATCGGCTCGCAGACCGTGCGCACCGCCGATTCGAGTTCATCCACTCGGGTGCCCTTGGGCACCCAGCCGCTCTCGATATGCAGCCGCGCTATGCGCCCATAATCGCGGTTAAAAAAGGCCATGAAGTTTTCCGCGAGGTAGTGCTGGTCGCGCGGCTGCAAAGTGCCGACGATGCCGAAGTCCACTGCCGCGTAACGCGGATTTTTCGGATCGTCAATCTGCACGAAAATATTTCCGGGGTGCATGTCGGCATGAAAGAAATTGTGGCGGAACACCTGCGTGAAGAAAATTTTCACGCCGTTCTCCGCAAGCTTGGCGATGTCGGCGCCGCGTGCCCGCAATTCCTCGACTTGGCTGATCACGATGCCGTGAATGCGCTCCATCACCATCACATTCTGGCGGCAATAGTCCCAATAAATTTGCGGCACATAGAGAAGCTGGGAACCCGCGAAATTACGCTTTAGCTGTGAAGCGTTGCCGGCTTCTCGCAACAGATCCAGTTCGTCAGTAACGGTTTTGCGATATTCCTGCACCACCTCAATGGGCCTGACCGGGCGGGCTTCAATCCAATACTCATCCGCGAGTTGAGCCAGCGCGTCCAGCACTTCCAAATCCAGGTCGATCACTTCCCGCATGCCGGGCCGCAAGACCTTGACCACCACTTCGGCGCCGTCATTCAAGGTGGCTGCGTGCACCTGTGCGATGGACGCTGCGGCAAGCGGCGTGGAATCGAAGCTGGCGAATATTTCTTTCAGCGGCCTGCCGAAGGTAGCTTCAATCATGGCGATGGCGATGTCCGCGGGAAACGGCGGCACATTGTCTTGAAGCTTGGCCAACTCGTCGGCGACGTCCAGCGGCAGCAAATCGCGGCGCGTCGACAGCGCCTGTCCGAATTTCACGAATATCGGCCCCAACTCCTCGAGTGCGAGCCGCAATCGCGCACCGCGCGTGCCGCCGATGCTGCGCTGGAACCAAGTCCACGGGGAAAAATAAAAAAGATAGCGCAACGGCCGGTATAGGTGGGTTGCCCGTACGAACTCGTCCAGCCGATGCCTGACCAGCGCCCGCTGTATTTGCAGCAGTCTCGAAATTACCCGCAACCGCATTTACGAAACGCTCTTCAAGCGCTGCTCCAACCCTTTGAGCCTCGCTTCGATGCGGTCGACCGCGTCGCGAACGGCGTCGACGCCGCGCAGAAATTCCTCCATCTCGGTTTTCGTGACCAAGTCGCGGCCTTCCTCTTGCAGATATTCCGCGATATTTTCGCCGGCCGTGCGCCGTGCGCGCCGCGCCCAGGTCCTCACGCTTTTGGCAAGCAAGGACAAATGCCTCGCCGGCATGTCGCCCACCCAACGCGACAATTCCTCTTCCAAGTCCGGGCGTGCCGCCGCGAACAGCTGCCGATACAGATTGGCAATCTCTGCATCGCCGCGGATTTGCACCGACGAGCCAACTTGCGAAAACGGGGCACTGCCCCTCATCATTTGCAGCAGCGCCGGCGCTGATCCCGAAATGACGGCGTTGGCCGGCAACGGCCCACCCGATGCTTCCACCCCGGTGACTGCCGCGTCGGTGGTCCCCTCCTGTGCGAGCAATGCGAGCCGGGCGCCGAACACTTCCGCCCGAATGGGCGTCATGCCGCTGACCTCCACTCGCAGACTGGTTCCCTCGAGACGCTTGGCGAGTTGCGCGGCCGATGTCGACATTGCAATGTTTCGATTGAACGCAGCTTCGGCCGCAGCCAGCCAGGCGGGGGTCGCGGGCATCAGATTTTGTAGCCGCGATGCACGGCCACGATACCGCCGCTCAAGTTGTGATAGCGCGCCTGCGCGAATCCGGCATCGCGCAACAGGCTGAGCAAGGTTTCCTGGTCGGGATGCATGCGTATGGATTCCGCCAGGTAACGGTAGCTATCGGCATCATGAGCGACGAGGCGCCCGAGCAGCGGCAACACTTTGAAAGAATACGCATCGTAAAGTGGTTTCAACCCCGGGGCCACCGGCGTCGAAAACTCCAGCACCAGCAGCTGCCCGCCGGGTTTCAGCACCCGGTACATGGACTGAAGCGCCGCCGCCTTATCGGTGACATTGCGCAGGCCGAAACCGATGGTGATGCAATTGAATGTGTCGTCCTCGAAGGGCAGCCGCTCGGCATCGGCCACGATGCACTCGATGTTGCCGACGTGACCCGCATCAAGAAGGCGGTCGCGCCCGATTTCCAGCATGGCCGGATTCACATCGGACAAAACGACCCGTCCTGCCTTTCCGACTTGCCTGAGTAATCCGGCCGCCAGATCGCCGGTGCCCCCGGCAACGTCCAAAGCGCTTTGGCCCGGACGCAAACCCGTCAAGGACAGCGTGAAGTGTTTCCACAACCGATGCGCACCGAAGGACATGAGGTCATTCATGACATCGTACTTGCCGGCCACCGAGGCAAACACCGCACGCACGCGCGCCGCCTTGTCGGCCTCCGCGACCTTTTCGAAACCAAAATCCACCGTTCGATCGGAATCAGCCATGGGACCCCAAGGAGCCTTGTCTTCAAGGGGATATTGTAGCCGACTGGCGCCGCGAGCTTTGCGCCGCGCCGCTATTTAGCTGCTTTGGCTGTGGTTGCGGCAGCGTTCCAAATATCTGGCCCAATTGGCGTCCCTGTCCTTGCCCAGCTGGTGCAGCACGCTCCAGGAATACAAGCCCGTATTGTGTCCGTCATCGAAAAACAAGCGCAGGGCATAGTTGCCCACGGGTTCAAGGCTGCTGATCCCGACGTGTTGTTTGCCGAGCTGCAGCGTACCCTCGCCGCCGCCGTGGCCTTTCACTTCGGCTGAAGGGGAAAAAACCCGCAGATACTCGAATGGCAATTCGAAGCGCGATCCATCATCGAAACTCACTTCGAGCAGCCGCGATGCCGTGCGCAACTTGATGTCGGTGGGCTGCGGTGTGCGCGGCACGCTCACAGGATATACCGCGACAAATCCTGATCTTTGACCAGTTCGCCCAAGTTGCTCTCGACATATTCTCGACTGATGAGCACGTGGGTTCCGCTGCGATCCGCGGCATCGAAGGATACGGTCTCGAGCAAGCGTTCCATCACGGTATGCAGTCGCCGTGCGCCGATGTTCTCGGTCCGTTCGTTGACCTCGAAAGCGACTTCAGCGAGCCGCTGCACGCCGGACTCGGCAAATTCCAGAGTCACGCCTTCGGTGGCCATGAGCGCCGTGTATTGGCGGCACAGCGATGCATCGGGCTCGGTCAAAATACGCACGAAATCTCCCACCACCAAAGGGTCGAGCTCGACTCTTATGGGCAAGCGGCCCTGCAATTCAGGGATCAGGTCCGAGGGCTTGGACATGTGGAACGCGCCGGAAGCGATGAACAGCACATGATCGGTTTTGACGGTTCCGTATTTGGTATTCACCGTGCATCCTTCGACCAAGGGTAGCAGGTCGCGTTGCACGCCCTCGCGAGACACATCCGCCCCGGTGGTTTCCTGCCGCCGCGCGATCTTGTCGATTTCATCGATGAACACGATGCCGTTTTGCTCGGCGTTTTCCACCGCGCGCAGCTTGAGTTCCTCTTCATTGATCATCTTCGCCGCTTCCTCGTCGACCAGAAGCTTCAAGGCCTCCTTGATCTTGAGTTTGCGCGGGCGGGTGCGGCCGCCGCCTAAGTTCTGAAACATCCCCTGCAGCTGCTGGGTCATTTCCTCCATGCCCGGAGGAGCCATGATCTCGACCCCCATGGGCAGGGCCCTGACTTCGATTTCAATCTCGCGATCATCCAACTGGCCCTCCCGCAGCATTTTGCGAAAGCGCTGCCGGGTATCGTTGTCCTTATTGCCCGCATCGCCGGTGAAGCCCGCCTGAGGCCGCGGCAGCAGAATATCCAAGACCCGATCCTCGGCGTTGTCGGCAGCCCGATGGCGCACTTTCGCCATCTCCTCTTCTCGAGTCATTTTGACGGAGATCTCTACCAGATCGCGGACGATCGAATCAACTTCACGCCCAACATAGCCCACTTCGGTGAATTTGGTCGCTTCGACCTTGATGAAGGGAGCCTTGGCGAGCCTGGCCAGCCTACGCGCGATCTCGGTCTTGCCCACCCCGGTCGGGCCAATCATGAGAATGTTCTTCGGCGTGATTTCAGGACGCAGCGACTCGGCCACCTGCTGGCGGCGCCAGCGGTTGCGCAAGGCTATCGCCACCGCGCGTTTCGCGGCGGTTTGGCCGACGATGTGCTTGTCGAGTTCCTCGACGATTTCCCGCGGGGTCATCTGCGACATCCCTTAGAGTTCCTCGATGGTCAAATTGCGGTTGGTGTAGATGCAGATGTCCGCCGCAATGTTTAAAGACCGTTCGACGATGTCGCGCGCCGATAAGTCGCTTTGCATAAAGGCCTGCGCCGCCGCTTGCGCGAAGCCGCCGCCGGATCCGATAGCGATCAAATCATGCTCCGGTTCGATCACATCGCCGGTGCCCGAGATAACATACGTGCTCTCGGTATCCGCCACGCAAAGCAGCGCTTCCAATCGCCGCAGACTCCGGTCGGTGCGCCAGTCCTTGGCCAATTCAATGGCCGCGCGCGTGAGATTTCCGAATTTCTCCAGCTTGCCCTCGAAGCGCTCGAACAAGGTGAAGGCATCCGCCGTTCCCCCGGCAAATCCGGCCAGCACTTTGTCGCCGTAGAGACGCCGCACCTTGCGCGCATTGGATTTCATCACGCTCTGCCCCAACGTGACTTGGCCATCGCCCCCGACCGCGACGCGGCCGTTGCGGCGGACCGCCAGAATGGTGGTGCCGTAAATTCGATCGGGATCGTGATTCATCAATCACGTACCGTGGGGCCGTTCACGGCCCTTTCAAGCCGTGCGCGGCCGGCGGCGCGCCCGGGGATGAGCGGCATCGTAGACGCTGGCCAGGTGCTGAAAATCCAAATGCGTGTATACCTGCGTGGTGCTGATGTCGGCATGGCCCAGCAATTCCTGCACGCCGCGCAGGTCCCCGCTTGATTCCAAAAGATGTGTTGCAAAGGAGTGACGGAACATGTGCGGATGAACGTGCATCGAGAGGCCCTGGCGCCGGGCCCAGGTGCCGACGCGCAGTTGCACCGCTCGAACCGATAGAGGCCGTCCGCTCTTCCCCACAAAGAGGGCTCCCGATTTCGCCGACGTCACGCCCGATCCCTTTCCCGCCAGTGCGGCGCGCTCAATGAGCCACTTTCTCAAGGCGTCGATGGCGTGCCGCCCGACGGGCACGATGCGGGTCTTTTGTCCTTTGCCGAGCACGCGCACGGTTCTATCCCCCAAATCAACCGCCGCGACGTCCAATCCCACCAACTCGCCCAATCTCAAGCCCGACGAATAGAACAGCTCCATCATGGCTTTGTCGCGCGCCGAGAGCGAATCATCCACTCGAAAGTTGAGCAGCCGGCCCATTTGATCGGCATCGAGCGTGGCCGGCAGCCGCTTTTTGGTTTTCGGGGCGCGCACCTCGAGCGCGGGATTGTTCTTTACCGCAGCCTCGCGCATGAGATATTCGTAGAAAGTGCGGGCCGCCGAGAGCCGACGCTGGATGCTGCGCGGAGCGATGCCGCCGGCGTGCTCGCTCGCAGCGTATGCACGCACTTGAAAATTATTGAGAACCGCCCAGCGCTTGACGCCGCGCTTGTCGCAGAAAGCCGCAAGCCTTCCTAAATCATGTCGATAGGCTGAGATCGTGTGACCGCTCATGCGGCGCTCGAAGGACAGGTGCGATAAAAATCGCTCTATCCACTCGCGCTCGCTGTCCTGCACGAGAGCGAGGCCTTAGCGCGTCAGCGCGTACGTCACGAGTTCGCCGATACGCAGCAGGAATTCGGTGCTCATGCCCGGATGGAAGCGATCCGAGTCGCTGGCGCCGATCGCGAGAATGCCGAGCGCGCCTTTTTGACCCAATGGCGTAAGCGCCACCGAGCCGATCGCGATCGAGTCCCCGCCGAACAAATAATCGCGCTGCGCATCGCGGACTTGGCCGCAACGCGGTTTGCCCGAGCTCAGCAAGGACTCAAAGCTCTTCATGTTCTCGTCAGCCGGGTTGGCGATACGCAGGAATTGGCCGGTGTCCGTCTGCAGCGCTCGGGCTTCCTCGAGGAACAGCACCAACACCGAATTCATCGAGTCAAAGTCCTCGCGCAACGAGGTCTCAATGGCATTGATCGACTCCGACAACGTGTGTGCCCGGATCAATCGCTGGCTCAGGCGGTGTATCCGATCAGCCAGCCCATCGTTGGCCCTGGCCACATCGACCAACTCCTTGAGCTTGCGTTCGAGTGATTGATTGCGTTCGCGCAGCACCTCCACTTGGCGCTCGACCAGGCTGACGGTGGCAGCGACGTCCCGCACATGCGGCAGTCTCAATTTGGTCAGCAGTTGCGAATGGCGTTCGAAGAAATCCGGGTAGTTCTGCAGATAGTCCGCGACACTGTTGTCATTGAGAACTTCCTGCTTGATCCCGCGCGCGTGACTCGTCGTCATTGTGTGGCTCCCGTGAATCGCGTTAAATCGATAGAACCGGTAAAAACCGTGGTCGCAGGTCCCGTCAGCCAAATATGCTGCGCCGGACCCTCCCAAGAAACTGTGGCCGTGCCGCCCGGCAAATCTACCCGCACCTCGCCGTCGAGTTCTCCCCGCTGCCGGCCGGCGGCCACGGCCGCGCAGGCCCCCGTGCCGCAGGCCAAGGTCTCGCCCGCGCCTCGTTCGAAGACTCGAAGCAAAATATGGTTGCGCGAAAGTGTCTGCATGAACCCTACATTGGTGCGGCCAGGGAAATGCGGGTGGCGCTCGATGCGGGGTCCAAGCCGTGCCACCGGCGCGGCGTTGACGTCCGCCACTCGCAGCACCACATGAGGATTACCGAGCGAGAGCGCGCTCATTTCGATGGTCTGACCTTCGACCGATAACGAAAGCGTCGGCGGCTCGTCGAACACCGGTATGCCCATGTCCACCGACACCAGTCCGTCGTCTCGAACGCGCGCACGCACGTTGCCGCCGGGGCTGCCCATGATGAGATCGCGGCCCAATTCCGGCGCGCGCGCATACAGCAGCGCCGCGATACAGCGCGCGCCGTTGCCGCATTGCTCGACCTCGCTGCCGTCGGAATTGAATATTCGATAGAACACCCGGCTCGCGGTATCGCGCGGCGTCTCGAGCAAAAGGGCTTGGTCGAATCCCACACCGGTGTGGCGATCGGCGAGGGCGCGAAGCGTCCCTTGATCAAGGTGAGTATCAGCGGCGATGTCGGCGGCGTCGAATACCAAGAAATCGTTGCCCAACCCCTGCATCTTCAGAAACTCGATGCGCATATGCCCGAGCATAGCCGATGCGGCGAATTTCCGCTCGGGGGTTGCGCAATGCTCGACTAAAGCTCTACCTTACGGGCACAACAAAGTAAGGGGGATTATGCGACACGTAATGGTATTGAACGCGAAGGGCGGATGCGGGAAGAGCACGCTGAGCACGAACATCGCCGTATTCTTCGCCCGCGACGGGCACAACGTCTGCATCGCGGACTACGACCCACAGCGCTCCAGCCTCGACTGGCTCGCCATGCGCCCCGCCGATTTGCCTGCAATCAGCGGCGCGGCCGCATTCGAAGACGGCTTGCGCAGCGTGCCGCGCAACACCGATGTACTCGTGATCGATGCACCGGCACGGGTTCATGGCACCGAACTCAACGAACTGGTGCGGCGGGCCGAGACCATCATCGTGCCGGTGCTGCCATCGAGCATCGACATGAAGGCGTGCGGACATTTCATGGCCGAATTGCTCGAAATCGGCAAGGTCTCGCGCAAGCAAGCGCGTTTGGCCGTCGTCGCCAATCGCGTGCGCGAACACACGCTGGTGTTCGAGGAACTGGATCAATACCTCGGCAAGCTGAAAGTGCCTTATCTGGGAGCTTTGCGCGAGGCACAGAATTATGTGCGCGCCTACGCGAGGGGCATGGGCGTGTTCGAGCTTCCTGAGTATCTCGCCTGGCCGGATTGGCAGCAATGGAAGGTCATCTCCGAGTGGTTGGACAGCAAACGCAGCCAACCTAGCGTGTGACGAGAGACTCATGATCGCGCGACCCATGTGCTGATCAGACTATCCAACTCGCAGGCAAGCTTCAGCGCCGCAGCCGACCAGCCGCTGCTCGACGCCGCGCAGAGCGCGGCACTGCGTTTACCGCACAGCTGCAAGGGAGGCAATTGCGGCGCCTGCAAGGCACGCCTGGTGCGCGGCGAAATCCATTATCCGAACGGTCCGCCGCTCGGCCTTTCCGCGGGCGAGGTCGCCGAGGGCATGATTCTGTTGTGCCAGGCGCGTGCGCGTACCGACCTCACCATTGAGACCTTCGAAGTCAGATCCGCCGGCAGCGCCCTACCTAAGCGCCTGCCCTGCCGCATCGAGCGCACGGTGCCCCTCTCGCACGACGTCAAGGGCCTGTTCTTGCGCCTGCCCCTGGCCGAAGACTTCGTGTTCGAGCCCGGCCAGTATCTCGATATTCTGTTGCCGGGCGGACGGCGCCGGAGTTTTTCCATCGCATCGCCGCCGCACGACGCCCGGCCGCTCGAGCTGCACGTGCGCCACGTCGCAGGCGGAGAATTCACCGATCGATTGTTCCACGACGATATGCAAAGCGCGCTGCTGACCATCGAAGGTCCATTGGGCAAATTCGTGTACCGGCCGGGCGCCGCTGCGCCGGGTGCCGACGCCGCTCGCGGCGCGCCGCCCATGCTGCTGATCGGCGGCGGCACGGGCATTGCACCCCTGTTGAGTATCCTGCGACACCTCATCGAGAACGGCATAAACCGCGACATCCAGCTTTATTGGGGAGTGCGCAGCGAACAGGACTTGTACGCGCACGCCACGCTGGAGGCCTTGAGCCGCCGAGCCGCTTCCTTGCGTTACGTGCCGGTGCTGTCGGAAGCGTCGCCGCAGTGGCGCGGGCTCACCGGCTGGGTGCATGAAGCCGCATTCAAAGATATCCAGGACCTGGATGCGTATGAGGTCTATGCCGCCGGGCCGCCCGCCATGATCGCGGCCGTGCGGCGGGAGTTCGATGTGCGCGGCGCCTCTGCGAACCGCCTGTACTTCGATTCCTTCGACTACGCGCCCGACACGCTCGAGCGCCAGCGGATGAGGGCGGTTACCAAATCCTGATCCTCCGCGGAGGGCGCCTGCAGCAAGGGCGCCTTGAGACCTAATTCTCGAAGGCCCAACCCCACGCGCTCGCTCGGCACCAGCCAATGCACGCCGTCGAATTGGTTGCGCAATTCGGGCGGGGCGCGCGAGCCCGTCGCCAGCTCAAGCAAATTGCGCCCCACTTCCACGCTGGTCGCGGTGACGACATGAATGGTGCCCGCCGCGAATCTCTCGTGCACGGTAGCCAGAGCGGCCGCGCTCGGAATGGCCGGCGCGCGCTCGTAAACATCAGCGGTGACCACCGTCGCGCCACGCTGAGTGAGTTCTTGCCGGAGCAGTTCCCGTCCATCGCCTCCCTTGAACATCAAAATGCGCCGGCCCGCGACGTGTTCCAACTGCGGATGCCTAAGAAGACCCTCCGTGTCGATCGAGTCATGGGGTTGGATGGCCACGCGATAACCCGCTTGGTTCAAGGCGCGCGCTGTCGCCGGACCTAACGCCGCGAGCGTTAAACCGCGCCGTTGATCCAGGAACGACACGCCGAATCGGACCGCATTGGCGCTGGTGAAAATGATGATATCGAAATGCTCAAGATCCCCGAGGCGCGCGGCCACCGCGCGCCTGTCACCCAAGGGTTTGATTTCCACCGCCGGCAATCGTAGGGTGCTCGCGCCCTGTGCCTCCAGCAGTCGGCACAGCGGCATCGCTTGCAACTCCGGCCGGGTGACCAGGACGCCAATGCCATGAAGGGCCGGCATGCTTTGAAGTACCGGCATCGCTAACCGGTACGTAGGCGCTCGAGCAGCGGCCCTGCACCGGCCTCGAGCATGAGCTCAGCCAATTGTTCGCCCAGCGCGCCAGGCTTTTCGCTGCTGCCCGAAATGGAATCTCGCAGCACCCGTGAGCCATCGGGTTCCGCCACCAAGCCTCGAAGCGTCATTCGATCGGCCGCAAGCTCGGCGTAGGCGGCAATGGGCGATTGGCAGCTACCGCCCAACCGCGCCGCGAACGCGCGCTCCGCGTCCATGCACAGTCGCGTCGCCGGATCCTCGAGAGGCCCCAGCAGACTCAAGGTGCGCGTATCGCTGCGGCGGCATTCGATGCCGATCACGCCCTGGGTCACGGCGGGCAGGCAGATTGCCGGATCGATGCGTGCGGTGATGCGCGATTCCAAACCCAAGCGGATCAACCCCGCACATGCCAGGATGATGGCATCCATGCCGCCGGCATCGAGCTTGCGAATCCTCGTGTCGACGTTGCCGCGCAGCGATTCAATGCGCAGATCCAGGCGTAGGGCGCAGAGCTGTGCTTGCCGCCGCAAGCTCGATGTACCGACGACAGCGCAATGCGGCAAATCCTCGACTCGATCGATGCCCGATGTGGTCACCAAGGCATCACGCGGGTCCGCGCGCGTCAATACCGCGCCGATCGTGAGCCCTGCGGGAAGATCAGCCGGCACGTCCTTCATCGAATGAACGGCTATGTCGGCACGCAGGTCCTCGATGGCCACCTCGAGCTCTTTGATGAATAGGCCCTTGCCGCCGATGGCAGCCAGGGTCCGGTCTTGGATCCGATCCCCTTGAGTCACCAGCGGCACCAACTCGATTTCGATGCCCGGGTGAGCTTCGCGTAACAGCGCCGCCACGTGCTCCGCCTGCCACAGCGCCAGCGGGCTCTTGCGAGTTGCGATGCGCAGCACGGTCACTTTGATTCGGGCTTTTCGGGAAAGAGTTTGGTCTTCAGCCGATAAATGGACGAGATGTCCTCATCGCCGAAGCCTTGCGCAATCAGTTTTTCATATTGATCGATCGTCGACTCGACCACCGGCAGCACGCCGCCATGCTTGGCCGCCATGTCGCGGCAAATGCGCAAGTCCTTATCGTGCAAGCGCACGCGGAAGCCCGCCGGGAAGCTGTTGTTCGCCATGAAGGGCGCTCGATTGACGAAGTACCAGCTCGAGCCCGCCCCTTTGCCCAGCACTTCAATCACTTTTTTAAGATCCACCCCTTCCTCGTGCGCAAATGCCATGGCCTCGCCCACCGCTTGGATAATGCCTGCGCACATGATTTGGTTGGTGGCCTTGGTCGCTTGACCCGCGCCGCTTCCACCCATGTACGCGACGGCCTTGCCGAGCTTTTCCAAAATAGACTGCGCGCGGTTGAATACCTCTTCATCGCCACCGCACATGATGGCCAACGATGCCGTGCGCGCTCCCTCGACGCCGCCGCTGACCGGGCAATCCAGAAAGCCCACGCCGATCTGGGAAAGCTGTGCATGGATCTCGCGCACCGTGTCTTTGCCGACGGTGGAACAATCCATGACGATCATGTGCGGGCTCAAGCCCGGCTCGAGGCCGGCAATGACTTCGCGCAAATCGTCGTCCGCCGATACGCAAATAATCACCGCTTCGCAGTTTCCGGCCAGTTCCGTCAAGCTCGCGAAGGAAATTACCTTGAGCTCCTCCGCCAACGCCTTGGCCTTTTCCGGGGTGCGATTCCACACACCCGTGAGTAATCCCGCGCGGTGGAGGTTGCGTGCCATGTGTACGCCCATGGCACCCAATCCAACAAAGCCCGTTTGCATGTGCATGTCCTTAGGTCAAATTTCGAATGACACGTAGCCTAAGGCTTTGCGCCTTCCACGGCAAAGCGCGGCCAAGTTTAGAGGAAGGCGCAAAGGTGAGGGCGGAGCAGTCCGCTCACCCTAGCGAAACAGCGGCATTCAAACGGGAGGCGCTATCGAAAGCGCCTGATCAAGTCGTGCTGTTGCAAATGGTATCGATGTCGCGCTTGGCGTTCAGGCGCTCGGTGTCGATTTCTTCCGAGGTCATGAACTGGCGCTCGCCATTGGCACCGGCTTTATAAAGGCGCCGACCTTCAATGAGTTTCTTGTAGCGATCCTGAGCCTCGGTACATTGCTTGTCTCGAGTTTGCGCGACGTCTTGCTCCACCGCCTTTTTGTCCTCAGCCTCCGTGGTGGCCGCTTTCGGTCCCGTGGGCTTGTACGTGGGTGCTACCGGGGCAGTCGCAGCCGATGCGGCCGGCGCCGTGCGCGTGGATGCCGCATGAGTGCCGAGAAGCTCGACCCTTTCCGCATGCACCCCGTCAGGCGGACGATCCCCGTATTGCAGCTTGCCTTGCGCGTCGACCCACTTGTAGACCACCGCAGAGGCAAGACCTGACCAAGCGAGCAGCGCGGCGAATAACAAAAGGCGTTTCATCGTCCATTCCTCGCTTGATAGGTACACGGCACGGCGTGATTAAAGAGCCCGCGAGCCCGCCTCGCCGGTGCGAATGCGCACCGCCTGGCCAAGATCGCAAACAAAAATCTTGCCATCACCGATTTTACCCGTTCGCGCCGTCTCAATTATGGCTTCCACGACTCGGTCGACCTGCTCGTCATCGACGGCCAATTCGAGCTTCACTTTGGGCAGAAAATCAACGATGTATTCCGCCCCCCGATAAAGCTCAGTGTGGCCCTTTTGGCGGCCAAAACCTTTGACCTCTGTCACGGTAATGCCCTGAACACCCACCTCTGCCAGGGCAGCGCGCACATCGTCAAGCTTGAAGGGTTTGATGATGGCGATGACCATTTTCATGGAAGAGAAGCTCCGGTTCTGATGGGGACGCAGTTTAGCGTGGAATTAGAAAGAAATTTGCTGCAGCACAGCATGTTTATTGAAGTGGCCTGATGTATAAACGCAAAAGCGTCTTGCGTCGGGCGCGTGTGTTTATAAAAAACGGCGCGGGCCCCTTTTAAGGAACCCGCGCCGCCGGGATATCGCACCGACGGGGGAGTTGGCTGGCTTGCCGGCGCGAGATGCTCCTAAATCGTCAAAAGTTTTGGTCTCGCTCGATAGCGAGCGAGACCAGGCTCAAATCGCGTCCGAGCCGGTCTCACCGGTTCGTACCCGCAACGCTTGTTCCAATTCAAAAATCCAGACTTTTCCATCACCAGGGTTTCCTGTTCGAGCCACGTTGCATACCGCTTCCAGCACCTGCTCAGCGATCGAGTCGTCCACCGCGAGTTCAATCTTCGCCTTCGGCAGAAAGTCGATCAGATAGTCAGCTCCTCGATAAGTTTCAGTGTGCCCTTGGCCTTGCCCAAACCCATGTACTTCAGTGACCGTGACGCCTTGAATGCCGATATCCGCGACTGCTTGCCGAACTTCGTCCAGCTTGAATGGTTTGATGATCGCGGTGATCAGCTTCATGCATTTCTCCCCGCTTCCACCTTTAAATCAGACGCCTCCGATATCACTTCCGCGTATATTGATCTTGAGGATTGCAGCTTTCGTGCCAGTCCCTGGAAGTGGCGAATCAAGGGGTTACGAGCCGTGCTGGGAGTCGGTGCACCCATTTGGCCCAGAAGCGCACCATCCATGCGTTAACCAAGTGCGATCGCGGCGCGGTCCAAACAGGATCGGAGGTAAGCAATGAGTTTTATAAATCCCAACGGCCTGGACGATTTGGCGAAACGCCTGGCCGATTCCGTGCCGGAGTCGTTGCGGGCTTTCGGGCGGGATCTTGAAAGTAATTTCAAAGCCGTATTGCAGGCGCAACTGGCGAAGCTCGATCTGGTCACTCGACAAGAATTCGACGTGCAAGCCGCGATTCTGGAACGCAGCCAAGCAAAATTGACGGCGCTCGAAGCACGGCTGAAAGAACTCGAAGCCAAGCTCGCAGCGCAATAAGAGTCCCGCCAACCCGCCGCAATTATTTCCAGCGGCCACGTATGGACACGCAACGGCCAAGTATGGACACCCAGCCGCCAAGTATGGACACTCAAAAGGATGTGAGCACCGTCTTCAGCCGCGCCCCGGCGGGACTTGACGCACCAACGGTTCGCGTGGAAGTGCATCTCGGCAACGGATTGCCTGCATTCAATCTGGTCGGCCTTCCCGAAGCCGTGGTTCGAGAAAGCAAGGAGCGAGTTCGCGCAGCGCTCGAGACCGCCGGCTATGATTTTCCCCAACGGCGCATCACCGTCAATTTGTCCCCGGCCGATTTGCCCAAGGAAGGCGGCCGCTTTGATCTGCCGATCGCGGTCGGCATATTGGCAGCGGACCGCAAGATTCTTGCGAAGTCACTCAAGGACCGCGAGTTTTACGGCGAACTCTCGCTCGGTGGCGCGCTTCGCGAAACACGCAAGCTACTGCCTGCGCTGATCGCCGGCGCAAAACAGGGCAGCGAAATGATTCTGCCCGCCGCCAACGCGCTCGAGGCCAGTCTGGTCAGCGGCGCAAAGCTCCGGCTGGTCAATCATCTATCCGAGGTGGTCGCCGCGCTTAAAGCCACGGGATCGCCGTATGCACCGCCGTTCACGCCGTTGGATGCAGCCTCCGGCAAACCATCCTCCAAGCCCGCTCCGGACCTCGCCGAAGTTCGCGGACAATACGCCGGCAAGCGAGCGTTGGAAATTGCCGCCGCCGGCGAGCACGGGCTGTTATTCATCGGGCCTCCCGGCTCCGGCAAGACACTGCTCGCGCAAAGGCTTCAGAGTCTGCTGCCGCCCTTGTCGCAGCAAGAAATTCTTGAAGTCGCCAGCTTGGAATCTGCCGCCGGGCGGAAGCCCACGGTCGGCGGTCGCAGACCCTTTCGCAGTCCCCAGCACACCGCCTCCATGGCCGCACTCATCGGCGGCGGCGCCATGCGCCCCGGCGAACTGTCGCTCGCACATCTCGGCGTGCTGTTTTTGGACGAGTTGCCTGAATTCCCGCGCAACGCACTCGAGGCCCTGCGCGAACCGTTGGAAAGCGGCACAGTCACCCTTTCGCGCCTCAAGCGCACTTGCGAATTCCCGGCCCGATTTCAGCTGGTTGCCGCCATGAATCCCTGTCCATGCGGTTATGCCGGCGATGCACGCGGGCGCTGTCATTGCACCGCGGAGCAGGTCGCGCGCTACAGAAATCGAATCTCCGGCCCCCTCATCGATCGCATCGATATTCACGTCGAGCTCCTGCCGCTGCCGGTGGACCAATTGCTCGGCGAGGAGCGCGGACCCAGCGGGGTACGCGGCCCGAGCGAGAATTCGGCCGCGGTCGCAGAGCGCGTTGCCGCCGCAAGGGCGCTTCAGTGGGAGCGCCAGGGAAAACTCAATGCACGCCTGACTTCCGCTGAGATAACCCGCTTCTGCGGGCTCGCGAAGGATTCGCGGATGCTGCTCGCTGCCGCGATCGAGCGTCTCGGCCTATCGGCAAGGGCATATCACCGAGTGCTCAAAGTCGCGCGCACGTGCGCCGACCTAGCCGGTGAAACGGATATACGTTTGATGGATGTGGCAGAAGCCGTAAAGCTTCGAACGCTGGATCGCGCGTCTTAAGAAAGACTTGGAGAGCGACTTTAGAGTCTATTTATTCTGCGAGATCATGTAGTCCACGGTCATGCGGATGGTCGCGTCCGGCCAAGTCGTGCCACCCTTGGGCGGCATGCTTCCCTTGCCCGCGATAGCGTCTTTGTAGAGTGTTTCTTTGCCTTGAGCAATGCGAGGACCCCACGCAGCGTGATCGCCGATTTTCGGCGCCCCGTTGACGCCGGTCGAATGGCAGGCCGAACACACTTGCGTAAATGCCTGTTCTCCCGTGGTAGGCACGTTAGCTGCGGGCGCACCACCCGCAGGCGCGTTCAGTGCCGCCAGCGCCGAATTGTCCTTACCCGCAATGGCAACTTGCGCAAATGGCGCGATGTTTCTCTGAACATCCGCCAGACGCAGGGGCTCCTGCAACACGGCCTGGCCCTGGTGAGATTCCCCAACAGAGTTGGCGAACGCGAACAAGACAATGGCAAAAGCGGCGAGTAGACCGATTACCAAGCTAAAGGAATTGAAGAACTGCGTATCTGACGATTCTGACTTGGACACGGTAACTCGCTGTATCAATGGGAAAAACCGAAGGTGTGCGACAGTATAACGGCAGCAGGCCAATCTCGAAATAGCGGCGGCCTCATCCGACCCGATCGCCCGTCGCGCCCAAGTGGAAAATGTCCCTAAAACGCCCGGTCCAAGGGGCTTTTTACACCCATGGCTCCCTTTCCGAGAACATGGGTGCAAATCATGGTAGCTCTCAGATCGGCATGACCCAACAACTCCTGGATGGTACGAATGTCGCACCCCGATTCGAGAAGATGAGTCGCGAAGCAATGCCGAAAAGTATGGCAGCTAGCCGGTTGGGTGATGCCCGCTTTACTCACCGCCGACTGCATCGCCCGCTGCATACATCTCTCGTGCATGTGGTGCCGAACGAATTCTCCTGTATACGGATCAACGCAAAGAGAGCTCGAAGGGAACACAAACTGCCAACCCCACTGAATCGATGAGCTCGGAAACTTGCGCCCGAGCGCGGTCGGCAGCGACGCCCCCGGTTCGCCGAACTTGCGCTGCTGCTGGAAGCGAAGTCGCAATTTTCCAAGATGTGCAGTCAACGGAGCAACAATGCAATCCGGCAACACCGTCACTCTATCCTTGCCACCTTTGGCGTACGAACGATGACTTCTCCGCGTTCTATCACAATGTCCTTCACGCGTAGGCGCAGCGCCTCCATCAACCGCAAGCCACAGCCATAGAGCAGATTCGCGCACAGCGACGGGACACCATCCAGCTGCGCCAGCACCGAACGCACCTCGGCAACGGACAGCACCACCGGCAGCCGCTTGGGCCTGCGAGCACGCGTAACATTCAAGAGCCAGGGAAGATCGATCTGCAACACGTGCCGGTAAAGAAACGACAAAGCTTGAAGCGCCTGGTTCTGAGTCGAGGCACTGACGTGCTCCTCCACCTCAGAAGCACCCATGTCTCGCGGATGCTCGCGACCGTGATAGTTAACGTAACGCCGGATCCAGTAAAGGTAGGCCCGTTCGGTCCGATAAGCGAAGTGTCGAGTGCGCATCTTTTCCCGCGCAACCTCGTACAGACCGCGTCCCCCACGCATGTATAATTCCCTTAAGCGCTACACGACACAGCGGCTCTCTGGCTCCAAGGAAATCAGGAACATGCCAAAACCTCCAGCGGGATACATGACCTCTTCGACGCGATTCGTCAGGCAAATGTGTCGTATAAATAATTGTTAGACGTCAATCGGCGCAGCGATCGCTATGGCATTGATACCAAAAAGGGATTCGGTTGAGCGAGGAGCGCTTTGGGTGTTCGCGTTTGCAATCCTCGGCGCACTGCTTCCCTTTTTTTGGATAGCGTTGGGGCTTCTATCCTTCAATGCTCGCGAGTCACGTGGCGATATCTATTGGCAGGCCGTATATATCACATGCCCCGCGTGGCTCTTGCCCGGGTGGTCGGTGCTCAGGATGTGCGTGCTAAATGGCCTGCTTTACGGAGCCATTGCCTTAGTGTTCGCAACTATTTTGATCAGAAGGAAGTCGCCCGGCAAGTAGCTAGAACTCAAGCACGTCCAACAATCGGTTCGAGCGATCGCGGGGCGCGTCTTCGTTAGGCCAAGGAGGGGATCGATGATTGGGATAAATCAGCTTAGTTGGCCGGCAACGCTACCCCGCGTCGCTCAACCTCATTAGCAGTCATTTTTTGAGCTCAGCGCTATAATGTACGTATCAGTCTCGGAGGCAATTATGGCCCGTCCAGTGTCGGAAATAGAGCGAGAAGTTCGTGCCCTTCCAGATGTTGAGAAGGAGCGACTATTGCGTGCGCTTCTGGAGGAGTTGGACGGCCCCCCGGAGCCGGGCGTCGAACAGGCGTGGCTTGACGAAATACAGCGCCGTAGCCGCGAGCTTGATGCCGGGCTTGTTGGCACGATTCCGGCGGATCAGGTATTCGCTGACTTGAGGGCGAAGCTCGCGCGGCGATGAAGCTGCGCTTCCTTCCTGAGGCGCGGGAAGAGTTTGAGGCCGCAGCATTGTACCTCGATGAGCGGGCGCCCGGCCTCGGTGCGGATCTTGTTGGCGATGTCGAGAGGATCGGTGAACTCGTTTGTGAATTCCCACAGATTGGCCGCTCTCTCGACACTTTGCACCGATCAATTCCATTGCAGCGCTTTTCGTTCAGCTTGGCCTATCGAATTAGCGGCGACGAGGTCATCATCGTCGCGGTTGCACATAATCGCAGACGTCCTGGGTATTGGCGATTGCGCAAATGACCGCTAACAATCGCTTCGGTGGGCCAAGGAGGGAGTCGATTATCTGGATAAACTGCCTTCGCTTTGCGGCTGCACAACCCCGCGTCGCTCAACCTCATTGTTAGGCACCACCTTGTAACATGCGACTCTGGACGATCCACCCGAAATACCTTGATCCGCAGGGATTGGTTGCGCTGTGGCGCGAAGCGCTACTGGCTCGTGCCGTACTACGAGGGCAGACACGAGGGTATCGGAATCATCCGCAGCTCGACCGCTTTCGGGCGCACGATGCACCGCGTAGTGCCATCAATGCATATCTTGCTGCGATACATTCCGAGGCAATGGCGCGTGGCTACGCCTTTGACAAACGGAAAATTGGCCCGTTGCGTTCGGTCCACCCTATTTCGACTACCACCGGGCAGATATCCTATGAGTGGGAGCATTTACTAAAAAAACTGTCCGTCCGGAGTCGGGTGTTGCGCCGTAGGTGGCGCACAGTCAGTATTCCGCTTTGCCATCCGCTGTTTACGCCAGCCCCGGGGTTGATTGAGTCGTGGGAGCGCACGGGTCGTGGCATCTAACCATCGGTCATGAGCGAATCGCCATACATTCGGCGTTACGTAGCAGGCGTGGAGTCATTGCTTTTTGAGGTCTATTTTACGGCGATTCATCTTGTGGCCAGTCATGATTACACGCCCGAACAAGTTCAAGCCTGGGCTCCGCGTGACCTTGATGTTGATCTCTGGGCGAGAAAAATGCGCGAAATTAACCCCTTCGTCGCAGATCTCAATGGGGAACTTGTTGGCTATGCCGACGTGCAGTCAAACGGCTATATCGATCACTTCTTTGTTTCTGGCAAGCATCCTCGCCGCGGCATTGGTTCGCTTATTATGAAGAAAATACTTGCAGAAGCGACTTAGCTCGGCATTCCGTTGTTAACATCTGATGTCAGCAGAACTGCTCAGCCGTTCTTCCAGAGATTCGGGTTTGTTATTTCGGAAAAGCGTAATCCCCAGATCCGCGGAGTTGTTGTTCCAAACGCGATGACGTGCCGCAAAATGTAATGAGACCTAACTATTGGGTGGCATCTTCGTTGAGTAGAGGTAGTGGGTCGATGATTGGGGTGAAGCCAGCGTGCCGAATGTAGTGATTCGTCCTGCTACGCCAATGGACTTCGAGATTATTTGCGCATTGAACCTTGCGGAAGTGCAGCATACGAGCGCAATGGACATAACGCGCGTGGCCGAACTAAACAGCATGTCCTGCTATCACAAGGTGGCCTGTCTAGGTGGCATCGTTTCAGCCTTTCTTCTCGCGATGTGCAGCGGATGCCCGTATAAAAACGACAATTTTGAATGGTTCTCCAAAAGGTACGCGCGATTTATTTACGTTGACCGCGTAGTCGTTTCATCTGCTTCTCGAGGCCTGCGTTTGGGGTCCCTTCTGTACGAAGATGTATTTCGCCATGCGAGATCTAACGCTTTCCTGCGGGTAACCTGCGAGTACAATATTATTCCGCCCAACGAACCATCACGATTGTTTCATGACAAGTTCGGCTTTAAGGAAAAGGGGACTCAGTGGGTGGCAAACGGCACCAAGCAAGTCTCGCTTCAGGTCGCAGACTTAGCAGTCGGTTCGAGTGATCGCGCGCCGCGTTTTCGCTAGATCAAGGAGAGTATCGATGATGGGGATAAAACATCTTCGTTCGCGCTGCGCAGGCGCGCCGCTCAACCTTTTCGTTGCGCGGCAGGAGGACACCCCATGAGACGCACGTGGACGATCCTTGGTGTTGGCGATGTGCCTGGCAGCTTCAAGTGGTACCAATCGCTACTTGGCCTGCCGGAAACGCGCCCCGCCCATGATTACTTCGGTCAAATCCTCGACTCGGACGGAACGGTCTTGCTCTGCCTTCACGAGTGGGGTGCCCATGAGCATCCCTCCTTGATGAGCCCCGATCGCGCGCAGCCTGGCAACGGCCTCCTCTTGTTTTTCCGTGTCGATGATTTCGCCCTGGCGCTGCCGAGGGCACGCGCTCTAGTCGCCCGACTCGAGGAGGAGCCCCAGGTCAACCAGAACACTGGCACACTGGAGTTCTCACTCCGAGATCCGGACGGGTATTACGTCACCATCAGTGCGCTCTCGCCTTAGCCGAACAGCAATTCTATTTCTTGGATTTCCGCTACGAATCATTGTGATGCATGCGTTTCGTCTTCGGACCGGACGCACGTTTGAACCACTGATCATTGTATGTGCGCCAAAGAGGGAATGGATGATCTGGATAAAGTGCCTTCGTATTGAGTCGGCGCATTCTCGCGTGCCTCAACCTCCTCGTTATGCGCCCACATAGACCTCGTCGCATTGCGCTCGACCTGCACAGGTTAATCGGCAGGAGCGACATCTTTCGCCTCTCCGGAGGCGTAATACGGGATCCGGCTGTCGAGATCTGGTTGACGGACGGACCGGTCGAGCTTAGGTCCCTTGCGCAGAAGTGGTTTGTGCGGATGCGGCAGTGTGGTGAAGATGTCCGAGAGCTGATGCACGATGGCTGCCCTGTCGCATGCGTAGAAGATGCGCCGTTCGGATACGTCAACTCATTCAAGAGCCATGTCAACGTCGGCTTCTTTTACGGCGCAGCCCTCGAGAATTCAGCTGGCCTGTTGGAGGGAAGCGGCAAGCGCATGCGGCACGTGAAATTGAAGCCTGGCCCCGAGCTTTACGCCGCAGCTCTGCGCGACCTAATCGACGCCGCCTACTTGGATATTCAGGCTCGCCTCCGTGGCGAACGGTCTTCGCAGTAAGGGCGACGCTGTGATCGAACGACCCCGCGGAGAATCGATGATGCGGTAGTATCGGCGATAGTGGCGGCTATCCTCATGTAAGGTGTAATGAACATCCAACAAGCCATGCTTTCCCGTCTTGACCGCTATCAGCCGATCAGCGCGCTGCCTCGCGACTTCTATACCAGTGAGGCGGACTACCGGCTCGAACTGGAAACAATCTGGTATCGGGATTGGCTGTTCGTGGGACATGACTGCGAGATTCCTCACGCGGGCGACTACTTCACCGTGCATATCGGCGAGTACCCGCTCATTATCGTGCGGGATCGCGATGGAGAGATTCGCGCCTTGCATAATACCTGCCGTCATCGCGGATCGCGGATTTGCTCTGCGGAGCGCGGTACGGTGCCGCGGTTCGTATGTCCTTACCATCAGTGGACCTATAAGCTCAACGGAGAGCTCATCGCGGCCCGCGATATGGGCAGTGATTTTCAGCGCGCTCAATATCACCTGAAAGCGGCGCACTGCGCGCATGTCGGTGGCTACGTCTTCGTGTGCTTAGGCGCGGTGGCGCCGGACTTCGATATATTCGCGAAGCTCGCCGAGCCCTATCTTCTGCCGCACCGTTTGCATCAGGCGAAGGTAGCGTTCCAATCGACCATCGTCGAACACTCGAATTGGAAGCTGGTCTGGGAAAACAATCGCGAATGCTATCACTGCGCTGCGAACCACCCCGAGCTGTGCCGTACCTATCCATCCACGCCGACGGTGGTCAGTATCGGCACGGCAACCAACAGTCCGGGGGTCGGGCAACAATGGCAGCGGTGGGAGTCGCAAGGTCTGCCGAGCCACTTTCAGCTTTCAGCGAACGGTCAATCGCGCCTGGTGCGCATGCCGCTTCTTGGCGCCGCGGTGAGTTTCACCTTAGACGGCGCCGCGGCGGTGCGCCGTCCTTTGAGCGAGTCGGTGACCGAACCGAATGTTGGTTCATTGTTGATGTTCCACTATCCTTCGACCTGGAACCATGTGCTGGGCGATCACGCGACCACCTTCCGTGTGCTGCCCTTGAGTCCAACCGAAACGCAATTGACGACCAAGTGGCTGGTGCACCAGGATGCCGAAGAGGGCGTGGATTACGACCTGGCACGCTTGACGGAAGTTTGGCGTGCCACCAACGATGAGGATCGGCGCGTCTGCCAGGAAAATCAGCGGGGCGTGAATTCTCCGATCTACGCTCCCGCCCCGTACTCCACCATCCACGAGGCCGGCACGCGGCAGTTCATCGATTGGTACCGCCGGCATTTCATGGCCCGCCTGAGCGAGGTATCGCACCCGGGCGCGGCGTGAGTCTGGTCGACTTCGAAGACGCTCCCTTTCAACGGGTCCATTGGAAACTGGCGATAGGCGCGACGACCGGTTATCTCAGCGATGGCTACACTTTGGGCGTCGTGGGGATTGCACTGGCGGGTGCGCAATCGCAGCTTGCCCTCTCGCCGGGATGGCTGGGCGCGCTCGGCGGCGGCTCGCTCGCCGGCCTGCTGGTGGGCGCGCTTTTCTGCGGGCCGGCGGCAGACCGCTTCGGTCGCCGGCCGATCTTCGCGTACAACATGATCGCCTTCGTCGTGCTCAGTCTGCTGCAACTTTGGGTCAGGTCCGCAGCCGAGCTGCTGGCGATTCGATTTCTCCTGGGCGTCGTGCTGGGCACTGATTACGTGGTGGTCAAGGCCTTGCTGGCGGAATTCATGCCGCGTCTTAACCGGGGCAGGGCGCTGAGCCTGATGGGCGTTGCCTGGGCGCTCGGCTACGCGCTCGCCTATATGGCCGGCTTCAGTGTGCAAAATACCCACCCCAGCGCCTGGCGATTCGTTCTGGCAAGCAGCGCGATTCCAGCGCTAATTTCGATCCCGCTCAGGCTCTCGGCACGCGAGTCGCCATTGTGGCTTGTCCTTCAGGGACGCCGCGTGGAGGCACAGCGCATCATCGATACGTCGCTCGGACCCGGATTTAGGCTGCCGAGCACGCCGGCGCGGACCTCCCCGGCTTCACCGTGGCGCGAACTGCTGTCGCGCCGCTACCGACGATCCACGTTCGTGGCCTGTACGCTGTACGTGTGTCTTGTGGTGCCTTACTTCGCCGTCAGCACCTTCATTCCGCAAGTCATGGCTGCGCTCAACGTCAGCGGGAACGAAACCGCGGGACTCATCTACATCATTGGATTGATGGTGGGCTCCGTTGGCGGGTTACTGCTGGTCGACTGGTTCCCTCGCCGCGTCTTCGTCATCGGCAGTTTTGCGGTCACCAGCGCGGCGTTGCTGCTCTCCGCAATCAGCGCGGATCTGCCGGATTTTCTCACCGTGCTCGCTTTTGCCGTATTCTCGTTTGTCTTGTCGGCCGCTCAGGCGCAGATTTACGTGTATTTGCCGGAACTCTTTCCAACGTCGGTGCGTGCCTCAGGGCTCGGCATCGCGGTTGCGGTGAGCCGCTTGGGCGCCGCCGCGGCCACCTCGTTGCTGCCGCTATGCGTGGCGCGTTACGGCGTGCGCGTGGCGTTGGATATTTGCATTGCCTCGCTCGTGACGGGTGGCCTCGTTTGCTACTTATGGGCGCCGGAGACTCGTCACCTGCGACTCGCGGTGGAGAGTCCGGTTTAGGGTAAATGCGCTATTCGATCTTCAATTTGTTGCGGCAAGCCCTCTCCGGTCACTCAGGCTGGGGACCGGCCTGGCGCGACGCGGAGCCCAAGCGCAGCTATGACGTGATCATCGTCGGCGGCGGCGGGCATGGACTTGCGGCCGCGTATTATCTCGCCAAAGTGCACGGTATCCGGAATGTCGCGGTGCTGGAGAAGAGCTGGATCGGTTCCGGCAACGCCGGACGCAACACCACCATCATCCGCTCTAATTATCTCTTACCCGGCAATAATCCATTCTATGAATTGTCGATGAAACTCTGGGAGGGGTTGGAGCAGGACCTCAATTACAACACCATGGTGAGTCAACGCGGTGTCCTCAACCTGTTCCATTCCGACGCGCAGCGCGATGCCTATGCGCGTCGCGGCAATGCCATGCGCATGCATGGCGTCGATGCCGAGCTGCTGGACCAGGCGGCGGTGCGGCGCATGCTGCCGTTTCTCGATTTCGAGGGCGCGAGATTTCCGATTCAAGGCGGTCTGTTGCAGCGGCGCGGCGGCACCGCGCGGCACGACGCTGTGGTGTGGGGCTACGCGCGTGCCGCCAGTGATCGGGGCGTCGACATCATCCAAAACTGCGAGGTGACCGGTTTCCTGCGGGACGGCGCTCGGATCACCGGCGTTAAAACCACACGCGGCGACATCCAAGCCCCAAAGGTGGGGATCGCTGTGGCGGGCAACACGTCGAGAGTCGCCAGCCTGGCGTCCATACGTTTGCCGATCGAGAGCCATGTGCTGCAGGCATTCGTGTCCGAGGCCATCAAGCCGTTCGTCTCTTGCGTGGTCACGTTTGGCGCAGGACACTTTTATATTAGTCAGTCGGATAAGGGCGGTCTGGTGTTCGGCGGCGACATCGACGGCTACAACTCCTATGCGCAACGGGGCAATCTGCCCATGGTCGAGGACGTGTGCCAAGGCGGCATGGCGCTGATGCCCGCTCTTGGGCGCGTGCGCGTGCTGCGCTCCTGGGGCGGGATCATGGACATGACAATGGACGGCTCGCCGATCATCGATCGTGCTCCGCTGGAGGGGCTCTATATGAATGCGGGCTGGTGCTACGGAGGATTCAAGGCGACGCCGGCTTCCGGCTTTTGTTTCGCACACCTGCTCGCGCGCGACGAGCCGCACGAGACGGCACGCGCGTATCGGCTGGACCGTTTTGCCACTGGGCATCTTCTCGATGAGAAGGGCCAGGGTCCACAACCCAACCTGCATTGAGACAACGCGTGCGAATCCCCTGTCCATTCTGCGGCGAGCGAGACCTGAGCGAATTCTCCTATCTCGGGGATGCCGGCTATCGCCGCCCGGAAATCGGTTCAGAGAATCTCGAGGAATTTCATGAGGCGGTGTACTTGCGGGACAACCCTGCCGGGCTGCACGAAGAACTGTGGTATCACGCCTTTGGCTGCCGCTCCTGGCTCATCGTGGCGCGCAACACCCGCACCCACGAGATTCTCGCGACGAGTCTGGCCAAACGGGCAGCCCTCGGATGAGCCCCAATCGCATCGCGGGTCGCGGCGCAATCGACCGCAATAGGCCGATCTCCTTCACCTTCGACGGCAAGGTTTTCACGGGCTATCAGGGCGACACGCTGGCCTCGGCGCTGCTGGCAGCCGGGTTGAGGCTGGTGGGGCGCTCTTTCAAATATCACCGGCCGCGCGGGATCCTCACTGCGGGTTCCGAAGAGCCCAATGCGCTGGTCGAACTGGGAAGCGGCGCTCGACGCGAACCGAACTCGCGCGCCACCGTGACGGAATTGTTCGAAGGGCTCGAAGCCCGCAGCCAGAATCGTTGGCCCTCACTGACATTCGACTTAGGCGCGGCCAGCTCGCTGCTGGCGCCGGTTTTTGTGGCCGGTTTCTACTACAAAACCTTCATGTGGCCTAAGGCGTTCTGGGAGAAAATATATGAGCCGGCGATCCGGCGCGCCGCCGGCCTCGGCCGCGCCAGCTTGCAGGCGGACCCCGATACGTACGAGAAGGCCCACGCCTTCTGCGATGTGCTCATCATCGGCGCCGGCCCCGCCGGCCTCGCCGCAGCCTTAAGCGCCGGCCGATCCGGCGCCCGCGTCATTCTCTGCGATGAGGACTTTTTGAGCGGCGGGCGCTTGAACGCGGATGCGCGAGAGATCGACGGCGACAGCGGCGCGCTCTGGGCGCAGCGAACCCACGCCGAACTCAACTCAATGCCGCAGGTGCGTGTGATGATGCGCACGACAGTGTTCGGGGTGTATGACGGCAACACCTACGCGGCGCTGGAACGCGTATCGGACCATGTGCCCATCCCGGCACCGCACCAACCGCGGCAACGGTTCTGGAAAATCATCGCCAAGCGCGCGGTGCTGGCGTCCGGCGCCATTGAGCGTCCGCTGGTGTTCGCGGGCAACGACAGGCCCGGCGTCATGATGGCCGGCGCGGTTCGAACCTACCTTAGTCGATTCAATGTCACGCCGGGGCGGCGGATCGCAATCTTTACGAGTTGCGATGACGGTTGGACTACCGGTGCTGCGCTGGCCCGCGCGCAGGTCGACGTCGCGGCCATCGTCGATGCCCGCAGCGAGGTCCGCCCTGACTTGCTGGCGGAGGCGAGGCGCACGCATACATCCGTCATGTTGGGCGCACAGGTGCTTCATGCTCAAGGTGCGCGAGGCGTGAGCGCCCTTGAAGTACGCGATGCAGGCGGACGCAGCGTCCGAGTTGCCGCGGATATCCTGGCGATGTCGGGCGGCTGGAATCCCAACACCGCGCTCTCGACCCACTTAGGAAGTCGTCCGCGCTGGTCCGAGGCCATTAGCGCCTTCGTGCCGGGCGATGCATCGCCATGCATGAGCATCGTGGGCGCAGCGGCCGGAGAGTTTTCACTAACAGGAGCGCTCAACACGGGAACTGCGGCCGGCCGCGAAGCGGCACGCGCGGCGGGATTCGAGGCGCCCGCTTCGCGAGAATGGCAGGTGGATGATGAACAATCGAGCACAAATTCGTTGTGGATCGGCAGCGCGTCGCGCGGCAAGGCGTTCGTCGATTTCCAGCACGACGTGACGCGAGAAGACATTGCGCTCGCTGCGCGCGAGGGTTTCAAATCCGCCGAGCACTTGAAACGCTACACCACGCTAGGGATGGCCACCGATCAGGGAAAAACCTCTGCACTCAACGGCCACGCCATCATCGCCTCGCTCACGCAGCGTGAGACTGCCGATCTCGGCACCATCGCGTCGCGACCGCCTTATACGCCGGTGGCCATCGGCGCCTTGGCCGGCGCGCATCGCGGCAGAAATTTCAAGCCGGTGCGGCTGACGGCCGGCCACGCCTGGGCGCAGGCGCGCGGTGCAAAGTTCGTGGAGGCGGGCGAGTGGCTGCGCGCACAGTGGTTTCCGCTCGCGGGCGAGACGGACTGGTTGCCCAGCGTGGTGCGCGAAGTCAACGCGGTGCGCACAGCGGTGGGCGTGTGCGACGTGTCGACCTTGGGAAAGATCGACGTGCAGGGCGCCGATGCGGCCGCATTTCTCGATCGCATCTATGCGAACCTCATTTCGACGCTGCCCGTCGGACGGGTTCGTTACGGACTCATGCTCCGCGAGGATGGCATGCTCATGGATGATGGCACCGCGGCGCGCCTGGACGAGGAACACTACATCGTTTCGACGACCACGGCGAACGCCGCCAAGGTCATGCAGCATCTGGAACATGCGCGCCAGGTGCTGTGGCCGGCGCTCGACGTGCAAGTCGCCTCCGTAAGTGAGCAATGGGCGCAGTATGCGATAGCCGGCCCGCACTCGCGGCTGCTGCTGGAGCGGTTGCTCGGCAAAGCACTCGATGTGTCCAATACTGCGTTTCCCTATCTCGCGTGCGCTGAGTTCTCCTGGCAGGGCCGGCCCGCCCGCCTGTTCCGCATTTCCTTCTCGGGAGAACTGGCTTATGAGCTGGCGGTGCCGGCACGTCAGGGAGAGGCGGCAGTGCAGGCCATCATGGCCGCCGGCGAGACGTTTGGCGTTGTGCCCTACGGCACCGAGGCGTTGGGCGTCATGCGTATTGAAAAAGGCCACGTGGCGGGAAACGAACTCAACGGCACCACGACGGCAGCGGATTTAGGGCTGGGCAAACTGCTGTCGAAGAAGAAGGATTTCATCGGCCGCGTTCTCGCCTCGCGGCCCGGACTGAACGCACCTGACAGGCCGGTGTTGGTGGGGGTCATGCCCGTCAATCGCATGAACCGGCTGTACGCCGGCGCGCATTTCTTGAGCATCGCGGCGCAGCCGACGCTCGAGAACGATGAAGGCTTTTTAAGCTCCGTGGCCTTCTCGCCGACGTTGCACGCCTGGATAGGCCTAGGGTTCCTGAGCCGCGGCGCGGCGCGTGCTGCAGAGCGCATTCGTTGTCACGATCCGGTCCGCAGTGCCGATGTGGAGGTCAGGGTGACGAGTCCTTGCTTTTACGACCCCGACGGAGAGCGGCTCAAGAGCTGATCTGACCGATGATGACAAAAGAGAATTCAGCGGGCGTGATCGCGCAGGTGCGCCAGGGTCTCGGGTTGGCGAAGATCCTGGTACGCAAGGACGCGGCAACGGCGCTCGCGCGGCACCTTCAAGCGCATTTCAACTGCGCGTTGCCGACTTCGCCGCGCAGAACGTGCGGCAACGACATTGCCGTGATGGGCATTGGCCCGGGAAGCTGGC
>JAXDQK010000064.1:0-3651 GCA_034667905.1 Gammaproteobacteria bacterium | reverse complement strand
GCCCGTCGCGCCGCCTCGCCATAGGTATAGCGGTGGATCGGGCCCTCGACCGTGCGCGAGACGATTTCGGTACCGGAATGAAACCGGTCCGCGTGCTGCAACAGCGATGACAGCAACAGCGGTTGATTCTGCATCAAGCCCTTCATGGCGCTCACTCGGATTTCGCGTCGATCACTTCGGTGAACATATCCCAATTGGTCCCGGTCCAGCGCTGCAGCCGCATCTGCGTAAAGTCCATGTTGCTGTTTTCAGTGGTATTGACCTTGATCCCCGGCAACACGGTCGGAAGAACGACCTCGTTCAGGTTCCTGGCCTGCCTGAGGATATTTTCCCGCGACAGGTCGTTGCCGCACTGCTTGAGGATTTGCTCGAGCAGCATGCCCTGGCCGTAGCCGAAGATGTAATTGTTGTCGGCGATATCTATTCCAGGCATGTACTTTTCGACAAAAGCCCGAAAGCCCTTCATTCCGGCATTGTCGGCCCACTGCGTGTCCGTCGGGTCCATGATCATCGTTCCCGCGATGACACCGGTGGACTTGTCGAGGCCCGCCGGCTTGAGCACCGCTCCCACCGAGCTCGATGGATAGTTGACGATGATGGTTGCTTTCCAGCCGATCTCCGACGCCTTTCGAATCGCCTGTGCGGCGAATTTCGGCGTTCCGGCGATCAGCAGCGCTTCGGCGCCGGAGCTCTTCAGGTTGACGACCTGTGAATCGATGGTGGGTTCCGAGACTTCATAGGCTGCGGTCACAACCTTGCGGTCGAACTCGCCCCCGAGCAGATCCTTGAACGCGTTGACGTAGTCTTTGCCGAGGTCGTCGTTCTGATAGAGAATGGCATACTTCGCATTGGGCAGCGTTCGGGTGAGGTACTTTGCGTAGATCTTGCCCTCGGTGTCGAAACTGACCAGGCTCGTGGTAGTCCACGGAAAATCCTTCACCTTGGTGAACTTGCTGGAGCCGCTGACGATCGCAATGGTAGGCACGCCCTTGGCCATCAGGTATTTCGCGACAGCCGTGTTGCCCGGCGTGCCCAATTGGCTGAACATGAAGGCGACTTCATCGCTCTCCACCAATTTGCGCGCGTGTTCCACCGATTTCGGAGGGCTGTAGGCGTCGTCATAGGCGATGTAGTTGATCTTGCGTCCGTTGATTCCACCCCTGTCGTTGATGGATTGAACGTAAGCCAGCACGCTCCTACCGACGAGGCCGATCGAGGACGCAGGTCCGCTGAATGGAAAGACGCCACCGACCTTGATCTCGGTTGCCGTCACACCGGGAGCATCGGCCGCAAAGGCCGAACTGCTCAGCAGCAGAACCAAAGCAGCCGCGATTCGCAATTTCCCTAACATTTCCCGTCCTCCCTGAATGCGCTTCGGCCCCTTTTTGGGCTCATCGTTGTTTCGCTTTGTCGAGGCGACATCTAAAGTTCTTTTTTAGAACTAGTCAAGTCATCATGCGAACCACAGGCTCATGCGCTCCGAAAGCCAGCGCGGCCGGGGCCTGGTTTCGTCAATGCGGCGGATTGCTCGCGCTACAGTTTAGAAGGTAAAATAATGGGATATTCAGCAGCTTATGGCAGCCACGCAACATGAGCCCGCTAACGACGCTCGCTCCGGCATCGAGGCTCCCCCGTCCAGCGGAAGAGGAACTTATAGTTCCTTTTTTAGACTAAATATCGCACAAGCGAGCAAGCATGTCCGTCAACGCGCACACATGGAAACCGCTCTTTGACGACAGATCATCGCTAACGACAGATCATGGCGTTCGCTGACCGGCCGCTGCTTCCGACAATCGATCCGGCGCTTAGGTCGGAAAATTCAAATTCGAAAGCCAGGCCGCGCTTACTTGGCGCGAAGCTGCCCAAGCGCGCTGAGCCAGTTTTCCATGTGGAATGTTTTGGCGATCTTGCCATCCTTGATGGTCTGAATATCAACGGCCATCATTCGAAAGCTCTTGCCGCTATGCGGCACGCCGAACAAATCGCCCGCAGGCGTGCCGGTCACCTCCCCGCGCACGATAACGCGGTCGCCCGCAACCAGCATTTCCTTGATGTCGAACTTCATGTCCGGAATCGTGTTGGCGAAATTTGAGACCACCTTGATCGAGGTTTCGCGCCCCCAGCATTCCCCCGGCAGATAGCCGGCGCAGGATTCGTAGTTTTCGGTCAGGACCTGCTCTTGAATTGTCTTCACGTCGCCGCGGCCGGCGACGTTGAACAGGCTGTACCAGGGCGCAATTGCGGCGCGGGCCTGGGCTTCGGAGAGAGCCTGCGCCGACGCGGCGGATGTGCCGGTCAGCAAGATGGCTGCGACCGCGAGATGTGCGAGGTGCTTCATGGTTTCCCTCCGGGATTTACGTGTTCAAGACGATCTCGTCGGCCGCAGATCGGATGGCCGCGCTTTTATATGTATGTCGACCTGCATACTATGAAGGTCGACATACAGATGCGCAAGTGTTATTTTTTCGAATGGCAAAAGCTACTGATTCAAAAGGAAAAACGCTGGCGGCCGCGGCCAGACTGTTCCGTCAGCAAGGCTACCATGGCACTGCGCTGCACGACATCCTGGCAGCAAGCGGTTCGCCGCGCGGATCGCTCTATTTTCATTTTCCGAAAGGCAAAGAAGAAATCGGCGAAACCGCGTTGACGCTCGCCGGCGAAGCTGTGCGACAGGCCATCGCGCATGCCGCCGACACCTCAGAGAACGCCGAGGTTTTTCTCACCCGCGTGGCGCGCGGCATGGCGGCCGATCTCGAAAAATCCGATTACAGGGAGGGTTGCCCGATCGCAACCACCGCGCTCGAGACGTCGGCGCAATCCGATGCGCTTGGCGCTGCGACGCGCACCGCTTTCCAGAAATGGGAAAACGAAATCAAGCGCGGGCTCGTGCGTTTCGGCATGAAGGCCGAGCAAGCCGACCAGATCGCAACCACGGTGTTAAGCCAGCTCGAAGGCGCGCTGCTGCTGGCTCGAACCTACCGCAGTCTCGAACCGATGAAGCGCGCCGAGCAAGCCGTAAAGCTGCTGGTACGCGCGCCGCAATCCAAATGAAGTGGCGTTTTCCGCGTCAAGATGCCGGCTGGTGGCGGCACAGTAACGCCCGGAGAAAGCAAAATGGAGCTGGCGAAACCACAGGTCGATATCGGTCTTTCCACCAATCATCTCGACCCAATGCTGGCATTTTGGCAACAAAAAGTGGGGCTGCGCTTCGATCACGCGCTGCCGGTTCGCCGTGGCCAAACCCAGTATAGGCACGATGCGCTGGGATCCGTCGTCAAGATCAATCATCACGTTCATCCGTTACCGGCCACTCCACCAAGCGGATACCGAGAGCTGATGATCTCCCGGGAGCTGCAACCTGGACCTGAAAGTATGATCGACCCTGACGGCAATCGCGTCTGCATCGTTCCCAAGGGCTATCAAGGAATCGATCAGATCGGCATTCGCCTCACCGTCCGCGATCTCGCTTCGCACCGGCGCTTCTACACCGATGCGCTCGGCCTGCGGGAAGAAGCCCGATCCCAGGGTGCGGCGTTTCGGGCCGGTGAGACGCTGATCATTCTGGAAGAACAGACCGGCCTTCCGGTCGGCGATGGCGCAAGAGGAAGCGGCTGGGGCTACATCACCTTCCAAGTCTACCGAGTAGACGAA
>JAXDQK010000063.1:0-3796 GCA_034667905.1 Gammaproteobacteria bacterium | reverse complement strand
TTGTCGGCGAGCATGGAGCCCTGGGTTTCCCGGCTCAGCACCCGTTCGCACATCAATTCGAACGACTTCTGCACCTGGCCGATCGTTCGCATGGCGTGATGAATCCGGCCGCCGCCAAGGCGGGTCTGGGCAACGACGAAACCGCCGCCCCGGGGACCGAGCAGGTGATCCCGCGGTATTCTGACGTTGTCGTAGCGCATATAGGCGTGAGACGGCTCGCCATGGAAACCGACCGGCATGTTGCGGATGATCTCGATTCCTGTCGTTTCCGCCGGAACGATGAAGGTCGACAATCGATTGTATTCGCCAGCCCCGGGATCGGTGACGGCCATTACGATGAAGAAGCTCGCGACATGCGCATGTGACGAGAACCACTTCTCGCCGTTCAGTACCCACTCGTCGCCGACCAGTTCGGCGCGGGTGGTGAACACCTTGGGATCGGCACCGCCTTGCGGTTCTGTCATCGAGAAGCAGGAGACGATTTGATTGTCGAGCAGCGGAACGAGATAGCGGTCCTTCTGCTCCTGGGTGCCATAGTGAGCGAGGATTTCGGCGTTGCCCGAATCCGGAGCCTGACAGCCAAACACCGTCGGAGCGAACCGCGAACGGCCCAGGATCTCGTTGATCAATGCCAGCTTGACTTGGCCGTATCCGCGTCCGCCGAGTTCGGGACCGAGATGGCATGCCCACAAGCCGCGCTTCTTGACCTCGGCCTGCAACGGACGGACCAGGGCATTGCGCTTCGGATTCTTGACCTCATAGGGAAAGCCGAGGACGTGGTCGAGTGGCTCGACCTCCTCCTTCACAAAAAGGTCGATCCAATCCAATTCCTTCTGAAATTCCGGATCGGTTTCGAAATCCCATGACATGTCGTTTCCCCATTTTTCATTGATTCAAAGCTTGGATCCAAGGCTCATGCAAATGGGCCATTAAAGACCCGGCAGGTCCAATCGGAAATTTGTGCCGCTCCAATCCAGTTTGATTATGGATGATGCGGAAATCCGCTTGAGCGTCCATTAGGCCGCGTTCAACCGGCCGATCTCTTCGTCCGAAAAACCGAATTCAGTCAGTATTTCGTCGGTATGTTCGCCAACGACTGACGGAGCGGATTTGACTTCGGGTTTGGTGCGACTGAAACGAGGCGCCGGGCCAGGCTGAACGACGCCGTCAATCTCGCAGAAGACACCGCGGTCCTGCATATGGGCGTGAACCGGCGCTTCATCCATGGTCAGGACCGGCGCAAAACAGATGTCGCTGCCCTCCATCAATTTGCACCAATCGGCGCGCGTGCGCGTGCGGAAGGCATCCGTCAAGACAGTCCGGAGCCTCGGCCAATTGGACCGGTCCCGATCGCGCAGTTCCGGCGCGCGCAGATCGAGCTTCTCCAGCAACAAATTGAAGAACCGCTCCTCGATGGAGCCGATCGAAATGTATTTTCCGTCGGCAGTCTCATAGACGTCGTACCAGGGCGCGCCGGAATCGAGAATGTTATCGGCCCGGTTCTCGTTCCATATGCCCGCCGCTCGCAAGCCGAAGATGGCCGCGCCAAGTGAAGCCGCGCCGTCCACCATGGCAGCGTCAACGACCTGGCCCTTACCGGATGATCGGGCCTCAAGCAGCGCGCAGACGACCCCGAAAGCCAGATACATCGCGCCGCCGCCAAAATCTCCAACGAGATTGAGCGGCGGTGACGGCGGTCCGGACCTGCCGATCGCGTGCAACATTCCGGTCAGCGAAATATAATTAATGTCGTGGCCGGCAGCACTGGCGACCGGTCCGGTTTGTCCCCACCCGGTGATGCGGCCGTAGACCAGGCGAGAATTGCAGCGCAATAATTCATCGGGACCCAATCCAAGGCGTTCCATGACGCCGGGACGGAAGCCTTCGATCAGCGCATCGCATTTGGTCGCGATGCGCTTCACCGCGGCGATCCCCTCCGGCGTCTTGAGATCGAGCGCAATGGACCGCCGCCCTCGATTGAGCACATTGAATTGCCTGGGCATCTCGACACCAAGATCAACGGAGGATTTTCGGTCGACGCGAATAACCTCCGCCCCCATATCGGAAAGCATCATCCCGCAGAACGGCCCGGGTCCGATGCCCGCCATCTCGATGATCCGCACGCCCGCTAAAGGTCCCATGGTGTCTCCCGTTTTCGTTGCTTTCGCGCTGCGAAAGATGAGCCCTGCCGGGGCGCGCTTGGCGCCAAGTCCGAAGCCGGATCAATGAGATCTGGCCTTATCGTGGCCGCCGGTGGCAGCCTTCGTCCAATACATTTTTCTCGCGATAATCATTTGGTTTAATTATAGATGGCCGGTCAATGATAGATAGTCCGGGCGACGCTTCATCGAAAGCGCAGAGATAGATCATGGACCTCGATGCAACCCCTTACCGCATCTTTGTCACCGTCGCCGACGAGTTGTCGTTTACGCGTGCCTCCGCGCTGCTCAACGTATCGCAACCGGCATTGTCGGCCCGGATTCGCGAATTCGAACGCCGGCTGGGTTTTGCGTTGTTCTCGCGTACCAGCCGCCGCGTCGAGCTTACGGTCGAAGGGCGGCTATTCCTCGGCAATGCGCGGCGCATGGTGACGGAATCCTCGTGGGCAAGCCAGGCCGCACGCGAAATCCGCGACAACGACCTGCGCATTGGTGCCCCCCTCTACACCATGCTGATCCCAAAGCGCCGCGAACTGATCGACCGTCTGTTGGTGGAGCATCCGAATATCCATCTTCGGATCTTCGACAAGAGCCATTCCCGCAATTTTGCGGATCTGACGCGCAGAGAGATCGACCTCGCGCTGCATGTCGAACCTTCCGACGTCAGCACCGCCGAAATCGACGCCGTATCCGAAGCCGATTGGCCGGACGGCTTGGAGCGGCTGCACCTCGACGAAAAGCAGATCGCATTGCAAATCCCCGCCGAGCACCCGTGGTCCAGGATGGACGCGGTGCCGATCGAGATGCTGAAGGACCAGAAGATTGCCGTCATCAATCGCGCGCTGGGGGCGCCGCTTTCGGTGGCACTCAGCCGCCCCTTGCTCGAGGCCGGCGCCGAACTGGTGCGCCCTCCCGAAGGGCACCCGATCGCCGTCGAGCGCTACGGACGGCTGACCCGCATTCCCGCGGTCTCACTAGGCTGGTTCGATGCGCCGGCGGATGCACCGCCCAGGGATGTCGTGATCCGTCAGATCAAGGGGCTCAATCGTAACCGGCATGAGTGCCCCACCTCGTCATCGCGCGGTTCGCCTGCGATACAGCCTGGCATGAGCTGATGGGTGGAGGTGAAGCGATGGCAAATGCCATGCTTGATGCCAGGCAGGAAGGTGACTCTTATCGTCGCGTCGAGGTGATCACCGGGGATCGCCGGCGGCGACGGTGGCCGAGCGAGGAGAAAGCCCGGATCGCGGCGGAGAGCTTTGAGGAGGGTGCGAACATCTCCGAGGTGGCGCGGCGCAATGGCGTTTCCCGCAGACTGCTCACAGTGTGGCGACGCCAGGTTGCGGCGGCGGTGGCCGGCAAAGCTCAGAACTTCGTGCCGCTCCAAATTGGTGCCGAGAGCGACGGCGGGAGAGCTGGCGAGTCGGAGCTTTCGTCGGCACAGACGAGGCCGTTGGAGATCGCTGCGCTGGCCACCAAGCTCTCCGGGGTCATCGAGATCGAGATGAGTGGGGCGCGCATCCGCGTCGAGCCGGGAGTGGATTCGGCGACGCTTTCGGTGGTGCTGTCGGCGCTTCGAGGGATCCGGTGATTGCGCTACGGTCAGACCTCAAGGTGGTGCTGGCGGCCCAGCCGGT
>JAXDQK010000062.1:0-100529 GCA_034667905.1 Gammaproteobacteria bacterium | reverse complement strand
GAGAAAGTGCTGGCCGCTGTCGTCACGCTGCTCGACGCTACTCGGATTCGCGTCGGCAACAGCGAATATGCGCGCGACAATAAGAGCTTCGGATTGACGACGCTTCGAAACCGCCACGTGACCTTCATACGCGACGGCCGTGCCGTTTTGAACTTTCGCGGCAAAGGCGGAGTACAGCACGAGATCCTTATCGATGATAAGCGCATCGCCAAAATCGTGCGGCGTTGTCAAGAAATCCCCGGACAGCATCTATTTCAATATATCAACGATGAGGGGCAGCGCTGCCCGATCGATTCGGGGCTGGTGAACGACTACCTGCGCGAAGCGATGGGGAACGATTTTACCGCCAAAGATTTTCGCACCTGGGGCGCCACCCTGCATGCAATCACGTTGCTATCGCGGGCGCCGTTACCCGAAGTGCCGAGCGAATCGGCGTTCAAAAAGAGCATCGCGGAAGTCGTGAAGCAAGTGGCGGCGGAACTGCGAAATACGCCGGCCGTGTGCCGCAAATCCTATATCAATCCGGCGGTGTTCGACAGCTGGCGCGCCGGCAGCATCCACAGCAAAATTGATGGCAAACTTGCCACCGCATCGGCGCGCAAAGCCGAAACGCTGGTGCTTGCGTTCTTGCGCGACGAACAACAGGGGGCATAAGGGTTGTAAAATGCCACGGCATCCGCCTATCCTACAAAAGCTTACACATATGGATGACAGATCTGACGGGCCAGAAGACGCTATATGTTCCCCATGCTGAAACACTGGTCCGCGCGCGGTAGCCTCTTTTTATTTGTGCGCACACATCGACAGTTGGAATACTATCTAAAGCTGCAGGATGTACGGCTCGCCGCCAATCAAACCGGCATCGTGTCCCAGATCTCGGCAAAGAGCCCCAATGTCATCGAAATCCATCCGCTCGCGCGAGTCCGGTTTTGAACACCGCTAATCTGCTAAGGCATGCAGCGAATGTGTTCGTCGGAGCGACGTTGGTCAAAGCGATCGCATCGGACTTGGGCGCGCAGACCAACGCCGTGGTTCACCGTTCACCCTATGGAGCGGCGGGCACGGCGGCCGCGATGGGCCTAGTCGCAGGAATACTGCTCGCAAAGCGCCACCCGGCTCCGCACTAAAGAGGGCGTCTCGGATTAAGGGAGAGGCACATCTTGCATCTGCACCTAGATCTTTCCCGCGGGCTGATGGGCGACATGTTCATCGCAGCGGTCCTGGATGCGTTCCCTCAATTCGAGGCCCGTGTCATCGCGGCCGTCGACGCCTTGGATGGACCTTATCCGGTGACCTGCTCGCTGGTATGGCATTCCAACTACGAGACCACCGGTAGGCGATTCGAGATCGAGCCTTTCGACAAGTATTTTGGCTACATCCCGTTCGCGTATCCTGTGGCATCGCAAGGCGATGCAGGTTGGCATGAAGGCACGCCTTGCGGGTCAGTACGACAGCGTCTCAATGCGGCGGAGATCGAACCCGGCGTGCGATCTCGCGCCATCAAAATCTTTGAACTGCTCGTCGCGGCTGAATCGAGCGTGCATGGCATCGAGCCGGAAAGCGTCGCCTTCCCAGAAGTCGGCGCCTGGGATGCCATTACTGAGATTGTGGGTGCTGCGGCGCTGATCGACGAGCTGGGTGCAGTGCGCTGGACTGCTTCGCCGCTGCCTCTGGATGAGGCAGTAACGCTGACGGGTGCTTCAATCCTCAGCTACCTGTGTCCCCCGACCACTGCGACTCGCAACCTTCCACTTCGCGCCCTAATGGGAACAGGCAACGGGTTTGGGTCGCTTAGGTCCGGTTCGGTAAATAGCCAGATGCGCGTGCTATGGTTTGGCGAAGAGGCGCGCCCGCACCACAACGACACGATGCAGGGCGCAGGGTGGGTGACTGAACGGGCCGGCGAGCGGCCCTCACCGTAAGCATCGAAGTCCGATGGCACGCGATCGACCGATTCGGGTCATGTGGGGCATCGCGCGCGATACGATCTATGCTTGGATCGAGCACAATGCGTCAAGCCTCGGCGCCGCTCTGTCGTTCTACACGCTATTTTCCATCGCGCCGATCTTGGTGATTGCCATGGCCGTGGCAGGTTCGATTTTCGGGGCGAACCAAGCCGAGACACACGTGCTTTACCAAATGCGCGGTCTGCTCGGCGACGCGGGAGCCGAGGCTGTTCAAAGCCTGTTGTCGAGTGCTCATCAAAGCGGATTGAAGGGCTTTGCCGCAGCTGTTGCCGTCATTACGCTGCTGGTGGGTGCGACCAGCGTGTTTGGCGAATTGCAGTACACCCTGGACCATATTTGGAAATCGCCACGACAAGATTCCACGGCGTGGTGGCGCATGGCGCGTTCGCGTCTTCTGTCGATAGGCTTGATACTCGGTGTGGGGTTTTTACTGCTGGTATCGCTGATCATGAGTGCTGCCCTTGCGGCGTTGGGAGCCTGGCTCGGTACATTTTTAGTGCGGTGGAGCGTCGTTTTGCCCGCGCTTGATCTGACGCTCAGCCTCGGGTTAACCACCGTGTTATTCGCCATGATTTTTAAGTACGTGCCGCGGGAAGAGATCGCTTGGGGTGACGTTTGGATCGGCGGCCTGGCGACCGCGTGCCTGTTTAGCGTGGGAAAGCTGTTAATCGGTCTGTACTTGGGCCGCAGCTCGCTGAGTTCCGCATACGGCGCAGCAGGCTCCGTCATGGTACTTTTGCTGTGGATCTACTATTCCGCGCAAATATTTCTCTTCGGCGCGGAATTTACTCACGTATACGCATATACCTTGGGTTCCCGCTCGCGGCTATAATGGCCAAGTGACGTGCCACCACGTCGAGCAACGCGGCATATGAAGAGAGATGAAATCCGGGAAGCGCTCAAGAAGCAAGCGCTCGACTACCACGAGTTTCCCACCCCTGGGAAATTATCGGTCACAGCCACCAAGCAATTGCTGAATCAAAGCGATTTAGCCTTGGCTTATTCGCCGGGCGTCGCCGCTGCCTGTGAAGCCATAGTCGAAAACCCATTGAATGTGTTTCGTTTTACCGCCCGCGGCAATCTGGTAGGGGTCATCACCAACGGAACAGCCGTGCTCGGTCTTGGCGCTATCGGACCGTTGGCAGCCAAGCCGGTGATGGAAGGCAAAGCGGTGTTGTTCAAGAAATTTGCGGGAATCGACGTGTTCGACATCGAAATCGAACAGCGAGATCCGCAAAAGCTAATTGAAGTGATCGCGGCGCTGGAACCCACCTTCGGAGCGATTAATTTAGAGGATATCAAGGCGCCGGAATGCTTCGTGGTGGAACGCGAACTGCGGCGGCGCATGAAGATTCCGGTGTTTCATGATGATCAGCACGGGACCGCCATCATCGTCGCCGCGGCATGCCTCAATGGCTTGCAGGTGGTTGGCAAGGATATCGGCCAAGTCAAAATGGTCGTCAGCGGCGCCGGCGCCGCGGCTCTGGCGTGTGTGGACCTGCTACTGGACTTGGGTCTGAGGCGCGAGAATGTATGGTTGACCGACCTTGCCGGGGTGGTCTATCAAGGTAGGCTCGAGCTGATGGATCCGGAGAAAGCGCGCTTTGCGCAAGTGACTGAAGCGCGCACCTTGGCCGAAGTCATCGGCGGGGCGGACATTTTCCTAGGCCTAAGCGCGGGCGGCGTTTTAACCTCGGAAATGCTGAAACGGATGGCCGCGAGGCCCTTGATTTTTGCGTTGGCAAATCCGACGCCGGAAATACTGCCCGAAGAAGCTCGCGCCGCGCGCCCGGACGCCGTGATTGCGACCGGCCGCAGCGATTATCCCAACCAGGTCAACAACGTTTTGTGTTTTCCATTCATTTTTCGCGGCGCACTCGATGTGGGAGCGACCACGATTACACGCCAAATGGAGATCGCCACCGTTAACGCGATCGCGGAACTCGCGCGTCAGGAGCAGAGCGACATCGTCACTGCCGCTTATGGCGGCGTGTCGGACTTGGCCTTTGGTCCCGACTACCTGATTCCAAAACCGTTCGATCCACGTCTCATCGTGAAAATCGCCCCTGCGGTCGCGAAGGCCGCGATGGAATCCGGTGTGGCCACTCGGCCAATTCTCGACTTCGAGGCTTATGGGCAACGGCTACTGCAATTTGTCTATCACAGCGGCACGCTCATGCAGCCGATCTTTGTGGCGGCTCGTAAGGCGCCGCCGGAACGCAGCCGCATCGTCTATGCGGAAGGCGAGGATGAACGAGTACTTCGCGCGGTCCAGATCGTGGTGGACGAGAAGCTCGCCACGCCGATACTGGTGGGCCGGCCCGCCGTCATTGAACGGGGATTGAAGCGTTATGGCCTGCGGTTGCGCATCGGCGAGAATGTCACGGTCGTCAATCCCGAACACGACGAGCGATTTCGCGAGTACTGGCAGGCTTATCATAAATTGACGGAGCGCAACGGCGTCACGGCGCAGTACGCGCGGCTGGAAATGCGCCGGCGTACTACTTTGATTGCCGCCATGCTCTTGAGGAAAGGAGAAGCGGACGGACTAATTTGCGGGACCATCAGTACCACGGCGAGGCACCTGCATTACATCGACAAAGTGATTGGTCACCGCAGCGGCGCCACGGTTTACGGCACGATGACAGGATTGATCCTCCCGGGACGACAGGTTTTCATCATGGACACCCACGTGAATCTCGAGCCGACCGCGGAACAGCTCGCCGAGCTGACGCAACTGGCGGCGGATCAATTATCCGCCTTCGGCCTGATTCCAAAAGTTGCGCTGCTGTCGCACTCCAACTTCGGCTCGAGCGATGCGCCGTCGGCGCGGAAAATGCGCGATACGCTGGCGCTCCTAAGGGCACGTCTCCCGGAATTCGAAGTCGATGGAGAAATGCACGGCGACTGTGCGTTGGACGAGTCGGCGCGGCGCGCCGTGCTTACCTCAAGCACGCTGTCGGGTACGGCGAATTTGTTGGTGTGTCCGGATTTGGATAGCGCCAGCATCTCTTATAACTTGCTCAAGGCCGCCGCCGGTCACAACGTCGCCGTGGGCCCAATTCTGTTGGGGTGTGCGGCTCCGGTGCATATCCTGACGCCCGCTGCCACGGTGCGCCGCCTTGTCAACATGACTGCGATTACGGTGGTGGATGCCAACAAGGCGCTGAGCCGCACCCGTGAGTATTAGTCTCGCGGGGTATCAGTCGGTGGGGGCGTAGATTCCCCGTATTGCTTCTGACGCTTCAGCTCATCCTTGCAGATCCGAGTCATTTGCGATTTCGACATCGTGACCCCTGCCATCTTCTGTTTCTCGATGCAGTCCTTCATCGATTCATGTTGGGTCGGCGTCGCTCGATGCGGAGCGTCTTCTTCCAAACCCAAGCCATCGGCCGCGACACCCAACCCGCTAAGTAATAGCGCCGCCAAACCTAAACTGCTAGAAAGCCGCACCATGGGAGTCTCCCGCTGGAACTATGACCGCAGTGTGGCAGTCCAGCCAAGCCGCGCAACTCCAAGTCACGCGATCGGGTGTAAGCTAAATGCCTACTCCACTCGAATGCGAGGTGCTTTATGCGAGGCAGCAATCGAATCGCCGGCATTGCACTGGGCGCGTTTTTAGGGCCCTTCAGTGCCGTCGCGTTTGCCGCCGATACCGCGGCCTCAGCGAACGCACCGGCGGTGAAGGCCGTATGGCAACATCATACGGTCGGTTTCACGTACTACGGCATCACGGCGTTGTATAGCTGCGATGGTTTGGAGACCAATATCCGCTCTTTGCTCTTGTATCTGGGGGCGCGTAAAGATGCCAAAGTGAGCGCTCGGGGTTGTCCGTACGGATCGAGCGCGCCTGGCCCTAACGCGATCCTCGAGACTGATTTTTACACCCTCGCGCCTGCCGACGACGCACCCGAGGCAGTGCCGGCTCATTGGGAGAACTTGGAAGTCAGTCCAATCCATCCTTCTTTCATGGGTCGCGGGGATTGCGAACTGATCGCTGAATTGAAGGACCTGATCTTGAAGAATTTCAGCCTGCGTGAGGTCAGCTATCGGGCTGACTGTACTCCACACGAAGTCAACATCGATGACTTCACCGTCAAGGCGCAGGCGCTGAAGCCGCTCGATTCCGGCAGTAAGAAATCAGGGCGCTAAGACTGATAGGCGCGATCCTTCCACTTGGCGCCTTTGCCTCGCCAATAATCGATGGCGGAGGACAGTGTTGCCGCCATGTAGAACAGCGCGATGAGAGGCAGCGCCAGCGCCCAAACATAGGCTCGGTCATAGCGCGCTAACGTAGGCAGAAAACTCGCCGCTGCAAGCATGCACGCGGCCAGTCCGCAGGCGCGCGTCCAACCATTGCCCAAGGCGAGTGCCCACGGAGGCACGATCCACACCAGGATCAACCCGGCAATCGTGAACGCCAGGGACAAGGCCGAGTAACGCAATTGCGTGAAGGCAGTGCGGGAGATCATTCGCCATATATCGATGAAAGCGGGATAGCTGCGCAGCGATGTGGCGTGCCCGGAATGCCCCAGGAAGATGGGCCCGCCTTTTTTAACGGCTTGGGCCAGCGTCACATCGTCAATGAGTGCGCCGCGTATCGATTCAAGCCCACCAATCCGTTCAAGCGCTTCTCGGCGGATCAGGACGGTGCCGCCGGCCGCTGCCGCCACTTTAGAGCGCGGGTTGCCGACTTTACCGAAGGGGTAAAGCATTTGAAAAAAATATACGAACGCCGGCACTAGCGCGCACTCGGCAAGGCTGCTGCAATGGAGGCGTACCATCTCGCTCACCAGATCCAAGCGATCATGCGTGAGCTGCGCCACCAACGAGGATAGATGTATCGGATCATGAATAATATCGGCGTCGGTGAGTAACAACACCGGCGCCCGGCCTGCCGCCGCACCGCGGCTCAAGGCCCAAAGTTTCCCTGACCAGCCGGGCGGCTTGCCCTGCAATCGGATCACCTGCACGTTCGGGCCCACCTGGGCCAACGCGGCTGTGTCATCGCTCGAGTCGTCATCGACCACGATCACGTGAAATGTTCCCGCATAATCTTGCGCCAGCAACGAGCCGACCACCGCTTCAATGGTCTCGGATTCGTTTCGCGCCGGGACGATGATGTCTACCTCGGGGAATTCTTGCGGAACGGCAGGCGGCAATTGGGGCCGCGACAGCCAAAACCTGCCGTGCGCGAAGAACAAATAAATCCAGACAATCAACGACAGCAATGCAATCACGCGATATCTCGATCTAGACCGGATGGTCCAGCGATTCTGCCAACTGGGTGAAGAGCTTCGGTCCCGAAGTAGTCATGTACCAGCAATCCTCCAACCGTATGCCGAATTGTCCGGGAATGTAGATTCCGGGTTCGTCGGAAAAACACATTCCCGCCGCCAGGGTGGTCGCATCGCCATGGACGAGGTAGGCGGGTTCGTGCACATCCATACCAATGCCGTGACCCGTGCGGTGAGACAATCCCGGCAATCGATAACCAGGCCCCCAGCCTTCGCTCTCATAATGCTTGCGCACGGCATCATCGATGCTGCCCACGGGAACGTCGATCTTTGCGGTCTCCAAAGCGATCTCTTGGCCACGTTTGACCGTGTTCCAGACCTTTCGCTGCTGCGCAGTGGCTTCGCCAACGACCCAAGTGCGCGAGATGTCGGATTGATAGCCGTGCACCTCACAACCGCAGTCCATCAGGATCACCGAGCCATCTCGCACTTTCTGTGGCTGGACGGAACCGTGGGGATAGGCGGAAGCCTCGTTAAGAAGGACCAGGGAAAATTCCGGTGCGGCTCCCAGGGCCAGGGTTGCGCTGTCCATCAAGGCCGCTATTTCTGCCGTGCCCATGCCACGGCTCACCTTGGCATGCACCTGCCGCAGGGCTTCGATGGTCACGTCGTTGGCCAGTTGCAGCAATGCCAATTCCGCCGGAGACTTGATTAGCCTGCATGCTCGCACCAGCGCGTCCGCAGGAATAATTTCATAGGCGCTCGACGCCTGATGGATGCCGGCGATGATAAAAAAACGGGTAGTCGATTCTGCGGCAATCACCCCGGCACTGATCCCCCGGTCTTTCAGCGCCTGGACCACTTTCTCAAAAGGATTTTCATGCTCATCCCACGGCCTCACGTCCCCGCCCACCTGCAGGGTCTCGCGCACCGAGGGCTCCTCGAAAGCCGGCGTGATCACCACTACCTGGCCATTCGCTGGAATAATCGCCAAGGTCGTACGCTCGGAGCGACGCCAGCGAACGCCCGTGAAGTAGTCCAAGGTGGAACCGGGTTCAACCAGCATGGCGGCGATTTTTTGCTGTGCCATCAAGGTCTGGACTTTGGCGAGGCGCATGTGGCGCTCTTCGGCCGAAATCGGCTTTGCGTTTCCGGTAATCGAACCGCCAACGGACGCCGACTTGATTGTCGGGGCAGTGAATGCGGTACGTGCAAGCAGCGAGGTGGCGGCGGCACTGTGTAAAAAAGCGCGTCGAGAGAGCATCGCGGTCCTCGTGTGGTAGGGGCGGCCTAGGATACTGCAATTCCTGCAGCGCATCCGAAAGGCCTCGGGGGATATTCCGACAGCGCATCCCATCCCGCTCCTACAGCCGCGGAAAGGTCGCCGCGTAGCATGAATACCCGACAAACGTGTCGGCCGTGTGCCGGCGAGTTCCAGGAGACAGATTCATGGGCATCAATAAAGATCAGATCGAGGGTCGAGCCAAAGAAGCGGCCGGTAAGGTGCAGGAAGTGGCGGGTAAGGCAGTCGGCAGCACCACACAGCAAGTGAAGGGTGCCGCGAAAGAGGTGGCGGGGGCCGCACAAGCGAAGTACGGCGATATGAAGAGCGACCTCAAGTCCGATATGGATAAGAATGCGAAACACGATTCGAAGCAGGATTCAAGGCAAAACCGCTAGTACGAGGACTATGCGCAGCCGCTTAAGGCTGCGCATAGTCGGGCAGAGGTCCACGCCCTTAGGCGCGCGATTCCGCGGCCGGCGCTACTTCCGAATACTTCATTTCCTCATAGGTTCCAAAGGTTGACCAGTCGCACCGCAACGCATAGCCATCGTTTGCGTACACTTCGGACCAGCCTTCCAGGCCGCCGGCGGATTGACCTTCGCGAGGTTCGCGCGTGCTGGGTCCGCCGTGCCGTGCGAAAAAATCTCTGAGCCTGTCGTCGTGATCGGGAGACGCGTCTTTCATCGACCGTACCCTAAACGCCGCCTTGCCGGAGCGCAAGGCAGCCCAAAGCGGGGCCAAGGTCAGAATCGTCCTGCAAGCAAATCGGCATCAGGCCATTTTCCTTAACGTTGGCGGGAGTGCAAGCTGCCTGCAAGTCAGACAAGGAATATCAGCATGCATGCTTCGCTTGCTTTCGTGAACGGCGCGGGACAAAAACGTCGGGCAGCTGCCGCCAAAACGGATCCCGAGGATCTGCGCGTGCTCAATGCGCTGCTCTCGGCGGCAACGGGCGAATCTGCGGTCCCCCCCAAGGGCAAGGGTAAACCCAAGGACGAGCGCCAAGCGGATGAGGAGGCCGCGCAGGATACGGTGTCTAAGCCGGGCGGCTTCAACAATGACCCCGACGATCCGGCGAATCCCAATGAAGTGCGCGAGAGGCACCTGAAAAAAATCAAGGAGTGAAAGGCGGCCAGTTAGGTGCCCCGCAGTAGGACCGATGCCGCTGCCGATCGAACACTACGCCATTATCGGCGACTGCCATACCGCGGCCTTGGTGGGCAACGATGGTTCCATGGATTGGTTGTGTTTTCCCCGATTTGACTCCGCGGCGTGTTTTGCCGCGCTGCTAGGGGGACCTGAACAAGGGCGTTGGCTGCTCGCTCCGCAGGCCAAGATTACCACCTTGAAGCGCCGCTACCGGGACGACTCCTTGATCCTGGAGACTGACTTTCACACTGCTCGAGGCAGCATTAGGGTGATCGATTTCATGCCTTTTTCGGATGAGCGCTGGGATGTGGTGCGCATCGTCCAAGGTTTGAGCGGCAAAGTGAAGTTGCGCATGGAACTGGTGGTCCGATTTGATTATGGGTCCATCGTTCCCTGGGTCCGAAGAGCCGGTAAATTACTGTTGCTCACGGCGGGACCCGACACCCTGGAGTTCTCCTCCTCGGTCCCCCTGGAGGGGGAAAACATGAAAACGATCGCGGAATTTTCAGTGAGCAAGGGCAGCCGGGAATCGTTCGTGCTGAACTACCGTCCGTCTCACGATGCGCCGCGACCTCCTGTGAACGCCTACGGAGCCCTCAAAAAGACCGCGGCTCTGTGGCACAAATGGTCGGCTCGCTGCCGCTACAGAGGACGCTGGCGCGGGTCCGTATCGCGTTCGTTGATTACCCTGAAGGCCTTGACCTATTACCCGACAGGCGCAATGGTCGCCGCAGCGACGTGCTCCCTGCCCGAGCGACTGGGCGGTGTTCGGAACTGGGACTATCGGTACTGCTGGCTGCGAGATGCGACTTTTACGTTGAACGCTTTGCTGCTGGCCGGCTATGACAAGGAGGCGCCGGCCTGGCGCGAATGGCTGCTGCGCGCGATCGCCGGTTCCCCGGATGACTTGCAAATTCTCTACAGTGTCACGGGTGTGCGGCGTCTCGATGAGGTTGAATTGCCCTGGCTTGCCGGATACGAGGGATCTAAACCGGTGAGGGTGGGCAATGCGGCGTCTCGGCAATTCCAACTGGATGTATATGGCGAGGTCATGGACTCACTGCATTTGGCACGAGCGGCCGATATGGAGCCGCATCCCGATGCATGGCACTTGCAGCTCGCGTTGCTTCATTTTCTGGAGTCCCACTGGGATCAGCCGGATGATGGACTGTGGGAAGTTCGGGGCCCACGGCGGCATTTTACCCACTCCAAAATTATGGCATGGGTGGCCTTCGATCGAGCGATCAAAGATGCGGTGACGGGCGGGCTAGAAGGACCGATAGATCGATGGCGCGAGCTGCTCCACATCATTCATGCGCAGGTGTGCGACAAGGGTTTCGACCGGAGCAGCAACAGCTTTGTTCAGGCGTACGATTCCCCCTTCTTGGATGCCAGCTTACTGCTCATTCCGCAGGTTGGCTTTCTGCCGCCCGACGATTCACGCGTGCTTGGAACCATTGAAGCCATCGAGCGGCACTTGCTCGTGGATGGTCTCGTATTGCGATACTCCAGCGCCACACCGGTTGACTCGCTGCCGGCGGGGGAGGGCGCGTTTCTAGCCTGCTCGTTCTGGTTGGTCGACAGTTATCTGCTCACCGGGCGTCGCAAAGAAGCTGAAGCGATGTTCGAGCGCTTGTTGGCCCTAGGCAATGATGTCGGCTTATTTGCCGAGGAGTATGATCCTCGCGCCAAACGCATGCTCGGTAACTTTCCCCAAGCGCTGACCCACATGGCATTGGTCAACAGCGCGCGCTTGTTATCCATGACGGAGCACACGGCCGTGCGCTCGAGCATCCGCGGCGAACGGTCGGCCATCGACAATAAATAAGCCATGCCGCGGCTGTGTGGGATAAGGCCGTCAGACAGCCCGCCAGGCACGCGGCGGCGCCAGCCTACAGCGGGCAGAGCTGGCCTCGGTCAGAATGCGCATGAACGTCGGGCCAGCAGGCTCTAATCACTAAGGAGAATAAATGAAAAAACATATCATTCTATGCGGCGTGATCGCGTTGGGCGTGGCCTGCGGGCCGCTGGCGATGGCCGAGGAGGGCGCGACCGAATCGCACCACTACATTAAGGATTCGGCTATTACGACCAAGGTAAAGGCGAAGCTCGCGGCAAAGCATATGTCGACCCTGACCCGAATCAACGTCGACACCGATGCGAACGGCGCTGTTTGGCTGAGCGGCCGGGCGCCCACGAAGGACGCGCGCGATTTAGCGGGAGAGATCGCGAAGAACACGGAAGGCGTCAATTCCGTGCACAACGACATCGTGGTAGAACCTTAGACGCGGCTGCGCGTGTTGATCGGCGGGCGCTTCCGTATCGAGGCGCCCGCCACCTTGAGTATCGGCCTACCTGCTTGGCTTTTAAGTGGCCGGAATTTCCCGCACCAAGCGATCTGCCAATAAGGCAATGCAAGAACTCAATGCAGTGGCCAGCTGCGCATAACTTTGGGTCGGCTGCGAACTCACGAACGAGTCGCGGCCGAGGGACACCTTGCCGGTACGCGCGTCGGTAACACGCCAGTGAGTCTCGATGGCGACCGGCGCGCCGAGGCGGGCGGTCATTTCGTCGATCGCGATTGCCATTCTGACAACCGGGATACCGGCTTGATCTTCGCTCCTTTGCAATACCACGGCATTGACGCGGCGACGCTCGATATCTTGACCCAAGGTCGCGGTCACGAGATCCGCCAGCGGCGCTGCCCAACGCTCATGATCGAGCACCGTCACGCCGCTCTGCGCCGTCAGCACCATCTCGGCGCGGTCAACGAGCGAAGGCACGGTGACGCGCAACGTAATTTGCCGATCGAACTGCGAACGCGATTCCGCAGCAGCAGCGGGTTGCGCATCGAGCACATAAAAATGATCGCGTTGCCGCGACACGCAGCCGCACGCACTTAGGAGACAGAGCAGCAAGGGTAGAAATTTCATTTTGCGCCGGCCGGTTTGCCGCGAAGCAATGATTCTGGATGTCGTTCTAAATAGTCTACCAACGCGCTGATCGATTTCGCCGCGCGTGATACCTGCAGCAATGTCGAACCCAGGTCGCTCTCTAGCGGAGAATCTCGGCCTAAGAGCTCCTTGGCATTCTTCAGTGCGCCTTGCGCTTCCGCAAGCGTGGATTGCACCTGCGGGGCCAGGTTGCCGTCGACATTCTGCAGCAAGTGATCAGCGCTCTGCAAAGTGCGGTCCAGCGAATCCATGGCGGCCATCAGACGCGCCGAGAGCCGTTCAAAAGGTACCTTGCTGAGTTTCTTTGCAATGACACCGACCGAGTCTTGGATATCGTCGAGGCCGCTTGAGATGGTCGGGAAAATGGCCGGCTGTTCCATCCAGCCGACCCGATCCTTTGGAGCGTCCTGATGAATATCAAGGGCCACGAATTTCTGGCCGGTCAGTAGATTCCCGGTCTTGAGCTCGGCGCGCAGCCCGTGCGATACCAGACTATCGATCATCGCTCGGCTGGCCGACTCGTTCGGCCCATGCGCCGCGGCGCCAGGGCTTTGACCTTGCATGCGCCCGCGTAATCTCTGGGGATACACCTCCACAACCACCGGAAATGCCAGCGAGCCGGCGCCCTGATCATATTCAACGTCGACGCTCTTTACCTCTCCCACCTTGATGCCGTGCAGCTCGACGGGTGCGCCCGCGGACAACCCGCGCAAGGTGCCGCCGAAGTACATCACGAATGAGCGAACTTCCGCCTCGGACGGACGCATTGCTCGGTCCTGATCCTCATATAGCGTAAATACCGCATCGGGCGCGACATGCGCGACCGTGACGCCGGGCAGCGCTCCAAATGCAACGCCGCCTTCGAGAATGGATGCAAGCGATTCAGTATGCAATTTCACTCCATCGGCATTGACCGACATGTCTATCCCGCTTGCCTGCCAGAAGCGGGTCGCACTGGTGACGTAGCCGTCAAATGGCGCATTGATGAACACCTGAATGGTGACGCTGGTGCCGCCCGGGTCCAGAGCGTACCCCACTACTTGGCCGGCCGTGATGTGTCGATAGAAAACCGAGGAGCCTATATCCAAGGATCCCAAGTCATCGGCATGCAAAACGAATTCGCGGCCCGGCAAATCCACGGTCACGATGGGGGGTATTTCAAGCCCGACGAAGCGAACGCGCTTGACTCCGGAGTGCCCTACGTCAACGCTGATGTAAGCCCCCGATACCAGCGTCGCCAAACCCGACACACCGGCCCCGGATACGCGCGGCCGCACCACCCAAAATCGCGTGTCATCAACCAAGTACGATCGAGCATTGCGATGGATGTCCGCCGTTACGATGACTCCCTTGCGATCCTCGCTGACGCGAATGTCCGTGACTTCGCCGATTTCTACATCTTTGTAGCGTACTCTGGTCTTGTTCGCCTCCAGGCCTTCGGCGTTGGCAAATCGAATCTCGATCGATGTGCCCTGGTTAAGTTTCTCGCGAATGACGACGAAACCACCGACCAGCACCACGAGCGCAGGGAGTATCCAAACCAGGGGCAATCGACCCCACGGAGTGCGCGCGGGCACTGCATCAGGTAGGCCGTCCAAATCCGGGCGATCGCCGCTCAAGGCGGAGGTTCCCACAGTAGCCGTTCATCGAAGGTGCGCGCGGCAAACATGGTCAATACGACGACGGCGCCAAAGGCGACTGCCCCCCAGCCCACGGCCACCGAGGCGAGTGATCGAATCTGTACTAACGCGACCAGCAGTGAAATGGCGTACACGTCGAGCATCGACCAGCGTCCTATGAATTCGACCATGCGAAATAGCTTACTTCGTTGGGTGCGGTTTCGTGCAGAGCGGCGCCAAGCCGAAAAGAGTACCACGCCGAGCGCGAGGATCTTCAACAACGGCACGACGATGCTGGCAACGAACACCAAGACGGCAATAGGCCAGGATCCGGAATGCAGCAACACCAACACGCCGCTCATGATCGTGTCTTTCTCTTCATCGAAGATGGTGCGCGTATACATCACGGGCAGCAGGTTCGCGGGGACGTACAACACGGCCGCGCACAGCAGCAGCGCGGCCGTCAGCGCCAGACTATGAGGCTTCCGTTTGTGAAGATGTGCGTAGCACCGTGGGCAGCGCGGATAGGGCACATCGAGGGCGCGTACGGTTGCGCGACACTGCAGGCAAACCAGCAAGCCAAGGCTGCTGCCGGTCTGCAACGCACTCATGCGCGCCGCACTTCAACCCAACGCCAAAACTGCCCGGGCGAAGTGCGGCTGGTCAGGGCGGTGAGCGTGAACATGAGCAGCGCGCAAGACCATAGCGCCACCCCCGGAATTACCCGTGCAAAGGCAGCCAGGCGCACCAATGCCACGAGTGCACCGAGCATGAAGACCTCCACGAAGATCCACGGCCGTATCTGAGCAAGCATTCGAAACACCATATCCTGGCCCGGCGCCTCGCGGCGGAGCCGCAGCGGAACCAATAAGTACAACAGACCCGTGATCTGAAAGAGGGGAGCCGCGATCGTGGTAAAGAACACCAAGCAAGCGAGCAGCGTGTGTCCTTGGTTATACAGGCCGAGGGCTGCGCCCATCAGCGTGGTCGCTCGCCCCGCACCATTGGATTGAATGGCAACCAGCGGATAAGCATTGCTGAAAGCAAACAACACCAGCGCTGTTACAGCCAACGCAATAGCTGTGTCGATGCTGCCGTTCTCCGCGCGTTGCAGCAGGCCGCCGCAACGCACGCAAAGCGTGCGTCGATTGGGAAGGGACACGCCGATACGGTGTGCCAAGTCACACGACGGACAAACGATCACCGCAGACATTAGTGCCCTCGGACGGAATCCCGAGCATCTTGCCTTACGGCCGCCAGCGCGTCGCGTAATTCGTCAATCCGGTAGGGCTTGGGGATAATCTTGATCCGCTGCGCCCCTGCCTTGCGTCGCGCTGCCTCGGCATAGCCGCTGGTCAGCAACACCGGCAGATTGGGGCGTCGACGGCGTATTTCCTGCGCCAGTTCCACGCCGTTCATGCGGCCAGGCATCATGACGTCGGAGAAGACAATGTCCACGGTGCGGCGGTCGGCGAGGGCGCCGAGTGCTGCCTCCGCACTGGCAACACGCGTCGTGTCATAGCCAAGCTCATGGATCATCTCCACCGTCAAGGCCGCCACCTCGTCATCGTCCTCCACCACCAAAACCTGGCCCTCGCCGATGGTCGCTTCGCCGCTGGAGTGCGGCAGCGCCTCTGAAGCAAAAGCGGGTGACTTCAAGGTGCGCGGCAGAAATAGCGACACGACGGTCCCTCGGCCAGCCGTGCTCGCAATGCGTATGGCGCCGCCGGAGGCTTGCGTGAACCCATGGGCTTGTGCGAGCCCCAATCCAGAGCCGCTTCCCACGTCCTTGGTGGTGAAAAAGGGCTCGAACGCGTGACTCAGAATTTCGGGGGACATGCCGACGCCGGAGTCCGCGAGGTCCAGCCGCACAAAATCCCCATCCAGGTCGTGATCAGCCAGCGCAGGGCAATTGCGCGCATTGAGCTCTATCCGGCCACCCGTGGGCATGGCGTCGCGTGCGTTCAGCGCCAGATTTAGGATGACCAATTCCAACTCTGCCGGGTCGACTTCCACGTACCAAAGTCGATCGGCAAAGGCGGTCTCAATCTGCACATCGCCCCGCAGACTGCGGTTCAGCAACTCACGCATATCGCCGATCAAGCGCTTCAGATCAACCGCTTCGGGTTTGAGCGCCTGGCGCCGCGAGAATGCCAGCAGCTGCCGGCAGAGCCGGGCGCCGCGGTCGACCGCGTATTTCATCGAAGCGAGTATCTGCTCCCGGCGCTGCGGATCGGATTGGCGGCCGATGACTTGCATCCCGCCCGAGATCACCTGCAGCAGGTTGTTGAAATCATGGGCCACCCCTCCCGTGAGCTGCCCGATGGCTTCTATCTTCTGAGCCTGACGAAGTCGATCTTCCACCGCCCGACGATGCGTCACATCGGCGATGACGCCGGCCACGCGCTGCGGGGAACCGTCGATGATAAAGGTGCGGCCGCTGATGTGGATCCAACGAATCTCGTTTCCCGGGTCGCGGCGCACCCGCGCCTGCACGTCGATCGATCCGTTTATTTCAGCCTGAGCGAACGCTTCTCGGACGGCCGCTTGATCCTCGCTAACGATGTGATCGAAAGTCGTCTGCAAGTCCCAGAAAGGTTGCATTTGCGCGTAGCCGAAAATCTGGTCGTGGCGAAGCGTGCGATGTAGGGCGCCCGTCGACAGGTAGAGCTCCCACCCGCCCATGCCCGCCGAGTCGAGTGCAACCTGCAGGAGTTCCGCAGTATTTAATGCGTCGGGTGGCCTCACGCAACCGCCCCCCTACGCGCTGCGCACCGACTGCTCAAATGGGTTGACCGACTGACTTGCATTGGCGACGACCACCATAGCCAAAAGGCAACGCGGCCGATGTCGCTTGTGTAGTTGGGAAGTCTGTCGGAATAAGCCTACGAGTTAGCTGGCTTCCTTGGTGATGTTGCCGAATCGCTGAATCAACGAAGACAGTATTTCCGCATGTTCCTCTTCGACGGCGAGAGCAACCCGGGCGAGGCGAAGCGATGCCTCGCCATGGTTGCCGCTAACTTCCGCAATTTGGCGGTATGCATCAATGGCAAAGCGCTGCGCGACGAGATTTCGTGCCAACGCACGGCGAAATCCTTCCGGCTGCGTAGCAGCCTCCACGTCGAGGTTCAGCCCCATGCGAAACTCCAATAAGTACAGCCGGGAAAATCACCGGGGTCATTAAATCTTGCGCTCGCCGCCTACCGCAGTGGGAGTGATTCCCATCCGCTCGTAGGAATTTGCCTGACAGGGGAACACGAACCCCTCGGAGCCTACTCGTGGCTGGGCAGATTCTTGCCTTGCTGGGCTTGTGCCAGGAGGGCTGCGCAATTGGCATCTTTGGCAAGGCCGCCATCCACAAAGGCCAAAACCGCGGCCACCGGCGTCAACAGGGCACCCAGGGCCACGGCCCCGCCGGTTTGTGCCGCCAACTTTCCCGGGTCCACGCCAATTTTTGGTTGCAAGAGCGACCCGCGCAACGTGATTGGAGTACGTAAACGCAGCAGCCGTACCTGCTTGGGTTCGCCGCGCAAGGATAGATTCAACGCCTCAGTGGCTAGATTGATGTTGCCTTGACCTGTTACCAGCACGTGGGTCGTGTCTATGACCAGCGTTGTCGCCTTCAAATCACCGCCGTCCGCCTTGAAGCTGACAACTCCACAGCGCAACTCCGTGTTCTGCTCGTTTTTCGCCAGGATGAGACCGAGTCCTCGGGCCAAATTGATGCCCATCAACTCTGCAAAGGCCTCCCGCATTTCCCCTTTGGGAATCACCAACGTGACGTCTCCGTCTGCCGTCGCGGCTGTCTTGTGCACAGAACTGCCCGAGCCCCGTAGTTTGATTCGCCCCAAGAGCTGCCCCTCGAGCGGCGCCACGTTGCTCGATTTCGGCTTGAACTGCGCGAGATCCACATTGGTCAATTTCATATCGACGCTCGTCACCGGCGTCGGACCTTGCGCATCGACGGCGAAGTTACCGGAAACATCACCTTGCGCCAGCTGGAAGTCGAGGGGATTGACCGTGATCTTTCCGTTGTCAAGAATCAAGTGGAAGCGCACCTTTTTCATCGGCATCTTCGTGGTCATGACCGATGCGGCATCGAATTGCACATCGGCATCCATGCCGCGCACTCGTTGAACTTGCAGGTCAGCATCCGGAAGGAGCAGCTTTGGGGGCGAGGCGGCGGGCGGAGCTGCGGCCGGCGCACCGGGAGGTCGCGCCAGCGTATCGGATTTGCGCTCGGGGGTTGCTTGAGATCCCAACGGAGCCGCCAAATCCGCAAGGTTCAGTTGCTTCGAGATCAGCGCTGCTGTGAGTTTCGGTCGTTCTCGCCCCGTATCGATGCCTAATTTTCCCGACACATCGCTGCTGCCCAATTTGCCTTGGAAATCGTCGATGCGGAATTTGAGGGCGTCGCGAATCAATGTGCCAGACACATCATAGGGAGGTGTATTCGGCAGAGCCAGGCCGGTCAGATAATACACATCCGCCAAGTCGCTACCGGAGAGATGAAATGTTGCTTGCAGCGCGCCCATATCGAACGGATGCGAAATCGTGGCATGAGCATTGAGCTTGATGTCCGCTGCGGTCACGGCGGCTTCGAAGCCGTACGGCTTGCTGGGTTGAACACCGATCAAAGGCTCGCCATCCAACTTAAGCTCGAAGGGTTTGGCATTCAATGTGCCCGAGCCGCGCAGCTTCAACGCGTGGTTGTCAGCGCTATCCGCCTGGGTTTCCTGCACCGAGACTTGACCATTGAACGTCAACTTGCGGATACGATCACTGGCCGTAAGGGATCCATTCGTCAGACTCAGTTGCTGTATGACGGGAAGATGCAGCGGTGCTGAACCGGCTTTCGAGGACTTCGGCGCGCCGGCACCGGAAAAATCCCAGTTGGCGCGTCCGGACGCATCGCGCTCGAAGTCGATGCCCGGCGAGTCAATCTCCACGCGTGGAAAAATCAAATGAAACCCGAGCAATGCCTTGAGACTCACGGTTGCTTCAAATCGCTTGACCTTCAGCATATCCTTTGGCTTGGCCCATGGCGCATTGCTGAGAGCAAAGCCTTCGACAACCAAAGAGGGGTTGAGCGAGAATAAGTGAAGTTTCACGTCGCCCTCGATGCTCGCCGAGCGGCCGGTCGCGTGCGAAGCCTCTCGGATGATGAGCCAGCGCCAAAAGCTGGAAGGTGCAAGCGCTACGCCGGCGATGATCAGCACCAAGAGCAACCCGATCGCAACAACGATACGTCCAACCACCTTGCCCGTCGTCGGAGGCGGGGATTTTTGCACGGTAGGAGCGGTTGCGGTTCTCTCGCCGGTTTCGGTCGTCACATATCACCTTGCGTATGCGCGCACCCTACCGTGCGGGCGCAACTCCCGTTGTCACCCGCGCGCCCTCAACCCGCGTAAGAAATCACCGAGCTTTCAAAACCGCGCTTGCAAATTAGGGCCGCGGGCCTGCGCCGCTTTCCATGAGCAGCCGGGTGAACAGATAGAGCCGCGGCGTAACGCTGTTGAGGTCGATCCATTCATGATCGGTGTGAAAATCGCCGCCGACGAAACCCAGACCATCGAGTGCAGGGGTTCCTTCCGACATGGCGAGTGCCGATTCGGAAGCACCTCCGTTGCCGGATAATTCGACCGTTTTGCCGAGTTCGGCGTAGATCGCGCGTGCGCGGGCGGCGAGGGCATCGATTTGCGCGTTTTCGGTGAGCGGCGGAAAAGAAGGATCGTGAGAAATAACCACGGTGGTGTCCGGAATCTGGGTTGTGTGGCTGCCGGCCTCTAATCGAGCGAGCACCGCGTCCAATTCCTCCGCTTTGCGGTATCGAACATTGAGTATCGCTTCGGCGAAGTCGGGAATGATGTTCGGCCGTTCGCCCGCGTGCACAACGGTTAAATTGACCGTGACACCGTTGCCGGAAAGCGGGAATGCGCCTTGAAGTGCCTCCAGTTGATGCATCAACTCAACCGCGGCGTTTCGTCCATCCTGTGGAGCCATTCCTGCGTGGGCCGCGCGCCCCTTGACTTGGATGCGAACGTTCGCCGAGCCCTTGCGCCACACCGTCAACGCATCCGGCGGATCGCCAGGCTCCATGTTGAATTCCACATCATGCTCGCGCGCCAGGCGCCTTATCAGCTTGGTCGAACCAGGCGACCCGCGTTCTTCGCTATCGTCGAGCAACAAAGTGATGGTCCGGAATTTCTTAAAGCCCAAATCGTGCAAGATCTTCAGCGCGGTGAACGCGCTGATTACGCCGGCTTTTTCGTCGCCTACGCCAGGACCGTAGGCGCGACCTTTGTCTTGGCTGAACGGGCGCGCCGCCGCAGTGCCAGGCCCAAAAACCGTGTCGATATGCGCGACGATGAGGATTCTGCCCTTGCCGGACCCGTGGAAAACGGCAACCAAGTTATCCGGCAGCCCCGAAGTCTCAGCGGGCTCCGTTCTCACCTCGGCGTCCAGTTCCTTGAGCTTAGCGGAAAGCACCGCCTCGACTTTCGCCCCGCCTTCCACATCTCCTGTTCCGGAATCGATGTTGACGATCTCTTTCAGAAGGTCCAACGCCGCGCTGCGGTTCGCTTCTACCGCTTGATACACTTTTTCATTTCGCGCTGCGGCAAGCGCGTTGCCCTCCACAACGACGGCCAACATGATGGCCGCTGCGAGCGCTACGAGTTGTCGCCAAGGCATGCTCTTCTCCTGATCGAGGTTTTTTGGGCACGTTAGCACGCGGCGATCCTCGAGGGCCCGCAATTTTGCCTGCGGCCTGTGTTTCCTGTTTACAATCCGCACTGGCATCAATGTGGTGACTGACAGGAGTGATGAATGCGGGAGGCAATCGGACGCCGTCAATTATTAGCCGGCGCCGGAACTGCGTTGCTGCTCGGCGGAATCGAGGGCTGTGCCGGCGCTTTGGGCACGCAGCGTTCGAAGATGGAACCTTCCTTGCGTCTTACGCCTGTGCGCGCAGGCACGGACCGCATTACCCGCATAACCGTATGCACCCGGCCGTTTCGCGCGCAAGGGCCTCGGCTCGATACCGAAACCGTGGGTTCAAAATTCATCGTCCATAATTACGGTCACGGCGGCAGCGGCTGGTCGCTGTCATGGGGCTCAAGCGCGATCGCGGTGCGCAAAGCGATGGAGAGCGGCGAGAGAGACATCGCGGTCGTTGGGTGCGGGGCCTTGGGCTTGACCTCGGCGCTCCTGGCGCAGCGCAACGGCGCTCGGGTTACCATCTATGCCAAGGAGTTGCCGCCGAACGTGCGATCATCTCTGGCGACGGGGATTTGGAGCCCGGACTCAAGAATATGCCTCGAGCAACACGCCACTCCCGCGTTCAGACAATCCTGGTCGGACATGGCGCGGACTTCCTATCAGGTTTATCAAAATTTCCTCGGTCTTCCGGGTACGCCCGTCGAGTACATCGATACTTACTTTGTGTCGGATGAGCCGCCATCCGCACGCGGCCGCCGCGCACCCGATACTCGGCCGCCTTTCGCGGAGCTGCAGCGGGAATTAATCGGCGATCTGATACCTCAGAGCACCGACTTCGCGCCCGGCAGCCATTCATTGGGCTCTCGGTACCTGCGCAGAAACTCGCTCATGATGTTCAATCTCTCGGCATACACGCGAGTGCTGACGGGCGACTTCATTGCCAATGGTGGAAAGATCGAGATCGCCGAATTCCACACGCCCGATGATTTCAGAAAATTGCGGGAAAAAACGCTGATCAATGCCACGGGCTTCGGTGCGCGCGCCTTGTTCGGGGATCAGACGGTAATCCCGGTCCGCGGGCAGTTAGCCCGCGCGATTCCCCAGGCGGATGTTGACTACGGTCTCTTTTATAAAGGCGTTTCCTTTGTACCGCGACGGGATGGCTTGGTGTTCCAGGTGGTTGGGGAGAGCGATTACTACGGTTTCGACGACGATACCGCTGTGCCGGACCGGGCCGAAGCGGACCGCGCGGTCACTACCATTGCCCGGTTGTTCGAGCGGCCCAACACCTAGGAGCCTGTATTTAAACCTTTGGGGTTCAGCTTCCCTCTAAGCAGGGGAATGATTCACACTCTCCATCGAGTTCTAGCCATGGATTCAAGCGCGGAGCCCACGGATACGATTGCCGCGGCGGCCGCGGGCGACGTGGCGGCCTTTGAACACCTGTATCGGCAGTTCTCGCCGCGGGTTTACGGATTGTGCTTGCGTCTCACGGGGCAGCGAGAGGCAGCGGAGGACTGCACGCAAGAATCGTTTGTCGCGGCATGGCGCGCCCTGGCGCGCTTTGAGCGCCGCAGCCGTTTCTCCACTTGGATGCATCGCATCGCGGTCCACTGCGTGTTGTCGCGGCGCAAAGGTCTCAGGGCCGAGTACGAAGTCGGCGAACCCTCATTTGGATTGCCGGATAGAGCGGATCCGGGCAGCGGCGCACCTCCGCTTGACGTCGAGCGCGCCATTGCCGCATTACCTGAAGGCGCTCGGCACGTGCTCGTGCTGGTTGGGATTTATGGTTACAGCCATGCAGAAGCGGCTCATGCACTCGGCATCGCTGAAGGCACTTGCAAGGCGCAATTGCATCGCGCCCGCCAGCTGCTGGCCTCGACGCTTGGATTGGAGGAATCATGAGTGATCGTCCGCAAAACCGCCTTGATCGGCTGATTGCGAATCTGCCGAAGGACATAGCGCCCCCCGCGAATGTATGGCCAAGTGTGGCCGCACGCCTGTCTCGCAAGCCGCGCCATGGGCCGCCGCTGGCCTTGGCGGCCTCGATCGCCATCGCCGCGGCCGGATTGGCCAGCCTATTCACGTGGGCGGTTCTTCAGGGCCGCTCGGGCACCCATGTAGTTCAAACTATGACGGCAACGACATCGTTTGAAGAACCGACGGATCCAAAATATCTGCTGGCTCGGGAATCGGTGGAGAAAACCTTTCGTGATCGGCTTGCACTGCTCGATCCGGTCACCCGCGCTAAAATCGAATCCAGCTTAGCGACCATTCAACAGGCACACGAGGATATCCGCAAGGCGTTGGCCGCGGACCCGCAAAGCCCGGTGCTCGAGCAGCTCTGGGAAAGTACCTGGCACGACGAATTCGACCTGTACGACCGCGTCGTCCGGGCAACCCAACCCAGCATGATAAGGATATGACCATGGCGCGCGCTCACTCGATAGTTCTTGATAAAGTCGTTTTTGCCTGTGCTTTGAGCCTGTTAGGTTTGCCATGGCTCGCTCGCGCCGCCACGTCGGTGGACGAACACCGCCCGGCAAATCCTCAAGGCGTCGTGGAAATCGACAACGTCGCCGGGTCGATCGAGTTGCAGGGATGGGATAAATCCGAAGTGGCGGTCAGCGGTACGGTCGGCAAAGATGTCGAACGCGTCGATGTAACGAGCGACGGCAACCGCACGTCGGTCAGGGTAGTACTGCCGCACGGGCATCACTGGGGAAGCCAGGACGGTTCGGCGCGATTGAGCATCCACGTGCCGGCCGGCAGTTCGATATCGGCCTCGCTGGTGAGTTCCGACCTAAAGGTCTCCGCGATACGAGGCGCACTGGAATTGCGAACTGTGAGCGGCGATATCCGCGGCGAGGGCGGCGGCGATGTGCATGCCAATGCCGTCAGCGGTGATATTCATCTGGATGTGCCGGCCGCGAAGCTCATTGAGGTCAAGACCATCAGCGGCGACATCGTGCTCAGCGGCAAAACTGCAGAGATCGAAGCGACCACAGTGAGCGGCACGGCGCACCTCACACTCGGAACCGTGTCGCGAGCTAGATTCAAAACCATTTCCGGGGATATTACGGCGGCCCTCACCGCGGCGCCGGACGCGCAAATAGAAGGCGAATCCGTCAGCGGCGATATCAAGCTGGAGTTTGCAAGCACTCCTGCGGCCGATTTCGATATCCAAACCATTAGCGGCGATATCGACAATTGTTTCGGACCCAAGCCGAACGAATCGCGACACGGACCCGGTGCACGGTTGTCGTTTAAAACAGGAGATAGCGGAGCACACGTGCGTGTATCGACCCGTAGCGGCGATGTACGCCTATGCGATAAAAAATAGCGCGCAACCTGAAGCACACACGCTTACCGGTGTTTCGCGCGGCGCCGTCAGCATCGGACTACGCAGGCTGCGGACGAGCGCCGCTAGCTCGAGGTGGTGACCTTGACCTAGCCTGACACTCTCTCCCGCATGCCGAAGCCATAGGAGTGTTCATGAACACAGCAGCTGTTTTAACCCAACCCATCGCGCTACCGCCGCTTCCCTTCGATCAAGGCGCTCTAGCACCGGTCATATCGGCGAACACCTTGAGCTTCCATTACGGCAAGCATCATAAGAACTACGTCGATACCTTGAACAAATTGATTGTCGGCACAGAATTTGCGGACATGCCTCTCGAGAACATCGTTCGAGCGACCGCAGGTCAGACGGATCATACCGAAATATTCAACAACGCCGCGCAGGCTTGGAATCACACATTCTATTGGATGAGCCTGACGCCGAAGGGCGGCAGGGCACCGCCCGCCGAACTGAAGCGAATGATGGAGGCCTCATTCGGCGGGGTCGAGCAGTGCAAAAAGGAACTGTCGAAAGCGGCGGTCAGCGAGTTCGGCAGCGGCTGGGCTTGGCTCGTACAAGATGGCGAGAAGCTCAAAGTTCTGAAGACCCCCGATGCAAAGAATCCGCTCACCGAGGGCTCGAAGCCGCTCTTGACCATAGATGTCTGGGAGCACGCTTATTACCTGGATTACCAGAATCGGCGGGTCGATTACGTCAACGCGTTGCTCGAGAAGCTCGCGAACTGGGACTTTGCTGCGGAAAACCTCGGCAAACGGTAAAGCCGCTGCTCCATGCTTGAGGGGCTGCGGCGCCTTTACGCCGCCTGTTGCAGTGAGCGCTCACGGTGAACGGCGCGCCGGGCCGCAAGTTCTTCGGAAACATCCCACAGCCGCCGGGCGAGCACGGCATCCTCGAGCAGCGGGTTGCCCTCGGTGATCTTGCAATCCTGCCAGTAGCGCCCGGAAACTCCTGCAGCTTGCGGGCTTGCCGCCAACCACGCCTGGGTCGCCGCGGCTCGGGCGGGCGACTGGGCGAATAGGTGCGCAAAAAAGCCGCTGGTAGTCCGCGTGCGCGCGGGTCCGGGATCAGCCGCATTCACGACAATGCCGCGATTGCTCAGGCGGCGCGACAATTCCTTTGCGTGTAGCGCGTTGGCCAGTTTGGACTGGCCAAAAAATGTCGTGGCTTCATAAAATCGTTGGCCGTCAAGATTATCGAACATGATGCCGTCCGAGGGAGCGTGGCGGATGCTCGCATGTCCGCTCACGACCACGATGCGTCCGGTCGCATCGCGCAACAGGTCTGTGAGGCCGTTAATCAGCGCGAAATGTCCGACGTGATTGATCAAGAAGTGCATTTCAACGCCGTAGCGGGTGCTGAGCGAGGGCAGATTCGCCACGCCGGCATTGGCGACAATCGCATCGAGTGGGCCAGAAGCTTTGCGAATGACGGCGGCGGCGGCGGCGACGGATTCCAAGTCCGCGAGGTCGCACGCTACCGGAACGCAGAGAGGGCTTGCTTGCGCGCACGCTTCGGTTGCCGCTGCGATTGTTCGGGCCAACCCGATCACGGTTGCGCCATTGGCCGCGAAAGCGTTCATGGTTTCGAAGCCCAAGCCTGAATTGCACCCGGTCACGACGATTCGCTTGCCGCTCAGATTGATGCCCGCAAGAACCTGATCCGCCGTGGAGCGCCTGCCGAATTGGATGGACGTGCTCATGGAGTGAACCCCTTCTGACTGCGTTGATTTAGCGGCAGGCAGATCATTCGCACTGCAGCCGTCATACCTTTCACAAATTCATCTTGAGTCTTGCAACCCTGTTTGAGACCTCGAGCCGTGGCGTGCAGTGCGCGCGCCAAGTCGGCGATTTCCAATCCTGCCGCCGCACAAGCCCGGGCCATTCCCGACGCGCCGATAGCGCGCGCAAGCGCTGCCTCGAATTGGGATTCGTAATCGGTCAAGGTTGAGCCGGCCAATGAGGTGCTTGCGCACATGAGGTCGCTGGCATCAGCCCCTAGCGACCCGACGAATCGACCTGACCACTCGACAGACGCGCGGACCAAACGCGTCTCCAAGCTGTCGGCCGTCCGCGACAGCGCGGCAATGGCGGCGGCCAACTGGCTTCGCAGTGAGTGCTCCAGTGCGCGTCGAAATAGCTCTTCTTTATTGGCAAACGAAAGATAGAGTCCTTGTCTCGACACGCCAGCCGCGCGCGCGACGTCGTCCATGGACGCTTTGCGAAATCCAAATCTCGCAAAAACGCCTACCGCAGCGTCAAGCACGGCGCAGACCTTGGGATCGGCCTGAGAGGGCAGGGGAGGGTGGTGCAAAGTGGTCACTTCGAGCATAATAGACACTAAGTGCCTATATTGTCAAGTTAGTATAATTTGGTCGAACTATTCACTCCCCGCCTTGGCATAATGCGCGCCGATGTTCCCGCTTCCACAACTGTCTACCCCCAGCATCCCCATCTTAGGTTCGCCACTGCAATTCCCGGTTCGGCGCATCTATTGCGTCGGACGCAATTACGCCGAACACGTGCGCGAGATGGGCAACGACCCAAACCGGGATTTTCCATTCTTTTTCAGCAAGCCCGCGGATGCCGTGGTCCCGAGCGGCTGGCGGTTGCCATTTCCGGTAAAGACTGCGGAGCTGCACCACGAAGTAGAACTCGTGGTGGCGCTATCCCGAGGTGGCGCCAACATTCATGCGGCCGACGCGTCCTCGATGATCTTTGGCTTTGCAGTCGGGATCGACTTGACGCGCCGGGACCTGCAAGCTGAGGCGAAAAAAGCCGGGCGTCCTTGGGATATGGCCAAAGGGTTTGATCATTCCGCCCCCATCGGTGCACTGACCAAAGGGCTTCCGCCGCAGACTGGGTCAATCAGCTTGACGATCGATGGCGGGGTGCGGCAGAGCGGCGATCTCAAACAGATGATTTGGAGTCCCGCGGAAATTATCGCAGCGCTCTCTACGTATGTTCAACTCGCGCCAGGTGATCTGATATTCACCGGCACCCCCGCGGGGGTCGGCCCCATTCAGCGCGGGCAGGCGGTTCGTGGCACGATCGAGGGCGCCGAACCCATTGAAATAACCTTCGAACCATAAACAATAATAAGGCTCACATGTTCCGCGTATTGTGCTTTTTGCTATGCCTCCCCCTAATCGGCCAGGCAGCGGATGAGTATCAACGCCGCGTCGATCGAGTGTTGCTGCAGACGCCGCTGATCGATGGGCACAATGATTTGCCTTGGGAAATCAGGGACCGCTACAAGAGCGACCTCTCCTTGATCGATCTTGGGTCCGATACGCATCACTTGCCGGTGGGCGCTGATCAAGCCGCCCTTATGACCGACATTCCCCGTATGCGGGCCGGGCACGTAGGCGCCCAATTCTGGTCGGTGTGGATACCGGTGAGTGTCCCGGGTTTCGAGGCCGTGCAGATGACATTGGAGCAAATCGATTTGGTCAAGCGCATGGCCGCGCGTTATCCAGCCGACCTCGCGATGGCGTATAGCGCCGCAGATATTCGCCGCCTTCATAAGAACCACAAGATCGCCTCGCTCATCGGCATCGAGGGCGGACACCAAATAAATAATTCTCTGGCTGTGTTGCGTCAGATGTACGACGCGGGTGCGCGCTACATGACGCTAACCCACACGAGCAACACCGCCTGGGCGGATTCGGCCACGGATACTCCCGCCCATAATGGTCTGACGCCCTTCGGCGTCGAGGTCGTCAAAGAAATGAATCGATTGGGAATGCTGATCGATTTGAGCCACGTGTCGCCGGATACCATGAAGGCGGCGCTGGCGGCGAGCCAAGCTCCGGTGATTTTTTCGCACTCCTCGGCGCGCGCACTCGATGACCATCCTCGCAATGTGCCGGACGATATCTTAAAGGCCCTGGCTGCAAACGGCGGAGTGGTGATGGTGAATTTCGCGCCGCCCTATGTATCCGCGGCACGCCATCAGTGGCAGGCCGACCGCGCAGCCGAGCAAACACGCTTCAATAGTCCGCCCTATGCCGGACTCTACATTGGCCAGCCGGATCGGGCCAAGGCGGCGCTTGCGGACTGGGACGCCAAGCATCCTCAGCCCGAGACGACCCTCGCTCAAGTAGCGGACCACGTCGAGCACATTCGCCAAGTGGCGGGCGTCGATCATGTCGGGCTTGGCTCGGATTTCGATGGTATTCCCGACACCCCGGTTGGACTCGAGGGCGTTGACAAATATCCGGCACTGCTCGAGGAACTCATGCGCCGAGGTTGGAATGACACCGACATCGCCAAGCTCGCGGGTGAGAATCTGCTTCGCGCCATGGCGGCCGCAGAACAAGTGAGCCTGAAAACGCGGGACAAAATCGCGCAGCATTGAGTATTCCCCATTGGACGAAACTTCTGATTGCGTTGCGCTGTGCAGAACCGTGGGGCGTAATCGCTGATCGGCTGATATATCAAGAGGGCGACCCTGATAAATAGCTGCTTTTTCGCACGCGTGCTTTCCGGTGCAGAGTGACGACCGGACATAAGGAAACCGACGCGCGGAATCAACGTGGCTTTTCCGCTACGCGGCGACAGCATTTCTGCGGCCGCTATTGACATTACGATATCAACTAATCGAATAATGCGTGCCGCGGTGCGACTTCAAAAAATTTAGCGCATTGAAATAGGGCAGGACGACTATCTGAAAAACGCTGTACCGATGGGGTTGCATCGCGAACACGGACGGGTGGAGTGATTCTAAATGGACAAACGGTCTACTAGCCGTTTCTGGGGAGCTAAAAAATGACGATTAGAACAGTGGCACTGTTGCTTTCAGGCGCCGTGTCCGCGGCTTCTTCCTTGACCGCTCTTGCGACACCCGCCCCGGCGCCGGCCGCTGCAGCCGCGAGCTCGCCGAGTGAAGATAACTCAATCGCGGAAATCGTCGTCACGGCCGAAAAGCGCACCGAGAACCTGGAAACGGTGCCGGTCGCGATTTCGGCTTACACGTCGAAGACACGCGACCTCATCGGTATTGAAACCATCCAGGACATGACAAATTTCACCCCTGGTCTCGCATATTCGACCTCTTTGGACCGTGCGTTTATCCGCGGCGTGGGCCGGCAGACCAATAACCTCGCCACCCAGCCGGGCGTCGCGACCTACGCCGATGGCGTCTACAACTCGAGCGTGGTCGCCGCCGCAGGCGATTCGCTGTTTGAAGATCGGATAGAAATTTTGCGCGGACCCCAGGGTACTCTGTACGGGCGTAATGCCATCGCAGGCACGATTAATTCAATCGCCAAGCGCCCAACGCCGGAGTGGACTGCGGAGGTGCGAGCCACTCTCGGAAACTACAGTACCCATAATTTTGAGGGAGTGGTCTCCGGTCCCATCAGCGACACCATGCGTGTCAAATTTGGCGGCTATCGCAACACGCAACAAGTCGGCTACTTCCGGAATCTATTGAACGGCAAATCTGAGAGCAGCAACTTAGGCAACGGCAACTACTTTTATTGGGAAGGGCAACTGGAGTGGGACATCACGCCCGATGTTCAATTCTGGCTGAAGGTTTTCCAACTGGGCTATAACGACGCCTACCTCACGCCCACCAATATAACCGGGTCCTATGACTACGCCCCCTACCCGGGGTATTTTCCTCTTTTTCCCGGCGCCGCATTTGGCTATACGCAGCCAGGGTTTTCGCCGGCAAACTCGCAGAGCACCAATCCGGCCAACAACAACGTGCATACTTTCAGCAACAACGATGTCAACAACGCGAAACTAAGCCGTACCTATTCAGCGACTCCGCAACTGACCTGGCATACGCCCTGGGCGGCGGACTTAAAGTATCTCGGCGCGTACACCACGTATAACTACAATTTGCACAACGATTTTGACAACACGAGTATCGGCTCTTACGTGTTTCCGGTAACCCCGTTGCGGCCGCCGGAACCGTTTTGCGGCGGCTTTCAGTGTCCTCCTCTGACGGTATTCCCGGCGATTTTCTCGCAATATATCGAGAACAAGAAATACTTCAGCAACGAAATCAATGTCACCTCGCACAGCGACTCGGCGCTGCAATGGATCGTTGGCTTGTACGAATACAACGAACGCTACTTTCAAACGCCCGGATCCTTGTACGCGCCGGGGCAAGCGCAAGTCGCGACACCGCTCAATATAACCGCCACCGCACCATCCGCCCCGAATCCCGACCGGGCGATTTACACGCAGCAACAGAATATGCACGCGAATTCCTACGCTGCGTTCGCTCAGACCGACTGGAAATTCCTGCCCACCTGGAAACTCACCACGGGATTGCGATTTACCTATGATGAAACGGTCGGGAGCGAACAATTCCGCGAACTTTGCTACGGGGCCCCGGCGTGTCTGCAGCTCCCCGTTCCCGGGCCGCTATTGCTGGGTGCGGCTACGCCGGTAACGGATATCACTGTTTCCAACGCAGCCATTGCGAACTGCTTCAATGCTGTCGGCTGCCAGTATCCAGGCGTCAGGGGTGTCCCAACCGTCAATCCGGCCACCGGCTTATGGAACCGCAATTTGGGTGCGAATTGGCATGCACCGACCGGCACTGCAGGGCTCGAATGGACGCCCACCGCCGACACACTGGCCTATCTGAAATACAGCCGGGGCTACAAGTCCGGCGGCTTCAATGCCAGCGAAATCGTGCCCAATCCGGAATCCCAGGCAGAACACCTCGATGCGATCGAGTTGGGCGGCAAGCAAGTGTTCAATAAGCAGGTTCAAATCAACACGGCATTTTTCTATTACAACTACAAGAACCTGCAGATCCCGCTACCGGTACTGACCAACACCGGTGTTACCGCAACGGAAGTTATCAATTTGCCGAAGGTAACCTCGTACGGCGCGGAACTCGAGGCTATCTGGCAGCCGATTGCCAATCTTCAGTTCATCCTCGATTACGCCTACCTTCACGCGAAGATCAAAGACAGTGCACCGCAAATCAACTCCGTCAGCGGCGTCGCGGAAAATGTCGTCGGCAATACGGTGCCGGAATCTCCGCAGAGTAAATTAGCCCTCGATGGCAATTACACCTGGCGTTTCACGCCCGGCTCGCTGACCTATTCGGTCAATTACATTTGGAAGGCTGCGACGCACGACAGCATATTCAATGAGCAGTATTTCGTCGCGCCGGAATACACGCAGGTCGATATGCGCTTGTCTTGGAATGATGCGGCGGATCGATTTACGATCTTCGGCTATATCAAGAATCTGCAAAATAAGCTGGGGTACGACGACGTCGGCGCCTTCGGGATAACAACACCTTCGCCCGGCACCCAAGCATGCGGCTTCAATGGTCCGTCGCCCTATTACTGCGACCAAAACCTGCGGCTAACGCCGCCCCGCACCTATGGCGTGCAAGTGCAATACCGGTTGAAGTAGTTCTGATCTCGCGAGGGGTCGGAAGAACCCCAGATTGTCGATGCTCCAAAAGGCCCCCGGTCACTCGAGGGGCCTTTTTTTATGGCCAGGCGGCGTGGCGACTCAGTTTCTAAAAGAAGGATCGATCCGATCCAGCCGGCGCAATAGTCCCGGCCATACGAGCAAGTGCGGGCCCTGGTTGTTGGACACCATCCGCGCCTGTTCCATCGCCGTATCGATGATGCCCTGCTGAATCGGGATGAGTTCGCCTCCACCGGCCAGAGCACGCACTTGGATGGCGCAGGTGGCTTCGAAGGTGTACATCAATTGAAACGCTTCCGCGACGCTTCGCCCGACGGTTAGCAGACCGTGATTGCGCAGCATCAAAAAGCTTTTCTGGCCCATATCGGCAACCAGGCGCGGCTTCTCATCCTCGCGCAGCGCCACGCCCTCGTAATCGTGATAAGCCAGGCTCTGCAGAACAAATATGGACTGCTGCGAGAGGGGCATGATCCCGCTTTTCTGAGCCGACACAGCGACTCCATTCAGCGTATGCGTATGCAACACGCATTGGACATCATGCCGTGCCCCATGGATTGCGCTATGGATGGTGAAGCCGGCGGGGTTGATTGGCCAGGGACTGTCGGCAACTTTATTGCCTTGCATGTCGATCTTGACCAAGCTCGAGGCAGTGATCTCGTCGAACATCATGCCGTAGGGGTTGATCAAAAAGTGATGCTCGGGTCCGGGGACGCGGGCTGTTATGTGCGTGAATACCAAATCGTCCCAATGAAAATGCGCGACCAGCCGATAGGCGGCCGCCAAGTCGATGCGAACCGCCCATTCTTCGGGAGAGTAGCGCGCCGAAGCGTCGCCGGCCTCTGGAACTGATTTCAGCATGGTTTTCTCCGGTGAACTGCGCGAAACCTGGAACCGATTCTACCCCTACACGGCCCGCAATGCGGTTGCCACCGGCAGGCGGCCAGCGCGGATAGCGGGAAACAGCCCGCCGATGACACCGATCACGCACGCCCAGATAATGCCGAGCGCGACCAAGCCGGGCGTCACCGCGAGATCGAATATGAGCTGTCCCCCGAAGCCTCCGCCCAACGTATCGACCGAATGGCCGTTGAATAGCAGCCACGCAATCAATGCGCCGCCGGCGCCGCCGATGAATGCCAGAAGCAGTGCCTCGACGAATACCGACACGATCACCGGCACCGGGCCGAAACCGATGGCACGCAGCGTGGCAATTTCGCGTGAGCGCGTGCTGACCGCGGAGTACATGGTGTTGAGCGCACCAAAGATGGCGCCAATTGCCATGATGCCACCCACCACGTAGGCAACAATCTTCAGTATCGAGCTAATTTGCGCCGATTGTTGTGTCCCAAAATCCTTCTCCGTTGAAACGTCGACTTGCAGTTGCGGATTCGTTGTAATCGAATCCTTGAACGTCTGAAATCCACCCTGTGGGTCAAGCACCACCCACACGCTCTGCTCACTGTTGCCGCGCTGGTAGGTAGAATTCAAAGTCTGCTTATCCGCGATGAGTTCGGAGTCGTGCCCACTGCCGCCGCCCTCAAAGGAGCCGACCACGGTCCAGGTTGCGCCGCGCAACTTGATTTGCGCGCCGACATCAAGTCCCCTGTACAGACGCTGTGCCGATTTGCCTACGATCATCTCGGTCACGCCGGGCTGAAACACGCGGCCGTTTATGATCTTGATTTCTGGATGCACGGCGAATCCATCCGGTGTCAGGCCTCGGAACGGCGCGCTCGCATCTTCGCCGTCTTTCTTGGATAAATTCATGATCAATAAGGTTTCGGGCGACGCCAAGGGATGTCCGCCGCTGCCGGTTTTGATCCCTGGAGCATCCGCGACCGTCACAGCTGCATCGTTCGTCAAGACGCTGACTAGCTCGGTGCTCGAACCTGTACGCACGACGATAGCCCGATTGTCAGGGCCGGTCTTTTGCAGCGTCCTCATAAATCCCGTGGACATAGCTAGCACCGAAATCAGAACTGCCACGACCCCTGCAATACCGATGACGACCACCGAAGAAGTTCCAATCCGTTGAGGCAGGCTGCGAAGGTTCATGGCAGACACCGCGGCGATCTGAGTAATAGCGCTCATAGGCTTTCTCAGCGACCCGCGAGCGCGTCGACGATGTTGAGCCGTTGGGCCCGGAAGGCAGGCGGCAGCCCGCTGATAATGGCCAGCGCTATCGCGATTGCGAAACCCGAGATGACGACAATGGGTACCAACGTAGCAGGGCCGAGCACAGTCCCCACGATCCGCATCGCGCCCGCCGAAAGCGCCAGACCCACCGCCGCGGCGAACAGGCAAAGCATCAACGACTCGACCAGCACAAGTGTCGAAACCGTGCCGCCGGTAAATCCGAGCGTTTTCAAAACCGCCAACTCCGGAATTCGTTCACGAACGGATTGCATCATGGTATTGGCCGTGAGGAATAACAGCGTAAACATCACCGCGCCGACAATGGAGTTGGCAATAAAATTGATGTCCGCCAACTGCTTCAGCTGCGATTGCAGAGCGGCGTTCTCAGTTTGCGTGCGCGTTTCGTCCGGTGAGTTCTCCGATAGTTTGTCTATCTGCGATGAAATCACGGCGGATCGTGCCGGGTTGTCGACCTGAACGATGAATTGATGGACTCTGTGGTTGTCGAATTTTCGCGCTTCGTCCCAGTAGTCGTAGTTGATCCAGAAGGCACTGCCGAGCGGCGACCTTTCAAACTGGGGTGTTGGGTCAAATATCCCGACGATATCGAATGCCCAGTTGTTGCTGCCATCGTTGTTGGTCCAGATCGTCGTGCCCACGGGCACCTTATCGCCGACTTTCCAGCCATATTTGTTTGCCAGGCGCCGGCCAATGAGCGCGCCAGGGCGCGTGCTCTTCATGGCCTCGATTTGTGAGGGCGTGATCTTCAGCTCGGGGTACACCACCGCCAGCTTATCCACGTTGGTTGCAAAGGCGGGAATCGGATTCTTTGCATCCTGAAAGTAGCCGCCGAAAAAGCTCAGGTGCGCAATCGTGCGCACACCTTGCACGGTCTGCATTCTATCCATCAGTGCGGCGGGCATGGAGCTGACCGCGCTCATCCGGCTGGTCGTCCATAGCCGATTGTTGCTCTTGTCTCCGAGTCCTGCCTTGATCCCCTGATTAATTCCTTGCAGCAGGCCAAACAGCAAAAACGCCACGACTATGGAAAGCATGGTCAGGACGGTACGTGCTTTCTTACGCCACAATCCCGCCCAGATGAGCATGAAATATTTCATGCCGCGCTGCGAACAGGCGTATCGACCAGCCGGCCCTTATCGAGGTGCAAGGTGCGGGAGGCATGATCGGCCGCAAGAGGGTCATGCGTCACCATGATGATGGTCTTTCCCTGCTCTCGGTTGAGCGTCTGCAGCAGTTTCAATATTTCCTCTGCATTTTCGCGATCGAGATCGCCCGTGGGCTCATCGCACACCAAGAGGGTGGGATCCGCCACCAGTGCGCGCGCAATGGAGACGCGTTGTTGCTGACCACCTGACAACTCGCTGGGTTTGTGAGACGCGCGGTCGGCAAGACCGACGAGTTCGAGCACAGCGCGCACGTTTTGCTTTCGTTGCGAGGAGGAGAGATTGGTCAACAGAAGCGGCACTTCGACATTGCGTGCGGCAGTGAGCACGGGTAATAAGTTATAGAACTGGAAAACAAATCCAATGTGGCGGGCACGCCATTTGGCCAGCTTGCCGCCCGAGAGCTGATCAATGCGCTCTCCGCCAACGGTGACTTCTCCGTCGGTCGGCTGATCCAGGCCCGCGATAAGATTGAGAAGCGTGGTTTTTCCGGATCCGGAGGGCCCCATCAATGCGAGGAACTCGCCTTGTTCAATCGCGAGGTTAACGCCGTGCAGGACCTCGACCGATTGCTTGCCTCGCTGATACCGCTTGACGACGTTGTTCAATGAAACCAGGTTGCTCATCGGTGCTCCTCACTGTTTTTCAATACGTACGTGAGCGCCATCGCTCAACTTACTCAGGTCGCCAAGCGCTACGGTATTGCCGACCTCGAGGCCTGCCGTAATGATTTGACCGGAACTCATCTTGCCGCCCAGGCGAACGGCGCGGCGCTCGACGCTCGATCCATGCACCACGTACACGATGTTGGTGTCGCCGCCGCCCGTCACCACGGCGTCGCTTGGAACAACCACCCCAGGCGCAACGCTCTTGTCGGGCCCAGAGGTGCCGGATTGTTTCTCGCTCAAGAATGCAACCCGCGCGCCCATTTCGGGAATGATGCGCGGATCTTTTTGCTTGATCGCAATGCGTACCTTAACGGTAGCCTTGGCCCGATCGGCGGTGGGGATCATGGCGATGACCGATCCCGGAATATCCCAGTCGGGGTAGGCATTTAACTTGATGGTGACGGGCTGCTGAGGACGCACCCGGTTGATGAAGTTCTCGCTTACGTCGACCTCAACTTCCAGCGAATCCATATCGACGATCGTGCCGATACCCGTGCGTGTGAAGCCCCCGCCGGCGGACATCGGCGACACCATCTCACCCGGCTGCGCGGCTTTTTCGGTGACGATTCCCGCGAAGGGCGCTCGAATCACGGTATCGTCAAGATTCCGCTGCGCCACTTCCACCCCAGCGCGTGCAGCCTCGAGCCCCCGCCGCGCGATCAACAGATTGTTTCGTGCTACATTGAATTGAGCATGGGACTCGTCAAAGCTTTGCAAGCTGATGACGGCCGCTGCTTTCTGCTTTTCACTGCGCTCAAATATGGGCTTCGCATCGTCGAAGGCAGTTTCAGCGGAATCTACGTTGGCTTCAGCTTGCTGAAGTTGAGCGCGGCTCTGCGCCAACGATGCCCTCCAGTTGGCATCATCCAGCCGCGCGATGACTTCTCCCTCCTCGACGCGTTGACCTTCCTCGAGCATGACTTTGACGATTTTCCCCGTCACTTTGGAAGAAACCGTCGCTCGCCGGCGGGCGACAATATAGCCGGAGGCATCGAGAAGCGAGGCACCGCCATTAGGCTTTGACCCGTCCGGCAGCGCCTGTGCGACCGCGGTTGTGATCGGTAGCCCTGTTGGGCGCAAGAGATACCAAATACCGGCGGCGGCCATGAGGAGCACGGCAGCCGTGATCCACCATTTACCTTTACCCGATGAGGGAGGCTTAAGGGTGCGATCAATGCGCAGCTGATTCAGGAGCGCCGCTTTGTCCGCTCCGATGGTCCGGTCTCCGAGATCGCTCATCGCCTCGTTTCATTCCCTTTGGAGTCTATCGGCTGATTTTTGATGCCCTCGAACAGCGGGCCTTTGTGGACATTCTAGACGAATGCACGCCTTCTGGCGAAGCTGCGCCCAGCCCGCAACGTGCTGTTGTCCTGATATATCCTGCCCGCCGGGCTTGCCGCGTGGCATGATCCGTTCGCATCCGGCAAGGGAGGGGACTCATATGCTAGGTCGAATCGTCGCAGGCGCGATGTCCGTCGCGTTATTTTCCGCAAGCCATGGGGCGCAGGCCGCGGCGCGTTCAGAGAAGGTCGCTGCCTCGAGCGAAATACCGCAAACCAAGCCCGAAGCGGTGGGCTTTTCCGCGGAGCGCCTCGGAAAACTCGACGCCGGCATGCAATCTCTGGTCGATAACAAGAAACTCGCCGGACTGGTCACCGTGCTCGCGCGGCACGGAAAAATCGTCGAAGAAAAGAGCTACGGCTTCGCCGATGTTGCGAGCCGCAAGCCAATGGAGAAGGACACCATCGTCCGCATTTACTCCATGACCAAGCCGATCACCGGCATTGCAATGATGATGTTGTACGAGGAGGGTAAATGGAAACCGAGCGATCCGATATCCCGTTACATCCCGGAATTTCGCGATTTGAAGGTGTACTCGGGCCTCGATAAGGACGGCAAGCCCACGCTGGAGAAGCCCTCGCACGCCCCGACCATGGGCGAACTGATGTCGCATAGCGCCGGATTCACTTATGGTTTCTTTGGGTCGACGCCTGTTGACAAGCTCTATCAAGAAGCACAGCTCCTCAATGCCCCGACATTGCAGGAATTTATCGAGCGTGTCGCGAAGCTTCCCTTGCTGTATCAACCCGGAGAGGGATGGGTTTACAGCGTCTCGGTGGATATCCAGGGTTATTTGGTGGAGAAACTGTCCGGCAAACCGTTTGCGGATTTTCTGCGCGATCGCATTTTCACGCCGCTCGGTATGAAGGACACCGGTTTCTACGTCCCCGTTGAAAAACTCACGCGGGTGGCCAGCGTCTATCAAAGCGACCTGACTCCCGATGCCGCTGCGATGCCGAAGGATCCGGGGATCAGCCAACCTCCGGGAATGCCTTCGGGCGGCGGCGGTCTATATTCCACCGCGTCGGACTACCTGCGTTTTACGCAGATGGTGCTCAATGGCGGAGAGTTGAATGGCGTACGCCTTGTCGCACCCAGCACGGTAGCGCTGATGCGCACGAATCATCTGTCCGATGATGTCAAGAATGCAAAGAAATTCGGCATTGGTCTGTATCAAATTCAACCCGGACTGGGTTTTGGCTATGACTTTGCGGTGCTGGAAGAGCCGTTAAAACTGGGCAGCACGGCCGGTAAGGGTACGTTTCTGTGGGACGGGCTCGCCGGAACGTGGTTCTGGATTGACCCGACCAATGACTTGCTGTTTATCGGCATGGTGCAACGTTGGCTGATGGCCCCAGGTGCGCCCGATTTGGAAAATTTGTCGCGTGCCTTGACGTACCAGGCGCTCGTCAGTCCGGATAATTAAAGCCAGGTTTTGAATTCGAAAATTTCGAGGATCTCATGAAAAAAACATTCCTTGCCGCGCTTGCGGCCTGCGGCTTCATGTTTGGGAGCGTCTCGGGAGCGACAACCGGACTTTCTGCGCAGGACACTGTCGACATTCAACAGCTATATGCGAGATACAACATCGCAATCGACAGCGGCGATGCCCAAGGCTGGGCCGCAACCTTTACGCCTGACGGGGTTTTCAATGCCATCAGCGGACATGATGCACTCGCGGATTTCGTGCAGACTTGGCGAGAAAAGATGAATGGCGCGTCGCGGCGCCATTGGAACAACAACCTGCAGTTGACCGGGAATTCAAAAGAGGCTTCCGGATTTGTGTTTCTGATGCTGATCGATATCAGTACCAAGCCGATCAGTATCGTGGGTACCGCAACTTACACGGACAGCCTCGTCAAAACCAAAGAGGGGTGGCGGTTCACGAAGCGCACCACGAAGGGTGATGTCGCGCCAACGGCGCCGCCAAGCACTGGCGTTCCGAAGTAGTTTCAGTCGCGGATGACGCAGGGTGGCGGCGTGCCGTCCTTGCACAAGGTTGGGCCTTCATTACGCGGGGCCGCTCCTTCGCTGTCCTCATGCGGGATGCCGCCGCCACCGCCGAGGCAACCGGTGATGCAAGCAGCGAGCAGAACAGTGGCGAGTAACTTCAAGGGGTCAATCCTTTGAACGGGCGCGGGCAATCAGCATGCACCCCGCACAGCTGTGGGTATAGTGGCTTTGTCGCGGGAGTGCGCGTCAGCTAACGTCCTACAACCATGAGCACGCGAACAAGATCCCACGCATCATCAGTGCAACTCATCCGAGCTCTGCCAGAAGAGCAACCGGCTTTACAAAATCTTTTGCAGTTCTACACGCACGATTTCTCCGAGTTCTGGGCCGGGACCGCACGGGGCGATCTCAATTCCCTGGGAAGGTTCGAGGAGTACCCTTTGGATAACTATTGGTGTCGCCCGAACTGGATAGCGTGGTTCATCCGGTGCAGCGGTGTGCTTGCGGGCTTTTGTCTCGTTAATGATCACATCCATTCCGGACAGAAAGCCGAACGCAGCATCGGCGAGTTTTTTATTCTCCGCAAGCATCGAGGGCGGGGCGTGGGACGCAGCGCGGCCGAACAGGTGTTCGACACATGCCCTGGTTCATGGGAGGTCGCTGTCGCGCGGAAGAACATCAAAGCCAGGGAATTCTGGCGCACTACGATTCGAGACGGCGCAGTTGCCTCGAGTTACCGGGAACTCGATCTTCAGAATGAGAATTGGAACGGTTCCGTATTTCAGTTCAGTTGGGGTGTTTAGCCGGCACCTAGGCGTATGTATCGATGATTGGCATTCTCGCGCTCAAGGCCGAAAGATCTTGTGTGCGCGCATAGGCATTCGCGGCGTTGAAGGCGGAATGCACGGCGGTGTTCTGGTTGAACCAAGATAACCCGGTGCGTGTGCTTGGGCCGGTGTCATCGGCCCGGGTGGCGACAGGGGTCAGGGGCGATCCAGCGCGTGCAAGGTCGCGGCGCGGGATGGATTCTCCCGCCAATATTAGCGTCTGCTTTTCGGAGCTAATTCTCACGGTCGGTTTTCAGAGCACTCATTGCTTCCGTAGGGCGAACCTTAACAGACGCGGGGATTTGGTACCGAGGCATCGCGCCCGAATACAGAAACGCGCGTCGCAGTGGAGACCCGCAGATAAATCATTTATATAACAATTAGTTACTTGCTAGTCATCACCTTAAATCTAGGGTCACATGGCCTTATCATACCGGTGTTTCTTTAGGAGGCGTCACCGCTGGTGGGCAGCCAGACCGCGGTGTGGCTAATTTGCCCCAACGAGGGGCCGCCACCGGGTTCGCCAATGGCGATGTAAAACACCTCGGGCCGGGCCCTGGATGGCTTCGGTAAGAGCTTGATGAAAAAGCTGGTCGAACTCTTGCCCCTCGGAAACGACTGCGTGACCTTCGCCTGATCGACATAATCCACACCCGGTAGTGCCGAAGCCGCTTCAGTCCACCATACGAATGGGCTGTCGATGTGTGTTGGACTGGAGCGATGCACCCGAATTTCCGCAAAATGCTCTCCCGGGCGGGCTTCATATTCTCTCACCGAGACCGCGAGTGGTCGCCGAACAACGGCAGATTTTGCGCGATCGCCCAGCTTCGATTTGCTCGACGGCAGCGGCTGGGCGGGCGCCACTGCACCGCCGGACGCAGAACTGGTAACGTCCGGTTCATTGGTGCTCGAGCCGGCAGGGGATTCCTCGAGATTGGTCCGGCTGCCGGCCTGCGCGGAGGAAAGTGCGCCCCCCAGCCCTCCAGGGTGCGAGTTGCGTACATAAAGAATCGAAGCGACGACCGTCGTGGCCAGCAGGGCTAGAACAGCAGTAACCTTAAAAAGCAACGTGGGCTTTGAATTGTTCGCGCGCACGGGTTTGAGCTCGGTAGCGCCAGGCAGCGCCTGGGGTTTGTGGCCATCAGGGCTCAGTTTGTTGGCCCAGTCACGCACCGATATCGACCGGCCTCCTCGATGCCATGACAAACCCTTCGCAAGCATTTTCCATTGTCTTCCGCTCAAATCCGGCGGACGCATCGCGACCACGGCAAAATCTCGCGCCTCGATGGCGCGCCGACGTTGAAAAGGATGTTTTCCCGAAAGCAACTCGTAACTGATGCACGACAGCGAATACAGGTCGTCACGCGGATCAGCGGTGCGGCCTGCCAACACTTCGCACGACGCGTAGGCCGGCGTCGCCGAGCCGGACGGTTTCGCGTCAGGGTGGCTGGTTTCCGGTTTGCCTGCGACGCTGCTAGCCCCAAAATCAAGTATGCGGACCTCGCCGGCGTGGGTAATGATGATGTTTTGCGGCTTAAGGTCACCGTGAACAACGCCTCGGCCATGGGCATGCTCTAGTCCCGAGGCGATCTGCCGAATGATCGCCCAAGCGTGTGGGCGATGCATCGCGTGCGCTTGGAATCTCGCAAGAACGCTGCTCAGAAGCTCGCCCTCCAGCAATTCCATAGTGAAAAAGTCCAGCTCACCGTCCCGATCCAGTTCAAAAACATTGACGATATTTCGGTGCGACAACATCTGCGCGCAATACAATTCGCGGCGCAACGATTCAACCCTTTCCTCGCGGTCGTTGAGCGTCCCATGAAGAACTTTGATGGCCACATGCTGCAGTTCGGCCGGCAGGCTGGAGCGGTATTTATCCAGAGCCTTGAACACCGTACCTTTGCCGCCGCTGCCAAGCCGTCGCTCGATGACATATCGATCGCGCAGCACCCGGCCGATTTCTACTGGCGTCGCAACCGGCGGGTCGCCGACTGGAGACAGGGATTGCGTTGGTTCCCCTACATTCAGTTCTACGGTTGGGCTGTCATTCAAGGCCGGAGCATCATCGGCCATTGACTCCAAAAAGCGAACGTTGTCGGATGAGACTTGGCCGTCGTTTTCCAGCCGCTCAACCACGGCCATGAGGCTCGGCGTGGATTCCGGTGATTGACGAATTTGCACGGCAATGGCATCCGTAAGCTCGTCCTCGCCGAACTTGCCGCGCACAGCCTCGACAAACTCAACTTCGTCGGTGTCGCCCACCACAAGAGCGTCGAAGCACTGTTGCAATTCAACTTTCAAATCAGCCGGTACATCGGCGAGGTCGGCGTGTTCGTTCATAGGCGACTTTTCATCCAACCCGAATGCTCGAGGTCAGCCGCAACCGCGGCCGCATTAATATGGTGTTGTTCCGTCGTGGTGTATGTCAGAAAACGCCGCATTCGCGGGACGCCCTTTGATCACACGCGGCAGCCCTAGGCGCAATTTTGACGTGGGCTGGAGCGATGGATAAGCTGCAACCGTATGAAGTCACATCAATTCTTCACCGTCGTCGCACCACGAAATGGGCGGCGGCAACTCCCCGCAATAATAAGCCCTCATGCCGTTATATCGCGTCCGTAATAGCACCTATATCCGCCAAACGAGCGTGCACCTTCCCACTTGCGGTTTCGTCCAATGGGGCGAAACTCCCGGCCGCCATGGGTCCGGGGACGAGCTGTTCGAGCGCGAAGAAACTGACGCCGGCAGATTGTGCTCCGATCTTGAAATGGAGCAGACCCAGACCTTGCCCAGGCGACTTTACAGAATATGTAAATGCGCAGGCGGCGAATCTTGGGAACCCGACTAGGCCTTTCCCGGAACTCGATCAAGGCCATTTTAACTGGGTGATTGCATAGAGCAAGATGGCGCCACTCGCCGACACATTGAGCAGGTTATGCCATCGGCCCGTTCCTGACTCGAGCCATTTTTGAACCCCTACCAATAGCCGCTTCGGATAGCACACCACCTCGGAAAAAGCCAATCAACCGGTCCGACGGTGTCGAAACCTCTCGGCCTCGTACGTCGTCATTGTCATAGGGCCAATGCAGAGCGTGTTGCTCAAGCTGGCTGATGTATCGCCATTGGAGGGAGAAGGCCGATGAAAGTCATGGTTTTAGTCAAAGCCAGTCTGGAGAGTGAGGCGGGAATTATGCCGAGTAGGTCCCTGTTGGCCGCAATGGGCGAGTTCAACGAGGAACTGATCAGGGCGGGCGTACTGCTGGCCGGCGAGGGCCTCCATCCGAGCTTCCGCGGCAAACGCGTGCATTTCTCCGGGAACGAGCGAGCAGTGCTTGACGGCCCTTTTGCCGAGACCAAGGAACTGGTTGCCGGTTTTTGGCTGTGGCAGGTGAAGTCCATCGACGAGGCCGTCGAATGGGCCAAGCGCTGTCCCAATCCCCATCCGGACTCGGCAGGCGCTGTTATCGAAATTCGCCCGCTGTTTGAGGCAGCGGATTTTGGCGCCGAACTCACCCCCGAGCTGCGGGCGCAGGAAGATCGGCAACGGAAACAGGTTCTAAAATCCACCCCCGAATGAAGGATTACGAGGATTCGCTTTGGGTCATAATCGGTATCGGTGTAAGTAAAGGAGGTTATGGCGGCCATGGCTTATGCACTGCTGATTGTGGAACCGACCGGTCAACGACAGGCGCGGACCGAAGCGGAAGGGCGCGATCTGTACGATCGCATGCTTCGCTTCAGCGCCGATCTCAAGTCGCGCGGGCTTCTGACCCTGTCACAGTCGCTCCTGTCGGATCGGGACGCCTCACGTGTACGCGTGCAGGAAAATCACACAACCATCGTCGATGGTCCCTTCGCGGAAGCCCGGGAGATGGTCGGGGGGTTCTTTCTCTTGACCTGTGAGACCCGTGATCAAGCCATTGCTCTCGCTCAGGAATGCCCGGCGGCAAGATGGGCGACGGTTGAGGTGCGCGAGCTCGGCCCGTGCTTCGTTTGACGGCTGAGCGGCGCTTCCGTGTCTGATTCGTCTATCCATCGAACCATCGAGGCGGTGTGGCGAATGGAATCGGCTAAGATCATTGCAAAGCTGGCTCGGATGCTTCATCAAGTGGGGCTCGCGGAGGAGTTTGCGCAAGATGCCTTGGTAAGCGCGCTCGAGCAGTGGCCGAAAGTTGGCGTTCCCGATAAGCCGGGCGCCTGGCTCATGACGACGGCCAAGAATCGAGCACTCGATGAGCTGCGCCGCCGCAAGCTCGCGGAGAGCAAACATGAAGCCATCGCGCACGAGTCGCCGCTCGTCGGTACAACGGCACCGGACCCCGAGCAGGCGGCGGATGATGACATCGGCGATGACCTGCTGCGCTTGGTATTCATAGCATGCCATCCGGTGCTCTCGACGGAGGCTCGCACGGCGCTCACCTTGCGCTTGTTGGGGGGCCTCAGCACCGCGGAGATTGCCCGCGCATTCCTGGTGCCTGAGGCGACCATCAGTCAACGGATCGTGCGCGCGAAGCGAACTCTTGCCGAGGCGCAGATTCCTTTCGAGGTGCCGGGCATCGATGAATTGGCGGCGCGTCTCTCGTCGGTCCTTGAAGTCATTTATCTGATCTTCAATGAGGGCTACGCCGCCACGGCGGGGGATGACTGGATGCGGCCCGCCTTGTGCGAGGAGGCGTTGCGACTGGGGCGGATTCTGGCCGAACTGCTGACTCAAGAATCCGAAGTGCACGGGCTTGTCGCCTTGATGGAGTTGCAGGCCTCTCGCGTCGGCGCGCGGACCAACACGGCGGGCGAACCCATCTTGCTGCTGGCACAGAACCGCGGAGCGTGGAATCAGTTGCTCATTCGGCGAGGCCTTGCGGCGCTCGAGCGCGCGCGATCGCTCATGGGTGCACTCGGTCCTTACGCGCTTCAGGCCGCGATCGCCGCTTGTCACGCGCGGGCACCCACGGGGGAAGCCACGGACTGGAATCAAATCGTCGCGCTCTACGATGCGCTGGCGCAGCTTAACCCTTCCCCCGTCATCGAACTCAATCGCGCGGTCGCCGTGTCGATGGCGTTCGGGCCTGCGGCGGCCTTGGAAGCGGTGGACTCATTGACGCGGTTGTCGCGGCTCAAGGATTATCATTTGTTGCCTAGCGTGCGCGGTGATTTGCTGGAAAAGCTTGGGCGCTTTGATGAAGCCCGCGCGGAGTTCTCGCGGGCGGCGGCGATGGCGCAAAACGCACGCGAGAGGACGTTGCTGCTTGGGCGAGCGGCCTCCTGCGGCACTCCGGCGCAATGAAGCTCAGGGAGCCATATCGGGACTGTAGTAGTCCAAAAACACGATGAAATCCATTATTTCCGCCATGTCTCGACCCACGAAGCGAATCGAGTGGGCATCCGAGCGCTCGACCGAGCGTAAGTAGCTCACGATTTCGGCGGACGTGTAGCTCTTAAACGAAATTTCCAATGTGATGGGAGCCGTCAGGACATAAGGCTTGCGCTGCTCGCGGTGCGAGACGGCCGAGAGCACGCCTTGGTAAATTTGGTCGCACGCAGCGGCCGGCGTGAGCGATTCCGCCGAATGAAATCCAAGGCTCTTTTTGGTGATCACCGACTCAATGCTGCCGAGGCGCTTCGTGACCTCACTGATCGCCGCATCGTCCCCGGAAATGAATACGACAGGAACGCCGAGCGCGCCGGCAAACGCAGCGTTCAATTCCGCCTCCGTCACCGCAGTTCCGTTCAGCGCAACGCGTGTGAAATGGGCGCTCGATATGGTGTGTGCGCGTACGCCGTTCGGATTCGTCGTGGAAGCGTGGTAACCGACAAAAACCGCGGCGCCGAAGCTGGAATCGAGACCCGCCATCATTTCGCCGTGACGGGGCCACGAGCGAACAATCCGCACGTCCTTGGGGAACAATTCAATCAGCAAATTCTCACCGTTGCCATGCGAATCACTGACAACCACTTCCGTGGCCCCTGCCGCCTTGGCGCCTCGAACCGCCGCGACCGCCTCATCGGTCATGAAACGGCGAAATCGTTCGTACTCGAATCCGCCAGGAATCAATTGGTCAGCCGTCACTGCGCCTGCGACGCCTTCCATATCCACCGAAATATAGACTTTGAGCGCGGGTTTTAAGGCCTTCGAATCTGCGGCGTAAGCGGATGGGGGCGCCGCAATCCCCCAAGTCCCGATCAGAGCGAAAGCCGCAACCCCAGACCGCCACCTCCGCCATTGCGGGTTGATAACTGTATCCACGCGATATCCAAACATGTTCCACGGCTCCTTACGTACGGGCCTATGAGAAATAGAGCATCAGAATACCCCAACAGCAGTCGGGAGGGACGTAATCCTTTCTCATTCATTCGGTTTTTGACTATGGCGTTTGTTGTCCGAGGTCTGTCTCGTAGCGGTATTTGCAAGGCAGGATTTCTGGCGCAAGATGCACTTCTATCCTTTAGTTCTATAGGCCCTTTATGTCCAGCCAAACCTCACTGCTGGTAATCGATGCTCAGCAATCATTCGAACATCGTCCATATTGGACACAATCCGACACCCCAGTATTCCTCGATCGTCTGCAGGCGCTGGTCGATGGAGCCAAGGCCCGGCACATCCCGATCGTGCAGATCTTTCACGTCGAAGATGCCGGCGTGTTTTCGCTGGCTTCAGGGCACGTCAAGACCCTTGCGTCGTTGTCGATCCAGCCGAATGCGGTATTCCACAAGCAACGTCATAGTGCGCTGGTCGGCAGCGACTTATCCGTTTGGCTCATCGAACATGGCATACGACAATTGATTGTGTCTGGAATCCGCACAGAGCAATGTTGCGAGACCACGACCCGGCATGCGTCAGACTGCGGATATAGCGTTGATTTTGTCACTGAAGCAACGCTGACTTTTGCAATGACCGATCGCAATGGGCGTCATTGGAGCGCGGCGGAGATCAAAGCGCGAACCGAACTCGTTCTCGACGGGCGGTTTGCCCGCACCCTCACCGTCGCGCAATCGCTCGGCGCATTTGACGAGGCGACCCGCGCGGGACGACAAGCTGCATGAGACTTGAACAGCGCACGATCGATGTCTGGGCTGTGCTGCCAGAACGGGTGCTGTTGCTGGACATTGCAGGCCCGATGGAAGTACTGCGTCGCGCGAATGTCGAACAGCATGCACTCAAGTTCGATGTTCACTACGTCGGCTCCAGTCCGCGTTCGATGTCGTCTGTCGGCATCCCGCTCGCGGACATCGCACCGCTGCCGAACCATTTGCCTGACGGGGCAATGATTATTGTACCGGGGTTCGCTTCTGAGGTTGCCTTTGCGGAAGACCCCGGTCAGGCGGCCACGCGCAAGGACGAGCGAGCGATTGTCGACTGGCTAAGGGCAGGCATTCGCCCGGGGCATACGCTCCTCACAATTTGCTCAGGCGCATTGCTGGCCGCGCGAGCGGGCCTATTGGACGGCTATTCTTGCACGACGCATCATGCCGAATGCGAGGAACTCGCCGCACGGGCGCCGCAAGCCAAGGTATTGAATAACCGGCTGTTCGTCATTGATGGCGAACGCTATACCAGTGCGGGTGTCACCGCGGGCGTGGATCTGATGCTGCACGTCGTCGGCGCGCTTACGGGCCCCGCTTGTGCGCCTGCGATCGCCCGTCATCTGGTTTTGTACTTACGTCGCGAGGGAACGGACCCGCAAGTTTCGCCTTGGCTTGCCGGCCGCAATCATCTGCATCCGGCGGTGCATCGCGTACAAGATGCCATCATCGCGAATCCAACCGCGGATTGGACACTCGCACGTCTCGCTAAAATAGCCAATACCAGTCCACGACATTTATCGCGCTTATTCAATGAACACGCCGGCATGAATTTGACGGCCTACATCAACAGCTTGCGCGTAGCACTCGCGCACCAACTTCTAAAGAGCAGCCGCTTGGATATGGAGCGGGTCGCAGAACGCACCGGCTTTGCCTCATCGCGACAGTTGCGACGCGCCTGGCGTCGATCGTACGACACGCCGCCGATAGCCCTGCGGACGACGTAGTCAGATGGCCAATCGCTCGGCGCGGCGGTACGCCATCTAGGAAGTCGCGATCTGATCCAGTGTGGCTACGGCGCGGCTCGGCAGCTCCAGGTTGGCGGCGGCAAGGTTTTCACGCAAATGTTCAAGCGACGATGTGCCGGGAATCAGAAGGATGTTGGGCGAGCGATGGAGCAGCCAGGCTAGCGCCACCTGCATCGGCGTAGCACCGAGACCCTTGGCGACATCGGACAGCACCGTGGACTGTAGCGGCGTGAAGCCGCCAAGCGGAAAGAAGGGCACGTAGGCGGTGCCGTCACGGGCAAGATCATCGATCAGAGCATCGTCGGCTCGATGCACCAAGTTGTACAGGTTCTGCACACAGACGATTGGGCAAATCCTGCGTCCTTCCGCGATCTGCGCGGCGGTAACATTGCTTAGCCCGATGTGACGCACCAAACCTTGCCGCTGAAGCTCCGCCAGTACCGTAAGCGGCGCCTCAATCGACCCTTCGGTGGGTCCATGGATGCCGAGCATGCTGCGAAGGTTGACCACATCGAGCATGTCGCGGCCGAGATTGCGCAGATTGTCGTGGACTGCCTGCGTCAGTTCTTCCGGAGAGAACGCCGGATGCCACGATCCATCCTCGCCGCGCCGGGCACCGATCTTAGTGACGATGACGAGATCGGCGGGATAGGGATGCAGCGCCTCCCGGATGAGGTGATTGGTGACGTGCGGACCGTAATAGTCGCTTGTATCGATGTGATCGACGCCGTTCGCCACTGCCTCGCGCAGCACGCCGAGCGCTCGTTGTCGATCTTTCGGTGGCCCGAATACGCCCGGTCCCGCGAGTTGCATCGCGCCGTACCCCAAACGCTTTACGGTGCGCGTACCGAGCGCAAAGCTTCCAGCCTCGCTGATATCGATCATGACTTGTCTCATTAGGGCGTCAGGACCACGCGAAAGCGCGCCTTGCCGCTCATCATGTGCTCGTACGCCGCGGCGGCGTCCGCGAGCGGGAAAGTCTCGATCATCGGGCGTACATTCGAGAGCACACTGAATCTTAGGGTGTCTTCGGAATCGGGCGCGGTGCCCGATGGCCATCCTGCAATGGAACGTCGCGCCCCGATGAGCAGCAGCGGCGAAACCTCGATCGGGTCGGCACTCGCGCCGAGCACCACGAGTTTGCCGTCGATCCCAAGTCCGGCAACCACCGAACTCATGCTCTTGGCATCGGTCACCGTGGCGAGTATCACCTTCGCGCCGCCGAGCTTGGTCAACTCTTCAGCCGCGTTCTGCGACGTACTATCGATATAAACGTGGGCCCCAAGCTTTTTGGCAAGAGGACCCTTATCGGCGCCGCGCGCAATCGCCACGGTTTTGAACCCCATTTTCGCCGCGAATTGAACGCCCAGGTGACCCAGGCCGCCGACGCCCAGTACTGCAACGAGATCGCCGGTGCGCGCGCCGCTGTGACGCAGCGCGTTAAACGTCGTGATTCCGGCACACAGCAGCGGTGCCGCGTCCTCTGATTTCAGATCATCCGGTATCGACGCCAGCGCCTCGAACGGCGCAATCATGTACTCGGCATACCCACCGTCGTAGGAGATGCCGGGAATTTGTCCCTGCGTGCAGGTAATGAAATCGCCGCGGCGGCAGGAACTGCAATGCCCGCAATGACCGCCGTGCCAGCCTACGCCGACCCGCATGCCCTGCTTCCAGTCCGGGACGTCCGCTCCGAGAGCATCGATAATGCCCACCACCTCGTGCCCCGGCACGCGGGGATACTGTATGCCGGGAAAAGCGCCGGCGACGGTGAACATGTCGCTATGGCAAACGCCACAGGCCTGCACTTTGATGCGCACTTGGCGCGCCTTGGGATCGGGTACGCCGCGCTCGACAACCTCGAGACCGGCATTGGGCTTTGCAACCTGAACCGCCTTCATACGCTGCATGGCAACTCCCACTTGAGATTGGTTGAGAGTGCAACACTAATCTCATTATTCACGTTGCGGAAGTAGGTATCCGGGTGGGCGATACCTTTGTATTGCCTTGAGCGCGCCAATCGGAGCAGGGACGCGCCAGAGCATACTCATTGGCCCCGCCGGTTCCTTTTTTGGATTGGTGGCATGCGCCACCGACGGGGCAGGATTTATGTGACATAAGGAATCCTATGGGAGAATCTCTGAGCTTTTCAGCATCCGAGGTCGACCGGAATACACGACCTAGTGCTCGGCATGGGGCAGATCCTGATATGGTTACGTCTCACGCACGTACGAGAATGCGCAGACTGCTAAAGCGGCATTTCGGCGAGTGGATTTGCACTGACATTCTCATTGAGCGAATGATGGAGTACATGTAATCCATCGGCATACGCCAATTGATTCCCCCTAATCCCAATCCGCTGGTAGCCCGGGATCTCAGAAAATTCTGGCGCCCGTCGTTAAGCGCAACTTAACGCGTCATCAGCGTTTCGAGATGTCATCGCCGAAATAGCGCTCAAACTCATTCTCGAGGCAACTACGCCTTGTGACTGACTCATCAGGAGACGCCAATGATGTCGCTTCGGCTGCCGCCCACCTTCGCTATCGGCTCGTGTGTGTTTGTGCTCTCAAGCCTCCTCGTGACACCCCGGGTCGTTTACGCCGAGTCTTCCGCCGTGCTGCCGACCCGGATAGTCCGATTCGCCGATCTCAATCCAAATACCCATGCCGGCATCGAGGTACTGTATCGTCGCATACACAGTGCGGCACGCGACGTCTGCGAGCCGGCCCAAGATCCCGGTAGTCGGCATCCTTCCGCCGCATGGCAATCCTGCGTGAGGAAGGCGGTACTGACTGCAGTACAAAATGTGGATCGGCCCCTGCTAACGGCCTACTTTGAAGAACGTGACGGTAGCGGGAGCCGCCGAATACCGCCATCCAGAACCGCCGACAGAGGAGCCGACCGATGATGACGAAGCCATCAGCTTGAGGGCTCTCCTGTCACACCACCGACAAACAATATCCCGAACCATGCAACCAACAATCCGAGCCCGGTACGTGGACGTCCCGTCGCAACCGCCGAACGCGTTCTTGGCCCTGTTGGGAAAATGATCGTTTCAGGAGATCGTTGTTGTTCTCCGTGCGGGCGCCATCGCAATGATAGATGCCAGCCGGTGACACGAATCGCGCCTTGGCGACCTTCGATACGCCACGGACAAGAGCATCGGAAGTAATTGGCACTTCCACCCGAAGTCTCTCCGCGAACTCCGCGCGCACCTGCCTCGGTTCCTGCTCAATCATTCCTAGTGCTCCTCAGGATATACATCTGTCTATAAACTTGGCGGCCCGATAATCCTGCCATCGCTGAGCTGCACCCAGTTACCAGTACCGCAAACGCCGGGATCGCCCGGGCGAACGCATAAAACACATCCTGGGTTGCCGCAAAATGGCGGCTCCTTTTCCGCACCAATCATGTCTAGTCTATTTGCCGAGGGCATGGGAGGAAGATACGTCAACGCGTTTGTATCGCCACGGGAAATTTCATCCAGTATTCGGCTTGCGACGATACTGGACGTGACTATTCAAAAAGTTAGCGGAGCAGGGCCCGAGGACGCGGTTCGCCGCGTGGACTATAATGCGCGAGAATGAGTGACAAATTGCGCTACACGAGAGCGAAGTGTGGAGGGCGGTCGGCAACCGGCGACGGCGATTCGCGTTTTAGTGGGGTACTTAAGACACGAAGGGAATTTTTGCAGAGGGCCGCCGCTGCTGAACTGACGCGGAAGCTCGTGGCGCGACTCGAGGCGTTACGGCGCGAGACCGGCGATCACTACGCGTACACACCGAAGGTGCCGGCCGATGAGGACGAGCCGTGTGCGGACGCCTTGCGCCATCGTCCGGTGGTCGGAAGCAGGACTCCATAGGGGCTGCATGTTCCTTCCTCATTTCGCGATGGCGGTGTTGATTACCTGCGCGCTTGCTGGCCCTGTCTTAGCGGACCCGCGGCCAGAACCGTTCCCCTCATGCGCAGCACCCCTTTGGCCGTCTTCGGCCGTCGCCGGTTCGCCGCCGAGCGTGGCAGCATGGACACGCACCGAGTTGCCGCACGAGTGGACACTGCAGCCATGTGTTGGCTGGGGGTTACAACAATTTACGGCATTTGCTGCCGTTGTCGGTACTTTTCAAGCTGCGGGGATGGATGCCGTGCTCAGTCGGATTGGAGCCATTTCCACATACAAAGGAATGCACTATTGGTCGGTCACGGATAATCGCCTGGAACCGCTCATCAAGAGCGCTTTTGCCGTCGAAGGGTCACCGCCCAACAACATGCGATCGGATTACACGCCCGCGGAGATACAAGTTGGCCGTGATTTATTCTTTACCGAGCAAGACAATCGCTCATCGGATCCGGTGCTCTATCGCATGAAAGTCATCGAGCGGAGCCCGGATCGCATTGTCGTCGATATCGCAAATGCGAATAAAGTCCGGCGGTTCCTACTGACTCTGTTCGAGCCGGGGGACTTGCACACTGCGCTCTTTATCTCCGTTACCCCGGACGGTATATGGACGTGCTACGCCTTATCGGGTTTTCGTCCAACGACGCTCACAGGATTGTTGGACAATCATAAATCCCAAGTAAACCGCCTGCTCGCGCTCTACGGACACATCGCCGAGTTGGATACTGGCGGGTTGCCGTGGGCCAAGTAGTTCGCGCGTTCGTTCCCGCCGCCTCGATGCTATGTCCGCTCCTTTTTGCATGCGGCGGTAGCGGTTCATCCGGGCCGATGACCACTTACACGGTCGGCGGCATGGTCTCTGGACTCAGCGGGTCTGGCTTGGTTTTGCAGAACACCGGCGGCCCCGACGTCGCCGTGGTCGCCTCAGGTGCATTCACCTTTGCCGCTGGCCTCCGAACCGGCGCCGTTTATTCAGTGACCGTGGTGGCTCAGCCGTCCTCGCCCACGCAGAATTGTCTGGTCACGAACGGTTCCGGCACCGTGGGCAACGCGAACGTGACTGATGTGGCTGTCACCTGCACCATCGTGCCTTTCACCGCTCTAGTAAATCAGCCGCCCAAGCCCGGATTCTTGAGTCTGTTACTGACGAACGGCACTGTAATGATGCAGTCAATCAATGATGCCGGCGTATTCTACAATCTGACGCCGGACTCGCAGGGTAGCTATGCCAACGGCACGTGGCGCCAACTTTCGAGCCCGCCCCCGGGTTACGCGCCGTCGGATGGTGCGCAGGCCGTGCTCGCCGATGGCCGAGTGTTATTTGTCGGCGGCGAATATAACCAGAACAATTACAGTTTGCCCTTCGCGCCCAGCGGACTGACCAACATGTCCGCCGTGTATGACCCTGTTGCCGACAGTTGGACAATGATCGGCGCGCCGCCCGGCGTCGACTACATTGGTGATCCGTCTTCGGCGATCCAGCCCGATGGCAGCTTCGTCTTTGGAACTAAATTGGGACGGACCATGTGGCGCTTCGACCCAGTCAGCTTGACTTGGGTCTCGGTGCCGGCCACCGGTAAGGCGGACGATTTCGCCGAAGAGGGCTGGACCTTATTACCGGGCGGGGAGTTTTTCACCATCGATGTCGGCAATCCGCTTCACGCCGAACATTACGACCCGATCGCCGCGAAATGGTACAGCGATGGCACTACACCGGCGTTACTTTCATCTCCTTCCGGCACACCCGGGGGCTTAACCTATGGCCCGGCGCCGGTGCAAGTTGTTGGCGGTGTCACCTACGGTCCGGGTGCGGCCGGCACCTATTATCCACCCGGCGAGATCGGGCCTGCCATTCTGCTGCCCGATGGCACGGTGTTCGCCACCGGTGCCGCGGTTAGCGGAGCGGTGGCTCACACCGCCATTTATACCCCCGGCCCGACGCCCGCGAGCTCGGGCACCTTCAGGGCGGGACCGGATTTTCACGCCGGCGACGACGCAGCCGATGCGAGCGCCGCCTTGCTGCCCTCAGGTCATGTGCTGATCGCCGCAGACTCGGGCACATTCTACGAATACGACGGCGCCACCCTGTCGATCACCGGGGCTTTGCCAAACAATGCCGGCAATACGCAGTATTTCGTTTTGCCCCTGCCCAATGGGCAGGCGCTTGTGACCGGGGGCATCACGAGCATTTATAGCGGCAATGGCAGCCCCAACCCCGCCTGGGCCCCCGCGATTGCCAATGCACCAGCGACCGTCACGCGCGGCTCCGCTTACGCCATTTCAGGCACGCAGTTCAATGGTCTGTCGCAGGCCGCCGCTTTCGGAGACGAACTCAGCGCTGCCACCAATTATCCATTGGTGCGTATCACCAATACGGCGTCCGGTCACGTCATCTACGCGAGAACGCACGGCCACAGCAGCATGGGCGTCGCAACCGGCAGCACAATAGTCTCGACATTCTTCGACCTTCCGATGAGCGCAGAAGCCGGCGCAAGTTCGCTCGTCGTTGTGGCCAACGGCATTGCTTCGACGCCCGTCGCTACGACGGTGAACTGAAGCTCTCGCCCAAGTGCTACCTGCCGGCAAGGGCGCGAATAATCTCACCTTCGCCGCAAACGCCAAGTAGCTTGCCATCTTCGGCGACCAATATGGGATGGCCCGAGAGATGGCGCAGTTGAATGATGGATTTAAGAGACATCGAGGCCGGCGCGACCACCAATCCAGGCGCGGTAAGCCCACAATCCACATCCTCGCCAACGTGCCGCAGGGCTTGTTCGACGCCGTCCAGCGTCAATCCCAAGACCTCATCGATCGCATTCAAGGAAAGCTGGTAGCGACGCGCGGCATCCAGCCACACGACGGCTCCGGCGCCCGACAATTGCTCGCGTCTCTGCATGATCATGCTGCCGGTAAGCACGGTGAGAGGGTTCATGTGTTGCACGAACTCAGCGACGTACTCATCGGCCGGCGCCAAGACGATGTCTTCGGCGGTGCCGGTCTGGATGATTCGGCCGTTCTGCAGGATCGAGATGCGATCGCCGAGCTTCAGCGCTTCGTCCAAATCGTGACTGACGAACAAGATCGTCTTTTTGACACGGGCCTGAAGCTGAAGCAGTTCGTCCTGCAACTTGCCGCGAATAAGCGGATCGAGGGCCGAGAAGGGCTCGTCCATCAACAGAATATCGGCGTCCGTTGCGAACGCACGCGCCAATCCCACACGCTGCTGCATACCTCCGGACAACTCTCCGACATAGCGTTCTGACCACTGGGTGAGACCGACCAATTCGAGCTTCTCATCGACGATGGCTTTGCGTTTTGCAATGCTATCGCCGCGCAACTCCAATCCAAACCCGACGTTCTGGCGCACCGTGCGCCAGGGCAGCAGCCCAAATTGCTGGAACACCATGGCAACTCTTTCGCGCCGCAGGCGGCGCATTTGCAATCGGTCGCAGTTGGCTACGTCGATCGAGGAGTCGCCGTCGCGCACCAAAACGGCGCCGCGCGTCACCGGATTCAAGCCGTTGGCGGCGCGGAGCAGGGTCGACTTGCCGGACCCGGATAGGCCCATGAGCACGGATATCTCGCCGCGTGAGACGCTCAAATTGGCGCCCGCAACACCGACGATGACGCCATAGCGATTCTGAATATCCGCGCGAGTGCCGCCGGCATCGAGCGCGGCCAAGGCGTCGCGCGTGCTTTTGCGTGCATCGCGGCCGGCGCCCGAAAATAGGATGTCCACATTCTTGAATTCCATCGCGGAATTGATCGGCAGTTCGGCATTCATCGCGACGCTCCGGGTTCCTTGGGCCTGCTGACGCGGTCCAAAATGATGGCGAGGAGCACGATGGTAAAGCCGGCCTCAAATCCCATACCCACCTGCACTGAGTTCAGCGCACGTACCACGGGCACGCCAAGTCCGCCGGCACCCACCAGCGCGGCAATCACCACCATCGAGAGACTCAGCATGATGCACTGGGTGATGCCCGCGATGATCGTCGATGCGGCACTTGGAAGTTCGACCTTCCACAGCAGTTGCAACGGGGTCGCGCCAAACGCTTCTCCTGCTTCGATGAGTGGCTTTGGTACCGACGATATGCCCAAGTGCGTCAGGCGAATGGGTGCCGGGAGCGCGAAAATGACGGTAGATATCAACCCGGGTACCACTCCAAGACCGAATAGCACCAGTGTGGGAATGAGATACACGAACGTGGGCAACGTCTGCATCAAATCCAGCACCGGCCGCAGCGCCGCAAATAGCCGAGGCCTATGCGCGGCAGCAATTCCCAGCGGTATGCCGATGGCTGCAGAGGCAATCGTGGCCACCATTACCAGGGCGAGCGTCTCCAGCGTGGCGGCCCAATAGCCTTGATTCAAAATGAACAAAAGCGCCAGCGCAACGAAGGCAGCAAGGGACAACGAGCGCCGCAATCCCCACGCCAGCACTGCGGCTGCAACTATCAAGGCAGGGGCGGGCAGGGTGCGCAGCAGGGCATTCACGGCGCCCACCATGCCGCGAATAACCACGGAGACGCCGTCAAAGAAGTACGTTCCATGAGTCTTGACGTAATCGATGGCGACGGCCATCGCGTCGCCTACCGGAATCTTATGGCTGGTAATCCAGGATTCGAATCCGCTCGAGCGCGGCGCACGCACCGTCTGGGCGAGAGTACCGAGGGCCGGTTTGCCATCCAAGGTCAGCACGCCGTCCAGCCAAGTCTTTACGGTGTCGGGATTGGCCTTGAGCCAAGCGCTGGCCGCGCTCTCCGGCGTTTCGTGACGGTCGAGAATGGCAAACATCATTTCTTGTTCGCCGCCAATCGAGAATTTCAAGTTCTTGAGCAGGTGCCCGAGGTTGGGACAGGCTTCGCTGAAGCCCTTGCGCGTGACGGTATAAATGGTTGCGCCGCCGTAGTTTGGCCCGAATACCTCATCGCCGCCGCCCAAGTACTTGAGCTTGAAGCGCATGTTCATGGGGTGGGGTTCCCAGGCCAAGAACACCACGGGTTGGCGATCATGGATGGCGCGCTCCACCTGCGCCAGCATGCCTTGCTCGCTCGATTCGATCAGCTTGAATTCGCCCAAGCCGAAAAGATTCTGCTGGAGCATTTTGAGGACCAGACGATTGCCGTCGTTGCCGGGCTCAATTCCATAGATGGAATCGTTAAGCTGCGGCGCGAAACGCTGAATGTCCTTGAACTCGCGCAACCCCGCCTCGAAGGTATACGCGGGCACGGCCAGGGTATAGCGTGCGCCGCTCAAGTTTGGGTCGACTACTTCCACCGAGCCATCCGCCACATAACTTGCGCGGTCGGCTTCCTGGGCCGGCATCCAGTTGCCCAAAAACACGTCGAGGTCGTTGTTGTGTATCGAGGCGAAAGTCACCGGCACCGAAAGCACGGTGATGCTGGGCGAATAGCCGATGGAGCGCAGCAACTCAGCCGTGATTGCCGTCGTCGCTGTGACGTCGGTCCAGCCCACATCGGAAAAGCGCACAGTCCGGCACGCCTCAGGGTCAGGTTTGGGAGAAGGAGTTTGCCCCTGGGCGTTCGGCGCGGCTGCAAAATGGGCGACCATCAGCGTCGCCACGACCCTATGCAACGTGCGCCGAGCAAGCCTCAACGGGGGGTTGACCGTGGCGGAGACACGGCCGCATGATTGCATGCGATTACTGGGTTTTGAATGAGCATTTAACGAGATATGGCCGCAACTCACCAATGTATCCCTAGTATTTGAAATCGAACGTATAAATTCTCTCGTGAGCTATCTTAGTCACAATCGCGACAGGGCGTCCAATGCAGCGCGAGTCCCAGGCTTGAGGTCCACAAATTGAACATATCAGCAATCCAGTCCGCGGAAGGACTTCCTGAGCCCGTCGAGGAAATGCGGCGTCGTCAACTCGTCGAGGTGACGATCGATAGCCTAGCGGAAGTCGGCTTTGTGGGTACAACACTTGCGCAAATCGCCGCCCGGGCCGGGGTTTCGCCGGGACTCGTCGCGCACTACTTCGAAGACAAGGATGGGCTGCTGGAGGCGGCATTCCGCTCGTTGGCGCGTCGCGTCGGCACGCAGGTCGGGTCGCGTCTGCGGCTGGTGGGGACGCCCCGCGGGCGGATTCAGGCCATCATCGACGCCAATCTCGCCCCCGAGGAATTCGACCAGCGCACGGGAAGTGCCTGGCTGGCCTTTTGGGGCCAGGTGCTGCATGTCGAGAGTCTGAAACGCATTCAGGCGGTATACCAACGACGCACATTGCTCAATCTGCGCAATTCCTTGCGCAAGCTGGTGGCGCCGGAAGAGGCCCACAGCCTGGCGGCGATGATTGCCGCCATGATTGACGGGGTGTGGTTGCGCGCCGCGCTGTCAGGTTGGCGCGAAGCCGACAGCGAAAGTGCGCGCGCCTTGCTGACCGATTTTGTCGATGGACGGCTCAAAGCCGCGCCGGCAGCGCCGGAGCCGGGCGGCGAATCCGCAGACGCACGCAGATCAAGCGCTGGGGTCGATCGATTTGCTTCCATCAATCCGTCCACGGGCGAGGTGCTAGGGCTTGTCAATGTCGCAGGCAGAGCGCAGGTCAATGCAGCGGTGGCGGCGGCCGTCGTTGCGCAGCGCGGCTGGGCGGCACTTGCAGGCGCGGAGCGCGGTCGGGTATTGCACCGGGCAGCTGAGCTGCTGAGATCGCGCAACGATGAACTCGCCGAGCTTGAAACCCGCGACACGGGCAAGCCCATTCAGGAAACCCGGGTGGTGGACGTGGTGTCGGGGGCGGATTGCTTCGAATACTTTGCAGGTGTCGCGCAAACCTTGAGCGGCGAGCACATCGACCTGGGCGCACAGGCCTTCGGCTACACGCGACGCGAACCCCTGGGCGTGGTGGCCGGAATCGGTGCGTGGAATTATCCCTTGCAGATCGCCTGCTGGAAGGCGGCGCCGGCGCTTGCCTGCGGAAATGCAATGATATTCAAACCGGCCGAATTGACGCCGTTTACGGCTGTCAAGCTGGAACAAATTCTGCTCGACGCAGGACTGCCGAAGGGTGTTTTTCAAGTCGTGCAGGGCTTCGCCGACACCGGACGCCTGCTCACCGCTCACCCGGATATTCGCAAAGTGTCGCTCACCGGCGAGGTCGGTACCGGCAAACACGTGATGGCGGATGCCGCACGTTCGTTGAAGCACGTCACGCTGGAACTGGGCGGCAAGTCACCCTTGATCATTTTTGACGATGCCAAGTTAGACAATGCCGTTGCCGGCGCGCTGCTCGCTAACTTCTATTCCTCCGGGCAGGTGTGCTCCAACGGCACCCGCGTGTTCGTGCATCGGCACATCAAAGCGGCGTTTTTGGATCGTCTGGTCAAGCGTGTCGACGCCATGAAAATAGGCGATCCCATGCATCCTGAGACGCAAGTGGGCGCGCTCATTTCGGAGCAGCACATGCACAAGGTTCTCTCCTACATCGAACGCGGCCGCGCCGAGGGAGCGCGCATCTTGACCGGCGGTGCGCGGGTGCTGACCGGTGAACTGGCCAAGGGATTTTTTGTTGCACCCACCGTGTTCGACAATTGCCGCGATGACATGAGCATTGTGCGTGAGGAGATTTTTGGTCCGGTGATGTCGGTTCTGGAGTTCGAGCACGAACAGGACGTGATCGATCGCGCCAACGATACCGAGTTTGGGCTGGCTGCCGGGGTGTTTACCAACGACCTCGCGCGCGCCCATCGTGTCATCGCGCGCTTGCAAGCCGGCACATGCTGGATCAATCACTACAATGTGACCCCCATCGAACTGCCATTCGGCGGCGTCAAATTGTCCGGTCTCGGCAGGGAAAACGGACGCACCGCGATCGAGCATTACACGCAGCTGAAAAGCGTATATGTCGCCAAGGGCGACGTCGACGCGCCTTACTGATGGCTCACGATGAGCAATTCGATTTCGTCATCGTCGGGGCTGGCTCCGCCGGTTGCGTGCTTGCCGACCGTTTGAGCGCGGACGGCCGCAGCAAGGTATTGGTGTTGGAGTTCGGCGGATCGGACCGCTCGATTTTCATTCAGATGCCCTCGGCGCTGTCCATTCCGATGAACATGCCCAAGTACAATTGGTTCTATCACACCGAAGCCGAGCCACACTTGAACGGGCGCAGCATGCATACGCCTCGCGGCAAGGTGCTCGGCGGTTCGTCGTCGATCAATGGCTTGGTATACATCCGCGGTAATCCGCAGGATTTCGAGGGCTGGCAGGCGCAAGGTGCCAGCGGCTGGGCATATCGGGACGTATTGCCGTACTTCAAACGTGCCGAGCGGCGCGAGGAGGGTGGTGACCGTTATCGTGGCGATCGCGGACCCTTGCGCACCCGCTACGGCTCTATCACCAATCCCTTGCATGCAGCTTGGCTGGCGGCCGCCGCCGAAGCGGGCTACGCGCACAGTACGGATGTGAACGGCTATCAGCAAGAGGGTTTTGGCCGCATGGATATGACCGTAGGAGGCGGCCGACGCTGGAGCGCCGCGAATGCCTATCTGCGGCCCGCTATGCGGCGCGCCAATCTCAAGGTATTGACGCACGCGCTCGCGACGCGAATCGTCTTCGAAGGCAAGCGCGCCGTGGCGCTAGAGTACACGCAGGGCGGCGCTTTGCACCGCGTGGGGTTCGCGCGCGAATTGATTTTAAGCGGCGGACCGATCAATTCTCCGCAGCTGCTGAAGCTTTCCGGTGTGGGTCCCGAAGCGGAACTGCGCGAGCACGGCATCGAGGTTGTGCAACACCTGCCGGGCGTGGGCGAGAATCTTCAGGATCACTTGGAGTTTTATTTTCAGGTAGCAAGCAAAGAGCCCATCACCCTCTACTCATCGATCAATAATGTCAGCCGCGCTTTGATCGGGGCGCGCTGGCTGCTGCGCAAAGATGGGCTTGGCGCCACCAATCATTTTGAGACCTGTGGCTTTATCCGCAGTCGCCCGGGCGTTCCGTATCCCGATATCCAATATCACTTCCTGCCCATGGCAGTGGCCTACGATGGGTCGAGCTTGGCGCAAGAACACGGCTTCCAGGCGCATGTGGGACCGATGCGCTCCAAGAGCCGCGGCTGGGTACGTTTGCGCTCGCGGGAGCCGCTCGACAAGCCGCGCATTTTGTTCAACTACATGAGCGATCCCGAAGATTGGGTCGAGATGCGCGCCTGTGTGCGCTTGACTCGAGAGATCTTTGCGCAGCACGCCTTTGACCGCTACCGCGGCCGTGAGCTGCAGCCGGGTGATGCGGTGCAAAGCGATGCGCAAATCGATGCCTTCATACGCGACAAGGCTGAGAGCGCCTACCATCCGTCGTGCTCCTGCAAGATGGGCGCGCTGGAGGATCCTCGAGCGGTGGTGGACCCCGAGACCCGGGTGCGCGGCCTGCAGAATTTGCGAGTCGTGGACTCATCCATCATGCCTTCGGTGACCACCGGCAATTTGAACGCACCCACCATCATGCTGGCGGAAAAAGCCGCCGATCACATTCTTGGACGAGGCTTAGCAGAGCCCGAGGATGCGCCGTACTACGCGCCGGCGAATTGGCGTACCGCGCAGCGATAGAGGCTTCGAATCTTCGTGCTCAAAACTTATAACCGATGGTGACGCCGATAATCCGCGGCCGCAGCGGCGTTTCCTCGACTATGAATTGATCGGTGCTCGTGAAGGTGCTGGCGTGGGAATTGCTCAGGTTTTCAACGTAAGCCATCACGTTCCACGCGTCCTTCGCGACGCCGAATGACGCGTCGTAAGTCGTGTAAGCGGGATTTTCGAACCGCAATCTGCCCGTGGTAATGCCGCCGGCTTGCGCAATCGTCGGATTCGATCCCGCCTGTGTGAAGGAATGACCGGTGTGGGTCGCGGCGACTTGAATGAACGGCTTGTAATCCACGATATTCCAATCGTAGCGTGCGCGCAGGCTGAACTGGACTGGCGGCGCATTGGCGCTCGGAGAACCGATGGGCCCGAACGGGTTGGTGACCGGCGCGCACCCGGTGACGGCACCGGTGGTATCCACGGTGCAGTTCTGCGTGATCGGCTTGCCGAAGTTCGCGCTCGCCGGATTGTTGTCGATCAGCACCGGCGAATTCGTCTGCCGGCTCTGGTTCCACGATGCCGCACCCTGCAGCGTCAGCCCGGAGATGACGCGTGCCACCAACGAGGTCTCGATACCCTTGATGAGGAAGTTCTGGCCGTTGGTATTGTAGAAAATGTTGCCCACCAAACCGGGGTCGAAGAAGGCCACTTGAACGTTGTTCCAGTTTTCGCGGTAGATCGCGCCGTTCCATTGCAAGCGGTGTTCAAAGAATTCCGTCTTCCAGCCAATCTCATTGTTGGTCAACTCGTCCGATTTGTACGAACTCGGGACTGCGTACTGTGGCAGTCCATCCGTTCCGTTGGCATGCAGCGAACCACCATTCTGATTGAAGCCTCCCGGCCGAAAACCCTGCGAGTAGGTGTAATACAGCATGACGTCCGGCGTGACGTGCCAGGTAAGGTTGCCGCGACTCTTGAAGCCTGACTCGCTGTCGCGCAAGTTCTGCGCGTCGAGGTTGAAATTCGTGCCGAGACAACCGGCCGGCGGTGCGCCCTGCTCGAAGCAGAAGAAACTTCCACTGACGCTGCCGCGCGAGGAGTTTTGGAAGAGGAAATGGCGCGTGCCGGCGGTGATGGTCAGCACCTTGGGGATGATGTCGAAGTCGACCGATGCGAAGAAAGCCGTTTGCTTGGTCTCACGCACCGTGTCTTGATAGAACGAGGTGCTGTCGCCTTGAACGCCGGGATTCGCGACGCTCGCCCCTGGGGCCGTACCGATGTTGGTAAAGCAACCTGCATTGCCCGGGCTGCCGGCCGGCACGTTCGCCGTGCAAGAGGGGATCGTCTTATAACCCCAGCCGGTCTGGTCGAACAGCTTGTTGTCCTCCCAGTACGCGCCGGCGATGGCACGCAAACGCCAATCGTCCGGCGTACTCAAGCGGAATTCGTGTTGCTGATGCGTGTTGCGCTCGACCGAGTGCCAGGTAGCGCTCGGCGAGAAGCAAGTTGCATCGGGATGTGCCGCATCGCCTGATCCGGCACCGTAGCATTGATAGTAGTCGGCGTAAAAGCCGCGTGCGTAGTTCGTATAGTCGCCCACCTGATTGACGTTTCGCACCAGATAGCCGCCGGTATACACCGCCCTTAAATCGCCGAATCTACCGTTCAAAGTCCACGCAGTGCTTTCGAACTTGTCCCGATCGAAGGCGGGGTTGAACAGCGTCACCTGGAGCGGCTGCAGCGGCGCGCCATCGGAGGCCGTCGGCTGTTGGTAGAACACGCCCTGCGAATTCATGTCCTGATAGGACTGCGAGAGTAAAAAATCCCAGTCATCGTTGAACTTGTACAAGGCCTCGACACGGATTCCCTGGTACGTGACTGGGTTGATGGCCCTGGCGGCCACCGTGGCATTGTTGATGGAGGCACTTCCCGGCGGCACGCAAAAGCCATTGTTCGGCAGTCCGTCAGGGCACACTCCGTTGACCGCGGGAAAGTTCGCATAGTGGATACCGATGTCGGTGTTCTTGCGCGTAAATGTCGCCGGCACGTTGTCGATGTAGCCGCCACGACGATCGTCGTAGATCACGCCGCGCACGGCCAGGGTGTTGGGGATCAACGGAAGATTTAGCACCGCCGTCACGTTGGCGTTCGGATCACCGTGAGCGGTCACGCCGTAGCCGGCTTTCACATTCCCCTCGGTGACGTCGAGCTTAGGCTGGTTGGTGATATAGCGGATCGCGCCGGCCTCGGCGCCGGATCCGAACAGCGTGCCCTGTGGACCTTCCAAGACCTCGATACGATCTATATCGGCGGCATAGATATCCAGATTGCGGTTCGGAAGCTGACCGGATTGATTGTCCAAATAGATGGCGACATTGGGATACAGCCCGGTCGATCCGCTGCCCTGGCTGGGCTGCGCGCCGGCGCTCAAGCCGCGCATGAAGATCTCGTTCTGTCCCGGCCCGTTGTTCGCCGAGGTGACATTGGGCAGATACTTGATGTAGTCATCGAATGTGGAGATGTTGAGCTGCTGCAACGCTTGGCCGGTGAAAGCCTGCATGGAAATCGGCACGTCTTGCATGCTTTGCGAGCGACGCGTGGCCGTGACGACGATTTCCTCCAGGGTGTTAGGATTCACATCCGTAGCGCTCGCCGTCTGATCCGCTGCGGATGCGCCGAAAGACACGCCTCCCAAGATCGACGCGATCGCCAATGAGAGCTTCGAGTTCATACTTCATCCCCTAAGAATTTTTTGAGGTTGGCCGCGCCGCGAATCCCTCTTTTGTCATCCCATCATTGAATGCGCGATCAACTGTTGCAACGTGACGCGTTTGTCCTATCTTGTCTCAAGCTCAGATCGGACGCAACGGAAACCTGATAGTTCTTAAAGTTGTGCGGCAGCAACAACTTAGGCGACTTATCTCAATCCTGACTAAGGCGCTCCCGCTGCACGAGGCATTGAATGGGCGTTTAAGGTGCATCTCTAGAATTCGCGCCCGATCTCCTCCAGGAGATCCTGCGCATAGCTCAAGAATGAGCGCCACACCTCGAGATGAAACACCTCCGGCGCCGTGCGCCAAAGTACGATTTGCGCTTTAGCGAGCACAGTGCGCGTGCTCATGTGCACCGGGAACTGCCCTAGATCCAAATCGAGCGGACACGCCCCCGCGAGGATGGTTGCCGCCCGACTGCCTGAAATCTCCAATGCCACCTGCCGGTGAGATACATCTACCAATGAATGCGGGTAGGGAGACAGCGCCTGCTCGAGCTCTTCGATGGGAAGCGCCGCATCGCGCGAGGCCTGCCACATCAAGTGTTCGTCAGGCCCTAGCCAAAGTGTGGCGCGTTCGCCGTGCGTGTGCGCCCGGCAACTTTGCTCGGGGAAGGGCACCCCCCACACCTTGGCTGCCGCGGCGCGCGCCGGCAAGTCGCATTGCAAGATGAGCCGCGCGGCCGGCGGCTTGAGACGCATCCAAGCCTTGTCAGCCATTGATGCGCGCCCCTTCCGGATCGTAGAACACCGGCGAGGTCACTTCGACTTCGATGTCGCCGTTGGGCATGGGGACGTACAAGGTCGCGCCCAAGCGAGCGCGCCCGCCCGCAATCATGGCTAAAGCAATGGGAAATCCGACGGTGGCGGCGGCATACGAGGATGTCACATGGCCGATCAACTGCATGGGCGGTCGCTGCCCGGGCGTTTCGCAAATCTGCGCGCCTTCATCAATGACCGTGCGGCCATCCTTAGCTTTGAGGCCTACTAATTGCTTGCGGTCCGCACGCTTCATCGCCGGCCGCTGCAAGGAACGTAGTCCCACGAAATCGGTTTTGTTTTTGCCGATGGCCCAAGACAGGCCTGCATCATCCGGCGTCGCCGTGCCATCGGTTTCCTGCCCGACGATGATGTAGCCCTTCTCGGCGCGCAGCACGTGCATGGCCTCAGTGCCATAAGGCACGATGCCAAACTGCGCGCCCGCGGCATACACCGCCTCCCATACTCCAAGTCCGAACTCGGAGGGCACGTTGATCTCGAAGCCCAACTCGCCGGTGAAACTGACGCGGAACAGCAGCAGGGGATGACCGCAAACCTTGCCGCGCGCGACGCTCATGTGCGGAAAGGATTTGACGCTGATGTCAATGCCCTCGATGAGCGGTTCGATGACCTTGCGCGCATTGGGTCCTTGCACCGCGATCACGGCCCATTGTTCGGTAGTCGAGGTAAGCCACACTTTGAGTTGCGGCCATTCGGTTTGCCGATAATCCTCCATCAGCGCCAGCACCCGCGGCGCGCCCCCGGTGGTGGTGGTGACGTGAAAGCGGTCGGCGGCTAGGCGCGCCACAACGCCGTCGTCGTAAATGAAGCCGTCTTCGCGCAGCAGAATGCCGTATCGCGTGCGGCCGACGCCGAGACCCGACCAGTTGTTGATATACAGGCGGTTCATGAATTCCGCAGCGTCCGGTCCGACGACTTCAATTTTTCCCAAAGTCGAGGCGTCGAACATGCCGACGCTGTCGCGCACCATGCGGCACTCGCGAGTCACGGCAGCGTGCATGCTTTCGCCGGCGAGCGGGAAAAAGTGTGCCCGCTTCCACAGCCCGACATTCTCAAAAAGCGCGCCCCGCGCCTGCGCCCAGGCGTGCGAGGGGGTGGCGCGGACCGGGTCGAACAGGTCCCTGCGCGAGACGCCGGCGAAGCTGCCGAAGGTGATGGGGGTGTAAGGCATGCGGAAAGTCGTCAGCCCCACTTGCGGAATGGGAACCTTGAGCTTTTCGGCCACGATCGCCATCGCGTTCAAATTCGAGGTCTTGCCTTGATCGGTTGCCATGCCCGTAGTGGTGTAGCGCTTGACGTGTTCGATGGAGTGAAAACCCTCGCGAGTTGCCAGCGCCAGATCGCGCGTAGTGACATCGTGTTGGTAATCGACGAAGCTTTTCTGGCGAGATGCGCTGCGAGATGCGCCGCCAGGCAGCGCACCGAGACATGAGTCGTGCCGCCTTTCCAAAGTCTCGACTTCGTAAGGGGTTGCTCGCGGCTCCAATCCGAGCGCCTGCGCTGCCACATTGGTCCCATCCGCCAGTACTTGTTCGAATCCATAGACGCCCCGGCAGGCTCCGGCGGAACGCTCAGCTTCGGCGGAGCGTCCGGGGATAAAGGCTTTGTGTGCTGCACTCCACTCGAGTTTGCCGCGAGACTGAGAGAACAAATGCACGCTGGGCGTGTAGCCGCCGGACATCAGCACCGTATCGCAATCGATGTGCCAGCGCTTTGCGGGGGAACCATTGTGCATCACGCCCAGGGTCACGCCGCTGACGTGCTTGTCGCCGCGCGTGTCGAGCACCGTTGAATGCGCGCTGACGTTGATGCCGGCGCCGCGCGCCGCCTCCACTAATGGTCCCTCGAGAGTGGCTCGGATATCGGCAATGGCTGCAATCTCGACGCCCGCGCTTTGCAGATCCAGCGCGGTCTGATAAGCCTCGTCATCGCAGGCGACAATGACAGCCTTGGAGCCGACGCATACACCATACCGATGCAAGTAAGTATGGGCGGCGCCGGCGAGCATCACGCCGGGCTTGTCGTTGCCTGGAAAAATCAGCGGTCGCTCGAGCGCGCCGGTGGCCAGCACGACACGGCGCGCGCGTACTTGCCACATGCGTTCACGAGGCAAGTGATCCGACGGACTGTCCAGGTGGTCGGTCAGGCGCTCATTCAGGCCGATGAGATTGTGCGGAAAGTATCCAAAGGCCGTGGTCCTGGGTAGCAGCGTGACTCGCGCGTTCTGCTTGAGCCGCGCTACAGCGCCTGCGAGCCAAGCCGCCGCATTTCGGCCGTCGATGCTGACGGCGGGGTCCGACAAGAGGCTGCCACCCAGCTCGCACTGCTCGTCGCAGAGAATGACGCGTGCGCCGGCATCCGCCGCGGTCAGAGCCGCCGCAAGTCCTGCCGGGCCCGCCCCGACGATGAGTACATCGCAGTGTGCATAGCGGTGTGCGTAACGATCCGGGTCAGGCTGCGTCGGCGCCTTGCCTAGCCCGGCGGCACGGCGGATGAGCGGCTCGTACAAGGCCTTCCAGGCGCCGCGCGGCCACATGAAGGTCTTATAGTAAAAGCCCGCGGGGAAAAATCGCGACAACGCATCGTTGATGCGGCCGACATCGAATTCAAGGCTGGGCCATCGATTCTGGCTATAGGCATTCAAGCCGCGGTACAGCTCGACTTGGGTGGCGCGAAGATTGGGCGTGGTGCGCGCCGCATCGCGGCTGATCGTCACGAGCGCATTCGGCTCCTCTGCGCCGGCGGAGAAAATGCCGCGAGGCCGATGGTACTTGAATGAGCGTCCGACCAAATGCACGCCGTTGGCAAGCAGCGCCGAGGCCAAGGTGTCGCCGCGGTAGCCCTGAAAAGGCCGGCCGTCGAAGAGGAATGAAACAACCTCTTTGCGATCAATGCGGCCGCCCTGGGGAGTTCGCAATCTCATTGCGGCTTGGGCTCGCCGCGTTTATAGACCGCGACGAAGTGATCGGTCGTGGTGTCGCGCAGCGCATTGAAGAACTGGCCGCAACCGAAGCTATGGCGCCATCGTTCGGCGTGCACGCCTTTTAAGTTATCGCGCATGTACAAGAAGCGTGTCCAGGTCTCATCATCGACTTGCGCAGGGGGCTCTGGGCGAATCAAATGCGCCTCGCCGCCATGAGTAAATTCCACCTCGGGACGCTCGCCGCAGTAAGGGCACGGTATGAGCAGCATGGGTTAGTGGGCCACGGCTGCAGCTGCCGCCTCGTCGATGAGATTGCCGTCGCGGAAGCGCTCGATGGTGAAGGGCGCGTTGATCGGATGCGGCTCGTCGTGCGCCATGGTCCAGGCGAACAGGTGCGCTGAACCCGGTGTCGCCTTGAAGCCGCCGGTGCCCCAACCGCAATTGACATATAGGCCAGGCACGGGGGTTTTGGCGATGATGGGAGAGCGGTCCGGCGTGACATCGACGATCCCGCCCCAATTGCGCAGCATGCGCAAACGGCGAAATTCCGGAAACAATTCGCAGATGGCGTCGAGCGTGTGCATGTTGATGTGTAATGCGCCACGTTGCGTGTAAGAAGTGTACGCGTCCGTGCCGGCGCCGATCACCAACTCGCCCTTGTCGGATTGGCTGATATACGCGTGGATGGTGTTCGACATCACCACACAAGGGAAAATCGGCTTGATGGGTTCGGATACCAGCGCCTGCAATGGAAAGCTTTCCAGTGGTAGATGCACGCCGGCCATGCGCATGACGACGCTGGTATGGCCGGCCGCGGCCACGCCGACCTTGCGCGCCTGGATGAAGCCGCGGGTGGTTTCGACGCCGGCGACGGCTCCGGTAGCGTCACGGCAGATGCCCGTGACCTCGCAGTTTTCGATAATGTCTACGCCCAGAGCATCGGCGGCGCGTGCATAGCCCCACGCCACCGCATCGTGACGCGCGGTGCCGCCGCGTCGTTGCAACGCCGCTCCCAGCACCGGATAGCGAATATTGCCCGCAATGTTGAGCGGCGGACAAAAAGCCTTGGCCTGCGCGGGTTCGAGCCATTCGTTGTCGACCCCATTGCAGCGGTTGGCATGCACATGGCGTTTGATGACCTGAATGTCGTGCAGCGTGTGCGCCAACATCATGACGCCGCGCTGCGAGAACATCATGTTGTAGTTCAAGGCCCGGGAAAGATCTTCCCAAAGCTTCAGCGAATGATCGTAGAGCGCGGCACTTTCGCTGAACAAATAATTGGAGCGGATGATGGTGGTGTTGCGCCCGGTGTTGCCGCCGCCAATCCATCCTTTTTCCAGGACCGCGATATTGCTGAGACCGTGCTCCTGCGCGAGATAATAAGCCGCCCCCAACCCATGTCCGCCACCGCCGACGATGATGGCGTCGTACTGTGGCTTGGGTTCCGGCTTGCGCCATTGCTGCTGCCAACTACGGTGACCCGACAGGCCGCGCCAGATGAGCGAGAGCGCCGAGAAAGCTTGCTTGCGCATGAGTTGCGCGATTAAGCGCGAAGGTCCTTATTTTCCGGATCATAAGGCGAATCGACCAACACGGTCGCTTGGCGACGCACCCCCAAGATCTCAATTTGAATTGTGGCGCCCACCGCGGCGTGTTCGGGCCGGATATAGCCTAACCCTAAGCTCTTTTGCAACGCGTGTCCGTAGTAGCCGGCGGTCGCGCGCCCGACGATATTACCCGCGGCGTCGAATAAGGGCTCGTTGCCGAGTGGATCGGCATCGCCGACATCGTGCACTTCGAATGTGACGAATCGATGGGGTACGCCCTTGGCCAACTGCGCTTCCAAGGCGCTCTTGCCGATGAATTCACCCTTGTTCAGGCGCACGAAACGATCCAGACCCGCCTCATAGGGCGTGTAATCGGGCGTCAGGTCGCTGCCCCACATGCGATAGGACTTCTCGATGCGCAGCGATTCCATGGCGCGCATGCCCGCCATGCCGATGTTGTATTCGGCGCCCGCTGCGAATATGGCATCGAACAAGTGATGCGCGTATTCGATCGGAAAGTGAAGCTCCCAGCCTAAGGCGCCGACGAAGTTAACCCGCAGCAGGTACACATCCGTTGCCAAGCCGACCTCGCACACTTGGCCGGTGAGCCAGGGGAAGGCGGCATTGTCCAACGGCGCATCCGCCAATTTGGCAAGCACATCGCGAGCTCGCGGGCCGGCCACCACGAAGGTTCCGCGCGACATAGTGATATTGCGCAGCGTGACGCTGCCGTCGGTGGGCACGGTCTGCAGCAAGTAATCGCTGTCGTAACGCTCCGCGGCGCCGGCGCTCACCACATAGAAATGCTGATCGGCGATTTTGGTAATGGTGAACTCGGAGCGGATTCCGCCTCGGCGGGTGAGTGCGTGACAGAGCGACATGCGGCCGATCTTGGTCGGCACTTTGTTGGCCACCAGCAAGTCGAGCCATGCTTCCGCGCCGGGCCCGGTCACCTCGTGCTTGGTGAAGGGTGTGAGGTCGATGACGCCGACTTGTTGACGGACGCGCAACGCCTCCCGGCCCACGTGCGGGAAGTAATTGGAGCGCCGGAAGCTCCATCGATCCTTAGGTGTCACGCCCGGAGGCGCAAACCAGTTGGCGCGTTCCCAGCCATAGCGCTGTCCGAAGACGGCGCCCATGTGCTTCAGCTTGTCATACACCGGGCTGGTTTTCGCCGGGCGGGCATCAGGCCGTTCCTCGTCGGGATAGTGGATGACGAAGACATTGCGATAGGTTTCTTCGTTCTTTTGCACCACATAGCGCTTACTGGTGTAGGGGCCGTAGCGCCGCGGGTCGACCGCCATCATGTCGATGCCCGGTTCGCCTTCAGTGATCCACTCGGCGAGTTGCCAGCCCGATCCGCCGGCCGCGGTGATGCCGAAACTATGCCCTTCGTTGAGCCAGAGATTGCGCACGCCCCAGGCGGGTCCGATCAATGGGCTGCCGTCCGGCGTGTAGGCAATGGGTCCGTTGACAATGTCTTTGATTCCGCAGTTGCTTAAAGAGGGTACGCGCCGTTGCGCGGCCTCGACATGCGGCAGCAGGCGGTCTAAATCCCCTTCGAACAAATTCTTGCCGAACCAGTCGGGTACGCCGTCAGCGAAGCGGGCCGGCGCGCCAGCCTCATAGGGGCCCAAAATCCACCCCAAACGTTCTTCCCGCAAATAGTAGGATTGATCCGATTCGCGCAGCACCGCCAGTTCCCGGCCTCCGGCTTTGCGATACGCCTTCAGCTCATCCGACTCGTCGTAAACGATGTATTGGTGCTCGACCGGAATCGACGGCACATTCAGCCCGAACATGCGCCCCGTCTGCCGCGCATAGTTGCCGGTGGCGCAGACCACATGTTCGGCAATGATGTCGCCCCGAGTCGTCGTCACGTGCCATTCGCCGGACGACGTGCGTTTCACCGCAGTCACCTCGGTTTGCTCGTGAATTTCGGCGCCGCGAGATCGTGCGCCCTTGCGCAAGGCCATGGTCAAATCCGCCGGCGCGATATGACCGTCATCGGGATGATAGAGCGCGCCCACGATCTTAGGAGTGTCGACACCGTCTCCCAGCTCAACCAGCGGCCACAGCTCCTTGACTTGTTGAGGTCCGATGATCTGGAAGGGCACGCCGATGGTGTTGGCCGTACCGCAGTACTTTTGATACTCGTCCATGCGCGAAAGGTTGGTCGCGAGCCGCAGGTTGCCGGTGACATGGAAGCTGACGTCTTGCCCCGTTTCTGCCGGCAGACGCTTGTACAGGTCCACCGAGTACTTGTGCAGCTGGCCGACCGTATAGCTCATATTGAACAGCGGCAGCAGGCCCGCGGCGTGCCAGGTCGATCCGGCCGTCAGTTCAGCGCGCTCGAGCAGCACCGCATCCGTCCAGCCTTTGAGCGCCAAATGGTACAGCGTGCTGACCCCCACAGCTCCGCCGCCGATCACCACGACGCGGCTATGTGTCTTCACGTGCTTTATCTCCAAACGCAAATACGTGCGGCAGTGTAACCAGCAGAGAATCGGGCAGCACGCCAATTGCGACAGTCCCTTGCGGAAATGCGACCGAACCACCGCCGTGGCATAATTCGTTCCATCGATACCCTGGGCCTTTGAGGAGTAGCGTTTGGAATCCCCGGATGTGCTGCGCGAGTGCAGATACGCGTTCTTGACGCTGCCTAGCTATTCCCTGATCGCAGTCGCGAACGCCCTGGAGCCCCTGCGGATGGCGAATCGCCTGATGGGCAGGGAGGTTTACGAATGGTCGCTGGTGAGCTTGGACGGCAGAAGCGAGGAGGCCAGCAGCGGATTGAACTTATCGCCCACCATTGCGCTTGACAGTTTGGGCAAGGTCGACATTCTCTTCGTTTGCGGCGGAGTGAACGTCCGCGAATCGGTGTCGCCGGTGCTGCTGACGGCGCTGCGCCGTCTGGCTGACAGGAAAGTGGCGCTGGGCGGGTTGTGTACCGGCGGCTACGCCCTGGCCAAGGCCGGATTGCTGGACAATTTTCGCGCCACCATTCATTGGGAAAACCTATCCGCGCTGCGTGAACAGTTCCCCCGAGTTCGTATTAGCGATCAGCTTTTCACCGTCGATCGGGACCGGATCACGTGTTCGGGCGGCACCGCACCGCTCGACCTCATGCTGCATCTCATTCAATTGAGGCTTGGGTCCCGAATCTCGCAATTGGTGTCGGAACAATTCGTCCTCGATCGTGTACGCAACGATACCGACCGCCAATACATTCCGCTGCGTGCTCAGCTCGGCGCCTCACATCGAGGATTGATCCGCGTGGCGCAGCTCATGGAGGAGAACATCGAAAAGCCGCTGCCGCTGGAGTCCATCGCCAAATCCACCGGTTTGTCGCGCCGCCAGATCGAGCGGCTGTTCAAGCGGGATTTGAATTGCGTGCCGAAGCGTTATTACCTGGAAATGCGTCTGCGGCGCGCGCGCGAGCTTTTGTTGCAAACGGCCATGCCCATCACCGATATCACCGCTGCCTGCGGTTTCCAGTCGCCGCCGCATTTCTCCAAATGTTACCGCAAACAGTTCGGGTATCCGCCCAGCGAGGAACGCAAAATCGGAGGTCGATCCTCCGGGCGCTCGGCCGGCCAGGTCGCCGCTGCGGCGATTTGAAACTCGGCGGCTTTTGCGCTGTCGTTTCTTGCGTGTAAAACGTCGCTTTCGGCAGAGCGATTCCCTGCAAAGTTGCTATCGTACGGATTCCTCTTCAGCCAGGAATCCCCGTCATGAGCGCAAGCGATGCCATGTTGAGCCGACTTCGGGCGCGCAAGCCCGCCACGCCCCTGGCGAAGGACTTCTATTCCAGCCAAGAGGACTTCCAAGTCGAGCTGGACATGATTTGGTATCGAGATTGGCTGTTCGTCGGGCACGACTGCGAAGTGTTGAATGCCGGGGACTACTTGACCGTTCAGATCGGAGAGTACCCAATCGTGGTGGTGCGCGGGCGGGACGCAAGCTTGCGTGCTTTTCACAACAGTTGCCGTCATCGCGGCTCGAGAATCTGTTCCGCGGTGCATGGCTCGGCGCCCCGTCTCGTGTGCCCCTATCATCAGTGGACTTATCAGCTCGATGGCCGGTTGATCGCGGCACGCGACATGGGCGCTGAATTTGACAAGTCGCAACACGGCTTGAAGCCGGTTCATTGCGCCAGCGTCGGCGGCTACATCTTTGTTTGCGTAGCCCAAGCAGCGCCTGATTTCGAAACGATCCGCAAGCACATAGAGCCTTACTTCTTGCCGCATGACATGCATCAGACCAAGGTGGCGTTTGAATCGACCATTATCGAGCGCGCGAACTGGAAGCTCGTTTGGGAAAACAATCGCGAGTGTTACCATTGCGCCGTCAATCACCCTGAGCTGAGCCGCACGTTTGACGAAGACCCCGCGATTACCGGCGTCGAGGGCGCCGCTGGAAATCCGAGAATCGCAGCGAAGTGGGCCCATTGGGAATCCATTGGATTGCCGAGCAAGTTCCACATATCACGCAGCGGTCAATACCGAACCGCGCGCATGCCCCTCATGGAGGGTACGGTCAGCTTCACCATGACCGGCAATGCCGCCGTGCGCCGGCCTTTGGCGGATACGGTTACCGAAGCGGATGTCGGCACGTGCATTCTGTTTAATTATCCGAGCATCTGGAATCACATCATGGGCGACCATGCCTCTTCGTTTCGCATGCTGCCCATCAGCCCTACGGAAACTCAATTGACCACAAAGTGGCTGGTCCATAAGGATGCGGTCGAGGGCGTGGACTACGACCTAAAGACCCTCACCGAAGTGTGGCTGGCGACCAACGAGGCGGATCGGCGCATCTGTCAGGAGAACCAAATCGGCGTGATGTCACCGGCCTATGATCCGGCACCGTATTCTCCCGTGCACGAGAATGGCGTAACGCAATTCGTCGATTGGTATGCCACGCATCTGGAGGCGCGGCTGACCGAAGCCAAATAGGGGCTGGCGCGGCAACGCAGCAACGCGATAGGTCGCTATATCGGCCGATCGCCGACGATGGTGGCTCGATTCATGACGCGGCGCGCCGGTCGATAGTCATCGGTCGCGTAATGCTGCGTCAGGCGGTTGTCCCAAAACGCCACGTCTCCGTCGCGCCATTTCCAGCGCACCACGAATTCCGGTTTCGAAGAATGCGCATACAGAAGCGGCAGCAGTGCGCGGCTTTCGGCTGCGGTGAGCTCGTTGATGTGCGTCGTAAATCCATCATTGACGAACAAGCCGCACCGTCCCGACACCGGATGCGTGCGCACGACGGGGTGAGTCACGGGAGGATTGTTGCGCTTGGCGCTCTCCAAGCGTGCTTGCGCCTCGTGCGTCATGGCGAAGCGCTCGCTCGGAAATGACTGGGCAATGTTGTGCGTCGCCGTCAGCGGTTTCAGGAACGCCTGCATGGCCGGCGAAAGTGCTTCGTAGGCGGCGATATTGCTCGACCACAAGGTGTCGCCGCCCTGAGGCGGGAGCATGCGTGCCACCAGAACCCCACCCATGGGCGGCGTCGGCGAGAAAGTGACATCGGTGTGCCACATGGCGTTGTCTTGAAGGTCGACCAAGTCGGTATCGAGCACGATGATTTCCGGGGCATCCGCGTGCTTGGGGTAAATCGGGTGGATATGCAATTGGCCGAAGTGTGCGGCGAAATCGCGATGCTGAAGCGGAGTCAGTGCTTGGTCGCGAAAGAACAGCACATGATGTTCCGCCAACGCCGCATTGATCGCTTTGAAATCCGCATCGTCGAGCGGATCCGACAGCCGAATTCCCTGGGCCGCGGCGCCGATGCTGGAGGTCAGCCGGGTAAATGAGATCACGTGAATTCCCCTTGTGACATTGGGCCCAATTGCCCGCGGGCACGGTTCGCCGCGCCCAGCAAAGGAATTGCGACTAATGCAAGGCCGGCGGCCACCATGACATACCACGCCGGCGCATAAATCGACCCTGAGGATTGTTGCTTGAACCAGGTCAATATCATCGGCGCAAAGCCGCCAAACACGGTGAAGGCGCCGTTATAGACCAGAGAGGTGCCGGTTGATCTCACGCCGGCCGGGAAAATTTCCGACAGCGCGGCAGGCGCGACGCCCACGAAGCTGGCCACGAGAATACACAAAGTGGATTGAACCACCAGCAGCGTCGGCAGCGTCGGCGCTGCTTTGAGCCACATGAACAAGGGCAACACGCAAACCAATAGGGCCAGTGCGCTCGCAAATAAACTTATGCGCCGGCCGATTCGATCGGAGAGCGAGCCGAACCAAACGCAGCCAACTACGAAGGGTATGTTGCCGATCAACGAGGCACCGAATGCTTGCTTGGCGGTAAAATTGTACGTATCCGGCCGCTGCACATACGTGGGCAGAAAAATCATCAGCACGTAAACTGCCACCGCCCAAAGCACCGCCACGAAAAAACCGACGGCCAAGGTTTGGCCGTGATGGCGGAAAATCTCCAGCAAGGGGACTTTATTGCGCTCTGGCTCGATGCGGCGCAAAGCTGCCTCGGCGCGAAATTCTTGGGTCTCGTCCAGCGAGCGGCGCAGGTATAAACCCACTGGCGCGATGGCAAGTCCGAAAATGAAAGGCAGGCGCCAGCCCCAGGCGCGCACATCGCTTTCGCTCAACAAGGTGGTGACCGAAAATGCCGCCAAGGCACCGAGTATGTTGGCCATCCCCATGCTGGCCTCGAGCCAGGAGGCAACGCGGCCCCGTTGCTGCGGATCGCCGGTTTCCAGCAAAAAGGCCGTGGCGCCGCCTATCTCGCCGCCCGCGGAAAAACCTTGCAGCACTCTGCCTAGCAACAATAGGATCGGTGCGCCGACGCCGATTGCGGCGTAGGTCGGCGAGAACGCGATCACGCCGGTTCCGGCAGCCATCAATAAGATTGTCAAGGTGAGCGCAGCTTTACGCCCGGCCCGATCGCCGAAATTGCCGATGAGCATCGCCCCTAAAGGCCGAACGACGAATCCCAATCCAAAGAACAGAAAAGTCTTTACCAAGCGCGCTTCGGGTCCCTCGCCGGGAAAGAAATTCTCGGCGATGTAGCCGGCGAACAGCGCGTAGACGGTGAAGTCGTACCACTCGAGCATATTGCCGATGGAGGTCGCGACAATGGCTCGCGTCTTCGATGTTGGCTGGCTGGACACCTTGGGGCGGAGACCTTTACAGAAGCGGATGCACTGGGCTGAAGACCGGAGTGATTAAATAACGCCTGACGAACACCGCATAGCCTGGGTACACGAACTGTCCATTGAGCTCGAGCAGCGACTCGCGGTTCTCGCGGTAATAGCGCGGGATCTCGTACCAGGGCATGGTGGGCTTCAAGTGATGCACGACATGCAGGTTGTTGTACAGGTAAAGCAATCCGAAAATGACGTTCGATTCAACAGCGGCGGTGCGTTGCTGAGAATCCTCCGCGGCATGATGCTCGTTGAACGCGCGCAGCAAACTTAAGCTCATGCCGGGATAGGCGATCAACAGACAGTACTGCCACCAAGGAAAATGACAGACGCCTGAAATGAACCAGAACAGCAAGGCAACAGCGAAGGCATGCACGGCCCAATGCGGCAGGTGCGTGTAGTCGCGCGTCGCAACTCGACGCGATTCCTTGGAGATCAAGGACCACAGGCGCAGTGCCGGTCCAATGCTTAAGCGTCCGAGCAGAGTCTGATTGAAGGTGAGCAGCGCCCGCATGAAGGAGCCCGCACGCCGCCAGTCCGCCTCGAGCACGTAGTACGACTCGGTATCGACGCCAGGCACAGTCAAGTGAATATCGCGATGATGCGTGGTATGACTTTTGCGGTAGAGCGCAAAGGGAAACCACAGCCCAATGGGCGGAAATACCACTGCGAATCGCAGCCACGCCGGCACCCCGCGAAAGGAATGAATGGCTTCATGCTGCAGTGAGAAATGCCACGCCAGAAGATAGGCGCCCACCGGCATCATGATCCACCACGGCAGGAGGGCGTTGTACCAAATGAGCGCTCCCCAAGCGGCGTAAATGACCAGCGCCACGATCCAGGTAGGGCCATCAACCTGACGGAATTTCTTCAGGAACATGAGCTGATGTTACACAAGGAAGGTTGGATGCACGATTGCCGCCAGCGGATGCCTGCGCCAAAAAGCCTTGGCGACCTCAAAGTTGACCCGCAGTGCGTCATAGTCGGGAGGGTTGGGATTTGCGAACTTCGCCAACTCTAGCTCGGCCATGACCGGCCCCAGTTTGGGGTTGCGGTGTGCTTGTGCAAAGGCGGTCCGCAAGGCGTCTCCTGCCTCGCTCGAGGCCACCAGGGGGGGTATGGGAGTGCGAGCCGTTCGCGCCACGCTACGCACCTTCGAAGTGAGATCGCTGCGATGCCGTTGCAGCAATCGGTAGGCATAGGCATCGATCGGGGCGACGTCGGCCGCGCCGCTGATGACGGCGGTAATGGCACCCACGGGGTTGACGGTCGGCGCAATGACCTCGCGGTACAAAGGCAATTTGACGCCGAATTGCGCAGGATCGCGCGCCATGACTTCGGCCATGAGATATTGCAGTGCGGCTGCATAACCCGACTGGGAGTTCGGCGCCGTCAATGCCAGTCGTGCGCCAAAAGTTGCCTCGATGTTCTCAAAGGGGCTGTCGCTGCGCACCACTAGTTCGCTCCAATATTCAGGACGGCCGGCGAAATCATCCGCTGATGGAACCGGTGCCGCGATGAGCGCGGGTTTGGGCGCGGCGCAAGAGTAGGGCAGTCCGCACATGAAGACCGCCGCCATATCCCTGCGCCGCCAGAGATCCTCGATGGCCGCGGGCGGCGCGTGTTCAATCACGTCGACCTCCAAAACCGCCTGAGTCGTCACGGCGGCAAGCAGCGCATGCCACAGTTCGGCGGTGCGCGCGTTCACCGTGTACATGCGCGCGTTGGAGATCATGGACCTGGAGCCTGTCTGAGTAATCCGCGTGAGCCGCGGTGGCCGGGAGAGGGAGCGGATGCAAGGCGCACGGCGCCGGCCGTGGCGGGCTCCACGGTCAAGCCGCGCAACGCCGCAGACGCCCCTCTCCCGGCAAACCCGACGGGACCGGACAGATTTCGCTTCAACCGTCGTTGTCGCCTTCTCATTGGGTGCAACCCAACTTCGTCGGCTCCGCCTCGGCTGAAGCGAAATCTGTCGCGGTCGCGGCAACGTGGATTACTCAGACAGGCTCCTAGCGGATTTGCGCGTCGGGCTCGCGGGCATTGTCGCGGTAGAAACTGGCTGCTGGGTTGGCGCGAATGAACCTCGTTGCGAGCTCGTGAATGGGTTCAGTAAGGGCCGCTGAGCTCGTGCCGTCAAAGGCGAGGATGGCACGGAACGCAGTCCAAACGGCGGTGGGCGATGTGCCAAATTGCAGCCGGGGTTCTTGCGATTTTCGCAGGTCCAACCAATAAGTCCCCGTCAACAAGTCTTCGGCCAAGAGTTCGATCGTGTCATCGACGGCCTGGCGGGCGCGCAAGACCTTGAGCCGGGTCTGGCCTTGCAGGTCTTCCACCGTTTGGATAAGCGCCATGCCCTGCGGCGGTACGGGATTGATCAACCCTTGAATCTCTTGCATCAGTGCCGCGGCATCGATCTCGCTGCCCTCGGCCAGATGAAAACGTCCCGGCTCGCCCGGTACTTCCGCGGAGTTTGCCACGACGGTGAAGAGCTTATTGGTGAAACGCAGCATTCTTTGCGCCACGACCACATCCATGTTCGCGAGTGCAATGGTGAAGGCTTCGATTTCATTGGCCATCGGGTAGGGGTCCCAATTGGCATTGGAAAAAATGTAGCCGTGCTGATAGTGATTGCGTGGACCGCCTTTGACATAGAACTGCGACAACTGCGGCGTTGCGAGTTCCCAGGAATCGGCGGGCGAAGCGCCGACACGCACCGCAGGATTGTGATCGGAGGAGTTCATTTGGATCGATGCGACATCCCGCAGCTGCGCCCAGGCCTGCCATGCAGAACCCTGGCGGATGGACGACGCGCGCAAGCTTTCCGGATCTTGAATGATTCGTTTCTCATCCAACTCGAACAAGTAGCTGCCCTTCAACATGTCGAGAACGCGCGCCGCCTGCCAATTCAGCCACTTGAACGGACGATTCGCTTGCACGGGCGAGGACAGCGGCGAGACGCTGCTGTTCATGGCGTTCAGATCGATTGCGTAGATTAAATCTGCCCAGGACAAGGCCTCGCGCGAGTCGTAGAGCAGCAGCGCGACTTGGCCCGTGGCGTAGGCATTGGTGCTTTCGAGTGCACTGTCATCCGCACCAAAGGGCGCCAACGGCTCGAGCGCCGCCTGGCGAAGCGCCTCCGCGGCACTCATGCGCACGCCGCGATAATAAGCAGTGCCGGCGCCCACCATCGTGGCGGCGACGTTCGTGAAAGGGCCCAAATCACCTTCTCCGACCGTACCGCGGGATTGCACGACGGGTGTGATTCGATCGTTCAGCAAGTCCAGTAAGCGCTGCGTGAGTTGTGGGCTCGCCGCCTCGAAGCTCATGCTGTTGGCACGCACCACCAGCATCGCGCGCACGATCTCTTCGTCGCTGATTTCGGGGCCCATGCCGGCGAGCGCGCCGCGGCGGAATATTTGCAGCTGCCGGTCCGCCAAGAATTTCCGGTTGGCCGGCGAGAGCGGATCTCCGGTAAAAACGAATTTCTCCCGTCCCGAGCCCGAACCCCGATTGAACCAATAAACCGACACGCCTTCGTTCGCTGCCTGCAACAGCAACGCGTGCGCATCGGCCGCTCGTTGCCGCGCCTCCGCGCTCAATGCCGCCTTCGCTCCGTAACGGGCCACCTCGACGACCTGCTCGATGGTCAAATCCCTGCCCGTCAGTACGACCGTCCGATCTTCCATCGTCGGGGTGATGGCGTGGTAGGCAAGCGGCAATGCCGCCGAGGCATGTATCGACAGGCTCAACGCGGCAGCCGATCCGGCCATCTTCAGTGCGAGTGCCGTGCCGCGCACTATTGGGCCTCCACGGAGAACTGCGCCGCGTGCGCCGGTGGGCCGAAGCGCCGGCGAGCGGCGAATCCCAGCAGCAGCACTGCCAAGCTGATTACGCCGAACAAGAGGGGAATTTGTTGCTCGGGAATGAAGGCCATGGCGAGCAGTATGCCGAGCATTCCAGCGATGGCGAGATAGGTGAGATGCGGGTATGCCCACATGCGTATACCGAGCCGCGCCGGGTCTTCGCGCTCCAATCGCGCGCGCAGACGCAGCTGGGATATTGCGATCGAGACATAGACAAACACCGCAACGGTGCCGTAGGAATTCACCAGAAAGGCGAACACCGTATTTGGCGATAGGTACGACATCACCACGGCGCCATAGCCGAAAAGCGTGCCCAGCAAAATGGCACGGGCTGGCACCCCGGTGCGGCCGAGTTTGGCAAGGGCTTTGGGCGCATCGCCGCGTCGGGTGAGCGCGAACAACATGCGCGATGAGGCGTACAGCCCGGAATTGAGCGCCGATAAAACCGCGGTAAGGACCACCGCGTTCATGATATGCGCGGCTCCCGGAATGCCCATGGCGCGCAAGGCGCTGACATAGGGTGTGGAGATTTGTTCGGAATTCCAAGGCACGAGACACACCACCAGGAGAATCGAGCCCACATAGAAAAACAGTACACGCGTGACGACGGAGTTGGTGGCGCGGGCCACCGCCTTCGCGGGTTCCGCTGCCTCACCTGCCGCGACGGCGACGATCTCGACCCCGAAGTAGAAGCCGGTGGCCGCCACCGCTCCGGTCAGGATGGGCAACAAGCCGTTGGGAGCGAAGCCGCCGCGCTTCGTGAGATTGGCGATGCTCGGTGCGACGCCTGGCCACAAACCGGATACGTAAACGCCCGCGAGAACCAAGAAAAGTACAATCGCCGTAACTTTGATGGAGGCGAACCAGAACTCGAATTCGCCGAACGATCGCACCGTGATCAGATTGGTGATCGTCAGGCACAAGAGGAGGGTGAGACTGACCAGCCACGGCGGCAGGCCCGGCAGCCAAAAGTGCACCAGCCCGGCGCCGGCAACGGCTTCAAGTGCGACGACAATGACCCAAAAATACCAGTACATCCAACCGGTCAAAAATCCCGCGAGCGCACTGACGGCCGGCCGGTCTTTCCATGCGAGACGGGCGTACTCGTAGAATGAGCCCACCGCGGGCTGCGCAACCGCCATTTCGCCCAGCATGCGCATCACCAAAACGATGAGAAGGCCGGTGATCGCAAAGGAAACCACCGCCGCCGGCCCCGCCGCCTTGATGACCACTCCGCTGCCGACGAACAGACCCGCGCCGATAACGCCGCCGAAGGCAATCATGATCATGTGCCTTTGCTTCAGCGTATGGCGAAGAGAGCGCGAATCACCGGGAGCACTGTCGGAGCTTGTGTTCAAGTCACCCGTAGCGGCGAACTCCCATTTCGCGGAGCGTGTCGGCGATGGCGCCTACTGCTTTGCGCAATGTGTCAGGGCCGATTGCACCTATACAGCCGACGCGAAACGTATCCACGGTAGTTAATTTGCCCGGGTACAAAATGAAGCCGCGTTCCCTGACTCGCCGATAGAACTGAGCGAACTCGTACTTCGGATCGGGCGGGGAGTGGAATGTGACGATGATAGGCGCCTGCAACGCGTCGGGCAGGAAGGTTTTGAAGCCCAATGCCCGCATGCCGTCGACCAGCACCCGGCAGTTCTCGGTGTAGCGCGCCAAGCGAGCGGGCTGCCCGCCCTGTGCGAGAAACTGATCAATGGCGGAGCGCAGGGCGGCGACGACATGCGTGGGCGGTGTGAAACGCCACTGACCGGTCTTTTGCATGTATTGCCACTGATCGACCAAGTCCATGACCAGCGATGCGCTATTGGCCGCCGAGTTCTCTAATGTCGCGCGGCGCGCGATCACCACCCCCATGCCAGGAACTCCCTCGAGACATTTTCCGGACGCGGTGATCAATCCCTCAAAGCTTAAAGTTCGGGCATCGATGGGTACGGCGCCGAAGGAACTCATGGCATCGATGATCAGGCGGCGGCCCCGATTCGCGACGGCAACCGCGATGGCCGGCAAAGGGTTCAAAATACCCGTACCCGTTTCGCAGTGCACTTGAGCCACATGCGTGATGGACGGATCCGCCGCCAGCGCCGCATCGATGCGTGCCGCATCAGCGGGTTCCTGCTCGTCATGAGGAAGAAGAATAGATTCACGGCCTAAGTACTTGAGAATTCTGGTGATGCGCTTGCAGTACGCGCCATTATCCGGGACCAATACCTTGCCGTTTCGGGGAACGAGCGTGCCAAGTGCCGCCTCGACCGCGAAGGTACCGCTGCCTTGGAGCGGGACGCAAACGTGATCGGCCTCGGCATGCAGTATGGCAACCAAATCACGGCAGACCGATGCGGTCATGGCGTTGAAGCCGCTGTCCCACGATCCCCAATCCGAGAGCATCGCGGTTTTAGTCTCTATCGATGTGGTCAAGGGACCGGGCGTCAGCAATATCGGGTCTGTCATCGTGGGCAGTGTACCTTGCTAATCCCGATACCGTTCCAGCGCATCTCCCAGCGCGTCGCGGAGCGGTGCGAGCCAGGGTTCGAAGTTCTTCCACTGATCGAGCCCGTCGCGGAAAATGGGTTGCCGGACCTGCTCCGAGCTGGCCGTGCGCACGCTGCGCTCGGTCTTGTGAAAATCCAGACATGCGGACTCGAATTCAAGTCCGCAGAAATCGAGAAGCTTGCGGACATTGGGTTCGAGATCATCGACGATGTCCTCGTGATCGATCCTGAGAATCCGCCCGGGAAGCACGACGGTCCAGTGCCGCATCAGCTCCAGGTAGGTTCGATAATAGCGAGCGATGTCCTCGATGCTGTAAGTGAACTCCTGGCCGGATGCAAATAGTTGCTTGAAGTTACTGAAACAGCAAGCCATGGGCTCGCGCCTCGCGTCGATGATCTTGGCATTCGGCAGTATCAGATGAATGAGCCCGATGTGCCTGAAGTTGTTCGGCATCTTGTCGATGAAGAACGGCCTACCGGTGCGATAAACGCGCGTATCGCTGAGGTACTTCTCGCCCAAACGAAGAAAGTCCTCCGGGAGCAGGTCCTGAAGCACTCGCGGATAGCGCGCAGCCGTCTGGTCAGACTCGTCACGTCCTTGCAATTCATGGACGATTCTTTGGATATCCGCAAGTTCGTGCGTGCCTTCGACTCGCGAATGAGAGGCCAGGATTTGTTCGAGCAGCGTGGATCCAGAGCGCGGCAAGCCCACGATGAATATGGGGTCCGGGCTGTTTGAGCCCACGCCTTCACGGCGCGCAAACAGTTCGCTCGTGCAGGTCGCGATTTGCATTTGCGTGTTGCGCTCGATGATTTCAGGCCGATAGCGGCTTTCGGCACGCTTGAGTTGATTTCCGCGCTCGTAATATCGGTAAGATTCTTCGTAGTCGCCCAGGTCCTCGAGGGCTTTGCCGAGGGCGAAGCACAGATGGTAGCGATCGACCAGCGAGGTGCTCGGCTGCGCCTCTTGAGCGCGCATGCGCGCGAGCTCATCATCCGCAAATCGATAGGTCTTGAGATTGGCGAGGCTCCAATAGGCATCCCCGTAGTTCGGTCGGGCGGCGCTGGCCGCGCGATAGGCTTCGATCGACTCCCCGCGCCTTCCCAAAGTCTTCAGCGAGTGGGCTATCGATAAGTGAAGCTCAGCCGCCTGCGGCGCTCCGCTGAGAAGCTGCCGATACAGCGCCAGCGCCTTCTCGTTGGCTCCGATGCCGACGCATGCAGTGGCGAAAAGAGTCTTGAATTGGCGATTCTCCGGTTCCAGCGCCAACAGCTTCTCGAGTTCCTCGATGGCTCGACTGTGCTTATGCCGATCCAGCAGCACCCGCGCGTACTCGAATCGCGCAATTGTGTAGCCGGGGGCAAGCTCCAAGACCGCTTCCAAGAGAATTTCCGCATCATCCAGCACATCGTGCGCGATGCCGATGCGCGCGAGCAGCCGCATGGCCTCGACGTGGTTTCCGTGTTTCAGCAAAAATGCTCGAATGATGGCTTCGGCCGGGACTAAATCGCCATCCAAGAAAAACGCAGTCGCAGACACCACATCGGTGGGCAGATTCTTCAAGGTGGCGACGTGATCGGCCGCCATCTGGGCATTTTCCCGATTGCCCTTCATGCGGTACAGGCTCTCGAGCATGCCCCAGCTGGCCGGTAGCGCCAGATTGATGTTCACGGCCGCAAGAAATGCCTCGATCGCCCGCGTTGCGTCTCGCAAGGCCACGTAGCAATGACCGCGCTCCTGGTGCAAACGGCTGAAACGCGGATGATGTCGCTCGAGGCGATCGAGGGTAGCGAGCGCCGCGGGAATTTGGTTGAGATAACGGTGGCTGACGGCCGCCATGTAGAGGACGTCGCGATTCTCAGGGACCCGCAAGGCGAGCGCGTCAGCCGCCGTGAGGGCGTCGGCGTATCTACTCTGCTCGAGGAGTCCGCGAATTCGCAGCACCTCCGCCTCGACCGGCGAAGTCGGGTTGGCGGCTGATTGCGGATCGGCCATCATGCGCAAGATTCCAACTCGGTAAGGCTGCGCAACGGACCTAAGAAGGATTCGTAGTGGCGCCAGCGTCCGACGGATGACTTTGTAATCCTCTGACGTACCTGCCAGTTGCTGGCGGTGACGACGGTACGCTCGGTCTGATGGAAATCAAGGCAGCGCGGGTCCCACGGCAGACCGACGAATTGCACGATTTTTCGGATCCACGGCTCGGGTTCTTGCACCAACTCCTCGTACGGCACGTCCAAGATCGCGCCTTCGCTCAAGGTCGATCGCCAGTGCCGCATTAGGCGGTAATACTGGGTGAAGTAATGCGCGATGTCTTCCAAGTCGTTGGCGTAAGTGTGCGTGTTGGAGAAAATCTGGAAGTAAATGGACAAACCGGTATCAAGCGGATTCCTCTGCATGTGAATGATGCGAGCATTGGGAAAGGCGGCATGGATCATTCCCAAATTCATGAAGTTCGCCGGCATTTTGTCGATCGTGCGGGAAGCGTCTGCCGACAAGCTCGCCAGAAAGCTGAGGTAATTGTCCGCGGCCGCGCGTATTGCGCCGCCGTCTTGGGCGCCGCGCGCCGCCAGCGATTCGTACCGCGCGCACGCGCTGTACCAGAAGCGCAGCTCGCCGCAACCGAAGGCGGCTGGATGCGAGGCGAGAATCTGCTCGGTCAACGTGGTGCCGGAACGCGGCATGCCGACAATGAAAACCGGACGGGTGGATTCGTTGCCCTGGCCACGCGCCCCGCGTAGCCAGTCTTGGGTATACAAGGCCGTGATCTGTTCGACGCGACGAGTGACACGCTGGCGATCATGCTTGAGGCCGCTGCGCTTTTTCAACGCATTCGCCAGTCGGTAGCTGGCAAAGGCGTTGTCGAAATCCTGCACGTCATCGAAATATTTTCCGAGGGCGTAGCGCAGATTGATCTTCTGTCCAACGGCCAAGGATTGGCCGAGCAGCCTTTGCACCGCAGCGAGCCACGCCGCGTCCACGCCCATCTTGCGGTACCGAGCGAGACCCGCCCAGGCCTCCGGCAAATCCGGAGTGATGGAAATGGCACGCCGAAACAGCTGTTCCGCAGCGCTAAAGCGGCCGCGGTCGGCCTGAATTTCTCCCAGCAGCGCCAGCGCTTCGGCCGAGTCCCCGGCTAGACTCAAGGCTATGCGGCAACTGTCTTCCGCCTCGGCCACGCGGCCTACTTGGCGCAGCGCCTTGCTCAGGGCGATATGTGCGTCGGTGTAATCAGGTTTGAGTTCGATCGCCCGCGCATAACTTGCGACCGCCTCATCCAGTTGTCCTAAGTCGAACTGCGCATTGCCATTGAGAAGCTCTGCATCGGCGCAATTCGGTTCAAGCTCTAGCGCGCGCCGGCAATGAGTCAAGGCCTCCTGCGGCCGGCCGAGTTCGCGCAGCGCATTTCCCAGATTGGCGTGCGCGCCGGCGGAGTTCGGCCGGATATCGAGGGCGCGCCCATAGCTGGTCGCCGCTTCCTCATACCTCTTAAGGGAGAGCAGCGCATTGCCTAAGTTATTGTGCGCTTCCGGCAAATCCGGCCGCAGCTCGAGCATACGGCGGTAGTGGCGCACCGCATCCTCAATCTTTCCTAAATCCACCAGTGTATTGCCCAGGTTGCCATGCGCCTCGGCCAAGTCCGGCTGCAGTTTAAGCGCTGTGCGAAAACTGGCGGCAGCCTCGGCCGGCTGGCCGACCTCCTGCAGGGCCAACCCAAGATTGTCGTGCGATTGGGCGAAATCAGGTTTGAGGACCAGGGCGCGGCGTTGGCTAGCGATCGCGCCGGCAAGATCCCCGTGATCGTGCAACGCATTGCCCAAGTAAAAGTGCGTCTCGGCGTCATTCGGCAACAGCTCGCAGGCGCGTCGCATCGCGCGCAGCGAATCCTTGCCTTGCAGCATCAGCGCGCCCGCATGCAGCTTCCAAAGCGATCCTAAGTTCGGGTAAAGCTCGAGAAGGGGACGAGTGCGTGTCTCCACTTGGGCATAGTTCCCGCCATTCATCAAGGCGGAGAGCGCGGCGAGGTCGAAATCCGACGGCGATGAAACGCTAGGCCGAGCCGAAGCGGTGCTTTGTTCCGCACAACACCGCTTGTATTTTTTCCCGCTACCGCACGGGCACGCATCATTTCTGCCGGGCTTCACACGCTTAGCTTAGCGCATGCGGAAAAGGCGGGCATGCTGCCCGCCTTCCGCTGGTTGCTCAGAATTTGTAGCCGATCCGAACTCCGAGGATCCGCGGCCGGAGCGGCACCTCGGATTTGATGAACTGCGCCGAGGAGGTGAATGTGCTGGCGTTGGAGTTGCCGAGGTTGGTGCCAAACGCCTCCGCGGTCCAACTGTCCTTGGCTACGCCCAACGAAGCATCATAGGTCGTATACCCGGGCTGGAAGTAGCGCAGCAGGGTGGTTGTCGGATTTCCAACAAAGTTCGTCGTACCGTTGTCAATCTGGTTGTACATGCCGCCCACGTGATTGGCCCCAGCCATGACAAAGGCCTTGTAATCGTTGAACGTCCAGTCGTAGCGTCCGCGCACGTTGTATTCCAGTTTCGGCGAAAACGCTGGGACACCGCCTTGCGGACCAAAGACAGCGTCCGCCGGCGCCAACACACCGGCTGGATTCACGATTTGCGTGATGCACTTGCCGAAAGTCACGCTGGCCGGGTTATTGGCAACCAGGCAAGGATTGTTGGACTGCTTGGCGTCGTTGTAGGAGGCGGACCCTTGCAAGGTCAGCCCTTGGGTCACGCGCGCCACGACCTGCAACTCCGCGCCATTGATACGGTAGTTGGCGCCATTGGTGACGAAGGTGGTGTTGCCGAGCTGGGAAGGGCTGAAGAGGGGATCCTGTATCTCATTCCACAGCATGTGGTAGGCCGACAGGTTGACTTGCAGGCGATGATCCAAGAATTCGGATTTCACGCCGACCTCTTGATTGGTGAGCGAATCGGGCGCGTAGCCCGACGGCTTGAACAATTGCTTCACACCGTCCGGACCGGTGGCGACCAGACTCTTACCCGTCTCGCGGTTGAATCCGCCCGGGCGATAACCTTGAGAATACGTGTAGTAGAGCAGAATGTCTGGCGTGACATGCCAGGTGAGGTTGCCGCGGCTGCGAAAGCCGTTGTAGGTTTTTCGCAAACCGATCTTGTCGAGGTTCTTACCGGCAGGGCAGGGATTGGGCACGTTGGCGCACGTTACGCTCGTAAAGTACTCCGATCCGGTCTCGAATTCGTCGTAGTGATACCAACGCGTGCCGCCGGTAATCGTGAGTACTTTCGGGATGATGTCAAAGTCGATGGAAGTGAACAGCGCGTCCTGTTTATAGCCGCGCTGCAGATCTTCGCCGAACGCCGTGGTGTCGCCGCGCTGGCCCGGGTGCGTGGCCGTGGAACCCGGTTGCGTCTCGACGTCGCCCACGCAGCCCGGACCGCCCGTCAGGGCCACCGCGAGATTGGCTGGATTGCACGCCGGGATCGACTTGTAGTTGAAGTTCATGTCGTCTTGGATCTGGAAATTCTCATAGAACGCACCGAACAGGGCGCGAATGCGCCAGTCGTAGGGCGTGCTGATGCGAATTTCGTGGGTCTGATGTGTATTGCGAGTCCAATCGTTCCAATCCGTCGCCGCGGTGTAGCAGCGCAGCGGGCCGGTCTTGACAACCGTCCCGGGTGCGCCCGTGCACTGGTAGTAGTCCCCGTAGGAACCCCGAGCATAGTTGGTATAGTCGCCCACTTGCTGCGTGGTGCGCACGAGATAGCCGCCGGTGTACACCGCATTCAAGAATCCGATCTTGCCGTTCAGGGTCCAGGACGTATTTTCGAATTTATCCTTGTCCCAGGCCGGGGTGAATGAAGTCACTTGCAGCGGCTGCAGCGCTTGCCCGTCCGATCCGATCGGATATTGCGCGAAGACGCCGTCGGCTTCCATGTTCTGATAGCTCTGCTGCACGAGCAGGCTCCAGTCATCGTTGAACTGGTAGAGGCCCGAGACGCGTATTCCGGTGTAGTCCACCGGGTTCTGGTTGTCCTTGGCGACCGTGAGATTGTTCGTAACCGGCAGCCCGAGCGGTACGCAGATAGTGGGTGGCAGGCCGGGTGCCGCTGAGCCGGGAGGCAGGCCGTTAGGGCACGCACCCGCGGTCGGATGCACCCCGAAGCGGAAAGAGCCGTTATCCGTGTTCTCGCGCGTGAAGGTGCTCGGCACGTTATCGATGTAGCCGCCGCGCCGATCGCTGTAGATCACAGCGCGCACGGCGAAATGGTCCGCAATGATCGGAAGATTGATCACGGCATTGAGCGCGCTGTTGGGATCGCCGCCCGCCGTCACGCTATAGGTTGCGTCGGCGCTGCCTTCGGTGACGTTGAGTTTCGGTTTGTTGGTGATGTAGCGGATCGCGCCCGCTTCCGCGCCGCCGCCGAACAGGGTCCCCTGCGGACCTTCGAGAACTTCGATGCGTTCCATGTCCACCGCAATGATGTCGAGGTTGCGGCCCGGGAACTGCACCGACTGATCATCCAAATACAGCGCGACGTTCGGGAATGAGGCGATCGAAGACTGCGACTGGTTGCCGGCAGATCCCGGGCTCAAACCGCGCATGAAGATATTGCCTTGGCCGGGGCCGTTGGTGGCGAAGGACACGTTCGGCAAATACCTAACTGCATCATCGAACGATTGAATGTTGAGCTCTTTCAGCTGAATATCGGAAAGCGTTTGAATCGTGATGGGCACGTTCTGCGCGTTTTCCGAGCGGCGTTGCGCCGTCACCGTGACTTCTTGAATTGCCTCGCTATTGACGTCGGTATCGGCGGCCGCTGCCACGCTCGATATGCCTGTGGCCGCGCAGCTGCTCAAAATCGCGGCAATTGCGTACGACAACTTTGGATTTGAATTCATATTCATCCCTTCCTTTCCGTTATTAAGAAACGCTCGGACAGTCGTCATTTTTATTATTCGGCCTCGAGAATAGCATCGAGCGAGGGCAGGGTAAGGATAATTTGTTGCAGTAATGCTTCAGGGGCTATGCTGAAATTGGATTCAGCGATGCCAAAACCGCATGAGTCGCTATTTGCGCATTCAACCCTGCATCAGGCGAGCTGCGCGTTTTTGCGCTGCGATATTGGATCAGTGGGGCGCCGCCGTTGAATCCCGATTCACCCGCAGTTGTTGCGGGGCATCCACAACTATGGGCTGCATGAAATAACACTTTTAGATCACCCCAACGGCCGATTGGCCATTTCCAGATGAAGCGGGGTGGTATCTGAGCAGGGATTGGCCAATGCGACTGCCTCATTTAATTCGACGCCGAGCCCCGGCGCAGTCGGCGGAATCACGTAGCCTTCCTCCCAGCGAATGGGATTGATGAGGATCTTGGCATGGAAGCCGCCCCACTCCTGAATACCCTCCAAGATCAAGAAATTAGGCGAACATGTGGCGATCTGAATATTCGCGGCACCGACCACGGGGCCGCAGTACAAGTGGGGTGCAATTTGCGCATAGTGGACCTCCGCAAGCGCCGCGATTTTCTTAGCCTCGAGCAGGCCGCCGACCCGGCCGAGATTGATCTGCAGGATGTTCGCAGCTCCCGCCGCCAGCACGCGGGCAAATTCGTACTTCGTGGTCAGCCTCTCTCCGGTCGCGATCGGGATGCGCGTGCCCCGTGCCACGAGCGCCATCTGTTCCGGCATTTCGGGCGGCACCGGCTCTTCGAACCAAAGAGGATCGTAGGGTTCAAGCAGCCTGGCAAGGCGCAGCGCACCGGAGGTGGTGAATTGTCCGTGCGTGCCGAGCAGTAAATCCGCGCGCTTGCCGACCGCCTCTCTTACCAAACGGACCAGGCGAACGGTGCGCTCCAAGGATTCTTGGGTAGGCTGACGCGGGTCGTACGCGGAATAGCCGCCTGTGGGGTCGAATTTTACGGCCGTGAAACCTTTCGCCACATACTCAGCCGCTCGCCGCGCAGAGCGGTCCGCGTCATGGTAAAACTCGTCCCCCTCGTCGTCGGCAGGGTACAGATACGTGTAGCTGCGTAGCCGCTCGTGCACTTTGCCGCCCATCAAATTGTAGATCGGCTGTCCCAGCGCCTTGCCAATGATGTCCCAGCAAGCCATTTCCAGCCCGCTGATGACGCTCATGAGCGAAAGGTCAGGCCGCAGCGTGAATCCGGAAGCATAGCTCTCGCGCCAGAACGACTCGATCCGCATTGGGTCGCGACCCAGCAGACGCCGGGCAAAAAGATCTTCGATCATGGATGCGATGACTTTGGGCCCAAAGGTGGCTGCGTAAACCTCTCCCAAGCCCTCGATTCCGCAGGCCGTTCGAAGCTTCAAGAATATGAAGTACCGCCCGCCGAAGCTCGGGGGTGGGTTCGCCACGACGAATACTTTGACGCTGTCGAGTTTCATTTGTGGTCAGTCCTTTGAGTCTCATCGAGCCTGGATTAGATCAGCCGCCTTTTGCGCCACCATGACAGTCGGCGCGTTGGTATTGGCGGACGTCACCGTGGGGAACACCGATGCGTCGACCACGCGCAGCGCATCGATACCGTGCACACGCAGCGACGAGTCGACCACCGAGTTCGCCGCCGTGGGTCCCATGCGGCACGTGCTGACGGGGTGATACACGGTCATCGCGCGCGCGCGAAAGTCCGCGAGAATCTGGGGGGCGTCCATGGCGGCGAGATCCGGTTGGATCGGATCACGGATGAGCGAACGGATAGATCGAGTGCGTGCGAGTGCCTGCAACAAGCGGCCTCCTTGCACGACGGCTTCTTCGTCTTCCTTGGTCGACAAATAGTTCGGTGCGATCCTGGGAGGAAGGCGAAAGTCAGGGCTGGTAATGTCGATTCGACCGACGCTGGTGGGGCGGGTCGGCTGATAGCACAAATAAAAACCCGAGAATTTATCAACCTCAATGCTTTTGCGGGTCGCATCGCCGGTGCTGTAGGTAACCGGATTGAAATACAATTGAACCGTAGGACGATCAAGACCGGGCCGTGCGGGAAGAAAGCCACCCATTTGATTGACGCTCAACGCCAAGGGGCCGCGGCGCAAAATAAGATAGCGCAGTCCGGCGATCACTCTTCCAGCAGCCGAGCTAAGTTCGTCGTTCAGTGTCGGCTGGGTCGCACGATAGGAGTAAACCACGGCCAGGTGATCCTGCAAGTGTCCGCCCACGGAAGCGTTGTCCAGAACCGACGCAATTCCTAAGGCGGCGAGCGTGGGTGCAGGTCCGATCCCTGAGAGCTGCAGCACCTGCGGCGAATTCACGGTACCGGCGCATAACAGCACTTCGCGCCTGGCCTGCGCGAATCGCGTTTGGCCGGCACGTACGAATTCCACTCCCAGAGCGCGACGCTGTGCGAAGCGGATCTTACTCACCCACGCATCGGTCTCCAGTTTCACGTTCTCGCGACGCAGTGCCGGACGCAGAAAGGCATCCGCCGCTGAGCGACGCACGCCTTTGCGGATGGTGACTTGGTAGCAGCCGAGTCCCAGCGGATGCTCGCCATTGAAGTCGTCGGTAACCGGTAGATTCAGCTCCGCCGCGGCGTCGAGCCAGTTGCGTCGCATCGGATGAAGAAAGGGCGATACGTCCGCGACATCGAGAGGACCGGTACCCCGCGCATGTCCCTCGGGGTCGATGCGTCGCTCCGACCTTTCGAAGTACGGCTTGACATCATCCCAGCCCCAACCAACATTGCCCAGTTGCCGCCAGTCGTCGAAATCTTGCGGCGCGCCGCGGCAGTAGACCAGTGCGTTGATGGAACTCGAGCCGCCGAGCACGCGTCCACGCGGCCAGTACATGCCGCGCCCGTTGAGGCCGGGGCTTGCGAGCGCTTGATACTTCCAATTGACGCCAGGATCGGCAAAGGTGCGGCCGTAGCCAATCGGTGTCTTGATCCAAAAGCGATTGTCCGAGCCGCCGGCCTCGATGACCAGAACTCGATCGCGGCCGCTCGCGGACAGCCGATCCGCGAGCACGCAACCAGCCGTGCCGGCGCCGATGATTATGTAGTCGAACTCCTCCACAGCGCCTGAGCTTAAACGTTCGGTCCGGCTGCGCTATGCCATTTCGCGATCCGCTCATGTTATTTTTCGACACCCATTGAACGCGACGGCACCTACCGTCGCGCGGCGACAGCGAACCCTGTATGGTGAAGGGGGGTTCGTACTCGAGGTCAGATGAGCGCAACTGCGATTGATGCACCCAGATCCCAGGCACCGTCATCGATTGAACGTTGGTATGTGCTGGTTTTGGTGTGCTTGATTTATGCCATTAACATTGCAGACCGCTATGTCGTCTCGACCGTGCTCGAGCCGATTCGGTTGGACTTGAAGCTGACCGATGCGGGTGTGGCGTTCCTCACGGGTGCGCCGCTGGCCTTTTTTTATGTCGTATTCGGAATCCCAATTTCCTGGCTGGCGGATCGATCGAATCGCCGCAACATTCTCGCCGGATCGCTGGTCATGTGGTCTGCCTTTACGGCGCTGTGCGGAATGTCGACGAATTATTTGCAGTTCCTGCTGGGCCGCATCGGGGTGGGTATCGGTGAAGCGGGCGGCACGCCGCCCTCGACGGCCATCGTCTCGGATTGCTTTCCACCGGACCGGCGTCCCATGGCGATGACGGTGCTGGCCCTGGGCGCTCCCATCGGAGCTTTTTTGGGCGCCGATTTCGCCGGCGCCGTTGCTCATGCATACACCTGGCGAACCGCTTTCATTGCCTTAGGACTGCCCGGCCTCATTGTGGGGGTCATTGTATATCTGACCGTGCGCGAGCCGCGGCGCGGCCGCTTGGATGCCCTGGACGAGGTCATCAAGCCATCATTGATCACGTGCGTGAAGTTCCTGTGGCGGCAAAAGGCCGCGTACCATGTGATCATCGGCGGTGGATTGTGCGCTTTGTGGGGTTGGGGCCTCATATATTGGACGCCGACATTTCTGCAACGCGCCTATAACTTGGATGTCGGCCAGGCGGGCGCGGTCACCGGACATATCCACCTGTGGGGTGGATCGCTCGCGACGATTGGCACCGCCTGGCTCTTGTCTCGGCCATTCATGGCCGATCCACGCCGCGTCGTCTGGCTGCTGGCCGCCGGCATTGGTTTGGCGACGATACCTTCATTCATCGCGTATTGGACGCACTCGCTCGTCCTTTGCAAGGCGATGTTCTGGTTGTTCATACCGTCCATTTACTTCTACATCGGTCCCTGTTTTGGGCTGCTTAACAATCTGGCGCCCTGCCACATGCGCAACATGTTCATTGCCATCTCTTTGTTGGTTGCCAATATATTGAATTTGATCATTGCGCCCTGGGCGGTCGGATTGCTGAGCGACTGGTTCGCCGGTGCTCAAGCCACCGACGCAGCTTCGCTGCGACTGGCGTTATTGGTACTGGCGCCGACCGGTCTGTGGGCCGCTTATCATTTATACCTGGCGTCGAAGACCATCGTTGCCGATCAACAACGCGCGATTGGTTACACGAAAGCTTGGGTGCCTTGATCTTATGAGCGATTCGCACAACGACCGCAGGTGGCTGCCTCTGAACGCGTTGCGCGCTTTCGAGGGAGTTGCGAAGCACCTGAGCTTCACCGCCGCGGCAAATGCGCTCTTGATTTCGCAGAGTGCATTGTCACGGCACGTGACCGCACTCGAAAAATTGATCGGCGCGCAGTTGTTCGAACGACGCCCGCATGCTTTGGTACTGACCAAGGCCGGCCAACACCTGCTGCCGGCCGTAGTGAAATCATTCGATCGCCTGGAGTATGCTCTCGACGATATTCGCAATGACGGCGCGAGCATTACACGCGTACTGCGGGTTCACATGCCGCCGAGTTTTGCGGCTTACCTTGCCGTGCCGATATTGCGGGATTTTCGCCGCGCCGTTCCCGAAGTTGAGATCGATCTGGTCAGCCCTCACGGTGTGGGTCCGCCGCTTGGCGACGTCGATGTCGCGGTGGTGTATTCGAAGCCAACGGTGACGGATCTGGTTACGGATCTGTTGTGGCCCGTGCACTTGAGCTTGCTTTGTCATCCCAATGTTGCCGCCCGCTATGTCGACAAGCCGCTGGCGGAATTCGTTGAAGCGAATGAACTGGTGCACGTGCGCATTGCCGAGCTGCCGCGACACCATCTATGGAAGCAGTTCGCGCGGTCTTCCAACTTGGGCGTCAACGTTGAGCGAGGCCTGGTATTCGATACCGCGATGTTAGCCGTGCAATACGCTTTGAGCGGCGAGGGCGTCGCCTTGGTCGACACCTACTTGTTCGGCGATCACATCCGATCCGGCCGGCTGGTGAAACCGTTCAGCAACAGCCTCGATGACGGCTTTGGATATTATTTGATCACTCATCCAGAGGCCCTGAGCGATACGGCCGTCGCACTGTTTCGTTCCTGGCTGATCGATCGTTTTGGCAGCGGTGCGCAGCTCTCGCACTCGAATTTGCATTTGGCGGTATCGAATGACTGAGATCGGCGAGCCTTCATGAAAAATCAGGCGAAGGTGGTGGTGATCGGCGGCGGTGTAGTAGGGGCGAGCGTCCTCTATCACTTGACGAAGGGCGGCTGGAAGGATGTGCTCTTGATCGAGCGGGCCGAGCTGACGTCCGGCTCGACTTGGCACGCGGCCGGCGGTATGCACACCGTCAACGGTGATCCGAACGTCGCCAAATTGCAGCAATACACCATCGAGCTCTACAAGGAAATTGAACGAATTTCCGGACAGTCCTGCGGTGTGCATATCACCGGCGGCCTGATGCTGGCGGGCACGCGCGAACGGGTCGATTGGTTGAAAATGGCCCAGGCCCGCGGCCGATATCTTGGCATGCATCTGGAGATGATCTCGGTGGATGAGGCGGCAAGGCTGTTTCCGCTGATGGACAAGGCGCATTTCAAGGGTGCGATGTACGATCCCATCGAAGGTCACGTCGACCCGTACGGCGTGACGCAGGCGTATGCGAAATCCGCGCAGATTGGCGGTGCGGAAATCGTGAGACACACTCGCGTCATGGATCTCAAGGCGCGAGCCGACGGATCCTGGGACGTCATCACCGATCACGGTAATGTGCATGCGGAGCATGTGGTCAATGCAGCGGGTTTGTGGGCACGGGAAGTAGGGCGCATGGTCGGCATCGAATTGCCCATACTCGCGATGGAACATCAATATTTGATCACCGGCGACATGCCGGAATTGGTTGGCAAGAAGGAGCAATTGCACGCCATCGACTTCGAAGGCGAGTTGTACACTCGGCAAGAACGCGGCGGCATGCTGCTGGGTACTTATGAGAAGGCCGGCGTGCCTTGGTCGCCCGTGCAAACTCCCTGGGACTTCGGGCAGGACCTGCTGCCGAATGACCTCGAAAGAATCGCACCCAGCCTGGAGGTGGCCTTCCAGCATTTCCCGGCGCTCGCTGAGGCAGGCATCAGGAAGGTGGTGAATGGCCCCTTTACGTTTGCGCCGGACGGCAATCCGCTGCTGGGTCCCATAAAGGGTCTGAAGAATTTTTGGGTGGCTTGCGGCGTGATGGCCGGCTTCAGTCAGGGCGGCGGTGTTGGACTCGCGCTCTCGAGTTGGATGATTACCGGCGATCCGGGCGCCGATATTTGGGGCATGGATGTCGCTCGCTACGGCGATTGGACCACGTTGGCCTATACCAACGCGAAAGTGCGGGAAAACTATTCGCGCCGCTTCAGCATTCGATTTCCCAACGAAGAACTCAAGGCCGGTCGACCGCTGCGCACGACGCCGATTTACGAAAAGCTGAAAGATAAGCATGCGGTGTTCGGGGACTATTGCGGTCTCGAGCACGCGTTGTGGTACGCGCCGAGTGCAGCGACTGCCCGAGATGAGATTAGCTTTCACCGCTCCAATGATTTTCCCCACGTGGCCGCCGAGTGCAATGCCGTCAAGGATTCCGTAGGATTGCTCGAGATCTCGAACTATGGGAAATTCGAGGTGCAAGGCCCTGAGGCGGCAAACTGGTTATCCCGCATGATGGCGAATCGCGTGCCGGCGGTTGGGCGTATCGGGCTCACGCCGATGCTCAACGAACGCGGCAAATTGATCGGCGATTTTACGATGTGCCGGATCGCCGACGAGCACTTCTTCCTCATAGGCACCTACGCCGCGGAAATCTACTACATGCGCTGGTTCGAACGGCACCTCCCGTCCGTCGGCGTGTCGGTGCGCCCTTGCGCAATGCAGTATGTCGGACTTTCAATCGCCGGTCCCAACGCGCGCGCTCTTCTTCAGGAGTTAGTGCGCGATGATCTCTCGAGCACCGCGTTTCCGTTCCTCTCCTTCAGGAGGATGGAGATCGGATTGGTGCCAGGCTATGTTGGCCGCGTCTCATTCACCGGTGAACTCGGGTACGAAATTTGGGTGACCACCGACTACCAGCGAGCGCTCTACGATCTGCTGATGGACGCCGGCCGTAAGTACAGCTTGCGCCTGTTCGGTGGGCGGGCCTTGAATTCCATGCGGGTGGAGAAAAGCTTCGGGACCTGGACCCGGGAGTATCGTCCCATCTATGGACCGCTCGAGGCGGGCCTTGGCCGCTTCGTCGACTTCAAGAAGAGCGAATTCATCGGCCGTGCCGCGGCGACGGAAGAGAAGGAGCGCGGCGGCGCTCTACGGCTAGTGGCTTTCAAGGTGCTCGACACGGATTCAGATGCCATTGGCGATGAGCCTATTTGGCATGAGGGCAAAGTGGTGGGTTGGGTGACTTCGGGCGCCTATGGTCATCGCGTCCAACATTCTTTGGCGCTGGGCTACGTGCCGGCCGGGTTGGCGAGCGCGACGTCAGGGTTCGAGATCGAAATTATCGGCAATCGCCATCATGCGGAGCCGCTGACGCAGGCCGCTTATGACTCGAGCGGCGCTTACATGCGGTCTTGAAGTGGCGAGGAGGCAGAGCTTGCAGCTAACGAATATCGATAAGTGTCCCATTTCCGGTGTGTCGGGTCCCGTGGTGTACCCAAAAGCTCGGGACGCATTTTTCGATACGCCCGGCAATTGGAGTTACCGGCATGATATGCGATCAGGGCATTTGTGGCTGGATCCTCGGCCTATAAATGAGTGTATAGGGGAACTGTACTCGACGTACCACACGCACGGAGGCGGCGCGCGAAACAAGGATGATCTGTGGATGCGAGCTATAAATGTCGCCCTTGCCCGATCCTTGGGATATCCGAATTCAGTTGGAAGCGATTGGAGGGCGCGGTTGGTGGCTCGCTTTCCAACAGTCAAAGCTGCGGCGGAACTTGAAGTGATGCGTGTTCCTGCTACTGAGCGAGGCCGGCTATTGGACTACGGATGCGGAAGTGGTGCTTTCTTGGAGCGTATGAAGCTTGCTGGATGGCAGGCCTACGGAATAGAGCCCGATGAGAGCGCCGCTGCGCGTCTGTTAGCAACAGAAGGAATATCCGTTTTTCCGTCCGTTGAGGACTTGCTATCGCGTGACATTCATCCCTTCGATGTGATCACTCTTGGCCACGTAATTGAACATGTACCAGATCCTATTGCCACGCTTGCATCACTACGGCGTCTTTTAGGGAGCTCTGGGCGACTGATTATTACCACGCCGAATGCCAGAAGCTTGGGATCTCGGATTTTCGGTGCGGCCTGGCGCGGACTCGAACCTCCTCGGCACTTAAATATTTTTACTCGGGAATCTTTGTGTGACGCCTTACGATTAACCGGCCTAACCCCTACGCGCGCGATTACCGACGTGCGGCTCGCTCGGCGCATTTGGTTTCTAAGCACACTCGCCAGCCAAGGTTATTCCTCACTGGAAGTGTCCGGTCAGCAAGAAAGGAAGATGCTCAAGGTCGGTGGGATGATTTTCCAGCTGGCCGAGGCGGCGATGTCCCTTTTCGATCCGGATCTTGGTGAGGAGATCTTTTGTACGGCGATTGTTGCGTAAATTATCGCGTCGTGCCATTGCCCGGCGAAATCACCCGTCCTAGTTCGGACGCACGACTGAGACGGTCGAATGCACCATAAGTCACGCTCGAAATCCTGGTGATCGCCTCTTCGCCGGCGCGCTCGTTCGCAAGATATGTGGTCATGACGCAAATCACGTAAGGCCTGTTGTTTAGAAACACGATGCCGGAGTCATTGCGTACCCCTTCGAGTTCTCCCGGCTTGTTCGCGATCTTGACATCCGCCGGCAGATCACGCGGTATCCAGCTTTCTTTGGTCGTTGCCAATACGTTGAAGAAGTCGTCGAGCAGCGGTGACCCGATTACCTTGCCACGATAGAGCTGCTCGAGAAGTTGCATCATTTCGCGCGGAGTAGAAATATTCTCGCGCCCTAGAGCCGCCGCCTTGAGATCCATCATCTTGCGGCGCAGCTGCGTGTGCGCAAGACCCAGTGATTCCGTGAAATGCACGACGTTGTCCATGCCAATCCGATCGATGAGCACATTCGTAGCCGAATTGTCGCTGACGGCGACCATGATGCTCGCGAGGTCACGGTTCGTGAGCGACGTGACGCCCGGCGTGAGACCCCCGAGGACGGCACTATCAGGGACAATATCCGCCGCGCGTACTACATAGCGATCGGTCAATTTCGCCTTGCCGGGGAATCCGTGCGCAGACTGCTCCGCCTGATGATAAAGCTCCGCGAGCACCGCAATCTTAATGGAACTTGCCTGTGGAAAAACCTCGTCCGGATGGATGAGGAGTTGTTGCCCGGAATTGAGATCCAAGATAGCGACCCCAAGAACTCCGTCCAGCCGCTGCTCCACGTCGACAATAGATATCTTCAAGTGGTCCCACAGCACTTGCTGCTTCTCGTTCAGCGGCACGGTCGCCGCGTGCGCTGCCGTGGTAGCCAGCATCAAAACGCAAAGAACTAACGCTCGCATGTCATCCTCTAAGAATTTTCTTCACCGGCGGCCGTAGTTTGCGCTGATATCGCCGGATCTTCATCCTCACGCACCGCAGGAATCATGAGACTGACTAAACCGCCGGAGGCCGGGCGCTGAGTCGTCCACATCTAGAGGTCAACGCCAGCGATATACATCCGAGGCTGAATTGGGAGTCTGCTCGAGATAAGTCTCTTGATCTAAGAGGACTCCAGGGCCGCGCTTTGCCGTCCGCTGAGGTTGAGCGCCTGGCAAAAAGTGGGGCCTGGCACGTGCTACCGTCTTACGCAAGCTTCGCCGATTTCAAGAGGAAGGGGATCTAACGGCGCTTTTGCCTCATCGTGTAGGAAAACGGCTCGGCGCATCGTCAATGCTCACAGCCGTCGAACTGGATGCGTTCGCCGAGACAGGCACGACGAGAGGGCGGCTGTTGAATTTTTGCGGGCCGCAGCTTCCGCGGAATCCAGAGCCCGGCATCAATCTGCAATCGCCATTGTTGCTGGGTTGGCTGCGGCGCCTCGACACCAAGCCAACCGGGCCTTCAAGTCGATACCGGATCGCCAATCGACGAACCTGACTGCTCGTGAGACCGAGCCGTTCTGCAGCTCTGATGGGCTTCAGCGTCCCGTCGACAACTGCCTCGTGCACTTCAAACGATCCAGCTCTTGCATATGCTTACGGTCACCAGGTTCTGCATCACCGATCTCCGTAAATAGGGTGCCGAGATCGGTTGTGAATCACTCTGGTAAAGCCGACATTTCTACTTAGCGGAAAGCGGACATCTAAACATAGC